>CAYVFC010000126.1:0-23785 GCA_964450715.1 uncultured Sandaracinaceae bacterium | reverse complement strand
GCTTGCTTTCGGCCTTCTGCCAGTAAACGGGGCCGTATAAAGTGATCACCTATGATACGTTCCTAGAAACGAGGGAGAGGTGGTCATGGCCAGAGGCGTGAGCGAACGATCGCGCGGCACGGCGGCGAGAGGAGCCGGCACCGCCTTGCGGTCGATGGCGATGGTTTTCGCCGCGGTTGCTTTCTATACGTGGTCGATCTGCGGATGCCAGAACGACCCGGTCGGCAGCGGGCTTACGGTATCCGACGGCGGCGGCGCGGAAGACGCTGGCGACGGCGGTAGGTCGGTTGCCGGCGCCGGCGGCGCTTACGGCGCGGACGGTTCGGCTGCTGGAGCAGCGGGCGCGGCGGGCTTGCTCGTAGACGCGGCCGCGGAGGGCGCGACGGCCGGAAGCAAAGCGGGTGATGCCGGGCGGATCGACTCGGCTGCCGCCGCGTTTTCCTGCAACAATCCCCATCCCGACTGGCTGCTGTGCGAGGATTTCGAAGCCGGCGACGGGGTTTTCGACGACTGGCTTGTCGAATCGGACTTCATTCAGGGCTCAGGGATCGATGATCGCGATCGAGTGACCCTGTCGGCCGAACAACCGCACGGCGGAAGCTGGGCGCTGTACATGCCGGCCGCCGCCGGTTCGGGCTATCAGGGTGCGAGCGTCGACTGGCGGGCCTGCGACGGATCACAGGAGGTCAACTGCTTCCTGCGCAGCTTCGAACAGCTCTACTTCCGCGCCTGGGTGCGCTTCGCCGACGACCACCGGTACGTGCACCACTTCCTCAATATCGGCGGCTCGCAGCCGGACGACTTCTGGTACCACGGTACGGCCGGATGCTTGCCGAACGGCGAGCTTCACATGGGAACGACCGTCGACTTCCGCCAGGACAGCCACGAGAGCTTCTTCTACACCTATTTCCCGGAGATGAGCTGCGATACCAGATGCGAACGCTACGCGGACGTGACCAGCATCTGTAACGAGTGCGCCGACAAGGGATTGCCCACCTGCGAAGATCAACCGCAGTGCTGCTGGGGCAATCACTTCGAGCCTGACCCGCCGGTGGCCTTTCCCGTCAGCCGCTGGTTCTGTTTAGAAATGACCATGCGGGCCAACACGCCCGGAGAGCACGACGGAAGCATGGCCTACTACCTGGACGACGAGCTCGTACACCAGCAGGACGGGATGATGTGGCGCACCAGCCCGACGCTCGCCCTCAACCGGATCCGGGTACAGCACTACGTCACCAGCGAAGACGCCGGCGGTCACAGCAACCGGGTATGGTTCGACGACGTGGTGGTGAGCACGGAACGGATCGGGTGCAACTGAGCCTCGCGCCCCTTCCGATCGATCTTCTGTCGGACGGCGAAGCCCGGCAGCGGTCAGCGCGTTTCCGAAAGGAAAACCGCGTTCCGCTCCCCGGTTCCCCCCTCGTAAAGGATTCGACGCACGACCGTCAGGAGCCTCCGGACACGAAGCGTTTGATCTTATCCAGCAATCCCACCCCCTCGTGCCTGTCCAGCACCCGGCGCACCATGGCGTCGAGCTGAGGCTTCGGAGTGGCGCCCACGTGTACGTCAAAGACGTCGCCCTGATAGAAGACCACCAACGTGGGTACGCTACGGATATTGAAGGAACGGGCGACTTCCGCACTGCTTTCCGTATTGACCTTGACGAATTTCGCCTTGCCCTCGAAGGTCTCGGCCGAAGCCAGAAAGGCCGGGGCCATCGACTTGCAGGGACCGCAACGCGACCCCCAGAAATCCACCACCACCGGGATCTCGCACTCGATGACCTCTGACTCGAACCGGTCGAGGCTGCGGATCTCGAGCACCGATTGCCGGCTCGCCGCTCCGCTCGGGCCGCCCTCTTCCTTTCCGTCCGTTTCTTTCCGCCCGCTCATCGCCGTTCAGGACGAATCGTACCGCGATTCCGCTGTAAAGGGGTAGCGTGTTCCCGTTGGTAGCGGTGGCGCCTCGTCGACGGGTTCTACCCGCCTTGCCGCTTGTCTTCCAGCTCCTCCCAGCGAGCCATCTTCCGGCGGGCCTCTTCCTTGGCCCGGTCCAGCTCGGCCAGCAGCGCGGGAATATCCACCGTACCGCTGGCATAGGTCTGCGGGTCGGCCAAGCGCGCTTCGATCTCGCCGACCCGCCCTTCCGCCAACTCGATGACCTCGCAGATCCCCTCCAGCTCCATCTCCTCAGCACGGGTCAGCGGCTTGCGCTTGACCGGGCGGTTCGCTCTTCGTCTCCCGGATGCCGATTTCTCGGCCCGGCTCCGTCCTTTTTCGTCCGGATCGTTTGCCCGCGTTTCCGGATGCCGCCCCATCAGGTGCTTGTAGTCGCTGTAATTTCCCTCGTACCGCAGGAACCGGCCGTCGCCCTGTGCATGCAGGATGCTGGTCGCCACCCGGTCGAGAAAGAAGCGGTCATGGGTCACGATCAACGCCGCCGCGTCGATGTCGATCAGCATCTGCTCCAGCGACCCGATCATGGAGACATCCAGATCGTTGGTCGGCTCGTCCAATACGACCAGGTTGGCCCGGCGGCAGAGCAGCCCGGCCAGCGCGACGCGGGAGCGTTCGCCCCCGGAAAGCGAGCCGATCAGCTGTCGCTGCTTCTGGTTGGAAAAGAGAAAGCGCCCGAGGTAGCCCCGCTTGTCCATCTCCCGGCCGCCGAGGTCGATGCGCACGCGCTGCTCGGCCACGTTGTCGTAAATGGACTTTTCAAGGTCCAGATCGCGGCGGGTTTGACTCAGGTATGCGATCTCGGTGTTCTTTCCCACCACCACGCTGCCCTCGCTCGGCTCGAGCTCGCCGACTATGGTCCGCAGCAAGGTCGTCTTCCCGCACCCGTTGGGGCCGAAGATCCCCATGCGCTCGCCGCGCACCATCGACAGGTCTAGCCTGTCGACCAGGCGCCTGCCGCCGAGCTCGACGCTCACGCCCTTGAGATCCAGGATGGTCTTGCCGCTGCGCGAGGTATCGAGCGCCAGCTGTACCGCCCGTTCCTCGCGGGGCGCCTCCGCGGCCAGAGCCTGCTGCGCGCGCTCGACCCGCGCCTTCTGCTTGGTGGTCCGCGCCTTGGGCCCCCGCCTCAACCAGAGCAGCTCGCTTCTGAGAAAGTTCTGCCGGTTGGCCTCGGCGCGCGCCTCCTGCGCCAGCCGCTCGCTCTTGGCTTCCAGGTAAGCGCGATATCCGCCCAGATAGCTGTACAGCTGGCCTTGGCTCAGCTCCAGCGTACGCCCGACCACGCGGTCCAGGAAGTAGCGATCGTGGGTGACCAGCAGCAACGCCCCCTCGAACTCGTCGATCAGGTAGCGTTCCAGCCACTCGATGCAATCCACGTCCAGGTGGTTGGTCGGCTCGTCCAGGATGGCCAGGCTCGGCTTTGATACGAGTATCCGCGCCAGCGCCGCCCTCCGCTTTTCGCCCTCGCTCATGCTCCCCAGCTTCGCGTCCGGGCTGCAGACGCCCATGCGGCCGAGCAGCGACTCGGCCCGGTGCCCGGCGCCCCACCCCCCGAACCGCTCCACCTCGGCCGCCGCCTCGGTCTGCTCCCGTATCGCCTCCTGCAATACCGCCGCACCCGCATCCGGCGCTCGCGTCGCCGCACCTGCATCCACCGCACGCGTCGCCGCCTCGTACCGCTCTTTCGCCCGCGACCACTGTTCGAGACCGGAGAGAGCCTCCTGCAGCGCCGTCCGCTCCGGATCGACCTCGGGGGTCTGCCCGAGAAACGCGATCCGGGCGCCCCGTTGCCTCACCGTCTCGCCGCTGTCCGCCGCCTCGACTCCGGCCAGCACCCGTGCCAGCGTGCTCTTGCCGCAGCCGTTGATCCCCACCAGCCCGATCCGCTCGCCGTTCTCGATGGTCAGGTCAATTCGGTCGAGAACGGTATCCGCGCCGTAGCTCTTGCTGATCTGCTTGGCGTCGATGACCGGCATCGGCCGAAACATAGTATGGCGATCGGACCCGGACAAGGACGTCCCGCTGGCGCCGGTCGCAGCCCGAATGCCCCGTCTTCATCCCTGCACGAAAGCGCTTGAGAATTACTGGTCGTTCCCCAGCGGTAAAAAGACCGCCGACCAAGCGACATTTGTCAGATAGCTACTATATGCCCCGACCAACCACTGCTGACCCTTTTCTACCGGAAATACGATCGAGGCAGCCGTATCGCCGGCTTCGTTACGAACCGAGGCCCTCGTTTTCAGGTAGCTCGCCAAGGAACCTTCGTTGAGCTCCGAAGGCAGCGTTGGTGTGCCGACGTACCCCTGAAGCCGCAGGTGGTGCCCATACGTACTAGAATACATATATGAGAAGACCAGCCCGTCCGTCGGCGCCGTGTGTCGCTCAAAACCGCTTTTACCCTGAAGCGCTCCGAACGCGTTCACGGGCCCGGCGATCTCTACCGGGCCATCGATGTTGATCTCGTCGCTCGACGCGTCCGCCGGCACGATAAGGTTTCCGGCCGAGAGCCCCCCGCTGAGAGCAGCGGAACCATCAACAGAGAGCCCTCCATGGACAGTAGCCGAACCGTCAACGTCCAGGTTGCCGGTCACCACGACATTTTCATCGCCCACCATTCCGACCTTCTGCTCCAGCCAGTCGACGAGCTGCGCGAAGTTGCTGTTGACGTGATTGGCCCGCGCCGGGGTGTTCTGGTTGAAGCAATACAAGGCGTCCGTCTGGGCGTCGTCGCAATCGAGCGAAACCGCCGGATCGGACAGCGCCCCTCCGGCCCAGATCAGCAGCCCGGTGCCGAGCGCAAGGGCCAACCAGAGCCTTCCCCGGCGCCTCTGTCGCCGCTGTTGTATAAGCTCGGTCTCGAGCCTTTCCAGCCTTTCGAACAGTCTGGTTTCCCTTTGTGCGCTATCCATAACCTCGACCTCCCTCTAAACGGCCTGAAAGCTAGTTCTCTGCGTAAGTTGCGTAAGTTGGGAACGTCCCCTTCTTCCTTCCGTCCCCTTCTTCCTTCTTCTCGCCTGTATTCGGTCACGAACGATCCCAGACCAGGCAGCGGGCCTGGCACCAGGCGTTGGCATCGTCGGTGCCCTCCAGATAGGCTTGGAGCCTCCAGTTACCCGATCCATCCGTGAAGATCCGGCATTCGGCAGCCTCTGTGGCGGCGTCGATGTCCGCGAATTTAATCTGCGTTAAGAAACAGATCCCCTTGGTCCAGTGGATACCTAGCGAGACATCGGTGGCCCCGGAGCTGTCGTTCCTGGCCGCCCCAACGTAATCGCTCTGCGTGAGACCATCCTTGATATTACCGTCGATATATATGTCCCCGCCGACGTATACCGGCAGGCCGGCGTTCGAGTTGAGGTAAAGCCCGGACCCGCCGGTGTCGACCTCGATCTCATCGCCGTCGAGTCGCATGGTGCCGCCTCCGCCGTTGACGACAATGCCGCCTCCGGAATCCGTGCTGACATCGATGTCGTTGTTGGCTGAGACCGTCCCGCCGACGTCGAGGTCGCCTGTCACGCTCACGTCATCGGTACCCGCGTCGCCGACCTTCTGCTCGAGCCACTGCTTTAGCTGGGCGAAGTTGTGGTTGACCTCGCTGGCCCGGGCCGGAGTGTTGGGATCGAAACAGAACAGATCTCCTCCGGGACAGTCCAGGGAAACGCTCGGGTCGGCGACGGCCACGGTCGCAACCAGTAGCGTGGCGACCGCCATCCCGCCTATCGCACTGGCCAGGCGTTTTCGACTCGCGGCGCGCCGTCGCTCTCTCTCCTCCAGCGCTTCGAGGCGGCGGCAGATCTCTATCAAGCTATCTGTTACGGGATTGGGATTGTTTTCCATATCCGGTTTTTCTCCTGGCATGATTAGAAGAGCGGTCCGAGAACCACGGCGTGGTTATTACTAGATGCACGCCGCGCCCGGCGAATCGTCGGGCGCGGGCGCCCAGACGCTCATGTTGATCTCATCGGTACCCGAATCCTCGTCGGCGAAGAACAGCGTGTTGCGGGTATAGTTGTCGGTCGTCGCGTCGTCCGGCGCCCAGAGGAACATCGAGTCCCAGCCGTAGCAGTGGTAGCGGCCGAAGGCGCCGGTGGGCGCGCTGGAACAGACGCCGAACTCGGGGTAGGGGCAGAGGTCGGGCCACTCGGCGTCCTCGTTCACGCAGCCGCCGTTGTAGTCCGGGTCGGTTCCTTCCGCCAGCGTCAAGGTGCCGTCGTGGTCCGGGTCGACCATGTGCCCGTACGGCTGATACCTCACCGCCATCCAGCCCACCTCGTAGTCGTCTGCCGCGCCGCTGTCCGCGGTGCAGGCTATGACGGGATCGCGGGTTTCCAGCTCACCATTGCTGCGGCTGAGCACGCACTCGATCCCCTCTCCCTCGCAGGACTCGGCCCAGCAGTAGTTGAAGGTGAGCGTCGGCGGGCTTGCACTCAGCCCGTCCGCGTCCGAGATCCGCATGCACTTGAACTGGCTGTGGTGGTGCATGCCGCGCCACACCCCGTCGGCCGGTGGGACGCCTCCCAGCTCGCACAGGCCGTGATCGCGCAGCAGCTCGTCCGTGCTCGCGTCGTATCCCTCCGCGTCTCTGTCCGGGTGCGCCGGCGGCACAGCGGCGCAGGAACCGGTCCTGCTGTCGCAGCTCCACTGGGCGAAGTCGTTTCCGGCCTCGCCGGTGTCGTCCGCGTCGAACCCGGGGTCGCGGTTCCGGTAGCAGCTGCGCCAGTAAGTCGATGCCACGCTCTGGTCGTAGGCCGCCCCGCTACCGTAGCCGAGCACGAAGGTGTCGGTATTGCAGCGCGAACGCTCGGCGACGAGCAACCGGCCATACAGCTCGACGCCGGAGGGCGGTTGGTAGCGGGCGGTGTACAGCTCGATAAAATGGGCGAAGCTCCGCAGCCGTTGCTCCTCGGAAAGCGCACCCGTGTCCGCGGGCCTGGGCTGCACCTCGTCCACGTCCTCGTCGCCGTTGTCGTTGTAGTCGCCCAACGTGTCGACGCAGGCCTTGGTGAGCGCGTTTAGCTCGTTGGCCCTCAGCCGGCGCTCGCCGTACGCGGGCGCGGTCGTGCTCTGCTCCGGGTCGCCGGGAGTATCGTTGCGCTTGCTCTCCAGCAGCCTGATCAGGTGATCCTCGGCGTCGCTGCAGGCGTCGGCCGGCGGCGGATCGGTGCCCTGCTGCTTGACCAGCCCCTGCGCGCAGGACCAGAGCTGGACCTCTATACCGTACTCGTCCCTCAGGGCCACGCGGTCGATGCTCCGGACGTCGCAGCGCATGTTCTGCGCCAGCGCTGCATCCCCGCCCTGGCTCTGGAAGACCGGGTCGCGAACGTCGTCCCTGACCCATCCGTCCCGGTCCGCGTCGCACTTCTGAGGGTTGCCCGAGCCGCCCTTGGGGAAGAAGTAGCCGGGCTGGGTCTCGCAGATGCAGTTGCCCTCGTTATCCTGGAAGGGCCAGGGCCGCCCGGTGCTGCCCTCGACCTCGCAGCTGCGCGAACAGGTGACGCAGCTGCCGCTGCTGTTGCGAACCTGGCCCTCGCCGCAGGGCAGCGCCTTGCACAGGGGAACTCCCCCGACGTCCAGCCGATCGCAGTACTCGTCGTCCTGGCAGACCTCGCCGTTGCAGTCTATCTCGTACAGACAGACGCCGTCGCTTTCCACCGCTCCCTCGACGCAATCGCCGCAGATGTCGGGAATGCCCTCCCGCTCGACGCAGACCCGCAGCTCCGACGCGCACTGGTCGGCGATGCTCCGGTGGGAATCGGGGGGAGAGCAGACGGCGTCGAGGATGCAATCGACTAGATCCTCGTCCCAGAGGTAGCTGGGCTCGCACTCGCCTTCCCGGCACACCGGGCCCGCGTCGCAGAGCTGGTGCTCGCCGCACAGCCCGGCGTCCTTGAGCCCCTCGCAGTCGAGGATCTCCTGGCAGAGGTCTTCGACGCAGAACAGGCCGCCCGAGCAGGCGCCCTCGTCGCAGGCGCACCCGGCCACGTCGTTCGAGCAGGCGACGCAGAGGTCGTTGTCGCCGCAATAGGCGTCGCCGTCGCAGCGGGGAGGTTCGTTCCAGGGCCGGCAGGGACAGCCGAGGCTCCCGTCCACGCACTGCTCCTGCACGCAGACGCCCGCCTGGCAGACCAGCCCGCCCGTGCAGGCGTCTCCCTCCAGGCAGGCGCAGCCGCTCTCGCCCGGCGGGCAGAGCTCGCAGACCCCGTCGGTGCAGACCAGCCCCTGGTCGCAGGTTCCGTTGCTACGACACAGGCACCCGTCCTCGCCCCGCAGGCAATCTATACACCAGCCGCTCACGCACTGCCCCTCGCTGCACGATCCGTTGTCGCAGGGGCAGCCGACCGTACCGTCGAGGCAGACGATCTCGCCGTCGGAGCCGGCGTCCTGCGCCTGGGTGCCGGCGGTCCCCGTGCCGCCGGTGCCTCCGCCGCCGTCGTCCCCGGCGTCCCGGTCGGGGCGGCTCCCGTCCTCCGATCCGCAGCCGACGACCGCCAGGGCCAGGGCCGAGAGAAGTGCGAGCGCAGATGCCGTCTGGCTGATATTGGTTTTCATCGCTTTCGCTCCTCGCATGTTCGATCCCCTACAGAGCGGTAAAGTCCGTGTAGTACACGAATAGCCTGATATCGGATAGGGATTGCAGATCGATATCCTTGTTGACGATCTCGTCCCGCTGGTTGATGAAGAGCTCCCAGGCGGTATTGACCAGGGGCCGGCCCCTGAGCCGATGGTTACGGTAGACCTGCGGTTCGAACACCCTGTTCCCGTTGAAATAGGGATTGATGACCGCCGTGCGCTCGGGAAATACGTAGTAGTCGATCTCGTCGGCGATATTGCGCACCACCCCGGTACCCGCCTGACCGAGATAGAGCCTGCCGACCGTGTCTCCCACGTCGGAACCGACGATGTCGGCCTCGATGTAGAGCACCTTGTGGTTCCGGGTCAGCGGAGAGACCGAATCCAGGCTGGTGCCGAAGGGGACGGTGAGGTAGCCGCTGGAGTTCAGCAGGTCGACGCTGCCCAGGCGAGCGCGCATCTTGTCGATGCGCGCGCCCTGGGAGAGGGGCTGACCGTTCTCGTCCAGGAAGGGGATGCGCATGATGTCGTCCCTGAGCGAGAGGATCGCCACCCGGGTGTCGGGCACGCCGAAAAGCTCCTCGAACTCGAAGTACTCGTTCTGGAGCTGGACCAGGTAGTTCTCCAGGTTGTAGTCGCCCGCTCCGACCATGCGGATGAGGAAGAGCTGGTCCAGGCGCTCGTAGCTCTGGCTGGTATAGTACTCGAACACCTTGGTGGCGCGGTAGACCGCTCGCAGGGCGTCGTTGAACGAGATGTCGGCGTTGATGACGGCGTCGTTGCGGTAGATGCGAATGTTGGGATCGTTGCGCGCCGCCTCCACGTTGATCAAAAGCTGCTCGGCCTCTTCCTGCTCGGTCAGGCGCCGCCTGGCGTTGTTGTAGTTCCTCACGATCTCCGAAAGGACGAGCTGGGACTGGTACTGCTGCTTGAGCGCCTCGATCTCGATCTCTTTGATCTGCAAGAGCAGGGTTAAGGTCCGCGCGTTCGAGTCGATCATCGCCGCCTGGCACTGGCTCTGCGTGACCCATCTGGCGGTCTGGCGCTCGACGTCGGCCACCTCTTGTTGCATGGCCAGGATGGCCGTGCTCCCGGCCAGGGTGACCGCGTCCTGCGCCCCGGCCGCCGCCAGCGCGATGGCGCCGTCGGCGACCGCCTCGCCGCATCTTCCGGGATTCAAGGGCTCCGGAACGCACATGGCAGCCTGGGCAAAGGCGGCGGCCGCGCCGATTTTACGGTTAATGCTCTCCATGGTGATGCGAGCCGACTCCATCGCCGCGTTCAGAGCCATGACCCTGCCGGCCTGCTGGTATTGAAAATCCGCGATCTTCATCGTCAGCTTGCACTGGTCCGAGACGCGCTGCCTCTCGATCTCCACCTCGGCCAGCACGTTCTCGAAGCGGGTCTGTAGCAGCTTCTGCTGCAGCAGCGACTGTTCGTACTCGACCATGGAGTTGTGGATCTGGCCGTTGCCCATGCGGCCGCAGGGGTCGCCGAGCAGCGTCGCGTACTCGTCCAGGTCGGCGTACTTCTCGGTGGCCGGGTAGACATTCCCGTCGATACCCTCGAAGGTGCCGCAAATGTCCGCCAGCTGGTTCTCGTAGTTGTTGCGAATCCGTACCAGCTCGGCCTGGAACTGGGCCGCGTCCGTGTTGTAGCTGCGATTGGCAGCCAGGGCCTGATCCTCGCGCTGCCTGGCGGTGAGCACCCTGGACTGGGCGATCCCCAGCATCACCTCGAAGGCGTTGGTGTCGCGCACGTTGCCCGCGTCCAGCGCCGGGAAGGGGACGTAGTCGGGCGCGAACCCGAAGTAATTGACGTCGTCGGTGATGGACGAGTAGACGTCCCGCATGTCGAGCAGCGCCATCCGGTAGCGCTTCTGCGCATCCTCCACGGTCAGCGTGATCTGGGCCTGATCGGCGTAGCGCGAGTTTTCCGCGATATCCCACATCAGCTCCGAGAGGATTACAGACTCCAGGTAGGTGGAGGTGTAGGCGCGCTCGATCACCGCCCGGGCCAGACCCGGCCGGTTGAAGTTCTGGTAGTTCTTGGCCACCTCGCTCCAGGCCCGGGCCTTCTGGGTGGAGGCGCGGATGAGGCGGTCGAAGTAGAGAACCACGGTCTCGGGCGAGATGAAGTTGCGCTCGCTGTCGCTCGAGCCCCGGGTCATGGCCTCGGCGATGTTCGGCCCCATGAGATAGCCGCGATCGAGCGCCGTCTGGTAGTACTGGATGGCCTGGTAGAGCAGGTACATCTCGAACCCGGCCACTCCCGACAGATCGATGCCGCCGCTCTCGAAGAACGAGCCCTGGAAGCTGGCGCCCCCGGCCCCGGCCAGGTCGAAGCGCGAGGCAAAGGCGCGGGTGAGCGACTCGTCGCCCAGCATGATGAGCAACTCGGTAAACAGGCGCTCGAACCCATCCCGGCCGTCCTCGAAGCGGGAGAAGCTCCCGCGCAGGAAAGCGTCCAGCTCGTCGTCCCAGGTATCGTCGAGCGCGGCGTACAGATCGTCGTCGGTGTACACGGCGACCAGGCAGTCGATCCGGCTCCGGATCTGCTCGATCTGTCCCGGGTCGTAGCAGTAGGGAATCTGGTCCGAGTCGGGCAGGCATATCTCCGGGGCAAAGCCCACCTGGGCGCCGGTGCGGCTCTGGAAGCGGATCTTGTAACGAAAGGCGTCCGCCATGGCCGGGCGCAGGGGCAGAAAGACGGCGCCGCTGGCCGGATCCGGGGGCGCGAAAAACTGCTTGCCGTTGCGCAGGTCCATGCGGTCGTCGTCGCAGTAGACCTGATTCGGATCCGAGCAGCGCCAGTAGGGCTCCCAGCTCTGCACCAGCCCGTTGCTGCGCCACTGGTTCAGGGTCTGCTGGCAGGTTCCGCCGGTGCAGCCGGCGGCGTCGCACACGACGTCTTGCTGGCAATCCGCCTCGGCCACGTCCCAGCCCGAGATCACCTCCGGGTCTTTCACCACGAAGAAGGTCACCCGGCTGCCCGCGGGACAGGCGATGCGGACGTCCGTGTCGCCTCCGCCGTCCATCCCGGGGCCGACTCCGCCGTCCACCCCGGCATCCGCTCCGGCGATTGTCCCGCCCCTATCGTCCTCGCCTCCGTTGAACAGGCCGGTGTCCTCGCAGAGATAGTGCACGACCACGTCATCCCGCAACCGGTCCGAGACCAGCGGGTCGATCAACTCGGCGCTCTGGTTGCCGGTCAGCAGCATCTCCACCAGCTCGTTGAGCAATCCCTTGCCGGCCAGATCGCTCGGCATATCCCCGGGGTCTCCCAGGCCGATCTGTTCGAGCAGCTCCTGCTCGCACTGCAATCCGAGGTGCGCTTGAACGGTCTTCTGAAGCTCCGCGGGCGGCTCGGTGCCCTCGAAGGCGTCGGTAATGCCGTTATCGTTCCCGTCGGTGGGATCGATGTCGGCCGGCTGCCGTTTCAGTACCATATAGCCGTAAGCCGATATGGCCTGCGCGCCCGTGTCGACAAAGGAATCGAAGCTCTCCTCGAAGAGGATGACCAGCTCGGACTGGTTGACCAGCGCGCCGTCCAGCAAGCGCAGCGTTCGCGGCCGGGGCGCCCCGTCCGGCACCGGGTTGGCCCAGGCCAGGCTGGTATTGAGCGGCAGCAGATCGGCGTCGTACGACACGTCGTAGGGCAGCTCGCCGTCCAGGCACTCGTAGCGGTAGCACAGCCCGGTATCCCCGTCGACCTCGGTCGCGGCCGTGAATCCGGGAACCAGCCAGGGAAAGGCGGTCTTCTCGTAGCCGGCTCCGCAAGCGGACGTCGAGTCGCTGACGAACCGACCGCCCACGTTGATCTCGGCCGAGAACTCCTCCAGGAAGACCACGCAGTCGCTGGTGATCGCCGAGCTGCAAGCGCCCGAGTCGGCCGGATCCGCCTCGAGCTTCAGGGCGACCGCGGGATTGGCGGCATAGTGCAGGGAAAGCGCCGTCTCGATACGGCCGGCGATCTGGCGGGAGTTGCCCCCGCTGCCCGCCGCTCTGAGATTCATGGCGATGGGGAACTCCACCGCGCCGGTGGGGATGGGGAAGGTCTGCCAGTCGTTCACGTAGGTGCGTACCCCGGCCTCGTTCGAGAAGGGATAGCAGGCGTGGGTGGTAGAGCCGGAGTTGACCTCCCGGCACTTATGCTTGACGGCCCCGTAGCGCCACGACTCGGTGCGGGTCGCGGTCAGCACCGCTTTCATCTCCTCCCATCCGCCGTTCAGGTTACCCTGCCGGAAGGCTCCCCAGCGACGCAGAAGCCCGTTGTCCACGCCGTCCACGTTGCCGAGGTCGTCCCGGCCGAGCCACTGTTCGACCCCCTTGTCCGAGAAATTGCCGAAGTAGTACATGGTCCCGGACCAGCGGCCCTCGGGCCGCTCGACATAGGTGAGCAGAAGCGTGGTGCGGCCGTTCGGGCTGCTCACCTCCAGCTCGCCCTGCCAGCGCACCGCGTCGGTTCCCCCGGCGTTGCCGAGACTGATGACCGGGCAGCTGTCGCCGCAGCCGGCCAGCGCCTCCACCTCCAGGGTGGGATCGCGGGTGGGGTCGCCGTCAAAGGCCATCTCCAGCCAGTCCAGCGGGCACTGTCCGGCCGCGGCGTCGCAGGGGAGGTATTCGCCGGTATCGAGGTCGCGGGGCGCTTCCACCCGCACCACGCTGCCATCGGCCATGGTGGCGGTGTGGCCGAGCTTGCGGATGGTGTAGCTCTCGGACCGCTCACCCTCGGGCTGGATCTGGAAGGAACCGCTGACCGCGATGTTGGAGAACTCGACACCGGTGAGATCCAGCGCAAAGCCGCCCGTGGGCTGCTGCCCGGGCTGGTCGGCCGGATCGGCCAGCGGCGTGCAGTGGCCGTTCTCGCCGTCGTGCGCCGCGCAGAAGAAGCCATCCGGACAGGTCTCCGCGCCCGAGGTTGACTGGCAGGGCAGGCGGCAGACCTTCTTGTAGCAGGACCTGTCGGGCGGGCAGTCCGAGTGTCCCTCGCAGTTGGAGTAGCACTTCCCCTGCAGGCAGGTCTGATAGAAGGGGCAGTCGATGTCGTCGTCGCAGACGATGGTCGCTCCGCCCGGGTCCATGCAGGAGCCGTCCACGCAGGTCTTGTCGCCGATGCACCCGGGCAGCAATCCGTCCGAGTCGCAGGTGCGGGTCTCGGTATCGGTGACCAGATCGCTGGAGCAGGGCGTGTAGCAAAGGGGCTCGGCCGGCGGCACCTGATCCTCCGTCAAACAGAGGTCGTTCCAGCAGACCAGGCCGCTACCGCATCCCCCGCCGTCGGTGCACTGGCAGCCCTGTTCTCCGAGCTCGCAGGCAACGCAGACGTTCAGCAGCTCGTCGCAGCGGTTACGGCGGTTGCAGGTCCCGTCCTGCAAACAGGGGCCGCCCTCGAAGCCCGCGCCTGCCACGCAGATGGTGTCGTCGCGACAGATGAGCATCGGGTCGCAGGTCCCGCCCAGGCACTCGCAGTGGCTCTCGCCGGGCAAACAATCGGTCAGAACGCAGATCCCGTTGCTGCAGGCGGCGTCCCCGGCGCTGCACTGCTGCGCGTCGATGCAGGGGCAGGCGGTCTCCCCGGCCGCCGTGCAGCCCGGGTAGGTGCACATCCCGGCGAGGCAGACCAGCTGCTCGCCGATGTTGCTCGTAAGGCACCGCTCCCCTTGCGCGCAGGCGCACCCCGCCTTCCCGGCCCCACAGCCCTGGGGCTGGCATACACCCTCTATACAGGAAAGCGCCCCGGCGCACGGCTCCCCTTCCAGGACGCATTCGCAGCCGAAGTGCCCGCCGCATCCGCCCGCGTCAGCCCCGGCGTCCGGCGCCTCGACGCTGTCGTCGTCGTCGTCGTCGCCGCCGAAGCAGGACGACACGGATAGCGCGAAAAGAACGCTCCCCAGAAGAAGAACGCCGCGAAGCGGCGAAACCAGATGGCCTTCTTTGTTCGACATAGGTTCTCCCCTGCTTGCCACACACCGACTGCCCGTCCGACCGCCCGCCGGACCACTCGCCCGGCAGCCCGCCGTAAGATTCGCCCCGCTACTCGCTCAACGTCACCTCGGCCCCCTCGATCGCCCTGCCTTCCTTATCGGCGCACGAGCTCTTGCGTACCTCGATGCCCCCCTTCTCGGAACCGGCCACGCGCAGCTGTACGCTTCCCGAGTCGATGCGCTCATCGGTTTTCGAGATGAAGGTAACGGCGCTGCTCTCTCCCCTGCGCACGTGCGCCGCCTTGACCGCGTCGTCGGCCAGCACCCCCACGATCTCTGCGCCCTCGCCGCTCTGCACCAGCAGCACCTCGCAGGAGCGGGCCTGCGCGCTGCTGACCGCCAGCCCCACCCGGCTCTCGCCGGAGCAAACATTGTCGCCGCAGGCCAGCCCCTGGTCGCAGGAGCCGTCCTCGCGGCAGGGGCAGCCCGGGGCGCCCGCCGGGCAGCTCTTCTCGTCGTCGCTCCCACAGCTGGCCGATAGAACGATTAAAAATACGACGGAAAAAAGCGATTTTAGTAAGAACATAGGTTGTCTCGCGGCTATTATCTATCGATCAACGCATCATATATGCGATGTCCTCGGTATACATTGATTGCGGAACGTACGCATACAACTATTTCCATTCCCTCACCTCTCCAGAACGAATCTTTGTATCTTTATCTTTGTTAAAATAGTAATCTCTCATTTCTATATTAAGGGCTTTTCTCATCTGGTTCTCTGCTCCCTTGGCCCGATATTCTAGGTAGAGATTTTTTTGTGCCGGCGTCAATGCGCTGTCTGCCAAAGCGTTCGCCGTTTCGCCTGTCGCCCAGTCTACCGCGTGTTGCATTTCGTGAGCTAAACCAACGATCTTTTTCTGGCCAAGTTCTTTCATCTGCTTGGGATTTATCCTTATCGCAATATTCTTTGGCGCCTTCTCGTTTTCGCCCTTAAAAGGTGCCGACTTGCTAGCAGATGACGCGTTGATATCGAAATGAAACGTCGCCTCCGATCTCTCCATGTATTCGAGATTTTTTTTGACGACTCCCCCCGCCTCTTTCATTTTCTTGAAATAACGTTGCAGCTTATTAATGTCTTTTTTCTTTTTACTCATGGGTTTAATTATTAGTCCGCTAGGATCAATTCTATTGATAAAGTTATTCGCCACGTAGGCGTAGGCAGTCGTCGATTCGCCTAGCCTGCCGATCGACTGAGTGCTGGCGACCAGAAAGGCCGGGTCCGCGCTGATCCAGCGGCCGGCGGCGGTGTCGAGATAGCGGTGCTCGAAGTGGACGAGCCCGCTCGACTCATCCACCTGCTGGCCGGTGAAGCCGTGCTCGTCCACGTAGCCCTGGGAAAAACGCTCCTCGCCGGTCGGGTAGAAGGCGCGCTCGCCCACGACCTCGCCCTCGGCGTTGGTGGCGAGCGTCAAGCTGCCGAGTTGATCGCTCCCCAGGAAAACCCGGTCGTCACCCTCTTCGAGCAGCAGGCGCCGCGCGGCCGCCCTGAGCAGGCGCTCGGGCTGCATTTCCCCGAGCGGCCCGCCGTCGATGATGCCCTCGGCCGAGGCGTGAACCACCCAGGCATCGGCCGCTGAGATCAGGCCGTCGGGATCGGAGGCCGGCGCCACGTCGGGCAGGACTTTGGTCATCAAGTCGGCGCTCTGTAACCGGGCGATTCGGGTGCGCCCCAGGCGCGCGTAAGAGGTGCCGATGCCGTCGCGCACCTCGAAGTTCGGGCTTATATAATGAATAGCCCCGCCGCCCTCGAGCTTCATCACCCGGGTCTGGTCCGCGCCGTAGACGTACTGGCCGAGCACGTCGTCGTCGGCCGAGGAAGCGCTGGTCATCCGCCCCATGTAGTCCCAGGCGAAGCTTTTCTCGCCGCGCAGCGTCATCTGTCCGGCGGCGTCATAGTCGTAGTCGCGCTCGCCCGCACGCGTGACCGCGTTGGGCCTGTCAGACCCGTAGGCGTAGTCGCCCACGTGGGCCCGGCTGGCGGCGCCCAGGCTCGATACGGCGCTCTCGATGTTGTCCAGCAGATCGAAACCATAGTCGATGGTCTCCTCGGCATCACCGCCCGCATCGAGGCTCGCCTTTATCAGTCTATACCAGGAATCGTGGGTGTAACCGGCCGCCCAGGAGGGGCGCCCCGGGCGCTCGTGCGACGTATCGGCCACCTGCTCCAGGTTGCCCACCCGGTCCCTGGTGAAGTCGAACCCCTGCAGCACCGCGCCATCCCCGCCTTCCACGCTCAGGGTTTGCAGGCGCTGAAGCGCGTCGTAGGTGCGGGCGCTCTGCGTTCCGTTGGCATAGGCGGCCTGGGAAAGCAGCCCCCGGTCGTCATAAGTCACGCTGTCCAGCACGCCCCCGATGCCCGTGAGCCGCGAGGCGTCGTCGTAGCTGTTCTCGAAGCTGGTGCCGTCGGGGTGGATGACGCTCACCAGGCGCGAGGCGTTGTCGTAGTTGAACACGGTCTTGAAGGGGTTGCCCTCCAGGGTTCGCACCGTGAAGGCCGTCCGGCCCCGCACGTCGTAGGAGACGTCGTCCGAACCCCGGCCGCGTCCTTCTCCCAGGGGATAGGTGACGCGCGTGAGCTTGCCCTCCGAGTTCTCGCAGCTCTCGCAATCCGGGTTCTGGTCGTAGACCCACTCGATTCGCGAGTCCTCCGGCGCCTCCGGGTTCCAGCGCGCGGACGGGCGGTTGGCGCCGTCGTAGCTCGAGGCCACGGTCGCGCCCCGCGCGTCGACCTTCTCGATCAGGTTGCCGGCCGAGTCGTAGGTGAAGGTCGTCGTGCCGGAGTTCGGATCGTCGACGGCAATGACCCGGCCCAGCAGATCGTATTGCTGGGTGTGGCGGTTGCCGCCCGGGTCCGTGTAGGCGGCGAGCTGTCCCAGGCTGTCGTACTCGATGGCGACGACCGCGGGCTGTGCGCCGCCGGCCACGCTCTCAAGGTAGCGCTCGATGCAGACCGGTCTCCCCAGCCCATCGGTGTGCTGAACCAGCGGCGTGTCAAAGGCGGGGCTCTGGGGGTCGTTGTCCTCGGGGTCGTAGCTCAGGGTGACCAGCGGCCGGTAGACCGTGCGCGATATCGAGGCCTCGCCGTAGATCTCGGCGTCGGGCGCGGTCGTCTGCACGGGCCGGTGCACGGCGTCGTAGCGCAGCGAGATGTAGAGCACGCCGTCGGGCGGCTCGGCGTCGCACTCGGCCGAGGTGCCGAGATAGGGCTGATAAACCCGGACCTTGGCGCCGCGCTGGTTAAACTCGGTGAACCCGGTGACCTGGTAGGAGCCCTCGGCGATGCGGGTGCGTTTCTGGAACTCCCTGCCCTGGCCGTCCAGGCAGCGGATCTGCTCCAGGTCGGGCTCTCCGCCCACCTGGGTCCTGGTGTGAACCACGATGCGGCTGGCCGGGTCGCCGAGCAGGTACTCGATGTCCTGGGTGGGCGCCTGTTCCGTGTCGCCCGGGCTAATGATCTTGAGCGTGCGGCCGAAGTTGTCGTAGCGATACTCGGTGCTGTTGCGGGCCGATACCACGCTGCCGTCCACCACCCGCATCCAGGCCGTGGCCTCGCTGGGCTTGTTGAACAGCGGCTCGTAGGCGATGTCCCGCTGAAGCGCGTAGGCTTCTCCCTGTCCGTTCTCGGTCAGGATCTGCGCCCGCGTGAGCTTGAGGCCGAGGTCGTCGTACTGGTACTTGCGGCGATGGGTGGCGGTCTGCTCGAGCGTCCCGTTGGGGTCGACGCTCTCGATGACGTTTCCGTGCCCGTCGTGGGCGTTGCGCGCCGATTCGATCACCTCCTCGGAGGACGCGCTCACTCGCTGGGTCACCCGGGAGACCAGCCCCTGGGTCAAGATGCCGGGCGCAAGCCCCTGGAAAGGTTCCCCGTCGTAATAGGTGAGAGTCTCGGTCCGGGGCCCGTCGCTCGCCCCGTAACTGATCTGCCGGAAGGGGCTGCCCAGGATCCAGGCGCCGCCGGTTTCGTCCCCGGGCTGGACGAACTCGCTCTCGGCGTACTGCTCGTCCCCGGTGCAGGAAGCCCCGCAGGGCTTGCCGAATGTGTCGCCCGAGCCGCTGCAGGCCGCGCACTCGGCCGGCGATTCGGGCGGGCCGAGGTGGATGACGCCCAGGCTCGAGCTCTTGATCACGTTGCCGTAGCCGTCGTGCTCCTGCTCCGAACGGGTGGTCACCCATTCGCTCTCCTGCAGCCCCTCCTGCATGACGCTCTGGCGCCCGGTTTCACAGATGTAGCGGACCGGTAATCTGAGCCCGCTCCCGGGGATCTCCGCCACCTCGCAGTCGTCGTACTCGACGCTCTCTCTCTGCAGCGGGACCGGGTCGCTCTCGTCGCCGCCGAAAACCCGCTGCTCGAGCAGCAGGCCGTTGTAATACGGATCGTCCGCCCCCACGTCGAAGCTCATGAAGGTCAGCCCGGGCTCCTGGCTGTCCAGGTTGGCGTCAGCCAGCTCGCGCTGCTCGACCTCGGCGTAGCCGCGGAAGGCCTTCTCCACGCCGTCGTAGAACCCGTGGTGGTAGAGCATCTCGGTGCGCTGGTGAAGCCCGCTTCCGTCCTCGCCCCCGGTGAGCGTGACCCAGGAGTCGGTGGCGATGACCACGTTCATGGCGTGGGGCAGCCGGTAGCGCCAGGGATCATCCGCCCGGTCGCGCGCCTGCTCGGCCACCGAGGTGCCGTAGGCGATGCTCTGTACGTGACCGATGCCGTTCTCGATCCGGCTCAGCAGGTTGGGCTTGACCGGAAAGAGCTCCAGGAAGCGGACCCGGCCCGTGTTGGTGATCCAGACGATATCGTTTGACCCCGAGCCGTTCATGTCGGCGAACAGCACGGTGGTCTCGGAGGTCTTTTCCGGAAGCTCCCCCTCGACCTCGGCGTCGGTGAGGGTGACGAAGGCGTCGAAGCGCTGGCCGTTGCGGTTCAGCGCATAGCTCAGCTGGTTGGCCAGCACCACCACCACGTCGTCCAGCCCGTCCCCGTTCAGGTCCTCCAGCCGCGCGTTCAGAAGCGCCGACTCGTCGATGCCCTCGAGGTCTATCTCGATCCAGTCCGTCCAGTTGCCGAACCCCAGGTTGAGCCGGTAGCGGATCTTGCCCCCGGTCAGCACCTGCAGCGGATCCTGAAGCCCGTCCCCGTTCATGTCCGAGAGCTGCAGGTTGCTGTCGTCGAACACGGCTCCGATGTCCTGCACCAGCTGCTGCTCGAAGGCGTCGCCCTTGTTGTGAAAGACCTCGGTGGCGCCGGTCTGGGTCCGGATCATGTCGATCCGCTTGTCGTTGTCGAAGTCCATGAAGCGGACGTGCCTGGGATTGGGGTCCCCGGCCTCGTCCTCTTGCAGCTGGGGCAGGGTGGCGTCCGCCATGCATTCGGCGCTCGCGGACCAGTCGCCCTCGCCCCGGTTGCAGAGCGCCTCGCCGACCCGGGAGGAGATGATGTCGGTGAACCCGTCGCCGTTGACGTCCAGCACCTGCACCCCGGGGGCGTTCAGGACAAAGGAGCTTCCGCCCTCGGTGGAGGCGCTCTCCACCACGGAATCCGAGAAGCCGGGCTCGCCGCCGTCCCCGATCTGGCTGAGGTAGAAGCGGTGCTCCCCCTTGTCCGTGGTGTTCAGCACGTCGGGCAGGGCGTCGCCGTTGATGTCGATGAGCGTTGCCCTGCCCGTGCTGATGTCCACCCCGCCGGGCAGGGTCCCCATGTCGACGGTGTAGGGCTTCTCGCAGCCAGATTCGCAGGCCCCGCCCAGCGACCGCGAGTAACCGAAGCCGAACTGGATGGGATGAAGCTCGTCGTTGACGCCGTACTGCTTCACGCTGGAGAGGCGGGTGAAGCCCCCCGACTCGGAGTAGGGCTCGTAGCCCAGCTCGTAGCGGCGGATCCGCTCCTGGTTGGAGAACACCTCGATCCCCTCCAGGCGCTGGTCGAGCACCAGCTCGAATCCCGGTACGCAGGTGGAGACGGCTTCCTGCCGGTCCCCGTACAGGAAGCGAACCGAGTAGCGGGGGGTGTCGCTGCCGGAGTAGACCCAGCCTATGGTGTCGACGAGCGCCGTGTCCCCGTGTTTTTGATAGGTGTAGGAGATGCGGTGCCCGAACAGATCCGTGGTCGCCACCAGGTGGTAGCGGAACACGCCCCCGTCCGGATGGGTCACGCGGGCGTCGGGGACCGCTGTGCCGTCCTGATCGGCGCCGAAGAAATCCGTCCTTCCGTCCGGGTACTCTGCCGTCCAGTACCCGCCGCTGCCGTCGCCGGCGTCGTGCCACTGGTAGCGCGCGAATCCCTTTTCGAAGCGGGCGCGGTATACCCGGACGCCAGCCTCGGTACCGACGTGTACCAGCTCCTCGCCGCCATTGACCGCGAACTCGTCCTCTGTCGTGTACTCGGGTAGCCCCCTCAAGCTCATGCGCTCGATGAGGGGAAGGCTCAGGTCCCAGCCGATCCCCACCACCGAGCTGCCGCTGCCGGAGCTGTAGCCGAGATGCACACTCGGGGTCATCCCGGCGAACCCCTCGGGCAGCTCGACGGGCACGCCGTAGCGCATCAGGCCCATGTTCGGGTCCAGGTCGGCGTTCTCGCCTATACCCCCCATGGAACCGGGGCCGTCCGGCAGCACCACCCGTTCGTCCGATACCCCGGTGTCCGCTCCGGCTACCCCGCTCCAAGCCAACAGAAAGGTGAACGTGATGCACAAAGCGTGTCTGGTATTCACGATCCATCCTCATATAAGTGTGTTTTCCTAGACATTAAATATGAAATTCCGAAAAATGAATACGGTCGAAAAGAAAAGCCCCCTTTTTTCCTGCTATTTAGCCAACGAAGGTCGCTTTCTGGTTTTTCTTCGGGCCTTCGGCGGCATACCGTCGTCAAGGTGTGACATCGATGTCATGGCGGCGGATCAAGGCGGGGCCGGAAAACAAGGCGTTTCGGCCCGTAACCGGCGAGGTAAACGGGAATTGGCGCCGGATCCCGCCATGCCGGCGGTCGTGGCACGGCCTGTGCATTCTAGCGGTCGCGGGGCTTTCGATCGAAACCAGGAGGCAGAAGGGCCGGGTTCATGGAACCAAAGCGAGGACGACGGGTGTTGCTCTGCGCGGCGGTCATCGCCTGCTACGCGCCGGTCTTCTCCCGTGCCGATGACGGAAAGCCGGCAAAGGAAGAGCTGCAGCTAGAGCTCGCGCCCAACACGGGGTACGGTCGCTACGCGATCTGCGATTCGCTCAGCCGCGTCCGCTACGGCGGGCTCGGCGCGTCCGGGCGCTACCGGCACGGCGCGTTCGCGACCAAGGTGGGCGGCAGCTCGCAAGTCGTCCACAAGAGGAAAACGACCTATTACGAGGATGAAGAAGAGGAGCCCAGGTACCGTACCGATTCCGGCACGACCTTGGAGAGCGACGCGCTGGCGCAAGTCGGGGTGGACTTTCCGCAATACTTCGCCTTCCTGATCGGAGCCGGCGTCCGGCTGGACCGCGCGATCGTCTACCCCTCGGGATCGCTGCGCTTCGGTCCCTCGGACGGCCTTTCGCTGCGGCTGGGCCTGGCCGACTCCTCGCCCATGCGGCTCGTCTTTGCATCGGCGGATCTCGCCTACCAGCACGAGAAACAGTTCCGCATCGGCCTTGGTGTGCGCGGGGACGCCTTTGCCTTGACCATCATGCCGGCCGCGCGCTTCGAGCTTCCCCTGGACAACGGCCACTGGCTGGGAGCGGCGGCCGGCATGTGGGAAGCCGAGGGCGCGATCGCCTGGCAGGCGCAACTGCTGCTCACTCTTCAATTGTATAGCGCGCCGCACAGGGCGTATAGATAGGTCCCAATAGGGATGGGCCTTAGCGCTTTCGGACGGTGCTACATTATTTACATTAACTCGCCGCTGTGTCCGGTCGCGGTTCCGAGACTGAAATACTGTAAATAATGTAGCACCGTCCCCTGTGTCATGGTTCCGTCCGTAGCAGCGTCGCGAAGTCGATCCGGCTATGGAAGAAGTCGGTCGTCTCCACGACCGGTTCGACCTCTCCCGCGTGGATCAAGACCGGGAAGCGGTTCAGGTGCCGGCTCGCGCGGGGAAGGGAGAGTCTTCTGACCTTTTCCGCGACCTCGTCGATGACGTTTCCGCCGACTTTTCTCCGCAGCTTGATCTCGCACAGAAACAGGCTGTGCTCCGTCTGCAAGAGTAGATCGATCTGACATCCCTGCCGGCGTTTGGTCCGGGTCTGGCGAAACGGTCCGCCCTGCAGGACTTTGCCCTCGATTCCTAGCAACTTCTCGACGGAGGGCAGGTTGTTGAGGACGAGATTCTCGAACTGGAATCCCAGTAGTGTATCCCATCCGGGCAGCTTCTCCAGGGCCGATACGCGGCCACGCCTTCCACCCTGGGCGATGGCCTTT
Source organism: uncultured Sandaracinaceae bacterium (assembly GCA_964450715.1). GTDB lineage: Bacteria > Myxococcota_A > Polyangia > Polyangiales > JAFGIB01 > CAYVFC01. The sequence continues at coordinate 900 of CAYVFC010000126.1, read as the reverse complement.
CTCCGTGGCTCGAAATATTTCAGGTAGAAGCGCAGGTAATTGTCGCTCAAGCGAAAGTGACTATTCTTGTTTCCCCCGCCGCCGATCTTCGACAACGGCTCCTCTCGCAGGTATCCCGCCATGACCAAATCTTGAAGGTACGCTGAAAGGTTTCCTCCCCGCGTCCGGCCGAGCCGCTCGCTGATCTCGCTGACCGTCTTCGAACCCGTACAGAGAGCCTTGACGATTTTGTGATAGGCAGCGGCGCGGGCCTGGAAGACCTCGTCGAATATCAACTCGAATTCCGAGAGTCCTTCCCGGTTTCGAAACAACGGCCCATCGGGGTCGAAACAGAGCCGTTGCAGGTTTTCCAGTGAAGAGCGGCTGGCATCGAGCTCTTCCAGGTAGCGCGGTACGCCCCCGGTAACGGCCAGCATGCGTAGCTTCTCCATCGAGCTGACCCGGTCTCCTTGCGGCCATACCATTCGATTGCATTGATGCAGGGGCAACTCGGATAGATGGATCCTCAACGCGGGACGGTCGACGAACCCGGCGTTGCGCAGAATATTCTGATCGATCCACGCGGATACCGATCCGCAGAGTACCAGAACCAGACCGGGATAGCGCGAGAACCGCGTGTCCCATGCCTCCTTCAACTTTCCCGCGAAGTCCCGGTCGTGTTTACCCATCCACGAGATCTCGTCGAGCAAGACGACCGTCTTCTTGTCGGTTGGTACGGTTTGGGCCAGCAGAGCGAAAGCCTGGGTCCAACTGCGGAGAGCGAAGGGCTCCCCGAGTGCCATGATTTCAGCGAGCTTCTCGCCGAAATGAGCGAGCTGGTGCTTGTTCGTCTGCCCGGCGCGCGGCGGAAGCCCCTGGAACTCGAATAGACGGTCGGCGTGCTTCTCTGCGAATTCCTGA
>CAYVFC010000125.1:0-23949 GCA_964450715.1 uncultured Sandaracinaceae bacterium | reverse complement strand
GAAAAGGGGACGGGGCTAAGATTTAAGTTATTTGCAGTCGACAACCGTCATATACGTGAGTACAATCCTCACCGGCCCTGCTGAGCGCCGAACTTTTATCGGGCGGCTTGGCCGCCGCGCTGTCCAAGGCCTGAACGCTTACAAAACGGGCCGGTATAATGCGATACTTGCGCGCGATGCCGGCCGAGCTGAAAGATCCACGGCAGCCACGCCCGCAGCTGCGACTGCTCCAGGGCGCCATCGTGTGCGCGCTGCTGCTTGCCGCCGTTGACCTGGTTTGGGTGTATCTGGGTACTCTGCTACGCGCGCGAGACCTGGAGTTACTGGGCGAGCCCGGCGTGGTGGTGAAGGCCTATGCGGTAGGCCTCTGGGCGCTGCTGGTGCTTTCCCTCGTGCTCGCCGGGCTATTGGCGCTGGTGGTTCGGCTGGCGAGCGCCCTCGAGGCGAGCGTGCCCGGGCAAAGTGCGGCCCTGCGACTGACCTTGGGGGCGCTGCCCTATCTGACGGCACTCACGCTGTGGCTGGTTCCGTATCTGCAAAGCGGCCGCTGGGCTCGGGAGCATATCGGGGGTGTCGGCCGGGGGCTATTACTGGGCGCCGGCCTGCTGTCGGCCGGGTTCGCGACCCTCTTGATCGTGCTGCGCTTGCGGCAGCGGCTCTCGGAGCGCCCTGTTCTGTACCGCGTGCTCCTGCTCGCTTGCTTTGCCGGGCTCGTGACCGTGGACTACCTGGTGCTGCCGCGGCTCTACGTACCGCTGCACGGTCTGCTCGGCCTGACCGCTGCCCTGTGCATTCTGGAGCTGAGCGTCGCGGGAGTACCGGGTCGCTGGCGGCGCGATACGCTGATGCTCGTCTCCCTATGCGTCCTGCTGCTCGTGGGCCTGCCGCCGCTCGCGCCCTGGTCCAGCCGGCCGCTGGCCAACTTCTACGTCTCCGAATTCGCCCCCTTCTCCGGCAAGGCCTTGCGCCTGATAGGCCAGGTCCGCGAGTGGGCGCGGGGCAGCCGCCCAACCCGCAAGCGGCCGGCACGGCCGCCCAACCGGCAGCCCGCCTTCGACCTGGTGGGTGGTCGCGACCTCTTCATCCTCTCGGTGGACGGCGTCAGTCCCTTCCGCAGCAGCCTGCCCGTGGGCCTGCGGGTGACCGAACGCGACACCACGCCTTTCCTCGCGGAGCAGGCCCGCCGCGGCGTCTTCTTCGCGCGCCACTACACCGTGGTGCCAGACACCGAGGCCACAATGCTGACCCTGCTCTCCGGCGTGGAGTTCAAACTGCAACGCCGGCCGCGCTACGGAGAGCGCGCCCAAGCGACGCTGATCCAGCGCTTTCACCGGCTCGGTTACCGGACCTACTGCGACATCCCCTACGCCGAGGAGATGTTCCGTCTGCTGTCGGCGCCCGAGCGTTGCGACGTGACGGTCAACTACGCCAAGGCCCAGTGGAACGCCAACGGCTTACTGAACTTCGTTCGCGACACTGACGCGCCCATCTTCGCGATCGTGCATATGGTCTCCACCCACAAGCCCTACCAGCGCTTCGCCGATCACCGCTTCGGCGAGGACGAGGAGGACGGCTACGACGAGGCGCTCGCGGGGACCGACGCGGTGCTGCGCCGGCTGTACGGCGAGCTGGTCGCGCTCAGCCCTGAGGCGCGCTTCGTTTTCACCTCCGACCACGGCCACGCCTTCGGGTGGCACGGCGTGAGCGGCCACCGCAGCACCCTGTTCGAGGACCAGCTGCGCATTCCCCTGATCCTGACCGACTTCGACCTGCCGGCTGCGCGCATAGAACGGGTCACAAACGTGCTCGACCTGCACGGTCTACTCACGGGTGAAGCCGAGCAAGCGAAGTTGGTCCAGCACCTGCGCGAGGGCACGCAACCACCGCCAAGGGCGCAGCCGGCCTGCGCCAGCCGCGACTCCAAGAGCGCCGCCATCCTCGGCCGCTATAAGCTGATCAGAGACTCCACCGTCGGCTCCGAGGCCCTCTTCGACGTGGCGCGCGACGCCCGCGAACAGCACAACCTAATCGCCGAGCAGCCCGACACGGCTGCCCAGCTCAGGCCCTATCTCTGACGGGAGCGTTCAAAGGGCGATTCGCCAACTCCACGGTTTGTTGCTTCCGGGCCGCAGCCGACGCGGTTGCCGCAGCTGCAAGGACGGTCGAGAAGGAATATGGGGCAATCTTTTGGCGAAGGCGGACGCCGCAGATGCGGTAACCCCGCCCGAGAGACGCCGCGAGTGTATGTGGTCCGGCTGAGAAAACCCAGGGTGGGGTGGAGTAATCCTTTTAGAAGTCTTCGACCCGCAGCTCTCCGGTACGCGGCCCTAGCGGCTGGGAGGTGTCGCCCGGGCGTGTTTTCGGGGTCTGCCCCGTTTTCGGGTCGGCCTGATCGGTCCGTGTTCGCTTGAGCTTTCGTTTCTTGCGCGCCGATGCTTTTCCGGACACGGAGGAGGGCTTTGCCTGCCGGGTATCAGGCTCGAACCGTTTTCGCCGAACGCGATCGGCGTCGCTTTCGGTTTCGGAGGCCCGTGACGAGCCGGTTGCCGAGACGGGTCGAGGCGAGGAGCCGGCCGGGGTTTGCGAGCCGGGATCGCCCGTCGGGGTCGCGATCGCTCCCGGGTCCATCGATTCGCTCTCGACCACCTTGAAGCGAATTTCCTCGTCCTCGACCTTGGTTACCGTCGGTAGCGACGGCAGATCTCCTGCACCGCTCGGACTACCCGCCGCGGTTCTTTCGACGGGGCTGCTCCCGGACCGGTCGAAGGTCGGCTTCGGCTCGGAGGCCATCGTATCGCGGTGGCGCGGGCCGCCGAGCAGCAACCACCCACCGATTCCAGCGACCAGGACCGTGAGCAACGCGGCCGCGATGACAAGGCCGAGCACCGGACGCCGAGATCCCTTCGACGGGCTGCCGGCAGCCCTGCCCTCGGTCGCGAACGGTGTGGGCAACACCTGCTCGCTCGTGTCGGGAAGACCGCTGCTGATGGTTCGATTCTGGCCGGTGGCGAAGGTCATTCCCTCGGCAAAGGGCTCCAGCGCGCGGCCAAAGCTCTCGGCGTCGGCGAAGCGATTCTGCGGGTCGATGGACATGGCCTTGGAAACCAATTCTTCCAGGCCCGAGGGAAGCTCGGATACCAGACTGGAAACCGCGGGCGGGTTTCCGGTCACGATCTGGATCACCAGATCGCCGTAGGTATCGCCGGTATACGGTAGCCGACCGGTGAGCGTCTGGTAGAGGACCACGCCGAGCGAGTAGACATCCGAGCGAGCATCGACCTGCTTCGAACCTCGTATCTGTTCGGGCGACAGATAGTGAGGGGTTCCGACCACCACGCCGGTCTTGGTGATACTGGGCGATACCGTATCGTCCAGGGCGGGTTTGGAAATGCCGAAGTCCAGGACCTTGGGTCGGGCCACGTCACCCTCGGGGCCTAGGGAAAGGAAGATATTGTCGGGCTTGAGGTCGCGATGTACGACGCCCAGGCGGTGCGCGGCGTCCACCCCCCGTAGCACGCCGATCATCAAACGAGCCGCGCGCACCGGCTCGATCCGGCCCTCGCGCTTCAGACAGGCGCTGAGCGACTCTCCCCGTAAGAGCTCCATCACCATGTAGAACGAGCCGCGGAATTCTCCCATATCGTAGACCGCAACGACGTTGGCGTGTTCGATGCGGCCGCCGAGGCGCGCTTCACGAGTGAAACGCTGTACCGCCTGTTCGTCGCCCGAAACGTCCGGCAGCAGCCACTTGATGGCAAATCGCTTGTCCGTCTGCTTATTGATCGCCGAGAAAACCGCGCCCATGCCGCCCATGCCGAGCATGGATTCGATCTCGTACTTGTCGGCGACTACGTCACCGGGCTCGGGGATTCTGGCTTCGTCTACCACGGCTCGATTTTCCGAATAAAATATACCCCGGGAAACGGGGAAGGAAAACCGGCGGCGCTGCCGGCGTACCGAAAACGGGAACAGCGGCGATCCCGACGGTTGGACCCCATCCGCAGGAATCACCTTTGTCCCCCGTCACTCCGCCCCCGTTAGAGGAGCGGTCGCTGGGTGAGGTCACCACCGGGCGAATAGCCGTTAGCGATCGAAGGAGGGCTGAGGACGCGCGGCCCGGGCGCCTCAGCTCTTTTCGAGCTTGCTGACCAGCGAAAGGGTGAAGTCAGCGCCCATGTACTTGAAATGGGGGCGTACGTTTACAGTACAGCGATACCAACCCGGCTGCCCTTCCACGTCGGAGACGTCGACCGATGCGCTGCGCAAAGGACGCCGCGAACGTACGTCCGGTGCCGGGTTTTCCATGTCTACCACGTACTGGCTTATCCATCTGTTCAGCTCGCGATTGAGATCCGCCTTCTCCTTCCAGGTCCCGATCTGCTCCCGCTGCATGACCTTCAGGTAGTGGGCCAGCCTGGTGATGACGAACATGTAGGGCAGCTGGGTGCCGAGCCGGTAGTTGGTTTCCGCGGTCTTTCCCTCGGGCGTGTTTCCGAACAGCTTGGGCTTCTGCGCGGAGTTGGCTGAGAAGAACGCCGCGTTGTCGCTGTCCTTGCGGTAGACCAGACCGATGAAGCCCTGTTCGGAGAGCTCGAACTCCTGCCGTTCGGTGAGCTGGATCTCGGTCGGGATCTTCGACTGGGTCTCCCCCATCGCCTCGTAAGTGTGTAGCGGGAGGTTCTCCACCGCGCCCCCGGCCTGCGGGCCGATGATATTGGGGCTCCAGCGATACTTGGCGAACGAGTCGTTGATCCGCGCGGCCATCGCCAGCGAGCTCGAACCCCATAGGTACGCATCGTGGTCGCCCACGCACTGCTCCTGGAAATTAAAGGACTTGACCGGAACCGTATCCGGTCCGTAGGGGAAGCGCAGCAAGAACCGGGGCATGGTCAGGCCGACATACCGCGAGTCTTCGCTCTCCCGGAAGGAGTGCCAGGCCGCGTACTGAGGCCCTTCGAATATCGGCTGCAGATCCTTGAGCTTGGAGAACTCGGTGAAGCTATCTTCCTGGAAAAACCCGGGACCGGCATTGGCGATGAAGGGCGCGTGGGACATGGCTGCTACCGCGGAGACGTTTCTCAGCAGCTCGATGTCCTGGGGGCCGGGGCCGAAATCGAAGTCCGCGACCATCAGCGCGTAGGGTTGGCCGCCGAAGGTCCCGTATTCTCCGGAGTAGGCGATCTGGTACAGCCCCGACTTCACGATCTCGGGCGAGTCCTCGAAATCCTCGAGCAGAGCTTGCTTCGAGCAATTCAATACTTCTATCTTGATATTCTCGCGGAAATCCGTGTTATCCACCAGATACTTGAGACCGCGCCAGGATGATTCGAGCTTCTGAAAGCTCGGGTGGTGCAGGATCTCGTTCACCTGGGACGACATGCGGGCGTCGATCTCTGCTATCATGGCGTCCACCACCGATTTATCGATCTTCTCGCCCCGCCGATCGGACGACAGCATCTCGCTGATGAAGGCCTCGACGCCTTGCTTGGCTACGGTATACGCATCCTCATCCGGTTTGATCTTGGTTTCCGACAGGATTTCGTCGAGAAGGCTGCCTTCGGTTGCCGCTGCTTCTTGTTCAGCGCCCTGTGCTTGCTCGTCGTTCGCCATGTGCCTGCTCCCTTGTTACCGAGTGCTACTTCTCGGTCTTCGATCCATCCAGACCGATTTCCTTCATCAGCTGATCCCGGGCCGCGTCGTCGTCCAGCAGCGCTTCGAGCTTCTTGCGAAATCCCCGCCGGGAGCTCAGAGGCCCCTTGAGCGCCGTCAGCGCGGCGCGCAGCTCCAGCAGCTTTCGCAGCTCGGGTACCTGCTGCACGACTCCCTCGGGCTCGAAGTCCTTGAGAGACGCGAACTTGAGGTTGACCGATAGCTCGCCGCCCTGTTCGCTCGAGAGCTTGTCCGCAATCGCCATTTCCACGCCCACGTTCTGCTCCGCCAGCACCTCTTGGAAGTTGTCCTTATTTATGGAGATGGGCTTGCGCTCCTCCAGGGGCCGGTCGTCCGGCCGGCCGGTATAGTCGCCGACGGCTAGGACCTTGTGCGGCAGCTCGATCTCTTCCTGTCCATCCCCGGTGGCGGGCTTGTAGGTGATGTTTACGCGCTCCTTGGGCGCCACGGAACCGGTTTTGACCATTTTACCCTCCTAGAATTCCATTCTTTCGCCGGACGGTCGGCCCCCTAGTCATGAGGTCCGACGTAATGCCCATGCCGGGTCAAGGCGACACAACCGCCGATACATCATAGACGATTTCCCGGTCGTGTCCTCATTTTTGGCAGAATTCCCCTCCAACAGGCGGTAGTAGCCGGCGTAGCATCGGATAGCAAGGCCGGGCTCCCACTCCTCCAGCGATCGTGCTCCGACCTCCTCGACCAGCGTAGCGTAGAGCCCCTCGGCGACATCGATCTTGCTCTCCGCCGCACAGGCTTCGGCCAGCTCTAGCCGCAACTGAAAGCGTTCGCGTCCCGCCGCGGTCCCGGCGATCGCCTCCTGCAGCATGGCGAGGGCCCCGGCGCCGTCGCCCCCGGCCAGCGCCTGGCGGGCTCGACCGACGACCTCGAGCGGCGCTTCGGCCGCGCCGGAAGACCCGGGCGCGGGGGCGGCCGCGCCGGAGGTCGCGATTTCCGATTCGATCCACTGCCGGGTGCGCTCGTCGGCAAACGGCGTCCCGTCCGAGAAGCGTAAGTCGACGATCTCCGGAACGCGCTGTAAAAGAGCGGCCAGCTCCCCCCTCCATACCCGGTAGGCACCGGCGTAGCGCTCGCCGAGGTTCTTCAGCGCAAGACACCCGAAGCGATGAGCGGTGAGCGAAAAGATGAACCGGGATACCAACAGCTCGGACTCGGTCAGCAGCTCGGACCAGCTCGCGTCCGCGCATAGCTGTTGAAGGTAGGCCAGCGCGTCGGCCGGAGGGGCCGGCGCAATGGTCATCGAGCCCTGTTCCGTGTCCGGCGATTCGAGCACGCGGAGTAACCGCGCGGTTGCCGTCAGGCGGTGCCCCAGAGCACTGGCCGGATCGGTCGCGCACAGAGCCGATCCGGCCTCGAGCAAGGCGGCCCGCGTATCGTCTAGGAAGGACTCCAGGTCGGCTTCGTCGGCGGTCGCGGCCAGAACCGGCGCCTGCTGCGGCAGCCCGGTCGCCATTGCCCTCTGTCCGGTTCGCTCCGGCTGCTGCGCCGCTTCGGTCTGCTCGGTCGGCTGCCGTGCGCCTTCGGTGTCCCGTGTTGCAACGGCGGGCGGCGCTGGTGCGGGTTCCTCGGGTAGCGACAGGCGCAGTCGTCGAATCCGTTCCAGCAAGGGACGCACGGCGGGACGGCTCTGGTCGTCGAAGCGCTCGCCGACCTGCTCGAGCAGCCGGTCCGCCGCCGCCTCGAGCAGCTGCAGGTGCTCGGCGTCCGCGGGCGCGGGCTGGATCTCGGCGATGGCGTCGGTACGCTCGATCAACCAGCTGACGGCATTGGCGCGGGCGCGCGCGTTGCGCTTCGCCGCCGGGAACAGAGCGTCCCAGTACCGGTCCAGCAGATCGCCGAGCAGCGCCACGCCCGTCGCCAGGCCCCGCAACCCGTCCCTCAGGTACAGCCCCCAGGCCAGATAGGCGGCGATCAGTAGATCCTTGGAGCGGTTGCGGAGCAGCGCGTCGCTCTCTTTTATCACCATATCCCAGTTGACCGACTCGCCCGTCAGCGAGACCAGCTTGGCGATCTCCGTTCGTACCGCCTCGTGCGACGGCTCGTAGCGCGCGTCCACCCCGGCCGGCGATTCCGGCGAGATCGGCGCCAGCCATGGTTCGGCCAGCGCCGCGGGCGACGGCGGGCCCGCGGCGGCCGGCTGTTGCGGATCGGAACCGGGCGAGGACGCTGCCCCTCCGGCCGTTTGTCGCGCCTCTCCGCCCGCCCGGTCGTCACCCTGCACCGGTGCGGTCGGTAGGGCCCCGGCGGCGGCGTCGCCGGGGACCGATCCGGGATCGGCGGCGGTGTCGCCTGAGCGATCCGAATCCCGGGCGGCGTCGCCGGCCAACCGCTCGATGGCCTTCTGCAACGGACCGGTAGCAGGAGCCGCCTCTCCAAACCGCTCGCGCACGATTCTGCTTAAACCACCGGTCGCCTGCGCGAGCCGCGCCAACCCTTCCGGCTCTGCCGCGCCGATGTCGGTCGAGGCGAGCCGTTCGAGCGTGTAGCGAAGGTACCAGTCTAGCGCGTTGAATCGGGCATTCTGTCGCGTCGGATAGCCGGAGTCGCCGTAGGTATCCAGAAACCGTCCAATCAGCGATAGACCGGCGGTCAGGCCGTCCAGCCCCTGGGTGCGGTGCAGGGCGTGCGCCAGGTATACGGCGACCAGCAGGTCCTTGCTCTTCTGCGACAGGATCCGGTCGCCCAGCTCGATGACACGGGCCCAGTCGACCGTTCCGCCCGTCACCGATCCGAGCTTCGATATCTCGGTCAGAAGCTCGGTGTGGATCGGCTCGTGCCGGCAATCGATTCCCGCCGCAGACGCTTCGTCGATGGGACGGATCCAGGTCTCGATAGACCGATCGAGCTCCGCGGCACTCATGGCCCGTCCAGGTGGTGCAACGCCTCGAATAGCTCGGCCACCGACCGGGTACCGTCGTGGTACGCGGACAGCGCCGCGCCCAGCAGGGCGTTCGCCTGCTGGATGGCGGCCGAGCGTTCGGTGGTCAGCGGCCACAGCCGCGCGGAGTCGAAGCTCCGATCGGCCAGGTAGTGCAGGATCGCGCCGGGGGCCGCTCCCAGCGCGATGAGCAGCCGCGGCAAGGGCAGCGCCGTCCAGAAGGCCGACGGTACGCGGTCGGTCCAGCCGAGTAGCTTGTCCGCCAGCTCGAGCCACGCGAGCAGATCCAGGTCAATGTCCACCGGGCAGTCCAGCACCGTTGGCGATCGCGTTTCGGGGTGGGCCGCGCCGTTGGCGGCGGCAATGCGAAAGGTGTGATAGGCGTAGGCGTGCCGTCCCTGGGAGAGCTCTCCGAAGAGGCGTTCGGCGAATCCGGCGGCCGTTTCCGCCGCCAGCGCCTGGCGGATCGGTAGGGCGTGCTCTCTGAGCGACGGTCCGTCCGGTGGCGCCAGCGAACGCAGGCGATCGATGATCTCGGGGTGCTGCAGGCCGGCGGACTCGGCCAGCAATTGGCCCGCCGCCGAGAAAAACCCCTCGCTGGCCGCGGGCACGGCAGCCAGGTTACCGACGATGAACCGGACCGGTATCGGATAGAAAACCGCGACGGGAAAGGAACGACCCACGCGGTCGCGACTGGGGGCCAGCACGCCCACCAGCGCCTTCGGCATCCCCGGCACCGAGAAGAGGAAACGCACGTGCGAAGGCGGAAGCGAAAGGCCCGCCATCGCGATCCGCTCGACGCCGTTTTCCATCCACTGTAGCAGCGCCGGGCTGACCGGATCGGACAGGTTCTCGCGAACGAAATCCGGGCAGGCCGGGAGCTTGCCGCAGAGGCCGGCGCCGTTTTCCGTAACGCCCTGTGGCTCGGACATCATGGCTGGCACCGCTCGCCTCCTCGCAAGATACGCAGCGGGACCTCTGCTGCGGGTATCCGCAGCGGATGCATCAGTTTCTTCTTCTTTTCGCGGCCGGGTACGCCGTAGAAAGGCGATTGTCCGCGCTTCGGTCGAAAGTCCATGCTGATATCCACCCCGTGCGTTTGAAGTCTCCAGCCTACGGAGAAGAGCCGATCGGATTGACGGGTGACCGTACCCGCCTCCAGCAACCGGAACAACCCCCACTCACCGTCCTGGCGGACGCGTTCGTGCATTCCGTTGGCCCCGCGCACTATGAATGCCGCTCCTTCGGCCGGGTTTTCTCCCGGCCAGGATAGCCGGCTCCATTGCTCCGGTCCGTTGTGGTAGTCGATGCTCTGGCCGCCGACCGCGAAGGTCGTGGTCGCCACGCCGGCGCTGGGATGGATGCGAACCTCGAACAGAAGCACGGGCTCCGTGCTCTCGCGCGGAAAGAAGACGGAGCTGATGTCCCAGGAACGCTCGAGGAACGCGAGCAGACGCGATTCGTACACCGATCCCGCGTCCGCTCCCAGCTTGGTCTCGAAGACGAACCGTTCGCCCTCGCGCGGCGCGATACCCTCCAGCCGTTTGTCGTAGAAAAGCCAGAGGACGCCGGTGTGCGGGCGGTAGAAGGCCGTGAAGTCCGAGAGCAGGGCGTCGTGTCCCTTCGGGTCAAAGGGATAGCGGCCGGCGAGCGTGCGCTGGAAGGGCGCCACCACCTCGCTGCACCAGTCGTGCGACTTGTTCTGGGCCACGCCCTCGGCCGAGGTTACCGTGGCCCCCTCGATGGGCGGCCAGAGCAGCGCCTTGAAGCGGGGACGCCAGCCGATGTCCTGCGTCTCGATTAATGCCTGTATCCGGGTACGAGCCAGCTGCAGAATGCCGGTCAGCTCCCCGTCTTCTCCCGAGTTCTCTTTTTGTCGCAAAAGCGCGTCGCGAACAAAAGCGAGCTGTTCCTGATAAACGTCGAGATCGACCGGCGGCGGCGGCTGACCGCTGTCCGTCTTCGGGGGAACGGCGAAGCGGGTCAACCCCGCGAAGGCATCGCTCACGTCCTTCGGCTTGAGCAGATCGGGCGCATCGACCGCAGCCGCTGCGCCCGCGCCTGCCGACGGCGAGCCTCCGAGCGATTTTGCTCGTTGCTTGAGCCCGTCCACCGCGCCGGCAAGCCTGTCCAGCACGCTCGCTTCTTTTTCGTCCTCGCCTTCGCCCTTCGTCGATCCGGCCGGCTCGCTACCGGCCGCCAGATCTACATTTCGATGAATCTCGGCGATCAACCGGCCCAGGGGCGGCGGCTGGCCCCGGGTCAGATCCTGCAACAGGATCAGCGCCTGCTGGTTGTCCTCGGGCCTGTGGGTGTTGATACTGCGGATAAACTGCTGCCACTCCTCTATGTAAGCGCGAAAGTAGGCGTCCGCCAGCCTGGCCTGGTTCTGCCGCTGGATCGCCTCTCGCGAACCCTGCTTTCCCAACACCCAGGCCTCGTCCACCGGATCGATGGCTCCCAGCAGGTGATCGCGTACTTTCTCCTCCCAGGCCCGGCGGGTGAAGGCGCCCCGGATACGGGCGCCGGCGCTGATGGCCGCGCTGCTGCCGACCAGCGATGCCAGGCTCAGGTCATAGCCCTCGTCGCCGAGCTGCTCGACGATGCGCTGCAGTGCCAGACGCGAACCGGAGACGCGGTTCAGGGCGATACGCGCGCGTTTGACCACCTCGGCATCGCGGACAAAGGCCAGCGACGGCCGCCGCTCCATTCCGTCGAGGTACAGCTCTACCAGGCGGCGCATCAGGTCCAGCGAATCCGCATCTTCCCGGTTCGTGGCCCGCGCCCATCGCTCGACCAGCTGCTCGGTGACGAAGCGCTTTGGTTCCGGTCCCAGCTCGGGCTCGCCCGGCTCTCGCGGCGCCGAGAGAAGCAGATGCAGCTTGAGCAGCTCTCGGTATTTAGCGTGCTCCTCGGCGTCCGGCGCGGCGTCGACCAGCGTCGCGTATTTCCAGCCGAAATCGGATAGCTCCCGTACCACCGCCGCCATCATCGATTCCGCCACCTCTCGCCCGAAGGTGAAGGCGTAGAAGTCGCGCAACGGCGAGAGCAGCTCGTCGCCGCGATACATCCCGTATCCCATGGACCAGGGAGCGCCGTGCTCCCGGTACGCGGCGAGCGTCTCGATCCGCTCGCGTAACGGTTCGAGCTCGTCCACCTCGGGCATGGCGGTCGCCGCCGCGCCGGAGCCGGCCTCGGCGCCGGCCCCTTCCGTTTCGCCGGAGTCGGCCGTGGTGCCGGCCGCTTCCGCGCGCGCCTCCACCAGGCTAGCCGTCGACAGCAATAGCTCGCGAGAACTCTGCCAGGTAAAGGTCGGGGTGACCCCGACCACCAGCGCGACCAGCAGCAGCGCCGCGGTCGCTATCCGGTTGCGCCAGCGGCGGCGACGCAGCGCGCTCTGGCTGGCCGCGGCCAGATCCCGGTCCTCGAAGATGACCTTCATGAATACGTCGTGCAGGAAGTAGCTCTTGCGGTCGACCACCGGTTGTTCGGACGTGAACGGGCTTTCGATGCCGATCGCCGCGGCCAGCCGGCTCATGATGCGATCGATCGGTCTACCCTCCTGGGTACCGCTGGAGAAATAGGCGCCGCGCATCCGCGGCGATTCCCGGTAGATATTCTCCTGAAACAGCGTGCTGACGAAGCTGCCCAGAACCTCGACCAGCGCCCGCAGCTGTTGCGGGAACTCGTAGATTTGAAAGCGCGCGTCGATCCGTCGCTCCTCGGACAGTCGAGCCACCGCCCGGTTCTCCAGGCGATATACGAGCTCCTGCAGGCGCTTCTGGAAGTAGTCGCCCGCCTCGCCTATCGGTTCGACCAGCGGTGCGGTGAAGCCCCAGACCTGGGCGCGTTCCGTTCGCGACATGTCGTCGAACATCTCCACGAATCCCGGAACCAGGTCGCACTTGGTGAACAGGAGATAGACCGGAAGCGTGACGCGCAGTCGGTCGCCGACCTCGTCGATACGCTGTCGCATCCGCTCCGCGATCACCTTGAGCTGGCCCGGGTCGGCTCCGGCCAGATCCGCGACGCTGACCGCCGCGATTAAACCGTTGAGCGGCTTCTTCGACCGGTGCTTGACCAGCAGGTCCAGAAAGGCGAGCCACTCCTCGTGGTCTTCTTCCTGCGTCGCCCAGCGACCGGCGGTGTCGAGCACCACCGCCTGGTTGGTCAGCCACCAGTCGCAGTTGCGCGTTCCGCCCACGCCCTTGACCCCGCCGCCGGAGGGCGACAGGTAGGGGAATTTGAGACCGGAATGGCGTAGGGCGGTCGTCTTGCCCACGCCGGGCGGCCCGATGATCGCGTACCAGGGCAGCAGGTACAGGGCGTCCCGCCCCCGGGCTCCGAGCTTGGACTGCTTCAACGCGGCAACCGCTTTTTCGAAGTTCGTCTGCATCTGCAGGACCTCCATCTGGAGGTCCGGGCGGGTCAGCTGGGCCTGCTGCTGGGCCTGCGCCGCCAGAGCGCGCTCGAGCCCTCGAGCCGATCGCCGGGCCTGGATCTGCCGTACGGCGAACCAGACCACCGGTAGCAGGAGCACCACCGCCGTGAGCGTTCCCGGCAGCCAGAAGGTGATCTGAGCCAGGTAGGCTACCGTCCACAGCAGGGCCAGAAAAAGAAGACCCAGTACGACCAGCGCGGCGACGAGTACCTTGATCAACTAGGCCCCTCCGATCAGGGCGGTGAGGCGTTCGACCAGATCGGCCGCCTGTTGCGAGATTCGCAGGCGCAGGAAAGCGAAATGAAGCAGCGAAGCCATCGCGCCCCCCAGCGCCAGCCATAGCACCAGCGCGTTTCGCCTGGCGTCGGTGACGGGCTCGGAAGGTCGCGCCGCGCGGGGCGACAGCGGTTGGCCCGTTTCGATCGACGCCTGGCGGATCAGCTCGGCCTTGATCTGCTCCTGCAGGTCCGAGAGCGCCAGCTCGCCGCCGCGCACCCGGTACTTGCCCTGAAAGCCGAAGAGCAGGCACAGATAGTAGACGCGAAGCACCTGGTGACGCTCGGGGTCCGAGCGTATCTCAGCCAATCGATCGAAGAACATCTCCCCGGCGATGTTCTCGTTGTAGTACTGCATCTGCAGCATTCGCTGCAGCCAGAAATCGCGAAGCGCGCCGCCCTTCTGCAGCGCGGTCTCGTCGCCCAGCGCCACCAGCGCGTAGCGGATATCGTCGGCATCCCGATCGGAGAACCCGACCTCGGTGCTGCGCCGCGCGATCTGATCGATGGCTGCGCAGACTTGGGCGTGCACGCGAGCCGGTTCGGCGATCCGCTCCGGGCCGGCCTGTCGGATCTGCTTCAGGATATTGAAATACGGCTCGGTAATCCTGTCGGTCTTGTGCGTCACCGGGCGCTTCCTGGTTCAAGGGCCTTCAGGGTGCCGGCCTGTGGCTGGTAGCGGCGGCCCCCCGGGCGGGAATACCCAGCAGCTGAACCTGGGTCTCGCGAGGATCGAATATCAACGGTAGAAAAACCGCCACGCTCCGGCTCTGTATGACGTTGCGCCAGTAGGCGTTGTCCGTGGAGATGGTGAAGTAGACCAGACCCGCTTTCACCGGTACCTCCGGCGGTGGCCGGTAGGTGACCTCCACCGCCGCACCCGGCGTCGCCGCGTCCAGGATATCGTTGATCTCGGCCCAGGAGGCGATCTTGCAGAGCCTGGGAAGCTGGGTGGCGATCTGCTGCTCGGGGAGCTTGCCCCGGACCGCGATCAGGAACGCGTCGCACTCCTGCAGCGGTAGCTCTTCGAACCGAGCCAGGTGTACGCCGTCGGCGCGGGGCTGCAGCGGAAGCGTGATGCAGTGCTCTTCCACCGTCGCCTGCAGCAGGTAGACCAACCGCGCGAAGAGCGTCTCGAAGGTGGACCTGAGATCGGTGTGGCTGAAACGGGGAATGCCGGTCGGATCGGCGTCGACGCTGAAGGTGCTCAGCTGCCCGGCCAGCTGGCATAGCGCCAGATAGGCGGCGCGCGGCCCGAGGTCCCCGAGCTCGATCATGTGCTTGATGACCGGCATGAATCCGTTGATGGTCGCGAGCAGCAGAAAACGCGTCACGTCCGGGGCGGCGAACTCGACGGTCGACTTACTGCTCTGGCGCCTCGCCTCGGAGAGCGCCTTGTGGCGATTGGTCATCAATCCGTATAGGCGCTTCAAGCCCGCGATGATGAAGGGCGAGGCGTCGATGCGCAAACAGGGAGGGATGTAAGGCTCGGAAACCAGCAAGCCCCCGGTATCGTCCCGGACCAGCTCCGCGATCTTCATGCTGGTGAAATCGTCGCGCGACTCGTCGCCGAAACGGACGAGGACGGTGCGTTTCGCGAATGCCACCTCGGCGTCTTGATCGCCGCCCGTCAGGTCACGAACCGAGCGCTTCTCGACCGAGAAGCGGTAGGAGTCATCGGCCGCGGGCGCCAGGTTGCTCGCGTTCTCCCTCTCGCGCGGTATGGCGAGAAAGAGTTCCAAGGCCGACTGACCGGCGGGAAAGTGCGCCTCGATCGGACGCGAGGGCGGCAGCTCCGGGTGCCCCGGCTCCAGGTTCAGGACCAGGCCGTCCGGCATGACCCCGAAAAACCGGTTGAGCTGGATCTGGTTGGCCGCGAGCGCCTGGGCGTCGATCTCGATCCGTACCACCCCCCAGTTCAGCGGTTCCAGCGCGTCGAGCCGGGACCCGAGCAATCGTTCGTGATAGAGGTCCTGTTGCTGCAGGTGCTGGGGCACCATCAGCAAGCCCTCTGACCATACGATTCGTTGAAGCGTTTTCATCTCTTCTGCTCGATCGTCATCTAGGGCGCGTCCGGGGCTCGCGGCGTTGACGGCGGTTGCGGCTCGCCGGAGGGCTCCGCTTCGGATTTGCCCGACGGTCGGCGCCGACGACCCGTGCTCGGAGCGACGAACTCGTCTTCGTCCTCGCTCGATCTCGGTTCATCGGCAAAGGGCCGCAGACCTTGCCCCGGACGGGCAGGCCCCAGCTCGTCAGGCACCGAATCGGAAATCCCCTCTACGCAGTCCGGGTCTTGCGGATCGCAGTTGCCGCGGGCATGGGAGCCGAAGTTGGATACCGATTCAATACGGTAGTCTTCCAGGTAGACGCGCATCCGCAGCGCCTTTAGGCGCTGTCCGGCCGATGCCTTGTCCTGCTCGGCGCAGGGGTCGCCCGGCGCGGGCAAGGGCTGGATCGTCCGCCAGGCGGTGCCGGCCGGGCGACGGAAAACCGCCACGGCGACCACGAAAAACGCCGCCGGGTTCCGGGTGATTCTCTGAACGGTTCTCTGCCCCGGATACACGGTCGTCTCCACGCTACCCGCGAGGGTGGGTCCGAGCACCTGTTCCGGGCTTTTCCAGACGTCCTCGAAAGAGGCCATCTCGAAGGCGCTGATATCGGTGAGCTGGTACATCCGTAAAACCGTGGCCAGGGCGGATCCGCTCTCGTCTGTATTAACTCGATCGGAAGTCTCGATCTCGATCACCAGCGCGTCGGGAACCTTGCAGCTGGGTTTCTGTCCGCCGCCGCAGCCGAGCAGCGCTACGGCGATCAGCGCCGCGGGCCAGATGTTCCCAGTGCGGATTGTCGAGCTTCCCATACACCCCTCGAATCGAAAACTATCGGTCGCCTGCGCCTCGGATTATCCCACGGGCCGTCCGGGTTAACGCGGTGTTTTCCGCCCGGGTCGCCCGGCTTCGGGATGACGATACCGCTGTGCGCCGAGAATATCACGCGACAGATCTGCACAAAAATGGCCGATCGCACCAGAGGCCGCAAGTATACTGAACGCGTGTGTCGCCACACGGGAGCCCGGCCGGCAGCGGGACCCGTCCCTCCGTTCGGACCGAGGAATTGTAGAAGCCATTTATGAAATGGCTTCTAGACTCGAGTTTGGCGGCTTTTGCGTAGCGAGAGCGAGGACAAAACGCGGATAGCAAGGAAGGCGAGCCGTTTTTGCGCAGGCGTAGTAGAGCTACGTCGAGCACAAAAACGGCTCGCCTGACGCGGCTAGGCGCGTTTTGGACCGCTCGCAGTAGGAAAAATCGCCAAACTCGAGTCTAGATTTGACAGACGGGACGATCGGACATAGGTGAAAGCTGAAAGCGGCTCAACGGTCGCTTGTTAACAAACGATACGTCTACACTCAACCACGGGGACACAACATGGACTGTTTTCTGCAGCTCGACGTAGGAGGGAGCCCGGTCGAGGGGGAAAGCCCGATCAAGAAGATCGACCAGGTAGACACCAGCAAGATGTTGCACTGCTTGACCTTCGGCGAGGAAGTCAAGCTCGTGTACCAGCAGGGCGCGGGCACGGCGGATAGCGGCGCCATCTACCAGCCGATCACCATCACCAAGGAGATCGACCGCGCCTCTCCGCTGCTGGCGCAGGCGCTGTGCGAGCAGACCGACATCAAGTCCGGCACCTTCCACTTCTTCGAGCCCGGCCCGGAGGCCAAGAAGCGACTCTGCTTCAAGGTCCTCATCGAGCGCGGAAAGGTATCGGCCATCTCCCGGTCCATGAGCAAGGATGCGGCCATGACCGAGACCGTTACCTTCGTGTTCGGCAAGATCACCTGGGAACACGTGCTCGGCAAGACGGCTCATACCGACGATTTCGGAGAGCAGTAGCGTCATTCCGATGAACGTCCCGGGAAAACCGCTCGTCCAGCACCGAACCGGTACCGGTTCTCCCGGGGCGCGACTCGGGGCGACGGGCGCGAACGCGCTCGTTCTCGGCGGGGGTGTCGTGCCGTCGCCGCTGCTCTGGCGGCGGTAGGCCTGAAATGGGTTCGAGCCGGGGATTGCTCGATCGCCTGCAGCGGCGCGAACGAGGCGCCGATCCGATCCAATCGATCGTGGCCCACCTGCGCGTCTTGCTGAACGCGCGGCCGGGTATTTCGTCCACGGTTCCGGACTACGGGGTGGTCGATTTCAACGACGTCGTGCACACCTTGCCCGACGGCGTCGCCCGGATCGCCAGCTCGATCCGCGCCACCATCGAGAGCCACGAGCCGCGGCTGAAAAACGTGGTGGTCCGCCCCCTGCGTACGGACGACGCACTGACGCTGCAGTTCGAGATCGTGGCGCGCGTGGCGGACGGCGCGCAGCAGCAGCTGCGTCTACAGTCGTGCTACCACCCGGGAGGGCTATTCACGGTCGACGAATAGCGGTAGTGTCCCGCCACCGGTGGGATCGGAGGCGGAGCCTGGCGTTGCAGGGCGAAGAGAGTCGTTGACCGGTCGGCAAGGGCGGCAGGAATCGGTGGCAATCGGTGTTTCGCGAGTACTACCAGACCGAGCTCGCATACCTGAGAGAGCTCGGGCTAGAGTTCGCCAGGGCCAATCCCGAGCTGACGGACATCTTTTCCGAGAGGGGCGGCGATCCGGACGTGCAGCGGCTGCTGGAGGGCTTCGCCTTTCTGTCGGCGCGGATCCGTGAACGGATCGACGACGCGATACCCGAGGTGGTCGAATCGCTGGCCCGGTTGCTGCTGCCGCACTACCTGCGGCCGGTTCCGGCCTTCTCGGTCGTCGAGTTCTCCCCCGCGCCCAACGCGCTGCGCAAGCGTCACCGCCTTCCCCGGGGAACCGAGATATCGTCGCGCCCGGTACGCGGCACCAACTGTCTGTTCCGCACGACCGCCGATCTGGATCTGCTGCCGCTGTCCATCGAGAAAGCGGCTGGCGAGCAGTCGTCCGGTTCGCGCCCGCTCATCCGCCTGCGGTTTCGGGTGGCCGCGCACGCCCTCGAATCGGTCATGGCGCCCGGTGGAATCCCCGTCTACCTTCACGGCCCCCTGGCGCAGACCGCCACCCTGCAGCTCTGGTTTCAGCGACACCTGATCGACGCGACCTATCAGAATGCCGAGGGGGAGCGCTTCGTCATCGAGGGCTTCGCCCCTACCCCGCTCTCCTTGCAGCCCGATTTCGGCCTACTGCCCTGGCCGGATCGCTCGCCCCAGGGGCCGAGATTGCTGCAGGAGTACTTCGCGCTTCCCCAGAAGATGCTCTTCGTGCGCTTAGAAGGGCTGGAGCGCGTTCCGCCCGCCATGGCTACCGAGCGGTTCGATCTGGTCTTTCGCTTCCAGGGAGCGCCCGAGCTGGCGGAACGGATCGAGACCGGAACCTTCCGTCTGAACTGCGTTCCGGTGGTCAATCTGTTCGATACGCAGGCCGATCCCATCCGCCGCGACGACCGGATGCAGGAGTACCTGTTGCGCGTCTCGGGATTCGATCCGCTGCACAGCGACGTATTCTCCGTGCAGTCGGTAACGGGTATCCGCGGTCGGGGTCGCGAACGGGTCGGCTACACGCCCTTCATCGATTTCGAGCACGCCGCGGCTGAACCGGAGGGCCGGGCGTACTACACGCTTCGCTCGGCGCGGTCGCCGATCGACAACATGCTGGACACCTACATCTCGATCTTCGCCCCGGCCGAGTCCGGCGGCGCGCCGGTGGAGGAAACGCTCTCCATCGAGCTCGCCGGTACCAACCGGATGCTGGCGGCCGAGCTTCGCGCCGGAGAGATCTCCCTGGCCACCCCCCGCTCGCCGGCTTTCGTCAGCTTTCGCAACATCACCGGGGTGACGGTGCCGGTCTGCCCGCCGATCGGCTCGGAGCTGTACTGGCGGCTGATCTCGCATCTGGCTCTCAACTTCCGCAGCCTGAGCGATCGCGAGACGCTGCGCTCGCTGCTGTCGCTCTACAACTTCCACGATAGCGCGAAGCAACAGCAGGGCCGGGCCAACCAGCTGCGGGTAGACGCGATCCGCCGGGTGGAGATGAAGCCGACCAAGCGGCTGCTCGGAGACACGCCCCTGCTCGGGATCGCCACCACGCTGCAGATCGACGAGGCGCAGTTCGCCAGCGTCGGGGACGCCTTCCTGTTCGGCTGTACGCTCGATTCGCTATTCGGCGCCCAGGTTCCGATCAATTCCTTCAACCAGCTATCGGTGCAACTGCATCCCTCCTCAACGGTGCTGGCATGGCCTCCGAGAAACGGCGATCAGCCGATACTGTAGATAGGGAGCGGTTGCAGGCGCTGGCAGCGCGCGCCACCACCGCGGACTTCTTCGCCCTGGTCTCGCAGATCGAGAGGGCGACGCCGGGGGACGCGCGCGTGGGCGGCGCGGGGCCGGCCTGGGCCGAGGCCATTCGCTTCCGACACGATCCGAGCATGGCCTTCAGCGCCAGCGACGTGAGCGAGGCCGAGGTGGTCTTGCGGCCGCGCGATCCGACCGACCCGCTCAGCCCGCAGAAACCGGTGGTCCAGCTGACGACCACCTTTCTCGGTCTCGTCGGAGCCGCCAGCCCGCTGCCGCTCTATCTCGCCAGCGCCATCGCTCAGTCGTCGGCGGACAGGACGCCGGCCCGCGATTTCTTGGATATATTCCATCACCGGATCATCTCCCTTTTCTACCGACTCTGGATGCGCTACCGGTTCGCCTGGGAGCTGCACACCGAGACGGGAGAGCGCTGGGCGAGCCGCGTCGCGGCGCTGGCGGGGATGGACGACTACGAGCATCCCGGATTGCGGCACGTCTCGCGTTGGAAGGTGTTGAAAGTCCTACCCCTGCTGATGGGACGCACCGGTACTTCCGAGCGGCTGCGCATCATCCTGCGCGAGTGCCTGGAAGATGTCATCGGGGAGGCACAGGTCAGCATCGTCCAGTTCGTCCGCGGTTTCAGCCCGATCGCCGACGAGCAGCGGATGCGGCTGGGCCAGCGCAATGCGGCGCTCGGTTCGACCGCGCTTCTCGGATCGCGCGTGCCCAGCCGTAGCGATCGATTCATCATCCGTATCGACTCGCTCACCGCCGAGGCGTACCGGCGGCTGGTCTTCGAGCCGGAGCACCGAGACGCGATCGGGGAGATCGTCGCGCTGGTCGTGCGCGAACCGCTCGGCTACGATCTGGAGCTATCCGTCAAGCAGGGGCAACAGTCCGGTTTCCGGCTCTCTGGCGACGGCACGGCCACCCTGGGGCGCAATACCTGGCTTCGGGGTAGGGTCGAGCGTCAAACCTTCAGGTGGTCATCATGCGCGTAGAACCCAAAGCCCTCGTTCGATGTCTGACTCCCACGGCCACTCGTTATCTGGAAACGGCGGTGGGAAAGGCGGTCAGCGCCCAGCACTACGAGATCGAGCCCGAGCACCTGCTGCTGGCCCTGATGGAGGATGACGACGGCGATGCGGCCCGTATCCTCTCCGCCTTTGAGCAGGACCGGAACCGGTTGATCGGCAAGCTGAGACGGATGGTCGACAAGCTGCGCTCCGGCAACGCCAGACGGCCGGTCTTTTCCAGCTCGCTGTTCCAGTGGCTCGAGGACGCCTGGCTGTTGGCCTCGGTGGAGCGAGGGGAGGTGAAGCTGCGCTCCGGGGCGCTGCTGCTGGCGCTGGTGCAAAAACCCGAGCGCTACATGGCCGAGCCCTATGCCGAGCTGGACCCGATCGATGCCGAGCGGCTCAAGCGCGAGCTGGACGAAGTCGCCGGCGCCACCAGCGAGGCGGCCGAGGCGGCGCCCGGCCTCGATCGCGGAGCGGAGACGCTTCCGGCTTCCGGAGCCGGTCCCTCCGAGCAGGGGGCGCTCGGGCGCTTCACCGCCAATCTCACCGAGGCCGCTCGCGGCGGCAAGATCGATCCCATCCTGGGACGACACCGGGAGATCCGCCAGATGATCGATATCCTGTCGCGACGTCGCAAGAACAACCCGATCATCGTCGGCGAGCCCGGGGTGGGAAAGACGGCGCTGGTCGAGGGTCTCGCGCTCAGCATCGCCAACGGCGAGGTCCCGGAATCGATGCGCGAGGTCGAGCTGCTGTCGCTGGATCTGGGGCTGCTGCAGGCGGGCGCGAGCGTGAAGGGAGAGTTCGAGAATCGTCTCAAGCAGGTCATCTCGGAGACCAAAGCCTCGCCTCGCCCCATCGTGCTGTTCATCGACGAGGCGCACACCATCATCGGGGCGGGCGGGCCGCGCGGCGGGGGCGATGCGGCCAACCTGCTCAAGCCGGCGCTGGCTCGCGGCGAGCTCAGGACCGTGGCCGCCACCACCTGGGCGGAGTTCAAGAAATACTTCGAGAAGGACGCGGCGCTCGAGCGGCGCTTTCAGCCGGTAAAGGTAGACGAGCCGGACGAGCACGACGCGGTGATCATGCTGCGCGCGATACGCCCGATATACGAGGCCGCCCACGGAGTGACCATCCGCGACGACGCGGTCGTCGCCGCGGTCCGGCTCTCGCAGCGCTACATCTCGGGGCGGCAGCTTCCGGACAAGGCGGTCGATCTGCTCGATACCGCCGCGGCCCGGGTGCGGGTGGAGCGAGCGGCGCCGCCCGAGGGCCTGGTGGCGCTCGATACCGAGGTGGTCGCGCTCGAGAGCGCGGTCGAGGTCATCGGCCGGGACGTCGAGGACGGCGCGGAGGGGCAGCGCGAAGAGCTTCGAGCGGTCGAGGAACAGCTCGGGGAGGCGCGGCGACGCCGCGACGAGCTGCATGGCCGCTGGCAGGGCGAGCTGCAAGCATTGCAGCAGCTGCTACGGACCCGCGAGCGGGTGGCCGCCGCCGGCACGCGCCCGAGCGAGGGCGCGGATCCGGAACCCGCTAAACCCGGGAGCGACAGCGGACCGGAGCCAGCCGATGTCGAGCAGCTGCGGGCCGAGGCGCGGCAGGCGGCCGAGGCGCTCGAGGCGCAGGGCGGAGAGGATCGCCTGGTTCACGTCGACGTGGACGCGGACGCGGTGGCGCGAACGGTGGCCGCCTGGACGGGGGTGCCGGTCGGCAAGATGAGGCGCGACGAGATCGCGAATGTTCTTCACCTCCGCGAGACGCTGGCCGAGCGTGTCATCGGCCAGGACCACGCCATCGGGGCGGTGGCCGAGACCCTGCGGATCGCGAACGCGGGTATTGCCAATCCGGACAGCCCCATCGGTACCATGCTCTTCGTCGGGCCCAGCGGGGTGGGCAAGACAGAGACCGCCCTGGCGCTGGCCGATCTGCTCTACGGCGGCGAGCGGTTCCTGACCACCATCAACATGTCCGAGTTCCAGGAGAAGCACACCGTCTCGCGCCTGATCGGCTCGCCCCCCGGCTACGTGGGGTATGGAGAGGGCGGGGTGCTGACCGAGGCGGTGCGCCAGCGTCCCTACAGCGTGGTGCTGCTGGACGAATGCGAAAAAGCCGATCTGGAGGTGATGAATCTCTTCTACCAGGTATTCGACAAGGGGGTGCTCTCGGACGGCGAGGGGCGTCCCATCAACTTCCGCAACACGCTGATCATCTTGACCAGCAACCTGGCCTCGGAACAGATCGTTCAGTGCTTCGAAAACCAGGAGAGCCCGCAGCCGGACGAGGTGGTCGGGGCCATCCGCCCCACGCTCAGCCGCCATTTTCAGCCGGCGCTTCTGGCCCGCATGTCCATCGTTCCCTTCGCGCCCATCGGGCCGGAGGCCATGCGGGCGATCACCCGGCTGAAGCTCGGCAAGCTGGTCGATCGCGTCGAGCGCTCGCACGCCCTTCGCGCCTCCTTCTCCGACGAGCTGGTCGAGCAGCTCGCGCAGCGCTGTACCGAGAGCGAGACCGGAGCGAGAAATATCGACCATGTGCTGCGCGGCTCGCTGATGCCCGCGCTGGCCACCAGCCTGTTGGAACAGATGGCCGAGGGGCTCGAACACCGCGAGCTGGATATCGGTCTGGCCGCATCCGGCGACTGGCGGTTTGATTTTCGCTAGCCGCATGCTTCTCTCGAGGATCCGGATCGAGCGAGTCGACCGGGACAGGGACTGTACATGCTTCCCCTGATCGTACAGATCGAACGAATCGACCAGGGCAGGGCCTCCACCCTGGCCTATACGAATTCGCCGGTGCGCTTGGGACGAAACCCGCTCAACGACCTGGTGATACAGGATTCCTTCATCTCCCAATGGCACGCGGTCGTACGCTTCGACGAGCAGCGCACCTATTACGTCGACCTGGGCGCCACCAATCCCACCCTGATCAACGGGCAACCGGTGGCCCGGTACGAGGAGGTCGCCGTAGACGAGTCGGTCGACGTACGCGTGGGGCAGATCCGCTTCCATTTTCTGCGAGCGGCGGCCCCCCAGGAGCTGATCGAGAGCTCCCGTCGTCCTTCCGCTTTCACCCTTACCTCCGCGGCCTCGCTCACCGAACAGATGGAGCAGACGCGGTACCTGGGCGATCCCTCGGCCGAGGCGGCGGGTACCGACAGGCGGCGGGCGCGGACCGACGCGCTCGAACCGGGGCCATCGCCGGGATCCGGCCCGGGGGGCCCGGGCCCGGCGGGCCCGGTCGCGCCAGAGCCACCCTCGTCTCCCCCACCGGCGGCGGCCGGCGGATCGGTCCCGTCGCCCGCGATGCCTTCGGTCCAGCCTCCTGCCCCTGGATCGG
>CAYVFC010000124.1:196-24136 GCA_964450715.1 uncultured Sandaracinaceae bacterium | reverse complement strand
GAATAGGAAGACGCTTCGTATCGATTATCCTGATTTTTGAGGTGAGAAATCCGGAGCAGCCCCAAAATTGCGCTGTCGCGCATACACAGAGCGAGTTGACGAGCGGGGCCGTTTTTTGTTGCGCCCTTTTCATAAGGTGAAATATTCGGGGCCGTACCTACCCGGATCTGCAGAGGGGGTTTCCATGAAAAGCGATTTGTTCATTCTATCCTCGCTCTTCGCCTTGCTGGCGAGCGCGACGGCGCTGGCCGAGGGCTCTGCCGAGCTCGATATAGGTGATGCGGTGAACGCGGGCCTGGCCCATGACCAGGAGCTGCACGACGAGACGGTTCTGCAGGTGGATATCCTGAACAACGGGCAGGAGAAGATCTGCTGGGTTGGAAGCGGCCTGGCCGCCACCCTCAACCGTCCGGACGGCACCCTGGTGGGAACCATACTGAGTAACACCTGCCTCAACGCCGTCAGCGGGGTGATCGGGGCCTACGGGTTCGACATCGCCACCCAGCTACTAGGCATAGAGTGGGACGTGCGGGTATGCGGCACCAGCGTGACGGACTTCGACTGCCTTTACGGGCAGGGCAACGAGCGGCCCGGGCGTCTCTGGTCGACCAGCTGGAGCTTTCAGAGCAACTCCGGCTTTGCCGCCAACCGCTCCAACAACGGCAGCGTGTATGCGGTGGTGCCCGGCGGCAGCGAGGGAACCGACGCGGTCATCGAGATGCAGATGTGCGGCGTGTCTGGCGCGCGCTACCGGCTGCAAGCCAACGGTACCGGGCCGGAGACCACGGATGGCGATCGGGTCGGCCGCTCGGTGCCCAGTAGCGGCCACGCGACCGAGCCCGAGTACCGCCTCTATCTCAATCCCCCCGAAAACGCCCGCTACAACTGGACTCCGCCCGTAGTCGGCGCGGTCGAGCTCACCGGCTCCTGCGGCGGCTCCTCGCTGCTGCAGGGCGTGGCCGGCACCATAACCTTTCATAGCAACGTGAACGGGCAGTACGTCATGGTCTGCGACGTGGACCGCGACGGCGCTTACGACTTCGGAAACCCGCAGGACTTCTCCGCGGTCGGTCCCGCGCGGGAGGGGGAGAACAGCGTGTCGTGGGACGGAACCGATAACGCCGGCCAGCCGGCGCCCGGGGGCGCGACCAGCTGTATCATCCGGCTCAACATCGGCGAGTTCCACTACATCGCCGACGATATCGAGAGCGCCTACCCGGGCATCCGCATGTTTCGCGTGGAAGCGGACCGCAGCACGCGCACGCCAGTCAACATGTTCTGGGATGACAATGCCGTGCCCGCCGACAGCGAGCCGATGAACGACCAGGCCGGCCAGCTCTCGCCGGTAACCTCTCCTGCCGAGGGTCTCGATCCGGGCAGCTACCAGAGCGCTGTCGAGGCGTTCTACTACGTAGGCGGCGACCCGGCCCAGAGCAGCGGCAACGCGCGCGCCTGGGGCAACTTCGACAGCGACGGCAAGGGCAACAACGCCTATCTCGACCAGTTCGTCGCGGCCGATAGCACGCAGAGCCCGGGCTTCCCGATTCGCGTGGTGGTGGGCGATGCGGACGCCGACTCTGACGCGCTCACCGGCAGCCGCGAGTGCGCGATAGGCTCGGACCCGCTGGACGAGGACACGGACGGCGACGGGATCGCGGACGGCGACGAGGCCGGTCAGTCGGGCACCTTGCCGGACACGGACGGCGACGGTACGCCGGACCTGCTCGACCCGGACGACGACGGCGACGGCGTGCCCACCGGTGCCGAGCGCCCGGGCGACCAGGACGTGGACACGGACGGCGACGGTAGGCCGGACTACCTCGACCACGACAGCTTCCCTTTACTCGAGGGCGCCGATACCGACACTGACGGGTTGGCCGACCTGGACGAGTGTCCGGCCCTGCCTTGCCGGGACACGGACGGCGACGGCGTGGCGGACTGGCTCGACGATGACGATGACGATGACGGTGTGCCCACCTCGACCGAGGCCGCAGTGGTCGAGGACACGGACGGCGACGGCGTGCCCGATCACCTCGACACCGACGATGACGGCGACGGCATCTCGACCGCGCGAGAGCTTCTGGATGAAGAGGCGCGGGGCGGCGACCTGGATGGTGACGGTAGGCCGGCATACCTGGATCTGGACTCGGACGGTGACGGCGTGCCGGACGAGAACGAAGGCGGCGACCAGAACGGCGACGGGATACCGGACTACCTGCAGCCGAGCGGCCAAGCGCCGGGCGGCGGCGGTAGCGGCGGCGGCGCTGCAGGCAGCGGCAGCGGCGGCGGTCCGGGCGCTGGCGATGGGGACGGCGACGGTCTGCCCGATGCGATCGAGTGTCCGGTCGAGCCTTGCCGGGATTCGGACAGCGACGGCACTGCCGACTACCAGGAAGCGGACGACGACGGCGACGGGATAGGAACGGCGGACGAACGTCCCGGCGGCGTAGACGTGGACACGGACGGCGACGGGGTGCCGAATCACCTGGACGCGGACGACGACGGCGACGGTATCGATACGATCGACGAGCGCCCCGACGGCATGGACCTGGACACGGACGGCGACGGCGTGCCGAATCACCTGGACGCGGACGACGACAACGATTCCATCTCCACCCGGGACGAGCGCCCGCGCGGCAAAGACCTGGACACGGACGGCGACGGCGCGCCCGACCACCTGGACGCGGACGACGATGGCGACTTGGTACTGACCGCCTATGAGCCGGGCGATGCGAACTCCGACGGCGTGGCGGACCGCCTGGACGCCGCCTTTGGGCCGGGCAACAGCACGCTGTCCGGCGGCGCGATGTGCGCCGTGCGCCGGGTGGGCGCGGGCGCGGGCGCCTGGCCGGCCGCGCTGCTGCTCGCGCTGCTGCTCTGCGCCCGGCGGCGGCGGATCGGTCGCCGGCACCTATCGCGAGCGGGCCGGGCGACCGCGGCAACACTGGCCGCGCTGCTCGGGCTGGCCCTGTCGCTGCTGAACGCACCCGGCGTCGAGGCGCAGGTGGCCGTCGACCGGTTCAAGCCCGCCCCGCTGGCGGACGACGGATTTGCCCTGGGCCGCGCCGGGGTTCTCGGCCGCGAGCAGCTCGGACTGCTGTTCATGCTCGACTATGCCGACGATCCGCTGGTCTACGAGCTGGAGGCCGAAGATCCGGACAGCGAGCGGCGGGTGATCGGCGACCATCTGGTCGCGCATTTGGGCCTGGCCTATGGCGGCTGCGAACGGCTCACGTTGTTCGGCATCCTGCCGGTCAACCTCTTGATGAGCGGCGAAAATACCCGCGCCATGGCCGCGCTCTCGCCCGACGGCGCGGGTCTGGGCGACCTGGCCCTGGGAGGGCGCCTGGCATTGCTGCGGAGCAGGTCCGACCAGCCGTTCGCCATCAGTGCCGAGCTGGTGGCACGCGTTCCCACCGCCGAGATGGACAGCGCCAGCCAGAGGTACTCGGGAGACGCGATCGGCTCCTACGAGCCGGCGGTGATCGCGCAGCTCAGCGCCGGCCCTTTTGACGCGCGGGCGCGCCTGGGGGCGCGCCTGCGCAAGCCCGTGGATGTCTACAACCTGAGCCTGGACCAGGAGCTCATCTACGGAGTAGGCGCCCGCTACCGGGTGGTAAAGACTTTATACGCGCACGCGGAGGTCTACGGCAGCACCTTCTTCGGCGGCCTGTTTCAGCGCGAGTACACGCCGCTCGAGGCGCTGGTCGGGATCAAGCATCAGCCCGGGGGCTTTTACCAGGGCGTGGCAGCCGGGCCGGGCATGTCGCGCGGTTTTGGCTCGCCAGATTTCCGCGTGGTGGCGACCATCGGCTATACGGCGGATACCGCGGTTGAGCCGGAGGACTCGGACGGCGACGGCGTGCCCGACGAGCAGGACCGTTGCCCCGAACAGGTAGAGGACGCGGACGGCTTCCAGGACGCGGACGGCTGCCCGGACCCGGACAACGACGGCGACGGTATCCCGGACGGCTCGGATCAATGCGCCGACGCGGCCGAGGACGCGGACGAGTTCGAGGACGAGGATGGCTGCCCGGACCCGGACAACGACGGCGACGGCGTGATCGATCCGGAGGACAGCTGTCCGGACCAGGCCGAGGATAAGGACGGGAGCGAGGACGAGGATGGTTGCCCGGATACCGAAGAGCAACCGGCCAAGCTTACCGTCGTGGAGCCGGGCTCTGACGGCGCCAAACAGTAGCCGGCAGGCTTTTAGCGACCGCGGTAGTGAATTTCGGTTATACTGTAGATTCGCAATGACATCCGACGCACCGGATTCTACCGAGCCCTTGACCCGAGCCGATCTCGAGCAGCTCGTGCTTTTCACCTCGGCCGACCTCGACGCGCTGGAGCCGGTGCTGCGCGGTTGCCCGGTACGCCGGCTGGTAGCGGGCGAGGTGCTGATCGAGCGCGGCGCCGATAATCGGCAGCTGTTTCTGGTGCTGGCCGGAGAGCTCGGCATTCATCTCGGCACTCCGGAGACGCCGGCGCTGACCCGGCTGGGTCCGGGCGAGACGGTGGGAGAGCTTTCGCTCATCGACGGCAAGCCCGCCTCGGCCTTTGTGATCGCCTCGCGGACCACCCGGCTGCTGGTGCTCGACGAGGAGCTGGTCTGGATCCTGGCCGAGAGCTCGCACGCGGTCTCCACCAACCTGTTGCGCACGCTGGCCAGTCGTATGCGGGCCGGCAACGAGATCATCCAGAGCGACCGGGCGCAGATGCAGCGCTACAAGTTTCACGCCAGCGTGGATGCGCTGACCGGGCTGTTCAACCGGCGCTGGCTGGACAAGATGCTGGCGCGGCAGATGGAGCGCTCGCGCGCGGCAGACCAGCCGCTCTCGCTGCTGCTCATCGACATCGACGAGTTCAAGCAGTGGAACGACCAGCACGGACACGTGGGCGGCGACTGCGCGCTCCGGGCGGTGGCCTCGGCCATGCGCAGGGTCATCCGTCCCACCGATCTCATCGCGCGCTACGGCGGCGAGGAGTTCGCGGTGCTGCTGCCCGGCGCCTCGCTCGACAACGCGCTGGTGGTGGGCGCGCGGGTGCGCTCGGCCGTGGCCTGCACCCGGATCGAGTACTTCGACTGCCGGCCGCTCGGCACGGTCACCGTCTCGGTCGGAGCCGCCCAGATGCGGGACGGTCTGGTTCCCGAACGGTTCGTCGAGGCTGCCGACCAGGCGCTGTTCCGCGCCAAGCGAGCCGGCCGCGACCGGGTGGAGTGCTAAGGGGAAGGGCGCGGGGGGGCATCACACCCGCTCGATGAATTCCTTGCCCAGCAGCCCCTCGGGTCGCACCAGCAGCACGGCGATGATGATGAGAAAGGCCAGCGAGTTCTTGAAGGCCACCGAGACGAAGCCGCCGGCCAGCGACTCGGCAGCTCCCAGCAAGAGGCCCCCCACCATGGCGCCCGGCAGGCTGTTGAGCCCGCCCAGGATGGCGGCTGCAAAGCCCTTGAAGAAGGGGTCGAGCATGAAGAAGGGATCGATGAGCAGCGCCGCGGCCAGAAACAGGCCCGCCACCACGCCCAGCGCGGAAGACAGGCCCCAGGAAAAGGCCAGCACCCGCCGGGTGGGGATGCCCAGCGTCTGCGCCGCGGGCAGATTCTCGCTGGTGGCCTGCATGGCCAGGCCGAAGCGGGTCTTCTGCACCAGCAGGTAGCAGAGCGAGCAGCCGATCACGCCGGCCAGAAAAGCGTCCAGGGTAAGCTCGCTTATCACCACCCCTCCCAGGCGGTAGACCTTGGTTTCGGACAGCGGGAAGGGGAAGGTCTGCGGCTCGGTGTCGCCCAGGCCCAGCACCAGCCCCTGCAGCACCAGGCCGAAGCCCAGGGTCAGCGCGATCTGTCCCAGGTGGGTGGCCTGCCGGCGCTGGGCCGGGATGATGATGGCGAAGTAGAAGAGCACCGAGATGACCGCGCCGAACAGCACCGCCCCGGTAAAGGCCAGGTACCAGGGCTGTCCCGCGGCCATCAGCGCGAAGGCTGCGAAGGCGCTGGCTGTGGTCACCTCCCCGTGGGCGAAGTTCAAAATGCGGCTGGCGCGGTAGACCAGCACCAGGCCCAGGGCGACCAGCGCGTAGAGGCTGCCCTGGGAGAGCCCCGATACCAGGTATTGTAGCGCCAGTTCCATGTTCTGATCCGTCTATCCTTATCGATTCCCAATAGCGTTTTCGTACCCAGGCGCCGTCGCCCGCTGGCGGTTCAGCGGAAGGGCCAGTTGCGGAAGTAGAGCCGGATCTTGGCCCAGGAGCCGGCCAGCCCGCCGGGCTGGAAGATCATCACCGCCACGATGGCAGCGCCGAAGACCACCGGCACGTACTGCTTGAAGTCGCTGAAGAGGACCGGCACCAGCACGGCGAAGGCGGCGCCGAAGAGGGAGCCCTCCACCGAGCCCAGCCCGCCCACGATCACCGCCACCAGAAAGACGATGGTCTCGTTGAAGGTGAACATGTTGGGCTCGAGATAGCCGATGAACAGCGCGTACAGCCCCCCTTGCACGCCGATGTAGAAGGAGCTGACGGCGAAGGCCAACAGCTTGTAGCGGGTCAGGTTTACCCCGAGTATCTCGGCCGCGATGTCGTTGTCGCGGATGGCGACCAGCGCCCGTCCCAGGTAGGAAAAGAGCAGGTTGTAGGTGGCCAGGGTGAAGCACAGGGCGATGGCGAAGTAGAGGTAGTAGACGAAGTCGCCCGCGGAGAGCCCCCAACGGGGCGATAGCTTGTCGACCTGCAGCCCCATGCGGCCGCCGGAGAGCAGTGGCGAGTTGACGAAGATCTGGTAGACGGCCACCCCGAAGCCCAGGGTGACCACGGCCAGGTAGGGCCCCTTGAGCCTGAGCGAGGGAAAGCCCACCACCAGGCCGAACAGGGCGGTGAGCAGCCCGGCGGCGAGCACGGCCAGCGGCCAGGCCACGCCCGCCCGGGACAGGTGCCCGAAGGCATAGGCCCCCAGGCAGAGAAACCCGGCCTGCCCGAAGGAGATCTGGCCCGCGCTTCCGATCAACAGGTTCTGGCCCAGCACGCCGATGGCGTAGATGGCGACCAGCGTGCCGACGTAGACCAGGTGCTCCGGGGCGTACAGCGGCAACAGGGCGAGCGCCACCACTGTCGAGGTGACCCAGACGCGGGTCCAGCTCTTGCGCATGAGCTTGAGATCGTCGGCGTGGCTCTCGATCAGGTCCATCATCCCTCGGAAGCCGGAATCATCCCCTCGAACGCGAGGACCGTACGCCAGACGCGAAATCGCCTATCGTCACCCCTCGCCGTTCGCGCTACGGGCCTTCCGATGTATTCTCTACCCGGGTTGGAAACAAGGGGAAACCTTTGCGGGCGACAGCAAAGCGAACGGTACAGCTTCTCTTCCTGTTTCCTCCGCTGGCGCTGGCGGGATGCAGCGAGGACCCGGCCGAGCCGTCCGCGGGCCAGACGCAGCCCGGCGGCGATGCAGCGGCACCGCTGGTAGACGCCGGCGGCCCGGACGGCGCGGGCAACCAGGGCGACACGGCGCGGCAGCAGCGGCTGCAAGAGCTGGAGGCGTTCTACCTGCGGATGCAGAGCAATGCCCTGGGTTTTGACCGCGCCGGCGGCGACTGGACCGAGGACCTGGGAGACGCGCCTTTCTACGGCGCGGGCTTTTATGGGCGCGTCGCCCAGCAGCAGGGCGATGCGGAGGCCGAGGCGATCGCCCTGGCCGCGCGCGATTACGACCTAGAAGTGCTGCAACAAGCCGCGGGCGACATGGCCTTTTTCATGGCCAACCTGGAGGAGGTCATCATGGCCGCCCTGGGGCTCATCGAGTACGCCGACGCCACCGGCGACCGGGATTTCATCGCGGAGCTCGACCAGGTCATCGATACCACCAACAGCGCCTTGCAGATCTTCGGCGACTACCTGCAGGATACCGGCCTCAGCTCCTGGGCGCTCGAGGTCTACGGCCCCACCGCCATCACCGCGGCGGTGGCGCTTCTGAACCTGCAGTACGCGACCTACCTGGATACGGACCTGGTACAGAGCCGGGTCGATCGCGCCCTGCAGATCGTCGCCGCCATCGACGCCAACGCGCTAGAGATCGACGCGTCCGGCGGCGAGCGCTACCTCTTTCAGTCCGGAACGACCGATCTGTACCTGTACCCGAACGCCATGATGATCCTGGTGCTCAACCGCCTGCAAGAGCTGGACGCGCAGCCCGGGGCGCTGGAAAGGGCCGAGAAGGTCTTGGTCGCGCTGGAACCGTTGAAGGACGCGGAGCGGGGCGGCTACGACTCGCCCTACTCGGCCGCGGTCATGGGGGCGAGCAGCCGGGATTACGCGACGCTCTCCAGCCAGAACTACCTGCTGCTCGCGCTGTCGATCCTCTACCGCAATACCGGTGACGACCGCTATCTCGACCAGGCGCTCGACCTGTTCGATTTCATCCGTACCCGGCTCTATGACGAGACCCAGGACGTCATCCTCCACCACTGGATGGACGGCCGGCCGGCGCTGCCGGAGGACCCCGAGTACTTCTGCTCGGGATGCAACCTGCAGTTCCTCTATGTGACCTGGTTCTTTTTTGATAGCCTCCCCGCGTCCATTCGCCCCTGAAGGAGGATACATGGCCAAGGTGAAAATCGATCCCGGACCCTTTGTCCTTCCCATGCCCGTGGTGCTGGTGGGAGCGGAGGTCGAGGGCAAGGCCAACTTCATGCCCGCGGCCTTTCTGGGCATCGTCAACATCCAGCCCGTCACCGTGGTCTGCGGGCTGAACCCGAAGCACTACACCTGCCGGGGCATCGAGCAGAACGAGGCCTTCAGCCTGAACATCCCCGGCCCGGAGCTGGTCGAGGCCACGGACTGGTGCGGCCTGCGCTCGGGGCAGAGGGTGGACAAGTCAAAGGTTTTCGAGACCTTCGAGGGGGAGCTATCCGGCGTGCCCCTGATCGAGAAGTGCCGCATGAACATCGAGTGCAATGTCAAGCACGTCGTGCCGCTGGCCGTGGACACGGTCTACTTCGGAGAGGTGGTCGCCGTTCACGCGGACGAGGAGGTGCTGGTAGACGGCAATCCCGACTGGCAGAAGATCTCCCCCCTGATCTTCACCTTCCCGGACAAGGCCTACTGGAAGCTCGGCGAGTACGTGGCCCCGGCCTGGGAGGCGGGCAAGAAGTTCGAGCCGTAAGGACTCACCGCTCAACCGCCGCCGTACATGGACTCGATCAGGCTCTGGTAGGTGCGCTCCAGCTGGCGGCGCTTGACCTTCTGGGTGGGGGTGACGTCTCCGTCCTCGGC
Source organism: uncultured Sandaracinaceae bacterium (assembly GCA_964450715.1). Taxonomy (GTDB): domain Bacteria; phylum Myxococcota_A; class Polyangia; order Polyangiales; family JAFGIB01; genus CAYVFC01. The sequence continues at coordinate 14,869 of CAYVFC010000124.1, read as the reverse complement.
GTAGAAGCGGCGGGGCAGCAGCCGGAACTTCTTGACCGTCTCCACCCGGGCCAGGGTTTTGTTCACTTTATCCACCTCGCGGGAGATGAGCTTGACGATCTCGGGGTTCGCGGTGAGATCCGCAAAGGTGGAAAAGGGCACGCGATTGTCCTGGGCAAAGCGGGTGACGTTCTCCTCGTCGATGAGGATGAGCGCGGTCAGGTACTTACGGCCATCGCCGATCACCACCGCGTCCTGGATATAGGTGCTGAACTTGAGCTTGTTCTCGATGAAGGCCGGGGTGACGTTCTTGCCGCCCTGGGTGATGAGGATGTCCTTCTTGCGATCCAGGATCTTGAGGCAGCCGTCCTGCAGGCTGCCCACGTCCCCGGTGTACAGCCAGCCGTCGCGCACGGTCTCGGCGGTGAGCTCGGCGGCCTTGAAGTAGCCCTTGAACACGCCGTCCGATCTGGCCAGGATCTCGCCGTCCTCGGCGATCTTGATCTCCACCCCGGGGGCGGCTTCACCCACGTAGCCCAGCCGGAAACGGTCGGGGCGCTGCATGGCGATCACCCCGGTCGACTCGGTCTGGCCGTACCCCTCGCGCAGCGGGATGCCCACGGCGTTGTACCACTCGAACAGCTCCGGGCTGGCCGGGGCAGCCCCGCAGACCGCGTGCCTTACCCGCTCGAAGCCGAGCTGGCGCTTCAGGTGGTACAGCACCGTCCAGTACAGCGGCCAGTAGGCCAGGCTCCAGAAGAAGCGCCGGCCCGACCCCTGCGGGCTGCGAAAGCGCCCGAGGCCCACAGTCAGCGCCAGCCGGTACATCAGGCGCTTGAAGGGGGTGGAGTCGGCCATGCGGATCTCCACCGCGGAGACGAATTTCTCCCAGATGCGCGGCACGCTGGTGAAGATGGTGGGCGAGACCTCGCGCAGGTTCACCGCCAGCGTCTCCAGGCTCTCCACGAAGTTGACGCGGGCGCCGACGGCCACGGCGTAGAAGACCGCGAACAGGTTCTCGTAGATGTGGGCCAGGGGTAGATACGACAAAAGCTCGTCCCGGTCGCTCGGCTTGATGGTGGCGATGATGCAGTCGGCGGCGCAGAGTATGTTGCGGTGGCTGATCATCGCCCCCTTGGGCCGGCCGGTGGTGCCCGAGGTATAGATGATGAGCGCCGTATCCTCGGGCTCGATGAAAAACCGGCGTTCCTCCACGGCGTCCGGATTCTGCTCGCTGTATTCATCGCCCTGTTGCAGGAACGCGTCGAAGAACAGCGCCCGCGGATGGGAAAAGCCCCACATCCCCTGCGGATCCCAGATCACCACCTTTTCGACCTGCAGCTGGTCGATGATCCCAAAGACCTTGTCGGCCTGCTCCTCGTTTTCCACGAAGAGGATCTTCGACTCGGAGTGCTCGACCAGGTAGGCGATCTCCTCGGGCGAGGAGGTGGCGTAGATGCCGCAGGTCACCCCGGCCGCGCTCATGGTGCCCAGGTGGCAGTAGAGCCACTCCGGCCGGTTGTCCCCCAAAATGGCCACCCGCTCTCCGGGTTGAAGGCCGTGGGCCAAGAGCGCGGCCGAGACCCGGCGCACGGTCTGTCCGTACTGGCGCCAGCAGACCGGGTTCCAGATCCCGCGGTCCTTGTGGCGCAGCGCCACCCGCCCGCCCAGCCGCTCGACCTGGCGGAAGAACAGCTCGGGCAGGTTGCCCGCCCGTTCGTCCACCCGCTCGGTGCTCGCCGCGCCGCTCACCAAGTCCTCCGCTTGCGGTACAGCTTCCACTGCTTGCCGGCGCTCGAGTCGCTTCCCATGCCCAGGTACAGCTCCTTGACGTCGTCGTTCTCGCCCAGCTGTTCGGGTGTACCTTCCAGCACGATGCGCCCGCTCTCCATGATGTAGCAGTAGTGGGCGATGCCGAGCGCCAGCCGCGCGTTCTGCTCCACCAGCAGGATGGTGGTGCCGCTGCGGCTGATCTCCCCCAGCGCGCTGTACACCTCGCGGGCCACCAGCGGCGCCAGCCCCAGCGACGGCTCGTCGATCATCAGCAGGCGCGGCTTGCGTAAAAGCGCCCGGGCCACGGCCAGCATCTGCTGCTGCCCGCCGGAGAGGTTTTCGGCCTGTATACGCCTCTTCTGTCCGAGAACCGGGAAGAGCCGGTGGACGGCCCCGAGCCGCTCGGCGGCCGTCTCCCGGGACAGGCCCCAGCAGCCCAGATCCAGGTTCTCCTCGACGCTCAGCTCCCGAAAAAGCCCCCGGTCCTCCGGAACGTAGACCACCCCCAGCGAGGCCACCCTTTCCGGGGCGCGGCGCTCGATGCGTTTTTCACCGAGCTCGATCACCCCTTTCTTGGGCTGGTCCTTGAGCAGCCCGGCCACGGTTCTGAGCAGGGTGGTCTTGCCCGCGCCGTTGGGGCCGATGATGGCGAAGATCTGCCCGGCCTTGACCTCGAGCGACAGCCCGCGCAGCACGCAGATGCGATCGAAGTAGAGCGTCTCGATGTTGGCCACCCGCAACAGCGGGGCGCCGGCCTCTTTCGCGGTCTGATCGGAGGCGCTGCCGGACATGTTGCTCTGACTGACCGCCTGGTTCATCGCATGACGCCTTTCAGGCTTCGCCCACGTAGGCGCGCACCACCTCCGGGTGCTCGAGGACCTCTTCCGGTTTGCCGGAGGCTACCTTCCGTCCGGATACCAGCGCCACCATGCTGTCGGCCAGCGAGGAGGTGAGGCGGAGATCATGCTCCACCAACAGGATGGCCGGCCCGAATCGTCCCCGGATCTCGTGGATGAGATAAGCGGTCTCGCTCTTCTCCTCGGCCGTCAGCCCGCTGAAGGGCTCGTCCAGCAAAAGCAGCCGGGGCTCGAGCGCCAGCGCGCGCCCCAGCTCGGCCCGCTTCTGCACCCCGTAGGGGCAGTCCGAGATGGCCTGCTTGCGGTAGCGCTCGAGCTGTAGAAAATCGATCAGCTCCTCTCCCTTCTCGCGATGCGCGATCTCTTCCCGGCGGATTCTGAATAGAGCGTGCAGAAAGTTCTTGCGGAAGGAGATGTGCCTGCCCAGCAGCAGGTTGTCCAGCACCGTCATCTGGCCGAAAAGCCTGAGGTTCTGGAAGGTGCGCGCCACCCCCCGCTCGGCCACCCGGTCGGGCGAGAGCCCGAGCAGGCTCTCGCCCTGGTAGCGTATCCGGCCCTGCTGGGGCCGGTAGACCGCGGATATACAGTTGAAGAGCGTGGTCTTGCCCGACCCGTTGGGGCCGATGACGGCCAGTATCTGGCCGGGCTCCATCTCGAGATCGACGTCGGCGAGCGCCTGTACGCCGCCGAAGCTGATCCCCAGCTGGTCGACCTCGAGTAGCGGCACGCCTGGATCGGCTCAGAACTTGGGAGCGAAGACCACGTAGTCGCCCAGCGGGTTGAGCTTCTTGTCCTTGGCCTGGCAGGGGCGGATGGAGTTGACCCCGTGGTGGCGCTCGGCGGAATAAGTGACCGGGGCTCCCATGCCCTCGGGTTTGAAATCCTTTATCTTCTCCATGCCCGCGATCAGCGACTCGCGGGTGAGATCCTTGCCCGCGTTCTTCATGCCCTCGCTCAGGTGCATGATGGTGGCCGCGCCGAACAGCGCCAGCATCTCCTTGCCCTTCAGCTTCTCATTGCGGCCGGTCAGCACGGCGGCGACCTTGTCTGCCGCCTCGTCGGCGCCCGGGGTGCCGATGTGGCCCGGCACGCTGACGTAGGTGCCCTCCCAGGCATCGCCGGCGATGGCGAACATGATCGGATCGCCGACGGTGAAGTTGCCGACCACCGTGGGCTTGTAGTCGATCTTGGCTAGCTCCTTGCTGATGAGAGCGGCGGCCGACATCATGGTGGTGATGATCACGGTATCCGCCTGGGACTGCTTGAGCTTGAGCGCGTGGGTGTTGAAGGCCCGTTCGGTCGCCTCGTAGGGGACCTCGGCCACCAGCTCGGCCTGGCCCGCAAGCGCCGCCAGAGCCTTCTTGATCCCGGCGTTGGCGCCCATGCCGTAGTCGTCGTTCTGGTAGAAGTGGGCGATCTTCTTCGCCTTGAGCTTCTCCACGGCGTACTTGGTAAAGTACTCGTTTTCATTCTCGTAGTCGGGATAGGCGATGAAGTAGTACTTCTGCTTCTCCTTGGGCTGCTTTGCGTAGATATCCACGTTCGCGTAGCCGTGTATCAGGGGTATCTTGTTTTCCGGATAGAAGTCCTTGCAGGCAGCCGAGGGGGCGGAGCCCAGCTGGCCGGCGATGGCCAGCACCTGGTCCTTCATTTCCTGCAGGTTGCTGAGCGCTCGGGCCGGGTTGTAGCCGTCGTCCTTGATGATGAGCTTGAGCTTGCGGCCGTGGATGCCGCCCTTGTCGTTGAGCTCGTCCACCCAGGCCTGCATCCCTCCGGTGATGGGCACGCCCCAGCCGGCGGCAGGTCCCGACAGCGGGTTGGTGACCCCGATCACCACCTCGGTGTCGCTGACGCCCGGGGTCTTGGGCTTGGCGGGCGCGGCAGGCACGGCCGGTTTCTCGACCGCCGCGGTAGCGGGGGCGGCCTCTTCCTCTGCCGCCTGCTGTTTCGAGCAGTGGACGGAGCAAAGGCAGATGGCGGCAAGGTAAAACAGCAACGGCAGCGGCAACGACAGCGTCTTTGGTGATAACATCTGGCATCCCTCCCGGGTTGAACACTGGTGGTGGGGTGATCGGCGTGCGAGCAAAGGCGACAGAGAACGGGCCGCAAACCGAGGCGGTCGAAAGGCGCGGTCGCGACCCCTTTCTACACCGCATGGTCGGGCTGTTTGTCCTGTTCGCGTCGCCCGCGGCCGCCGCTCTCGCCCTGCTCAGCGTGCTGATTACCGAACGGGTGGAGATAGATCAAGATCTGCTGATGGTTTTTCCTCCCGCGGCCCGACCGGGGGATACCGTACCGGTGCGCGCCTTTTTGCTGGGGCATCTGACCAGCGTGAAGGGCCCGGAGGTCATTGATGCTTCTATTCGCGTGGAGCTGCTCGATTCCGCGGGAAGCACGAGCGACGCGCGCGACCTCGAACCCGGCCTCGGCCGAAGCCGCGAGGGGCTGCTGCGCTTGCCGGCCGGCCGCCAGGGCCGCTTCGCCCTGCGCGCGACCGCCGGAACGGAAGCCGCGCGCGCGGTGGCCAGCGCCGAGCTGCGGGTCGGGGAGCGGGCCGCGCCGCTACGACCGGTCGGGCGCGAGCAGCAGGCACAGGCGCAGCACCTCTCCGCCCAGGCGGTGCAGGCGACCGGCCAGGGCGAGCCGCCCTCGGCGCTCGAGCTGCGGGTCAAGGGGGGCATCTGCGTGCCCGAGCAGCGATGCGAGCTTCTCGTGCGGGTGGGCGAGCCCGCCGCCACCATCGCTCTCGAGGGCAACAGCTCGGTTACGCCTCTCGACGGCAGCGACAGGCCATCGCCACGGACTGCGGCCATCGTCGAGCTTCCGGTGGTCACCCATGGGCTCGAGGCCACGCTGCGCCTACACGCGCTACGCGACGGCGTCAGGGTAGCCTCGCGCGCGGTACGGCTGCCCGTGGCCCTGGCCGCCTCCAGTCTGCGCCTCTCGCGTTCGGTCTACGGCCCTCGGCAGCAGCCCCGGTTCCAGCTGCAACAGAGGGGCGAGCCGCGCGGTTGCATGGTGGACGCCTTTTTACCGGGGCGCTGGCTCTTCACCGGCTCGTCGAGCGACTGCACCCGGGCCGCCGCTCTGCCGTTTCGGCTCGCCCAGGGCGGCGTATGGCGGCTGCAGGCCGGCCGCGATCGATTCGGCGGCGAGTCGACCGCCGCGCGGCTCTTCTACCGCCGCCACGCCGGTCAGAGCGAGGAAGATGCGCTCGGGGCCATCGCCCGCTTCGCTAGTCGGGCCGACCCGGACGACGCGTACGCCCGCTCGGTTGCCGAGCAACCGCAACGGTTCCTTGTTGCTGATCTTCAGAAGCAGGCCGCCTTTTTACTGGCGCCGCTGGAAGGCCTGCTCATACCGCCTCCCGAGACCGCTTCCAGCCTGCCCGGGCAGCGCGCGCTTCTCGACCGCAGGCGACAGACGCTACGCTGGTACGCGCTTGTCGCCATAACCCTGGCCGGGCTGGCGCTGGCCCTGTACGTGCTGCAGCGCGGCCTGGACGCCGCCTCGCGCGCACGCGCTATCATGGCCGCAGCCGGCGACCGCTCGGCCGGCGGCCGCGCGCAACGCACCCGGGCCACGCTCATCGTGCTGACCACCGCTCTGTGTTTGGCGCTTCTCTTCGTGGCCGTCGCCATGTTCATTATGGCCCGCGGGGCGCTCTGACCGACCGGCAAGAGTTACCGCAAGCACTCCGATACACGCGCTGGATCCCCGGACCGGCGGCCGATTTGTCCCTTCTACCTTCGAGCGCGGCTATTGCTGCGGTATTCCTGCGGGCGCGCTCGCGATTGCGCTCCGCTAACGCGCCCGGTCTCGTATCGTTTATTTTGCGGTGCCTCCTTACGGTCCGTGACAAAATAACTCATCCATCTTTCGGGCGGGACGGCCCCGGCTGCTGCGTTGCTCCTGCTCAAAATATCCCCAATATTTCTCGTCGTCGCGCCTTGCATCCGGGGCCGTCGCGCTCCGAAATCTGATCGAGTTGTTTTGTCACGGACCCTTAGAAAGAGCCGGGGGGGCTCTTTCTCGGCGAGCCGAGCATGCTCAGGCGCAGTTCGTCACTAAACCCCCACATTGTATAACCGCCCGGGTTGCATAAAAACGTACAGCTATTGTGAACGAAAAGTAACAAAGTGAAGCGGTCCCCTCTGTATCTGTCCTCTAGACAGGATAGGCACCCTTCGCTAGGTTCCCGGCGTGTGGCCGCTCGCAGCGGCGGAGGTCAAGATGCCGGGCTACCAAGGGGATGAAAAATGAGAACCGAAGCGACGTTCAAAGGACTTGTTGCAGTTTGGTTGGTATTGCTTTGTCTCGCAGGATGCGGAAACCAGCAAGCGGAAGAGCTCGAAGTCGGGCTCGATACCGAGTCGGTCCGAATCGATATACAGCCGATAGAGCTGCCCCGTGACAAGGATGTACGTATTTCGTACGAGGTAGCCCCTGGCGGCGCTTTTAATAATGTAGACAGCGTTAGGCTACATATTGACCGCGTCGTCGTAAGATATGTACCCGAAAAGACGGCGTGCGATACAGATCTGCTTCTGAAGTATCTGGAAAGACGCAAACGCCCCAGTTCTTCCGGAATGCAAACCTTTCAGTTCGTTCCTCTGGAACCCGAGGTGATCATCTCGAATCACGCCCGGCAACGGGTTATCGATCTGCCCCAGCTGAACCAGGTTCCAGAAGGACACGTTTTTTCGATCAGGTTACGCGTAAGTGAGGCGGTGGTTACATCTCTGGGACATGAGCACCGGTTGGCGGTACCCGATCGCTGGCGACTTAGCGGGGTTCCCCTGGCCATTCGCCAGGGATTCGTTCCGGTGTGCAAGGAGTTCATCAGCGCGCTTTCGGTGCAATTCGATTCGCGCATTTTCAGGGTCGAAGCCTCCGGAGTAACTCTGTCCGCCGGTGTTTCCTTGCCGACCACGCTGACCGCTCCTGCTGCGATTACCCCGGGAGGTGGAAGGACGGAAATCGCCAAGGCTCTCTGGGTCGATGTCCCGCCGCTGGCAGTGAACGATTCCATTCTTTTACGTCTGGCCGAAATAGATCCCACATCGGTATTCAGCAGCGTTTTCCTGTTCGACAAGACTACGGAGCGCGTAAGCGACATCTATGATTTCAAACCCGACGCCCAGAGCTTTCAGTTGCCGATAGATATCGCCATCGACATTCCGCACAACTACGAAATCAGCGATGGAACCATAGACCGTTTGCGCGCCAAGGGGGCTCCTCTTTCCTTGCTGAGCCAGCTGGAAAAAGCGCGCGGTAGAGTCATTCTGGGCGAGCCCGCTTTCCTCACCTTCCTACAGTCGGTCATCAGCAACCACGGCACTTACCTCTACATGGTCCTGGGGGAGTCGGAAAAATACCCGGCGTATCATACCGAAAGCCTGGCTTTGCATACCTACACCCCACGCTATCAGGTTTGGACTCCGGATATTCCCAAACTGCTGCCCGAGCACCAGGAGATGGTCATTGCCGAGCTGGATCGGGTCATCGCGGCCAAGGAAGCTTCCTCCAATCTAGAAGATCACTTTCCTCCGGATTTTTCCCATATTCCCCTGGATTCGTACGAAGGGTTGGAGATCGAAGAGATCAACCGGACCGAACTAGGCGGTTATCTGGTTACCGCTTCGAACCATTTCTGTATGAAATCGCTATTTGCCGATCTGTTCGACGAAGATCTAGACGGCTGGCGAGCCAACTACGAGCCGCTGCTGGACGGCGCGCTCGATGACATGTGCCAGGTAGCGGGTTTTGGCTGGGCAATCGACAGCAACGACGACGTCAATTGCGGCCACAATCTACCGAGCTCGGCCGACTTCCGCCAGGCCAACCGCAAGACCCGGCGAATAATCGATCCCAACGGCGTGGCGCTCAGGACGCGCGACAATGTTCGCGACTATTTCTCGTCCTTCACCTGTCCCGCTTCCGGCAGTACGACCTTCTGCTACAGCTATGAAGATTTCGAAGATGACATCCGTTGGGCGGTGATGATGTGGAGAGAGGTTATCAACAGCAATCCCGATGGTAGCTACACCGATCGTTTTCATATCAATTGCTGGGAGTTCGAAGAAAGCAGCCTTGGTGAGTACTGCTCGGGCGACGAGATCGATGTTGGGATCAAAGATATGAGTGAATGGGCGTATAACTGTGGCAAGAATATCAACTTCAGCGAGAATTTGATGAATGACGCGCGGTCCAACCTCGAAGGCCGGGCGGATTTCAGGCGGGTAATACTACACGAAATGGGACATGTCCTGGGATTGCATCACTGGTCCGCCCCGGGAACTCTGATGTCTTACTACGGCAGAAGACGCAATAACGATAACCGCTTGAACATCTGTGCTCCGTATACGCGCTCACAATGGGCTTCCGCGGGCAATTACAATCAGCTGACCGCCGGCCTCGTCAGTGATTGTGACGTACCGGGAGATTCCGGGCATCAGGGCACTTCAGCCATCGGTGCGGTAATGGTGAATCGACCGACCGCTACCGACATCCACAGGATTCGCGATCAGATCAACGACGGTGCCTCGTGGGCGCATTGTGAGCAACTGCATTGCGAAATTCTAACCGAGCAGACCGAGTATTCGGCAGTGGAGCTGCCCGAATTCGATCCGGCTACCAACGAGCTCTATCATGTTCTGGATTTCGATCTCGATTTCGCTCATTGTGGCGTGGATCTAGACTTCGATCGACTGGAGCTGGAGCTGCTTCCGGTCGACGCCGACAACGTTTCGGAAAACGTTTACAACCTTTATGATCACATTGTCGAGTTCAACTCGTTGAACCGGGATGCGAATGATAACTATTCCATCGCGGTTCGTCTCGAATCGCGTAAACTACGGGATAGCAATCCGACCAGCAGCGGTGGTGTGACCGTTTATCCCTCTTTCAGCGAGTATCTGGGCGGGAACAATGCGAATGGTAGGATATTCAACAATCTGGCGATGGTGCTGCGCGCATTCAGAAACAGCGACGGTAGTGGCGAATTCGACGAGTTCGTGGCCGCCAGCACAGGGCTTCTTCGTTCTCCGATTCTGGACCCGGTCGAAGCACCGATCACCCTGGGTATAGCCGATGTCACCCAGGGCGGGGTATCGGTCGCCACCGATCCATTCCTGGAGGTCTTCGAGGATCTGGTCTCGGCGCCCGATCTCTTTCCTTATATCGACAATGCTCTGGATAAACCCAATATCGGTCGGGCGACGTATATCAGCGTTCCACCCAGAGGGGATACCTACCTGACGAACCGCGCGGACAACTACGAAGTCACCTTTAGCTGGCAAGCTCCCTCCGAACAGCTCGAGGGAGGCCCGATGGGACCTTCCCGCATCTGGGTGGACTCGATAGCCATCACCCGCGAGGATATTCCCACCATAAACGACTGGCAACAGGCCGGAGGGCCTCAGAACGTCGTCCTGGTTCGGAGTATCCAGTACGGGGGAGAGCCCACGGTCTCGCAGGATCCATGCCTCAATGACTCGGGGCAAGTCATTCTTCCCGCCCTCCGAGACTCTCCACTTCGTACGATCGAGCTCGCCGATGGATCAGAAGTAGAGGCCTGGGAAATGTACCATATCGCGGTGAGCTTCGACTACATTCACTACCTCTCTCCAGGTGGTTTTCCCTGCAACGACGCCGATGTGTGCGATCCGTCATCGGTATGCTCGGCGTCGACACCCCTGGCCGGCACGCGTACCGAGCATTATTACGTGAGCATCGCCGGTCCAACCGGGGCGATTAGCAAGCCCTCGGGGATCGATAGCCTTTGTTTGATGCAATCGTCGACCAGAGGACAGTACTATGAAGTAGAAGCCGATGTATCCGGTTTGAAGCGTCTGCCGGAATTCTTCCCGGATTACGAGTTTCAGGTAAAGCTCAAGGGCACGGGCGAAACCCGCGGAGACCTGAGGACGACGATCTACTCGACAGGAAATATAAACGTCGAGGATCTACCCGATGACGGAATCATCGAGCTGGGTGAGACCTGGAACAACAACGAAAACGAGGCGGATTTCAGGGTCAATTTGAGCTATCGATATCGTGAAATCGGAGAAGCGGGTTGGTCGGACGATGTGGTCTTGGATCGTCTCTATCTACGAATTGACTCGGCTAACGATTGCGACTCGGGAGCGCGGCGCTACCAGGTAATCTGCTCGTTGCGAGATGAAGATTATCCTTGTCCAGAGGGGATATAGATGGGGATGGACCGAAAAACCGAAAAAGAACCCGATTGAAATAACGCTGGGCGGCCGATTTTTCGGGTGTGTCCCAGTAACCGTTCAGGGGGAGTAGTCGGTATCTGAAACGACGGCGGCCAATCCATCCCGCAAAACCGGCTTTCGTCCTCGGGCCGGTTCGTCATGTACGTGAGTACAATCCTCACCGGCCCTGCGGGCGCGCTCGGTTTTTCGGGCGCCTTGGCCGCCGCGCTGCCCAAGGCCTGAACGCTTACGTGTCCCACTTGGTCAACTGAAATGGTGGCCCCTTGCGGTAACTTCTCAAAAAGCCGTGGCGGTAATGTCATTTCGATCGCAGCGAGAAATCTCCAAGAGACATTTCTCGTCGCCTTCGGCTACTCGAAATGACAGGTGCGGGTCCTCGGTTGACCAAGTGGTACACACCCGATTTTTCGGTTTTTCGATCCGTCCCCTCCGCCCTCCGTGCATCCAGCCTTCCCTTTCTCGACAACGCCTACTCGTTCGTCTAGGCTCAGGCGAGGAAGTGTCGATCTGCTCGTCCTTCGCGCTCAACCGACCGGAATCATTCGCCGAATAACCATGGTCACAAAACCAAGAACCTCGATCGTCGCCGTTGCTACCGTATACCAACTGGCCGGATTCACCGCGGTAACGATGCTGGCGATTGCGACGCCGAGTACCAGCGCTTTTGCCCAGAACGAGGAGGGGGAGGCTTCCGAGTACATGCGTCTGGTGGACTATGCTGTCAGCGAGTTTGCTCGATCAAACTGGGACGAAGCCCGTGCGCTGTTCGAAAGGGCGCATCGGATCAATCCCAACGCACGCACGTTTCGGGGATTGGGCCTAGTCGCCTTTGAAATGAAGGAATACGTTCTTGCCGCCTTCTACTTGAGGCAGGCGCTCCTGGACGAAAGACGTGCGCTAACGGTAAGGCTTCGCCGACAGGTAGAAGGCGTTCTCGATCGCGCAGAGGGTTTTATAGGCCGAATAGACGTCGCCTTGTCTCCGGAAGAGGCGAATCTCGAGGTCGATGATGATGTTAAACAAGTCGACGAGAAAGGTTTGCTGTATTTGGACCCTGGTACTTATCAGGTTAGAGTTAGTGCACGGGGATTTCGAACGCTGAGCAAACGGATAACGGTCGAAGCCGGCCGTCGCTCGGAACTGCGGTTGGTGCTCGAACCCGTCCAGCCGGATGCAGCGCCGGCAACAACCGGGCGCTCTTCCGCAGCGACAAGAGTCGACCACGCGGACGACGATACGCCGCGCTGGGTAGGTTGGGGAACTGGAGGAGTCGGGGCGGCTGGACTCGCCCTCTCATGGGTATTCTACGCCGATCTGCTCGACAAGAACCAACGCCTGGAAGAAACCTCGGCGTACCGTAGCGTCGAGGGCTCCGGTTTCGTCGAGGCGGCGGATGAGGTTCGGCAAGCGGAGATGCCACCGCTGATCTCGGGTTTCAGCGGAGGTGTTCTGGTGACAGCCGCTCTTCCCATGTTACTTCCGGAAAGAGAAGGTATGCCCTGGTGGTCGTGGGCCGCCGGCGGGGCAGGTCTTGCCGGAGGGGCGATCGCTGTCGTTTTGTTCGCCACCGAGGGCGATCCGATAGGAGAGACGAGCGTCACCGAACAGACAGGTATCCTGGGTTCCCTTCTCTTGTCGCACAGCGTTCCGCTGATCTCGGTTCCGATCGTCTATTTTATTAGACATACGCTGTCCGCGGACGCTCCGATGGCGAGCATAGCCATCGAACCAGACGGTTTCGAGCTCGACATAAGAGGTTCATTTTGAGGGTCGGGAAATTCCGAAACCAGGACACCAGCCAACCGTCTTCTGCGAGGGTAGGCCACATGTTGCCTGACACAGCCATACGTCTCCTCTTCGCATCGCTCGTTCTCTGCCCGTTTCAGAGCTGCAGGGGTACGACTGATCCGTGTCCAGCGGGCGAAAAGCTCAACGACGCCCTGGGGATCTGTGAAGCGATCGAAAATGGGGACACGATGGATGGCGGGACGACACCGGATGCGGATCGAAGATACGCGGAGAGCTCGGATGCCACCCTGGACGGAACCGTAGAGCTCGTATCGTGTATTTCGGAGGCGGCGCCGGTCGCCCCGTGCCTCGTCGGCGAAGCCGAAGGTCTCTGCATCGATTCGATCTGTGTACCGATATGCATGGCTCATGACGCCAGTCCGGATCGGTGTTCTTGTGAAACGGGTGAACACTGCGCCATGCTGACCGTTCCCGAGACAGCGCCGGCGGGCTGCGCGGAGTACCTCTGTGACGATGATCATGTCTGTGCGCTATGGGCCAGAGACGCGGACGAGGACGGGCATCGTTCGATGGATTGCGAAGCCATCGATACATCCATCTCGATCGAGGTGGGCGATGATTGCGACGATGATCTTCGGACTCGCTTTCCCGGCAACTGGGACGGTCCCGCTGATCCTGACGACGAGAATAGACCCGACCGCTGTAATGACGGCATTGACAACGATTGCAGTGGAGAGCTCGATGACGGCGTGGTGGAAACGGATGAAGGTACGCTGACCTGTCGGTGTATGGCGGGTGAGGACATCGTAGAAGGAGGCTGTATAGATACCGATGGATGCGCGACAAGCCCCTGTACCGATCCCGAGCTTCCGGTTTGTGTAGATACGGACGAGGGGTATTCCTGTGAATGTAGTAGTTCTCCGAATTCCTGTCTGCCCCCGAACAGCTGCTCGAGTGCCGATTGCGCATCCGGTTCGTGCGTGGACACACAGAAACCCGAGGGGTCTCCCTGTACGGGTGAGAGCGGGTTTTGCAGCAGTTCGGGTAGTTGCGAGGAGTGTACGGATCTCAGCCACTGCAATGACGACAGCCTGTGTACCGAAGACACCTGCGATGGCCATTCTTGTAGCAATACGATTATCTGTGGCGGTGATACGCCCGTCTGTGCAGGCCCTGCCCTTGGCTGCAGGGAATGCGCGGTGAACTCCGATTGTGGTGACAGCGATGACATCTGTCATTCTTCCGACTATGTTTGCTTGTATACTTCGGGCAGCCTCGTGATCAGCTCTACGACAGATCTGGCCAATGCGCGGAATATTTATCGAGTTGACGGAGATCTGACCTTTCGGCCACCGGGTACCGGGAGCTTTTCGATTGACGCGGATGACATGCCCTATCTTCAGGAGGTTACCGGCAAGCTGCTCCTGGAAGACGGTATCGGTATTCGCGGGATAACCCTGCCGGAAGTGACAAGCGTTGGTTCGTTTGGAGTCATTGCTCTGCTGCCGTCATCCGGCGATGATCCTATCCCCGACGGTCGAATTTCGCTGCCCAGGCTGCAATACGTAGTCGACGCGAGTGAAGGGTTTGCGGTCGGTATGGTGAATATCGCGGGACCCATCGAATTTCCGCTACTGGAGTCGATTGCGGGCTTCACCCAGATCTCGATGATCGTCAACGCTTCCATTATAGACTTTTCGTCATTGAATAGCGTTGGCGGATTGAACGTTAGTTATATCCAGGGCGTGCCGGACGCCTATTTTGACGACCCCATCAACATCAATGGTGACCTCGAGCTGATCGGTGTGGAAAGCATCTGCTATTCGTCACTCGATCATCTCGAAGAAAACGTCACCGGGGCGACAACGGTAAGCGGAGTCGGCTGTACTCGACCCGTTGCCTACCCTTCGTGCAACTACCCTCCCACCACTGCTGATTGTTCGTGAAGAGACGCAAAGGGGACGGGGCTAAGCAAAGGGGACGTAAGCAAAGGGGACGGGGCTAAGTTTTAAGTTTCTCTTCTGCTATTCGTCACTCGATCATCTCGAAGAAAACGTCACCGGGGCGACAACGGT
>CAYVFC010000124.1:0-96 GCA_964450715.1 uncultured Sandaracinaceae bacterium | reverse complement strand
AAGCGGAGTCGGCTGTCCGCCTCCGCTTACCAGCTCGGTTTGTACGCAGTGCATTGACGGGCCCACGACAATCCTGACCGCCCGGCGTACGGTGGC
>CAYVFC010000123.1:0-24337 GCA_964450715.1 uncultured Sandaracinaceae bacterium | reverse complement strand
CGCCGGCAGCGCCGGCAGCGCCGGCAGCGCCCGCGGCGCCCGCAGCACCTGCCGCGCCCTCCATGCCGGCCACGCCGCCAGCGGTGCCGCCGGTATCGACCGTTCCGTAAGCTCCGGCCACCGGCTCGATTACGCCGGCCACGCCCGCGGTGCCGGCCATGCCGCCGGCGCCGGCGATACCGGCAGCACCTGCCGCGGGCTGGTAGTACCCTCCGGCGCCGCCGGGATATTGCCCGACGCCTCCGCCGTAGGCCGCCGCTCCGTCTAAGCCGTTACCGGCCGTCCTATTCCCCTCGCACGCCGTCGAGGCGGAAATCGAGACCGCGAATACATAGACCAGAAAAATGCACCCACGCGCCCGCCAGATCTCTTCCATGACTACCAAATCCCTTCCCCGACCTTCCGGCGTGGAGCCGCCTTCCTTCGTTTTTACGCGTGCGTGCCGGACGGACGGTTATCGTTCGCACCCGAGAGCGCCGCCGAAATCCTTCCGTGACGCTCTCGCTGTGCAAAGCTCCCACACGTATGAAGACGCTATACCACGTGGCAGATCGGGCCGGATTCAGAGATCCGGCGCGCAAATATCAAGTTCCGGCACGGGGGCGGCGCTTCAGGGCATAGCGCCGAGGGGTGACGCCATAGACTCGCTTGAACTCGGTGGCGAAGTGGCTGCTGCTGGCAAACCCCAGGCGCAGGGCGATCTCGGCGATGTCGTAGCCGGTGCTGGAGAGGAGCTCGCTGCCGCGCGCCAGGCGGCGGTCGATCACGTAGCGATGGGGAGAGCAGCCAAAGGCCCTGCGGAATAGGGTGGTGAAGTGGCGCTCGCGCAGCCCGCAGAGCGCGGCCAGCTCCTCGAGCCTGAGGTCCTGGTCCAGTTGTTCCTCGATGTAGCGCTGCAAGCGGCGCTGCTGGCCTTCCGAGAAAGACCCTCGGACGCGCATCCGTTCGGCAGGGAGGCGTTCCAGCGCACGGCTGAGCAGCGCGAGCGAGATCGAGTCGGCAAACAGCGCGCCCGTGCCCGCGCCCTGCGACACCTCGCTGCACATGGACGTGGCCAGAGACCTCAGGATGTCGTCGGGCTCGAGCGGCGCGTGCCCCACCGACCGTGTGGGGGCGCCGTGATGAAGCAGCCGCTCGAACCAGGCGCGCTCCAGACGCACCACCATCATCTTGCCGCTGCCCTTGACCCGCGTCATCAGCGGGCGCTCGTCCCCGGAGTAGTAAGAGAGGGAGCCGGGGCGGTAACAGTGGACCACCTGTCGCCCGCGTTCAAAGACCGTAACCTCCATCGCCCCTTCCAGCGTGATGAGCAGGCTGCGTGCGTCCGGCGGCGGGCCGCTGTCGCGTTCACCCTCGAACGGCTTGGTCAGATGAAGCTCGAAGGGAACCCCCGACCAGGCGGTAGAGGTGCTGGCGAGCAGGGGCGCAGTCGTTCCCCCTCCGTCGAAGCTCACGGGGCGGAGCTTGCCGAAGACCTGCATCATCAAGCGCGACATGGCCGGTTACGCTCTCTGTATTTAATATAGCAGAGAACCGCCTCCGCCGGGAGGGCCCGCTTGTCGGCCGGGATGGTGTCCGAATACTGGGAGTATGCGGCACTGTCATCTCGACCGAAGGGAGAGATCTCCGATGTGGGCATCAAACGCAGTAGGGGCGGGCCTTGCGCCCGCCCCTACTGCGCAGGCGAGCGCGAATAGTGGGAGGGGGTTACTCGAAGACGATTAACAGCTGGTTGAGCTCCACGGCCTGGCCTACCGCTACCTTGACGGCCTTGACCGCGCCGGAGAAGGGCGAGCGGATCTCGTTTTCCATCTTCATGGCTTCCAGGATGAGCAGCGGATCACCGGCTTGCACCCGCTGTCCGGGAGAGACGGAGATGTCGACCACCAGACCGGGCATGGGGGAGCGGAGCTCCTTCTGCTCGATTTGCTCCGAGGTGTGGTTCAACAGCTGCTTGAGAATGGCCGAGTTCTTATCGTCTACCGCGCAGCGGTAGGTATTGCCCCGGTAATGAATGACGTATGCCGATCCATCGCGATAGATGTCGACCTCGAGCGACTTGCCCCCGATCAGCGCGCAGAGCCTGGAGCCGCTGTCGAGCTTCTCCAGCCGGACCGGGCTGCTCTTGCCGCCGACCATGGCGTGCACGTCGCCCTCTGATTCGCGGAGATCGAGCGAGAATACCTCGCCTTCTATCTTGGCGATGTATTTCATGGTTCAGGACCTGATGATGGCTTTACGCCGTTTCTCGGCCTTCCAGCCGCTGTTCCTCGGTGCGCAGAGACCCTTCTGGCGGCATTTCTGCTCCTGGTAGTCGAAAGCGCAGGCTAGCACCGAAAGCGTTTCCAGCTCGTACTGCGAGACGTACGGCTTCTGGAGCAGTACCTCCATGTTGTCTTCGATGAAATGGGTGGAGATGTCGGCATCCGCATAGCTTTCGTGGCTCATCACCTGCCGGAGCAGAGGGATGCCGGTCTTGACGCCGGTGATCATGTACTCCTCCAGCGCCCGCTTCATGCGCGCGATGGCTTGCTCGCGGTCGCTTCCCCAGCAGATCAGCTTGGCGATCAGCGGATCGTAGTAGACCGTGACCTCGTCGCCGGCGGCCAGGCCCGAGTCTACGCGCACCCCGGGCCCACCGGGCTCTCGGTAGCTGCGGATAGAGCCGACCGAGGGCATGAAGTTGTTGGACGAATCCTCGGCATAGACGCGGCACTCGATGGCCGAGCCGCGCCAGTCGACATCGTCTTGCGTGAAGCTGAGCGGCAACCCGGCAGCGATGCAGATCTGTTCGCGCACCAGATCGATGCCGGTCACCATCTCGGTTACCGGGTGCTCGACCTGCAAGCGCGTGTTTACTTCCAGGAAGTAGAAGCTTCGCGCCTCGTCCACCAGGAACTCGACCGTACCGGCGTTGAGATAGTGGGCCGACTTGGCGGCCTTGACCGCGGCCTGTCCCAGACGCTCCCTCATCTCCTGGTCGACGATGGGGGAGGGGCACTCCTCGACCACCTTCTGGTGGCGCCTCTGGATGGAGCACTCGCGTTCTCCCAGGTGGACCGTATGCCCCTTGGCGTCCGCGATGATCTGCACTTCGATGTGTCGCGGCCGTTCGATGTACTTCTCGAGGTAGACGCGGTCATCGCCAAAGGCCGACTCGGCCTCGGAGCGGGCGAGGCGGTAGGCGCGGCCGAGCTCGTCGGCCTCCCTGACCACGCGCATGCCCTTGCCTCCTCCCCCGGCGGCCGCCTTGAGCAGTACCGGGTAGCCCATGTCGTCGGCCAGGGCCCGCACCTCTTCCAGGTCGGCGGCCGTCTCCTCCGTGCCGGGAACCACGGGTACGCCGGCTTCGATCATGCGCTTGCGGGCGGCGGTCTTGTCGCCCAGCAGCTTGATGGTATCGGGCTTGGGGCCGATGAAGACCAGACCGGCCCGCTTGACCTTGCGCGCAAAAGCCGGGTTCTCGGAGAGAAAACCATAGCCGGGGTGGATGGCCTCGGCGCCCGCGCGCTGTGCCGCGTCGATGACCTTGTCGTAGACCAGGTAGCTCTCCGAGGCCGGGGCCGGCCCCAGCGGGAACGCCTGGTCCGCGTAGCGCACGTGCTGCGCCTTGGCGTCCGCCTCGGAGTAGACGGCGACGCTCTTGATGCCCATCTCCCGGCACGCGCGCATGACCCGGATGGCGATCTCGCCTCGATTGGCGACCAGTATTTTGGAAAACATACGCGACACTACAGCGGAATGTTGGCGTGTTTTTTGTTGGGGTTACTGTCGGTCTTGGTATCGAGCATCTGCAGCGCTTCGATCAGGCGCGGCCGAGTATACCGGGGTTCGATAATGTCGTCGATGTACCCCCTCTCGGCCGCCTTGTAGGGGTTGGCGAACTCGTTGATGTACTGCTTGAGCCGCTCTTCCAGGATCTTGTCCGGGTTGTTGGATGTGGCGATCTCCTTCTTGAAGATGATCTCGACCGCTCCCTTGGGCCCCATCACCGCCAGCTCGGCCGAGGGCCAGGCCAGGTTGATGTCGCAACGGATGTGCTTGCTGCTCATGACGTCGTAGGCCCCGCCGTAGGCCTTGCGGGTGATGACGGTGATCTTGGGCACCGTGGCCTCGGCAAAGGCGAACAGCAGCTTGGCCCCGTGCCGGATGATCCCGCCGAACTCCTGGGCAGTGCCAGGCATGAAGCCCGGCACGTCCTCGAAGGTGATGAGCGGGATGTTGAAGCAGTCGCAAAAGCGGACGAAGCGTCCCGCCTTGCAGGCGGAGTTGATGTCCAGCACGCCGGCCAGCACGGCCGGCTGGTTGGCCACGATTCCCACCGAGCGGCCGCCCAAGCGCGCGAACCCGACGATGATGTTCTGGGCGAAGTCCTTCTGCACCTCGAAGAAGTCCCGGTCATCGACCACCCGGGTAATGATCTCCTTCATGTCATAGGGCTTGTTGGGATTGTCCGGGACGATGGTGTCCAGCGCTTCGTCCGCCCGGTCCGGAGGATCGCTCGTTTCCAGATAGGGTGGATCCTCCAGGTTGTTCAGCGGGACGTAGCTCATCAGCTTGCGCACGGCCTGGAAGGTTGCGATCTCGTCCTTGCAGGCGAAGTGCGCCACGCCGCTCTTGCTGCTGTGCACTCCGGCCCCGCCCAGGTCCTGGAAGCTGACCTCCTCGTGCGTGACCGTCTTGACCACGTTGGGGCCGGTCACGAACATGTAGCTGGTGCCCTCCACCATGAAGATGAAGTCGGTGATAGCCGGCGAGTAGACCGCTCCGCCCGCGCACGGGCCCATGACCACGCTGATCTGCGGTATCACGCCGGAGACCAGCGTGTTGCGCAAGAAGATGTCCGCGTATCCGCCGAGGCTGTCCACGCCTTCCTGGATGCGCGCGCCGCCCGAGTCATTGATGCCGATCACGGGCGCGCCCACCTTGAGCGCCAGGTCCATGACCTTGCAGATTTTCTTGGCGTAGGTCTCCGAGAGCGAGCCGCCGAAAACGGTGAAGTCCTGCGAGAAGACGAATACGAGCCGGCCCTCGATGGTGCCGTACCCGGTGACCACGCCGTCGCCCAGATAGCTCTGCTTGTCCAGCCCGAAATCGGTGCAGCGGTGGCGGACAAACATGTCGAGCTCCGTGAAGCTCCGGTCGTCGAGTAGCATCCCGATACGTTCGCGCGCGGTCAGCTTTCCCTTCAGATGCTGCGCTTCGATCTGTTTTCCGCCGCCCCCGAGCATCGCTTCTTCGCGAAGCCGGTAGAGCTGTTCCAGCTTGGGATTGGACGTCATTCCGAGACCACCTGTCCTGCCGATTATGAAGGACGAGAGGCTATACCGTAGGCAGTCCCCGGTCAAATAGAGGTTAATAGCGGGGCATCACGGCCACACCGTCAAAGCGTGGCCGGCGCCTCGTCGCCGGGTTCGTCCTCGGGTGCCGGGTTGTCTTGCTCCCACTCGGCACGCGTGCGGCCCGCTCCCTTCACCACGTCGATCGACATGTAAATGGGAGCCTCGGCACCGAGAGCGAGCGCGATACCGTCCGAGGGGCGGGTATCGATCTCGGTAACTTTTCCCTCCCGGTCCTGCAGAAAGAGCCGACCCAGGAAGATGTTGTCCTTGAGCGCGTCGATTTCCAGCTTGACGATACGGACGCCGTACTCGGCCAGGATGTTTTCGAGCAGATTGTGGGTGAGCGGCCTAACCGTTTGCTGGCGCAGCAGGCGCAGCGATATGGCCCCGGCCTCGAAGTCGCCGATCACCATGGGCACCAGGCGCTCTTCTCCGAGCTTCTCCCGCAGCACTACCACGGCTCCGCGTCCCGGCCCCTCGCCCACGTGGACGACCTTCATCTCGACCATTTTGAGGTTGGGGGCCGAAGGGTCTGCTCCTCGCGAGGAGCGTTCAGAAGCTTCGGAACCGCTCGCGCCCCGCGCTTCGCCGGTTGCTCCCTTCGCGCCGTTATCAGGTCTGATATGAGCCCCGGACCCGCATCCCCCCGCGAGAACCGCTGCAATAACTGAGATGAGATAGCCTATAGATTTGAATCGCATCTATTCCGAATCAATGGTGATTTTCGCTATGGTCTTATCTTTCTTTGGATAGCCCGACATCCACTGCATGATGCAGTTGAGCGCCTTCACCGGCGAGCCCTCCAGGCGGATCATGTTGTCGAACACGTGATACCAGACCTTCATGTCGCGGCCGCCGAGCACGAGCTGGCGTGCGGTGAAGTTGAGCTGCAACTGCGCTTGCTTGCTCTGTTGCCAGGTGCTCTTTTTTCGACTCGCCATCTTCTCGACCGTGTAGCGCCTGCTTTCACCGTTTCCGGGCCGACCGTCCTACAGGAGAATCAGCCCCAGCAAGGTTCCGTGGGGAACGTCCCCCGGGGTCAGCGAGCCCCCGATGGGGTAGACGTCCCATCCGACCCGGGCCGCCATGGCAAAGGCGTCGATGCCGCAGGATTCCAGGGAGGGCGCGCTAAGGTCGGGGTGGCGACACCCCTTGCCGGGGCTCATCAGCTTCCGGCAGGTGGGCTGGAAGTGGCAGAACACGTCCCGACAATTGCCGGCGGACAATCCGAAGGAGGCCTGGTATCCCATGGCGGTGGCTTTCTTCTTCAGCAACGCCAGGATGGTGAACACGAGCATGTAGTGTCCGCCCAGGTTCTGGAGGTTCCCCTTGTCGTCGAACACGCCCGAGGTGATGTTCTCCGATATGTTCTCGGCGGCGATCACCTGGTTTCTGACCTTCACCCGGTAGAAAACCCCCTGCTGGTAACGGGAGATGATTTCGCGTATCTCCTGCGCCGAGTAGCCGTGAGGCGGGCAGTGGTCGCAGGCGCCGCTCGAATAGCACTTCGGGATCATGCACTTGAGCCGCACCCTCGGATCGACCAGCACGTCAGAGGCCTGGATGACCAGAGCGTCGTCCGCGCCTCGTTTCTCGGCATAGCGCCGCAACTTTTCCAGGCCGCCGCTCGCCTGTCTCATCATCGATCCCGCCGGTAAGCTCGCCACGACGTTCCCTCAGTAGACCAGCACCAGCCCGGCCAGAAACGCCTCGCCGTCGTCCGGGATAATGTTCCAGCCCGTTTTACGCCCGAGCTCCCGGGCATCGATACCGACCGCTTCGAGCGAGGGTCGCGCCTTGTACGGGTGCAAGCAGCCCTGGCCCCGTTTCATGGCCTGACAAGCCGGCTCATCGGCGCAGAAGACCGCGCGGCAATTCCCCACGGCAAACCCCACGGCCAGGTGGTGCCCATAATAAAAGGATGCGGACTCCACCGCGGCCGTTATCTCGTAGACCTTATAGTAGAGGTCGCGTTCCGCCCGGTCGGAGATAGGCCCGCCCAGGCGCTCGGGCGCGGAGCCGGCGGCAGCCACCCGGAAGAAAACGGCCTTCTGGAAGGCCGCCACCGCCTCCTCGACCGGATCCTTCGGGTAGCTCAGAGGCCAATGGTACGAGGCGTACCCGGTCGAGCCGGTCGAGGCTGCGGGCGACCCCTGTACCCGCTTCATCACCTCGGCGTCGATCGCCACGCTCGCCGCGCCGATGATCGATGCCTCGGAAGCTCCGGCCGCCAGCGCCTTGCCGCGCAGCATCTCCAGGTCGGCAGCCAGATGCGCGGGATCGGGTACGGGAGCTATCTTGCGTAAGGTTTCGGCTTTCAACGCTAACCGCCTCGAATGGCAGATGTTTTACCTACCCCGTCATAACACCGTTTTCGAACCATTTCGACCCCGCGTCCTCTCGCTTCTCTGCGTACCCTCCTCTGAGACCTCTCCCATTGGTCGAGGTGACAAGGCGCACCGGTCGAGGTGACAACCTGCGCTGGTCATTGACCTGCCGCCCGGTTCGGTGCTCTATTTGCGCGGCTATGGAAAGGGTTGTTCCCGATCTCGAGAGGTTCTGCGAGCTCGCCAAACAGGCGACCGTGATCCCCGTCTATCGCCGGATACTGGGCGACGCCATCACCCCGGTGCTCGCCTGCGCGACCGTAGGGCAGGGGCCGGGCAGCTACCTGTTGGAAAGCGTGCAGGGCGGCGAGAAGTGGGCCCGCTACAGCTTCGTGGGCTTTGACCCCGAGGTGATCGTGCGCGGCGTGGAGGACCGTTACGAGGAGATCACGGCCGAGGGCGCCTCGGTTCGTACGGTTTCCGATCCGTGGGACTCTCTGCGCCAGACCCTGGCCGCATACCGCCCGGCCGGGACCGAGGGGCTGCCGCGTTTCTGGGGCGGCGCGGTGGGGTACGTGCCTTACGACGCGGTCAGGCGCTTCGAACCGACCGTGGGCGACAAGAACCCTCCGGTGCCGGGCGGCTTCGACTTCGAATTCGCCGTGGGCGGCACCGTGCTGATCTTCGATAACCTGAAGCAGACCATCGACATCGTCGTGCCCTGCAGGGTCGCTCCCGGAGACGACCTCGATGAGCGCTACCGCTCGACCGTAGCGCTCATCGACCGCGCGGCCGAGCGGCTCGGCAATCCGGCTCGCCTGCGCGAGATGGCGCCGCCCCAGGCGGTCGCCGGGCTTAAGCTACCGGCCTCGTCCTTCAGCCGGCCCGAGTACTGTGCGGCAGTGGAGCGCTGCAAGGAGTACATCGCGGCCGGCGATATCTTCCAGGTGGTTCTGAGCCAGCGCTTCCGCCTGCCCGGCGACGGCATCGACCCGTTTGACGTCTACCGGGCCATGCGCTCGGTGAATCCCTCCCCGTACATGTACTTCCTGCGCTTTCCCGGGCTGCGCATCGCCGGCGCCAGCCCGGAGACGCTGGTACGGCTGGAGAACGGCATCGCCGAGCTCAGGCCCATAGCCGGCACCCGTCGCCGCGACCCGGATCCGGAAAAGGATCGGCAGCTGCAAGAAGAGATGCTCGCCGATCCCAAGGAGAGGGCCGAGCACGTCATGCTGGTCGACCTGGGGCGCAACGATCTCGGGCGCATAAGCCAGCCCGGCACGGTGCGGGTCACCGAGGAGATGGTGGTCGAGCGCTACTCGCACGTCATGCACATCGTTTCCAACCTGATCGGCAAGTGCTCCTCGGAGCGCGACGCCATCGATGTGCTGCGGGCCTCCTTTCCCGCGGGCACGCTGAGCGGCGCGCCCAAGGTGCGCGCCATGCAGATCATCGAGGAGCTCGAGCCCGAGCGTCGCGGCGTATACGGCGGGGCGGTCGGCTACATCGGCTTCGACGGCAACATGGACGTGGCCATCGCTATCCGCACCGTGGTCGAGACCGGCGGCGAGTTCCTCATGCAGGCCGGCGCGGGCATCGTAGCCATGAGCCAGCCCGAGGCCGAGTTCGACGAAACCGTCAACAAGGCGCGCGCCGCGCTCTTCTCCCTGGCCGCCGCCCGGCGCAAGGTGGTGGCGTAGGGGAGGGGGGGCTTGCCCCCTCCCGCCGATCAGGAGGACTAAACAAGTACCCCCTCAGAACCAGGTAATGATCCCCAGCGAAGGGCTCAGCGCCCACCCTTCAGTCTGGTAGTCGATCATCTCCTGGGTCTCGGCCACGTCCACGTCCAGATCTGCCCTAACGTCTAGCGACATGAAGCTCAGCTCTGCCGCGAGCCAGATCCACTTGTAACCGATAGCTCCCCCTAACTGCCCCCCGATATAAGTAGCGGTTCCCGCAACCCGGGTGCTGCCCCAGCTCAGGCATACGCCGTCCTGCGTGACGGAGCAGACCGACTCTTCCACGTCGTAGTCGGCCACCATCAGCTTGGGTCCGAACCAGACGTGTCCCACCTTGCCGCTCAGCCCCAGCTGCAACGGCAGGTCCATCTCCTGCCGCGAGAACGACACCGGCCTCGCCAGGTCGGTGTAGTCCTCGACCGGAAACCCCCGGAAATAGGTGGCGTACCCCAGCCCCAGCGCCCCGTATAAACCGGGTCTGACCCGCAAGAACTGCCAGCGGACCCAGCCCCGCGCCGCGTCCGCCGAGCCCCTCATGCCGATCTCGAAGTGGCGGCCTACCCCGTAGGCTACGGACAGATAGGCGCTCGCCCCTGGCGGATGGATGAAAATGACCGAGCTGCCCCGAGCCAGGGTGCGGATCTGTTCCGGGGTCATGGTCGACGCCCCTTCGCCGCCCTCGATGTCCGCGATCTCCTCGATGGCGCTCAGCGGGTCGCCCACCGGCATTCCGGCGGTAATGCCGCTGGAAACCTGCCAGTGCCCCTCGGGCACGATGCGGGCCGGCTCCATGGTGGCCAGGTTTGGCGTGCACCCCCCCGCCAGACCGGCGGCGTAGAGCAGCGCCGCCATGACGGTGACGGCCGTCCGCACCGCTGGTACCCCCGGCCTGCCCGCCGGGCCGGACGCGTCGAACCGGTAAGCCTCCTTCAAGGGGCCCACCTCTTTTGTTATCGCCTCGCGTCCCACCCGCCGCATTCTAGCCCTGCGACCCTCGCGGTCACGGTAAAAAAGCCACGCCCGTAGGGGCGGGCCTTGCGCCCGCCCGCTCAGACCGAAAACGGACCGCCCAAACCGAAAAGGGACCGCTCACGCCGAAAAAGGACATCTTATCCGGCCGTCCCCTGGTCGTCCCCCTCTGCCGTTTCCCGTCCTTCCCCTGCCGTCCTTGCCGGCTGCTTTCCCGGTGACTACCGCTTTGACACCCGCCGCGCCCTGCGCTACAAGCTTCCCGCTGCCGTCAACAGGCATCCGGGGCGGTAGTTAAGTTGGTTATAACGCCGGCCTGTCACGCCGGAGGCCACGGGTTCAAGTCCCGTCCGCCCCGCCCACGAACCCCCTGTTTTACAGGGGGTTTTTGCTTTTCCGGGGGTACGAAACAATACCGGCGCTACTCGATATGGTACAATGCGCCTATGAAGGAAAGGGGCAGAGCGCGAGTCGTACGCAGCCTCATACTGCGCCCGGGGCTGAGCGCAGCGTCTGATGACGACTGGCGGGACTCTACTCCGGAAGAACGCATGAATGCAGTCTGGGAATTGACCCTTCAGTGTCTTCAGTGGAACCAGGGGGGCGAGCGTGAACCCCGACTTCAAAGATCTATTGGCCGAGTTCAACGCCCATCGCGTTGAATTTCTGGTTGTCGGGGCCCACGCACTGGCCGCTCACGGGTACGTGCGCGCGACCAAGGACCTCGACGTCTGGGTACGGCCTGCTCCCGAGAATGCCAGGCGCACCCTGGCGGCGCTGATTTCCTTTGGCGCGGCGCTTCACGGCCTGACCGAGGAGGACTTGAGTACGCCTGGGGTGATCTTTCAGATGGGCGTTCAGCCGATCCGGATTGACGTCATCACAGCGATCGATGGCGTGAAGTTCGATGAGGCGTGGGCCGACCGGATGGAGACGACCTTCGCTGGGGTTCCCGCGGGGGTCCTGTCCCGGGAGCACCTGATAAGGAACAAGCAGGCCGCGGGGCGTCCGCAGGATCTCGTCGACGTCGAGTGGTTGCGCACCCACGAATAAGAAAATACGAGGCGGGTCGCCCAACCCGGCGCTCACTTGTTTGGCTTCGTCCGCGAACTTCTCGTATCCGGCTTCGTGCAGGGCCGGGCCACGTCTCGAATCGTTGTGGCGTGCGCCACAACGACGCCCGTCAAGGCTTTTTCTACCTGCAGTTTGAGGGGGTGTCTTGAGGGGCGAACTCGGCCCAACTTCGCAGAACTACACGGAACTACGCCACGTTCCCGAACCTCAATTAACGTGACCGCTTCGAGGTTGTCTGGCGTGGACGGTGACAGCCCGCGCCGCTTTTCACCATTGCCGCGTCAGAATTCGGGAATCTCCCGGCTGCGAAACCGCCCGCAGCTGCGGAAGTCCCGGTAGCAGACCTCTTGCTGGCGCGGAAGCTCGATCCGCGCGCCGGGCCGGGTGCGGTGGAATACCCACCACACGCGGTAGCGCTGCTCGCAGGCGAAACAGCGGTTGTCGCTGTCGGGCACCATGGACCGTATCATCCTGTCCCAGTAGCAACCGAGATAGGGGCAGGTTTGATGCGTTGATACGGTATCGTTCCTGCTTTCCACGGTGTTCACCACCCCCATTTTTTTCGTATGTTGCCGCGGAAATAGCTTTCGGCCGGGTTCTTCTCGCCGACTGTAGGAAAAGTTAACCGGTCCCTTCCTCGCGTAGCCAATAGTGTTACAACAGAAACGTGGGCTTATATATAGAGCCGGTCTCATAAACCCTTCGGTCGGATCTCGGAGCGCGACGGCCCCAGATGCTAGGCGCGACGACGAGGAATAGCGGCGCTATTTCGAGGAGGTGCAACGACGCAAATGGGGCCGTCCCGCCCGAGAGGCGGTTGAAAGGGTTTATGAGACCGGCTCTAGTATTTTCTGCTACCGCAGAACGGAATCCAAGCTCACTACTCGATATCCTCCCAGAACGAATCGCACCCGAACTGAACACGTATTTGGGCGTCTTGCTGACCTTGAATCCAGTCGCAGGTCTGAGGACAGATCAGAACGTGCGTCGGCGCCGCTTCATCGTTGTAGTACCAGGCGTGTTCAACCTGATCACAGCGTCTCGGTCCGTCAATCCTACCGATGATGAACGCTTGTCCGCTTCCGTCGGTATATTCAACGTTTACCAGAGCGGGCTCGAGGTTCATACCGTCGGGTGGATCGGGAATCGCCCATTCACAGTTCAGTCGCGCACTATCGATAACCGCCCCGGCCAATGCGTCGAATACCGGGTCGAAATCCTGAAGGCAGAGGTCTCCCTGTACACCCTGGGTTTGTTGTACAAGCTCTTTGTATACCGTCCCCTCGCCGCCCGGCGCTGCATACGTACAACAAGGCTCCTGGTTGCTGATACCACAAGCGTCCTCCTTGCCGAGAAAGGAAAAGATTCCGTGGAACTGGTATTCGGCAAATCGATCATCGGCGTCGGACAGAGCGGTCGTGAACTGCTCGGCCGTCCAGTCGTCGCCGTCATCGGAAACGACGACGATATGCTTGGCGGCCTGGTCTCGAAGTGCCGAGCTCCATTCCGAGTGGGCGTCGATGATGTTTTCCAACGCCTTTCGACTCTCGACGTTTTCGTCCACGTGGAGAAACCCGGGCAGATTGGAGTCGTCGCCATTGCCCTGCGACGAGCAAGCACCGTCCGTGCCCACCGGAGGATCGATACATATCGTATGCCAGTTGGATTGCTTGAGGCATCCCTCGCTAAAACAAGAAACGAGGACGATATGAAGATCGAGGCCTTCCTCTCCTACCATTTCGGAGAGACGGTTCATATTCGCGCGAACCTCTTCTATCTCATTGTACATGCTAGGCGTATTGTCGATCGCGATCACCACATCCGCCGGTCCTCGGGTATTCTGCGCGGTTTCCGCGTAAGCCGTGCATTCTACGAACGCGTCGGCATATACCCCGCCGTCGGTTTTGACCGGCGCCGGACCGCCTGCGGTATCGGGTTGTCCCGAGGAGCCGGACTGCCCGGACGCGGATTGTTCCCCGCCCGTACCGGTGCCGTCGGAAGTACCGTTCTCGACGGAATCCGAGCAGCCGGTCGTCGCCGCCATGAAAACAACGAATGGGTAAAGAAACGCGCGTTTGTTGAACATCGATCCCTCCGGCTCGGAATTTTTCAATGAAGGAGGTAGGGTAGCAATCCGCGTGCCACCCGTGGCCGTCGAGGCGCCGGTGACCAAAATGCGCCTCGGCGAACCGTTCGAACGAAACACGGCGAATTTGCCGGCGCCGTTCAAACGGCGATGGAAACGGGCAGAACGAGTTCGACCAAACCGTCGAGCCCGCCCGACCATTTCGTCGAGTTCCGGCTCAATTCAGTGACCCGGTGTGTACCTTTTACAGTCGAGCCGTACTGGCACGTTTCGTGCTGACTCTCCTGATCCGGATCGGTCTTTCGAAGGATAAGCGGACGCGCGGATCGATCGGTACGCGTCTGCAGGGCAGACCTGCAGCGTCGCAGGGAATATCAAAGCGGAGGTGGAGAGATGAAGCCGATGGCAACGGCGTTGGGCGTTCTGATAATGGTATGCTTGCCGGCCGCTTGCGGCGACGGGGGAAGCGACAACGGCGGTGCCGGAGCCTCCGGGGACGCCGGGGTCGACGACACGAACTCGGGTAGCAGCGGGGTGGGAGGCGACACCGCCGGCTCGGGAGGGGGCTCGGGAGCGGGCTCGGGAGCCGGGGCGGGAGCGAGCGCCGGGACGGCGGGCGCGGGGTCCGGAGCCGGAGAGGGCGCGGGACAGGGAGAGGACGGGGCTGGAAGCGCGGCCGACGCGGGCGAGCCGACCGCGGATGGATCCGTCGCGGATGCGCCGGATGCCGGGCCGGTAGCCTGTTCGCACGATTGCGTGCCCGAAAGCTTCTGCACGGGAGCGGGAGGGAATCTCCTGGAGGATATGACCTGCGCGGATCCGGACGAGGTCTGCTGTTCGCTCAAACCGGCCTGCAATCACGAGTGCATGACCGGGCAACAGTGCAGCTTGGCGGACGGAACCGAGCACGACGACATGACCTGCGCCAGGGAGCGCGATGTCTGCTGTGAGGTGCCGACGGAATGCGAATACTACTGCGTGGCCGATGACGCCTGTGAATCGGGCGAGGGCCTGGTGCATGAGGAGCAGGCCTGCCAGGAACCGGGAGACGTTTGTTGCGAGGTCAATCCGGGCTGCGATTACGACTGTGTGCCCGAGATCTTCTGCGCGGCGGTGAGCGGAACCGTGCACCAGAATATGACCTGCACGGACACCGGTGACGTCTGCTGCGAGTCGGTCGAGGGACCCAACCCTTGCCTTTCTCCGGATGTCTGCGTCCCGGAAGACGACTGCGACTCCGCGGCCGTCACGGACGACGTATGCTCAAGTGGCTCGCAGGTCTGCTGTGACGTGGAACGTTGCGCCGACCATGAAGGAACCTGCAGGCCGCCGATCGGCAACCCGGCGTTCGCCTGTACCCAGGACCAGCACGTGGACGAAACCTATTATTGCGACGGCGGCTGGATTTGCTGTGTGCCCAACAACGGGTAGGAGGACGGGAGGTGGCTGGAACCATTTGGGCATAACTCGCGCATTGACGCCTCACGCCGCTCTCCGCGGACGCAAGGGAACCACGCTTTCGGGTAAAGACACGACATGACGAGTACCCGTTCGATGTGCCTATCTCCAGGGCTCTGGTCGCGCCGGTCATCTCCACCAGCATCTTCAGCAAGGCGCCGTCTTCCCTGGCCACGTTCAGCATCATCAGCCTACGGATGAGGCTGAACGATTCTAGCTCGTTCAACACCTGCTCGACCTTGCCGGGAAGCGGGCGGCCGCCCGTCGATTCCATCTCGGGGGGCGCGGGCGAACCAGCGAGAGAGCGAGAGCCCCGCTGACCACGCCCAGTGCGAAAACGCCGCCGAGTAGTACCTCTTTTCTTCGAACGCGGTGCAGGTTGTTCTCGGCAGGTAGTGGGCGCTCGGCGCGAGGAGGCCGAGAAGGGCGCGGGCAAGAAGGTGCCGAGGTAACGCGACGGTCGTCGCTTCAGGACCATTTTTTACACTATTGAATATTGGTCCGGACTAATTTAACATATAATAAAAAACGGTCCGACGCGGGTATCGGGCCCGGTCGGCGGCACGGCCGGGCCAAGAACGGTCCGGCGTATCGGGTCCGGTCAGCGATGCCGCCGGATCGAAAACTGGACAAGGACGAGACAAGGGATGAAACGGGTATACGAATCGCTTCTCGGCGAACATCTGCGAGAGCACCGGCAGATGGTTTTTCTGACCGGCCCGCGCCAGGTGGGGAAAACGACCACGGCTCGCGCGAGCGCGGGCAAGCACGAATACCTCACCTGGGATCGGCAGTCCGACCGGATGCTGTTCACGGCGGGGCCCGACCGGGTGGCGGAGCGGCTCGGACTTGCGGACCTGAGCCGAGCCAAGAAGCGCATCGTGTTCGACGAGCTTCACAAGTACCGTCGGTGGAAGTCGTTTCTTAAAGGATTCTTCGACGTGTACTCGGACCGCAGCTCACTGGTAGTAACCGGAAGCGCGCGGCTGAACGTCTACAAGCGCGGGGGCGATAGCCTGATGGGTCGATACTTCCCTTACCGGATGCATCCCCTTTCCCTGGGCGAGCTGGTGCGCGGCAAACGCCGGAACAGCCCCGTGGCAAAGCCGGTCCGTGTACCCGCCGATGCCGCGGAGCAGTTGCTATCGTTCGGGGGCTTTCCCGAGCCTTTCCTCCGCGCTTCCGATAGATTCTACAATCGATGGAGGAGGCTTCGAAACGAGCAACTCTTTCGCGAGGATCTGCGGGACCTGACCCGGATCCAGGAGATGGGGCAGGTGGAAGTGCTGGCGGAGTTGCTGGCGGCGCGCGCTGGGCAGTTGCTCAACTACAGTTCGCTTTCCGCCGACACCAATGCGGCCGCGGTCACGGTCCAGCGATGGATCGATACCCTGGAGCGGCTCTACTACTGTTTCCTCGTGCGGCCCTGGTTTCGAAATGTCCCCAAGTCGCTGCGCAAGCAACCCAAGGTCTACCTGTGGGATTGGAGCCTGCTCACCGACCCAGGCGCTCGCCTGGAGAACTTCGTCGCTTCGCATTTGCTCAAATCGGTACATTTCTGGACCGACGCGGGTCTGGGCGACTTCGCCCTTCACTTCCTGCGGGACAAAGTTGGACGCGAGGTCGACTTCCTGGTGACCCGCGACCGCAAACCGTGGTTTCTGGTCGAGGTGAAATCCTCCGAGCAGAAGCAGGTGAGCCCGGCGCTTACCTACTTCCAGACCAAGACCGGAGCGCCCCACGCCTTTCAGCTGGCGTCCCGGATGAGCTTCGTCGAAACCGACGCTTTCGGCGCCAGAAGCCCGGTTCGGGTTCCCATGACCACGCTTCTCTCGCAGCTCGTTTGACTCGCGTAATTCCCGGAAGCCGCACGGTACCGGAGTTGACAGAAAGCACGGCTTCCACGCTCCGACAACTCCGCGCTCCTTCTGTTATCCAAGCCCGGAAGGGCTCCTCTCGAGTTACAGATCGAGCAGTGCATTTGAAGGCTATCCGGGCTCGCCGTCGCCGTGCGACGAGCTAAAAGTGAAGCGGTACCCCTCTTGTTTTACTGCAGGTTTTTTCGGCCACGCGCACCGTCGCCGAATTGAAGCCGATTGCGTCAGGCTGCGGCGCTCTGCCGCAGGACGAAATCTCGGCCGTCCGAGACCGCAGCGAGTAACTCGAAGAACTTCTCGACCGTCGGTACAGCCGATGCCTGCTCGTACCTCGCATAGGTATTCCGGGACCTGGCGCCGAGCCGTCTGGCGACCTGCGCCAGCGACAAGCCGCTAGCCTGTCGCTGGCGTTTGAGCACGAGCGCGACGACGTATCTGGTGTCCGAAACGCTGATCTCAAAATCGCCGTCGACCGTCGGATGGATGTGAACCTTGAACCCGGGCCGGTTCACCAGGCTTTCCACCAGGTCGGCCCCCATGGCGTACGCCTCCTTGCGGGTCCGGCCCTGCGTCATCGCATCCAGGATCGGGATCTCGACCAGCCAGCGCTTGCCGTCTCTGTACACTCTTCCCGATAGCCTCATGGTTTCGCCTTTCGCTTCGCACGTCGAAGGATGTTGCGCGCCACCTCCTCGTGGATCTCGACGTGCCTCGGGATCGCCTACTGGCCGTCTCCATCCGTCCAGATGTCGTGCCTGCCTCCACGTCGGAGAAACCGCCATCCGCGCCGACTCAGCTCCTTTTCGAGCTCGCGGCGCTTCATTTTCTCATCGTACACATATAAGTGTGCAAGGTCAAGGCGAGAGGCATCGCCGCGGCGCTGGTGGAGGCGACTTCGACGCCAGGACGTCGGCACCGTCGCCGGAAAGTATACCTCAATGTTGCAAACAAACGTCGGCATAAAACCGCTTGCGCTCGCCCGAGAGCACGCGATCTGCGCGCGTGCTCGGTTCTTCTGGACCTCACATAGGGTGGACTATGCTGCGGCCCAGAATAACCTCCGCGCGCGCGTATCTCACGCACTCTCGGGCGTTTCTGCTCGACGTTTTTTGCATCATTGAGGTATAGGCAGGTTCGTGTCGGTGTTTCACACCCTGGTTATCGTCCGCTCGATGTCAGATGTTGCGAAGAATCTGGTAGACATCGATCCCGAACAGGGATTCGTCGACTTAGGAGGCACCGCAAAATAGACGATCCGGTTGCGGCCGCGTGGGCGGGCGCCCTGGCGGCTTTCGTCCTCGGAAAAATCCTCGAAATAGCGCTCTCGACCGCAGGGAGAGATCTCTGCGGTTTTTCCTCCGGGCGCGCTCGCGATTGCGCTCCGCCGACGCTCCGGTCTCGGAGCGTTTTGCGGTGCCTCCTTAGAGATATTCGAGTGATGCCGGCCGGGGTTCGAAAGCAGACCGGCAGCCATTGCGAAAACGCGGCTGAGAAACATCAAGACTTCGGTGACTGGCGGCCCCTGTCGCAGTCCGAGGCCTCCAGACAGCGACGGACGGCTTCCGCGGCCAGCTCGCAGGCCCGGGCCACGTTTTCGCGCCACTCGGCCGTGAAGCGCTCCAGGCGGCCGGAGCGGATGGTTTCGGCGGCCTGGTGGAGCAGGTCGGCGAAGTCGGTCAGGTTGGCGATCGGGGTAGGGGGGAAGGGGGGAGGGGGTGTCACGCCGGGTGTGACAATTCTGTTGGCGACTGCGATTTCAAAGGGAGTTTCGCCAACAGAATTTTCTTCTTGTTGGTGAAACTGGCCGAAACTGCTCGAAAATGGGTCAAGGGTGGGTTGCTTCAAGTCCCGTCCGCCCCGCCATCAACCCCCCTGTCTTGCAGGGGGGGGGTTAGACGTTTTTCGCTACATCATTCGCCCCAACCCCATACGGGACGTAAAACCGAGTCGGCCGGCGCTCAGGCGACCGGTCCTGCGGCCTCGTTGCTCCTTTCAGGTAAAGATGATAATTCCCGTTCATCCTGAAGTACAACCGCGTGTACGCCTCATCGAGTCTAGCAGGTCCAGCATAGAGTCCGGATTGGTCGCTTAATTCTCGGAAGGAACCACGAGAGTGCATTTCTGGACCAACCAGCTGGCCAGGGTTGGCGAATCGGTAGTTGATGAGCAACTGCCGGTGCGAATATGAGCCGCCAATGGATTGACGAGTGACGAGACAATGGGAAACAAGATCTTTATAGGTGGATTGAGCTGGAATACTTCCGACGAGGGCTTGCGGTCAGCCTTCGATGAATTCGGAGAGATAATGGACGCAAAGGTGATCACGGACCGCGAAACGGGCCGTTCCCGGGGATTTGGCTTCATTACCTTTGCGAATCAGGAAGATGCCAACAAGGCGATAACGAAGATGAACGGTGCGTCGCTCGACGGGCGCAACCTGGTCGTGAACGAAGCCAGGGAAAGGCAGGATCGAGGTGGGGGAGACCGCCGGCACTCCGGAGGCGGCGGTCGTGGAGGCGGCGGCGGTTATCGCCGTTACTGAGCCGGGCGGACGCGATCCGGCCGGCCGATAACCGCTTCGATCGAAGACGAACCTGCCTCGCCCCCTTCATCAACGTGAAGGGCGAGGGCGGGTGTTGCCTCGTTTCTTTCGATCTTTCGTTCGGCCTGGTAATCGGCGACCGGCGGCATTCGTCGGCCGTTTTGGTAGTTTCTCGCCTTTGGGGCGCCGTTTCTCGGCCTTGGCCCCACGGTTCCGTCGGGGCGGCCGCGTCGTGCGCGACCCCGCTGCCGGCACGGCGGAGATCTTGCGTCGTGCAATGGAAACGTCCTCGATACGTACCTCGACGCGGTCGAATAACGCGTAGCGCGTACCGGAACGCACCCCGAGTAAACAGGTGTTGAACGGGTCGACCCGGTACTGGTCGCGGGGCAAGGCGGTGACGCCGCAAAGCACATCGACGAAGGGCGCGTCGATGGCCGCATAAAAACCGTGCTCGGTGACACCGGTGATGGTCGCGGTGAACGTCTCGCCCAGGCGGTCGCGCATCAGCAGGGCACGGTACAGATCGACCGCCTCGCGCTCCACGAGCATGGCGCGCCGTTCCAGGCGGCTCGACTTCGCCGCCTGCTCGTCGAGCGCGCCCCGTCGCTTTCCACCGCGGAGGGTCTGGCCACGGGCGATCTTGCGCACCAGGCGGTGCACGACCAGGTCGGGGTAACGCCGAATAGGAGAAGTAAAGTGTAGGTAGTCCTTGGTCGCCAGACCGAAGTGGCCGATGTTCTCGGTGGAGTAGGTGGCCTGCTGCATCGCGCGCAGGAGCAGGCAGGAGAGAACCTCGGCGTGCGGGGTTCCGGTCGTGCTGCTCAGGAAAAGCGCCAGCCGGCCGGGGTCTCGTACGTCCGCCTCGTCCAGGCGATACCCGAGCGAGCTGGCCAGCCGGCAAAACGCCCGGGCCTTTTGCTTGCCGGGCGCACCGTGGACGCGATAAATGGTCGCGAGCTTCCGGGCGCTCAGATCGCGCGCAACCACCTCGTTGGCCAGTAGCATGAGCGCTTCGACGAGGTTGTACGCGGCGCGTTCACCGGGGTCCTTGCGCGAGCGCTCTACGTCAAGAGGCTGACCGGTTTCCGGGTCCAGCTTGACCCTGGCTTCGGGCAGGTCGAAGTCGAGCCCTCCGCGGTTCTTGCGTAACGTTCGCAATAGGCCGGCCACCTCGTGCAAAGTTTCCAGTAGCGGCCGGCGCTTCTCCGCGGCCGGCTGTCTGGCGGGTGCGGTGGTGAGCCCCAGCGCCCTGGCGACGCCCTGGTAGGACAGGCGAGCGGCCGATCGCATCAAACATTCGAGGAAGCGATGCCCTCGCACCTGTCCGCGAGCGTCGAGGTCGACCTCGACCGCCAGGGCCAGTCGATCCTTTCTGGGTACCAGCGAGGCAAGGTCGCCGGAAAGCTCCTCCGGAAGCATGGGGATGGCGCGCGACGGCAAGTAGATGGTGCAGCCGCGGGCGAGCGCCTCTCGATCGAGCGCCGTGCCCGGCCGAACGTAGTGGGAGACGTCCGCGATGGCGACCAGCACCCGGTAACCGCCGTCGGGCAAGCGCTCGGCCCAGACGGCGTCGTCGTGGTCCCGAGCGTCGGTCGGGTCGATGGTGACCAACTCGACCTTGCGAAGATCGGTTCGTCCCCGGTGCTCGGCCGGGGTCACCTTGCGGGGAAGCGCTCGGGCCTCGTTCAGCACCTCTTCCGGGAAGGGTTCGCGGATCCCCTGCGAGAGCAGGGTACGCCGCAACTCGAGCTCGTCTCGTCGGGCCCGGTCGAACGATTCGACGACGTCCGCGAGAAAGGGCTCGCCCGGCCTGTCCGCGTAGCCGACGAGCCTGGCGAGCACGTTCTTGCCCGGGCGGGCTCCCGGAGGAAGCTCGCCGACCACCCGCACGCGATGGGGGCCCAGGCGCTGGTCGTGCGGCTCGACGAAGGCGGCGCCGGCCGAGACCCGAAGCGTACCGCCGACATAGTGGGAGGTACGCTCGAGTACCTCGACCACCTGTCCGTCAAGTCCCCGGGCGCTCGGCGAGACCCGAACCCGCACCTTGTCGCCGTCGAGCGCTCCTTTCAGCGAGGACGGCGTCACGAACACGTCCGGCCCCGGCTTGTCGGTGGCGACGAAGCCAAAACCGCGAGGATGCACGCTCAGCACACCGACGCGGGAACCGGGTTTCTGGGGACTGCGACCGGAGGATTTTCGGGAGGTCAAGATAGTCTGGACGATCCATTCGAACGGCTGCGAAAGAACACTTCCCGGCCGGCAATGGAGTCGTTGGCTTTGAAACGGATGTGGAGCAAATCGGAAGATCTGAAGCGCGGCGCGCGGCGAAAAGGCTTTCGCTGTGTCCGAGTCGATGAATCGGCGTTCAACATCGCACGGACCCAGTTGCCGGTCAAATGGCCGAGAATTTCGCTTAGAGGGGGTATCGTGCGGAACGGTTGAGACCGGTCCGACGCGCGCCGCAGCGAGGACGGGTTAACGGAATTTCCCTGGATTCGCACCTCTCCTTCTTGGGCGGGATCCAGGCGCAGAACCGGCGCCAGCCCCCGTTTCGCAAACACAGTATGCGCCCCGTTGTGGTCGATTGATACCGAGAATCGCACCGATTTTGTTCGCTGGACGTCAATTAAGCGGCTTTCCTACGCGATAGGGTGTATGTAGTTAACAAAGGCACTTGTCGGATAAAAACTATAATCGAGATATTTCCGTTTCGGTGAGCGTCGAAAAGACCAATCCCGCCGGCTGAGGGGTAAATCGACGCCGTGCCGTGACATCACTACGTCGACGTGGTTCGTAGCGGTCGTGGTGCAAGAACGATGGGCGAGAACGGTTCGAACGCTTCCAGGAAGAGCCCGGGTAAGAAACGGTTGCCGCGCAATACGACCGGATGCAGGGGGCAGGCGCGGGTGAGCGACCGGGCCGGATCCGGGACACGTGGGACGGCTGCGCCAACGACTTCTGCGCCCGCAGACGGCTCGCGGCCCGCGGGGATCGCGTCGGTGTCTGCCGGCGAGAAGAAAACGGGAGGGACCGAGCCCGAAGAGCGTGGGCAATTGTTGGCCCTGGGAAGAGCAAAGGGCTTCCTGACCTACCAGGAGGTGATCGACGCGCTTCCGCCGGGAATCGTTACCGGCAAGCAGATAGATGCTTTGCTGGCGTTACTGAGCCGGGAGCGGATAGTCGTGGTGGCAGCGCAGCCCGGGGTGAAAGGCGAGGAGCAGGGCGATGAGACCGCTCCTGCCAGAACGCACCACGGCGATGTCGTGCCGGGTTCGGAGGCCATTGCGGCCTCTTCCCTTTCAGATTCCGTCGCGCCGGCGCAAGCGGATCATAGCGACGTTACCCCGTTAGACGATTCGGTACAGATCTACTTGCGCAGGGCCGGGTCGGTGTCTCTGCTGACCCGTGAGGGCGAGATCGAGCTCGCCAGGCGCATAGAGAACGGCGAAGCGACGGTATTCCGGGCGGTGGTCAACTCCCGCATCGGGATTTCCCTGATTCTGGATATCGGCGAGAGACTGCGCGCCCGGAAGGTTGGCGTCAAGTCCCTGTGCCGGGAAGAAGCGGAAACGAACGATGGCGGAGAACGCGACGAGGCGGCAATCCTCAGACGCGTGCTCAGCCTGTTCGATACCGTCAGGCGACTCGAATCGCAGAGCAACGCGCTCCTTAAAGAGATGAAGGGCTCGAAGATCCGGTCGCAGCGACGCAGGCAGTACCTCCTGAAGCAGATCGAGAAGAACGGGCAGGAGCGCACCGAGGTGATCGAGGCGCTTCGATTGAGAAGGTCGGTCGTCGATCACATCGCGGAAAGTATCAAGCACTTCGGGCGGCGTATCGACAGTATAGACAGGGGGATTGCCGACGCGGAGCGCCATGCGGGGGGGCTGAAAGCCAGGGAATTCGGCGGGGTCATCGATCGGATGCAGCGAAGCAAGATCGCGGAGAATCGCTTGAGTCGCGAATATAACGTAACCCTGGGGCAGCTACGGGCGCTGGCGGAAACGGTCGCCGACTTGCACCGGACCGCCAGAAGGGTCGAAAGGGAGACGGGCATGTCTGCCGCGGCGTTGCTGTCCCCCTACAGAGAGATAAGACGGGGAGAACGGTTGGCGGCGACCGCGAAGTCGGAGCTAGTGGAGGCTAATTTGCGTCTGGTGGTTTCGTTCGCCAGGAAGTACGTCAACCGCGGCCTATCATTGCTCGATCTGATCCAGGAGGGCAACATCGGCCTGATGAGGGCCGCGGATAAGTTCGAGTACCGGCGAGGATATAAGTTTTCCACCTATGCGGTCTGGTGGATACGGCAGGCGATCAGCCGCGCCGTCGCCGACCAGGCGCGGACGATCAGAATACCGGTTCATATGATCGAGAATATCAACAAAATGATCCGGACCTCGCGGATTCTGGTGCAGGAGCACGGTCGTGAGCCAACTCCGGAGGAGATCGCGTCGAAGATGGAGGTGCCGCTCGACAAGGTGCGCAAGGTGCTCCGCATCGCCAAGGAACCCGTTTCGCTGGAAACGCCCATCGGGGACGACGACGGGCGTCTCGGCGATTTCATCGAGGACAAGTCGGCGATCTGTCCCGTCGATACCGCGATCCACGGCAATCTGGAGGACTTGACCCGCGATGCGCTGAAAACACTGACGCCGCGCGAGGAGAAGGTAATCAGGATGCGTTTCGGGATCGGCGAGAGAAGTGCTCACACGCTTGAAGAGGTCGGTCAGGTTTTCGAGGTTACCCGCGAACGCATTCGTCAGATCGAGGCCAAGGCCCTCAGGAAGTTACAGCATCCGAGCCGTTCCGCGCAGATCAGAACGTTCGTGGATAGTCAGTAGAGCCGGTCTCATAAACCCTTTTAGTCGGATTTCGGAGCGCGACGGCCCCGGATGCAAGGCGCGACGACGAGAAATATTG
>CAYVFC010000122.1:0-24408 GCA_964450715.1 uncultured Sandaracinaceae bacterium | reverse complement strand
CGTGAGACGCCCCAGTCGCGAGTTTCTGCGCCTTTCGCGCAAGAACTTCGCCGTGAGACGCCCCAGTCGCGAGTTTCTGCGCCTTTCGCGCGGCGCCACGGCCTGTTTAGGAGTCGCGAGCAATCGCGTTGCAGGCCGATAGGAGGCTTTTCGCGTTGATGGAAAACGGCGAACACAAGCTTGACCAGGCGGCCGCGCAGCCGGGCGGCTATTCGGAAAACCCGCCGAACCCGCCGAACCCACGGATCAGATGTGTAGAATCATGAGGGCCCCTGCCGGACAGCCCCGATTGTGTTTACCGTGCGGGCGCGATGCCCGCCCCAACGGCGTTTGCAGCGAGCAGCCGTATCCGTGCGGGCGCGATGCCCGCCCCTACCACCCACACGATCGGGTCAAGACGGAACACGTTCGGGTGGTTGCCCGTACGCCGCACAGGGACTATCTATGTTGCCCCAGTCCGAGGCGGGAACTGCCTCGACGAAAAGAGCATCCCTGTGTCGCTATTGAAAAAGAGACCGGTGCAGCCGCTGGAAGGGCCGACGCCGTACAAGATCGGCTGCCCCTTCTGCTGGGAGTGGCTTCCCCCGGCCCGCAAGCGGCGCGATGTTTTCTCCGCCGACGGGTGCGAAGGCGGGCAGTGCCAGTGCGGCGCCTTCTTCGTCCTGGACGTGACCGGCCGCTCCGGCGGACAGGCGCTGATGGACGCCCAGGTGATGGCCTGCGACGGCGACCTGGATCGCGCGCTCAAGCTCGACTCGAACCGGGACTTCGAGGTCAAGACCCGGAACCTGAGGGAGGCGATGGGCAAGCACGGCCGCCGCGTGGTGGTCCGAGGCTACCTGGAGCCCAAGGTCTGGGCCCTCAAGCTCAAGCGCCCGGAGTAACACCTCTGCAGCCGGTACGACCGGGTCACTCGATGATCGAATCGGTGACCGCGATGGGCGTGACGTCGTGGTTGGAGATCTGCGGATAGGTCGGGTACCAGGAGCCGCCGATATTATTGGTGATGACAGAACGGTCGATGCGCACGTCGCCGCTGAAGTCGTTGCTGACAAAGAAGATGGCGCTGCCGTGCTCGTTGACCTGGTTGTACTCGATGCGCGTTCCGCAGAGCGAAAGCGTCATGGTGTTGCCGTCATTGTAGATGGCGCCGCCGCTGCCCCCTCCCGGGGTGCCGGTTCGCTCGGGATTGGCGCCGTTTCCGCTGGCCCGGTTGTGCGAGAACAGGCTGTTGAGGATGGTCCAGGAGACCCCGATGCTGCTGATGCCCCCGCCGTTGGAGCAGACGTTTCCGTAGCCCTCGGCGCCGCCGAAGGTCGTGTTGACCACGTAGACGGGAAGACCGCTGTACTGGCTGAAGACGCGGATGCCCGCGCCCCCCACGTCCGGACCGACGTCAGCGCATACATTATTGAAAAAGCGGCAGTTGATCACCTTGAAGCGCCCTCCCCTGACCCAGATGGCGCCGCCGCCGTCGATGGGCTCGGTCTCGTTCTTTGAATTGCCGTCGATGAAGGTCAGGTTCTGCACCGTCAGCCGCGGGTGGTCCTGGTCCTGGCAGTGAGGCGTGGTCCAGACTTGCTGCTCGTCGCAGGTGTTCATGTAGAGGATACGGGTCGTGCCGCCGCCGCTGAGCGTCACCAGCCCCTTGCCGTCGATCACGATCTCCGGGCCGGTATCGTTGAAGACCTTGGCCGGCCGGTCCAGGGTGATGGTCACCGGTTCGGGCCCGCAGTCGAAGGTGATGACCCCGCCCGCGGCCACCGCCTCGATGAAGGCCTCGGCCGTACAGCTCGCGGGCGTCCCGCTACCCACCGCTCGGTCTGGATTGGAGCTGTCCTCGAGGGCGGCCTCGGCCGGCACCTCGCACTCGCCGTCCGGGTTGCCCGCCGGCGGGCCGCTCTCCGGGTCGGTCAGCGGGTTCTCCACCCCGCCTCCGCCCGCCGTTCCTCCGGAGCCCGCGCCGGTCGAGCCGCCGGAGCCAGCGCCGGTCGAGCCGCCCGCCCCTGCCCCGGAAGCGACACCCGAGTCGATCGCTTGGCCCGATGACCGGTCCTTACCGCAACCCTGTCCAGCCGGCGCCACCACCAGCACGGAAAGGCAAGCGACGACGACGTGAACCCGGTACATACCCCACCTCCTTACCCGTTCCTGTTCAGCGAACGCGGAGCAGCGATTCTATCACAGGGTAGAACGCTTCGCCCGGGGGCGGAAGCGCGTGGCGAACCTACGTCTTTCGTCGAGCTCGGGGAGGCAGGATCGCGTTCCGACCGAACGCTTCCCACCTTGGCCCGCTGTACGGCTAGAGCACCGATCGGGTTGAAACGCCTTTGAGTTCGCGAGGATAGAGGGGTCAGATGCGGATGCCGGCCCGACGAAGCAGTGGCAGAGCCACTTCGAGGAGGGACGGCGCCGCAGATGGCCCCTCTAAACCGCGAAATCATGGCGTTTTCAACCCGTTCGGTGCTCTAGACCGGCTCTACTTGTAATCCCGCCGGCCGGGTGATTGAATTAGAGGGGGAAGTGGCGGGAAAGAACCCTATGTCGAGCGGAAGTCACCGGATCTTTGTGGTGGAGGACGACCCGGATCTGGTCCGCCTGCTGGAAACCGTGCTGAAGCCGCTGGGCGAGGTCAAGACGGTGACCAACGGGATGGACGCGGTCGAGACGATTCGGAAAGGCTATGTGCCGGACGTGATCATCCTGGACTGGATGATGCCGGGCCTGGACGGGATGCGGACCTGTCTGCTCATCAAGAAGCGCGCCGCCACCGCCCACGTTCCCATCATCATGCTGACCGCCAAGGACACGGTCGACGACGTCATCATCGGCATCAACATCGGCGCCCGTCACTACATGACCAAGCCCTTCAAGACCGCCGAGCTGCTGGAAAAAGTGAGAAGTGCGCTCGGGTATGAAGTGGATTGAACCGTCCGGCCAGACGACTCAATGGGCGGGCGCCGTAGGCGCCGTAGGGGAGGGGCTTGCCCCCTGCCTCATTCGGGCCGCCGCAAGGTCAGCCCCTACTGCATCTTTCTCAGCTCGGCTCTCAGCACCTTGCCTACCGGGTTTCTGGGCAGGGCCTCGACCACGCGGATCACCTTGGGGGTCTTGTAGTTGGGCAGGTGCTGCTTGCAGAAAGCGATGACCTCTTCGGCGTCGATTTGTTGACCCGCCCTGGGTACCAGGAAGGCCTTGATCTCTTCACCGTAGACCTCGTCTTTCATCCCCACCACGCCGGCCTCGGCCACGGCCGGGTGCTGGAAGAGGACCTCCTCCACCTCCCGTGGAGAGACGTTCTCTCCGCCCCGGATGATGATGTCCTTCTTCCGGTCGGTGATGAAGATGTACCCGTCGTCGTCCTTGTAGCCGATATCCCCAGTATAGAGCCACCCGTCCTTGATGGTCTCGGCCGTCTCCTCGGGCTTGTTCCAGTACCCCTTCATGACGGTGGGCCCCTTGACCACGATCTCGCCCTTTTCGCCAGGGGCCGTCTCCTCTCCCCGTTCGTTGAACAGGGTGACCCGGTTGCTCTTGCAGAGCGACTTGCCGATGGAACCGTACTTGGGCGGCCGGTCCGCCGGCTGCCCGCAGGTGGTGGCGCCGCTCTCGGTCATGCCCCACCCTTCCCGGATCTCGATCCCCACCTGCCGCTCCCACCTGCGCGCGATCTCGATCGGCAGCGGCGCCGATCCGCAGACGCACCCCTTGAGGGAGCTCAGGTCGTACTCGCCGAAATCCGGGTGGTTCAGCATCTGGATGTACATGGTCGGCACCAGCGCCATGAAGTCGATGCCGAACCGTTCGATGTC
Organism: uncultured Sandaracinaceae bacterium; assembly: GCA_964450715.1. Lineage (GTDB taxonomy): Bacteria > Myxococcota_A > Polyangia > Polyangiales > JAFGIB01 > CAYVFC01. Next base: position 20,596 of record CAYVFC010000122.1, on the reverse strand, counting down.
CTGCATGGCCCTGCCGGCGTCCCACCAGGGATGCAGGACGGTGCGGGCGCCCACCAGGGCGCTGGTGTTCATGACCGCTATCCCATAGGAGTGCGAGAGGGGAAGCACGCCCAGGCTGGTCGCAGCTCGATCGACGCCGGTGACCCGGACGTTCTCTTGCACAGTCTGGCGGGTCTTTGAATCGACATGGGTGATGCTCTGCTCGACGGTCACCGGCCGGTTGGTCCACAGGCTGTGAAAGACGTCCAGGGAGTTGATGTAGAGGGAGAAATGGGTGTGCATCACCCCCTTGGGCTTGCCCGTGGTACCGGCGGTATAGATCAGAGCCGCCACCTCCTCGTTCTCGGTCTCGACCGCCTCCAGCTCGGGTGGATAGTCGGCGCGCCTCTGTCGGTAGGGCAGGGTATCCGGAATGTCGTCCCTGTCCATCACGAGGAGATGCTCCAGCTCCGGCGCGTTCTGCCGGGCCTTGCCCACGGAATCCAGGAAGACGCTCGTGGTGAGGATGGCCTTGCCCCCGCAGTCGCGGAAGATGTGCGAAGCCTGATCGGGCCTGAGCAGCGGGCTCAGCGGCACCGCCACCGCGCCCAGGCGGTAGATGGCGTTGAAGGCCGCGAGGATCTCCGGGCAGTTGAGCATCTGCAGGATGACCCGATCGCCCCTCCGTATGCCGAGATCCGCGAGCAGGTTGCCCAGCCGTCCGGCCTCCCGGTGCAGCTCGACGTTGGTGGTCCACTTTCCGTCGTAGTGAAAGGAATCGTGCTCGCCGAACCGCTTGATGGCGTCGTCGAGAAGCGTGCCGATGTTCACCGTTCAACCTCCGCCAGATGGCGCGGCACACCTTACCCCAACTCCGGTCGGTTGGGTATCCGGCCGGACGGGGCAGGGGGCAAGACCGAGCGGGAGGGGGCATAAAGCCACTCCCCTACGGTCGCGCGCTGCAATTGCTGTAGGGGCGGGGGGGCAAGACCGAGCGGGAGGGGGCATAAAGCCACTCCCCTACGGTCGCGCGCTGCAATTGCTGTAGGGGCGGGCCTTGCGCCCGCCCGTCCGGTCGTCTCCCGGAGAATGGTATCGGTCAGGGAACAGGAGAGAGCGAGTCCACGCAGAAGTCGAAGCTCTTGGCCGCTACCTCGTTGGACACCACCTGGAACTGGATGGCTGACACCGAGGTGGGGCTGGGGGAGGCGCCGCCGGCCTGCCAGCAGGAAGCGGTGGCGTCGCTGAACAAAACGGAGTGCGTTCCGGGCACGCTGACCTCCTTGCAATAGTCGGTCGCTTCGTTGCCGGCTACCTGGTACTTGACGCGGATGGTGCCGCCGTCGACGCTGCCGCTCAACGATACCTGGAAGCCCTTGATCCCCTGCGGATTGGCGTAGGAATTGACGGCCGGGTCGCCCTCCTGCTGGCTCAGGTTCAGCCCGATGCCGGCTCCCCAGGTGGGGCCCTCCCAGTCGTACTCCGCGGGGCTGGTGCCGTCGATGGCCGGAACCTGCCCGGCCGAGCCCGAGGCGCAGATGGTCGACGACGTTGCGTAGGGCGAATCGCCCGAGGGAGAGATGGAAGAGGTGCCGATGGGCTTGCCCGGGTCGCAGGAGTCGCAGAAGACGTACCAGGCGCCCTGGATGCCGAAGCTGTTGGTGGTGCTGGAAACCCACCCGTTTTCGGTCACCAGGGCCGAGCCCGCCGCCGCGGGGCTTGCGCCGCCATCCGACGGCGTGCCGACGCTGCCGCCAACCGCGCTGCTGCTGCCGCCAGCCACCGGAGCCGCACCCGCCGCACCTCCGGAACCGGCCGTGGTCGGCGCCGCGCCCGCCGAGACTCCGGCGCCCGGACCGTACCCCGAGGCGCCCCCGGCAGCCGGGCTGTAACCCGATGCTCCGGCCGTATAAGAACCGCCGGATCCGCCCATATTCATGGTCGGATCGCCGATCTCGGTCTGCGGCCCGCTGTCCGAGGCGGCGCAGCCGGCTATCGCCGTCCAGCAGAACAGAATCGCAATGGAAAAGATGGTTTTACCGACACCTGTTTTCATCCCTGTGGCCTTTCCGACGAGCCGTCGCGCATCCCGTCCGTAAACCCGGCCCCTGCCCGCACTCGAACGAAGCCTCCCTGGCTCGATCTGTTAACGAATCAATGAATCAAAGTGGGTATCCCTCCAAAAACGGGCGACCCGCCGCTTCCACCGACGGTAAAGGAGCCGCCGCCGCCCCTTCCGGCTCTAGACTCGAGTTTGGCGGTTTTTGCGTAGCGAGAGCGAGGACAAAACGCGGATAGCAAGCAAGGCGAGCCGTTTTTGCGCAGGCGTAGTGGAGCTACGTCGAGCATAAAAACGGCTCGCCTGACGCAGCTAGGCGCGTTTTGGACCGCTCGCAGTAGCAAAAATCCGCCAAACTCGAGTCTAGAAGGGCCATCGTCTGACGAGGCGCAACCCGGTCCGTATAGAGCCAGCGCGATCGCGATCAGTAGAGTCTTGCTGGAAGGTGAGAGAACAAGAGCGCACCGACAGGGGCGGCGATGTAGGAAAACACCGGCTCGCGACGGATATGCGCTCACATCGCTTCAGTAGCCGGCGCGAGCCGATTCGGGTCAGAAAACCCATAAAAAACAAGGTGAATCAGCGACCCGGCGGCGACTGGATTTTTACAGTGACCCGATCGAACCGTCCCAGTTTACTGTACCGGTTGAATGGGCAATCGAGCACATGCCAGGATCTCCTACGTGGGAGCCGAACCCGAGGATGGAGTACCGGTCGAGGAACGACTGGCGAGCGCGACGGTGAACGACGCGCTGGATCCGCGCGTCGCTGCTGCCGCGGCCGGTGACCGCGAGGCCGCCGAGCAGCTGCTCGGCGAGCTTCTACCCCGGGTCGGCAACCTGGTCCGTTACCTGATCGGCCGCGACCAAGACGTGGAGGACATCACCCAGAGAGTGCTGATAGAGATCCTGCGCAGCCTGGGAAGCTTCCGCGGCGAGAGCAAGCTCACCACCTGGTCCGATCGCATCACCACGCGGGTGACCATGGCGCAGGTCAGGCGCAGGCGCCGCGAGGCCGAGCAACGCAGGGCGGCTGCGGTGGAGTTGGTCGCGGTCAGCGGCGACGACCACTCGGCGGGCGGGTACCTGGCGCGCCGCCGGGCGGTAAAGATGCTGGACGAGCTGCCCGAGGAGCAGCGCCAGGCCGTGGTGCTGCACTACGTGGTGGGCCTGAGCGTGCCCGAGCTGGCGGACCAGCTCGCGGTCCCCTTCGAAACGGTGCGCAGCCGGCTGCGACTGGGCATGAAGAAGCTGAGAGAAAGCTACACGAGCGACCGAGGTACGTCATGAGCTCTGATGAAAAGCTACCGCCTTTGAATGAGCTATTCCCGCTGGACGATCGCCCCGGGCCCGCGCGCTTCTCCCCCGCGCGGCGCCAGGCCATGATCCGGGGGGCGATCGACGCCTGGCAAGCGGAACGGTCAACGAGCGCGGCGCCGCCCCCGCGGCGTCGTTACGGGCGCGTCGTCGCCATCGCCGCGGCGACCTTTGCCTTGACCGGCGCCGCTGCGGCGCTCTGGTACGGGGTGGCGACCACGGGGCAGGACGAGCCATCCGGAACCGGGGCCGCGGACCCGAGGTCGGCGGTAACCGGCGACCCCGCCGGCGCCGCGGCCGAACCGACGACCGCTGAAGCGCTCGCGGCCGAGCAGCCGGCGCCGCGGCCGGCGCCGGAGAGCCGCGCCGCCCAGGACCTGCTGCAGCTGGCCAACCGGATGCGCGGCGAAGGCCGGTGGAAGCAAGCGGAGCAGACCTACGGCAAGGTTTACCTACAGTATCCCGGCTCCATGTCCGGCTATGTCGCGCGGGTGGCCGCCGCTTCCATCCGGCTCGATCATCTGGGCGATGCCCGCGGCGCGCTGCGGCTCTACCGCGAGGCGGTGGCCAGCCGACCCGGTGGAGCGCTGGAGGTAGAGGCGCGCCAGGGCATCGCGCGGTCCTGGCGGCGTCTCGGCGACCGGGAGCGCGAGCGGGAGGCGCTGGGAGAGTTGCTGAAGAAGGACGCCTCCGGGCCCGCCGCAGAGCAGACTCGCCGCCGCCTCGAGGTCATCGCGGGTGAGCGATAACGCTCGCGTCGTCGCGCTCTGGCTTCTGTTGACCGCCCCGCTCGGCGCGTGTCGGTCGGTCGACGTCGTGGCCACGCGGGTGCAGGGCGGAGCCAGCCTGACGGACGGCGGGAGCGACGCGGCGGCCGATGCCGGCGCGGCGGATGTCGGAGCGGATGCCGTGCGCGATGCGGCCCCGGCCGATTGCGAGCAGAGCGGGCCGCGGTACAGGGTTGGCGACAACGCTCCGTCCCGGACCGACTGCCCGGACGGAAGCGGTGCGCCGGCCTTCTTGCAAGCGCTTTGCGTATGCGAGGGCTATACCGCGGGCAATACCCTGCTGACCGACACGGTAAACAGCGCCGCGACCGACTTCCCGGCCTCGAGCCCCGGGGGCTCGGTGGGCGTGAACGGTGTGATCGAGCACGGCGGTTTTTACCTGCGCGTGGGAGGCTCGCTGGTGGTGGCAGGCGGCGGGATGAACCTCACCCCCTCGGTAGCGCCCGCCGCCGACCTGGAGGTGGGCGAGGATCTGCAGGTGGGCGGGGCGCTGCAAGGCGCGGGATGCGGAGTAGCGGTGGGTGGAGACGCGCGCGTGGCCGATCGGCTGGTGCTGGAGGATCTGCAGGTGGGTGGCCAGCTCACCGTACCCGAGGGCGTGGAGATCAACGTGAACGGCGGCGAGCAGGTGGCCTCCCTGTTGCGGGAGACGGTGCAGGTCGATCGGCCCTGCGGTTGCGACGAGGGAGATTTGCTGGACATCGCCGCCATCGTGGACGAACGCGCGGCGCTCAACGACAACGCACAGCTCGACTTCGATCCCGCGGAGCTGGAGGATTACCAGGGCCTCATCAGCCGGACGCTTCCCTGCGGGCATTTCTTCCTGAACAGGCTCTCGGGCCGAGGCGAGCTCGAGCTGGTCATCAGCGGTCGGGCCGCGCTGTACGTGCTCGGTCAGGTCCATTTCGAGGGTCCCGTTTATGTCCAGCTCGAGCACGGGGCGGAGCTCGATCTCTTTTTCGCCGGAGACCTGGCCGCCGATGACACGCTGCAACTGGGGCAGCGAAACCAGCCGGAACGGGTACGGCTCTACGTCGGCGGCACGGGAACCGTGAACCTTGCCAAGCAGAGCTGGCTGGCCGGCCACCTGTACGCGCCGCGCGCGGAGCTGGTCACCGCCGGACCGCTGGAGGTCTTCGGCTCGGTCTTCGCGCGGGCGGTAAACGACGAGGGCGGGCTGACCATCCACCGGGACACCAACCCGCTGGAGGCCGGGGAGGCGTGCCCCTGATCGCCGGGCTGAACAAAAAAGATCCGCAGTGTCCTTCCCAGATGGAGCCGCTCAACCGTTGGATAAAGAGATGCAACGATCGAGCCACATCATCGCCGGCTGTCTGCTCTGCGCCCTGCTCGGCTGCTCGGCCCAGGAATCGTGGGTGAGCGGCGATACCGCGGCGGCCGGCGCCGGGGCGGGCGGCAGTGCGGGCAGCGGCGGGTACGCGCCCCTGGCCGGTAGCGGGGGCACGCTCCCCATCGCGGGCAGCAGCGGGGCCGGATCGGGCGGGGGTTCCGGATTCGACTCGTCGGTGGCAGGAACGAGCGGAGGATCGGGCATGGACGCCGGTCCGGACGGACCGACCTTCCGGGTCTGCGCCGACGACGCCGGCGTGGATGATGACGCGGGGGGCGAGACCGATTGCCTGGTGGTGGGAGACCTCGAGGTGCAGGTGCGCTTCGACGGCGCGGTCAACGAGTGGATCCGGCCCTGGTTCAAGATCGTCAATACCGGTTCAACGACCTATCCATTGACCGGGGTGAGCCTGCGCTACTACTACACCGTGGACTCGGGCTCCACCTCCCAGACGCTCGACTGCTGGAGCGCGGCTATCGGCTGCGGCAGCTTCGACCACGCCTTCGTCGCCGTTACCGGCCGGGAGCAGGCCGACCACTATCTAGAGCTCACCTTCACCAGCGGCAGCGTATCGGCGGGAAGCGATACCGGGGACATTCAGCTCGGCTTCCACAAGTCGGACTGGGCGCACTACGACGGCAGCAACGACTGGTCGTACGAGGCGAGCGCGACCAGCTACCTCACCGCCGAAACCATTCCCCTGTACCTGAACGGAACCCTGATCTGGGGCATCGAGCCGCCCGCGGTCCGGTGAGACGGACCGCCCGTGCAACGCTTCTCTCTCGCTGCTGGTGCTGAGCGGCAGCAACTTATTTATCGACTACACCGATCCGCCGCAATAGCGCGGGTAAAAAGGGGTCCTTCATGAAACCGGTTCCAGCGCGCTTGTTGTTCGGTCTGTTCATTCTATCACCGGGTTGTCTGCTGCCTCCGAAGGGCGCCGACTCCGCGGAGGCGGAAGCGGCCAGCGATCCCTACCGGCACAACCTGCTTCTCAACGCCACCTTCGAGGACGGCTCCAGCCTGCCCTGGACCTCCTCCTTCACCGCGCCGGGAAGCGGCGAGGCCTCGGTCCAGGACGGCTCCTACTGCTTGCGGGTGACGAACAGCGGGAAGAACAACTGGGACGCGCAGGTGCGCCACCGCGAGATGGTGATCGAGAGCGGCCACTCTTACTCCATCTATTTCGTGGCCTGGGCCAGCAGCCCCACCCGCGTCCGCCCCAAGGTGGGCATGGCCGGCCCGCCCTTTGCCGAGTACTGGCAACAGACCATCGAGCTGGCCACCGAGCCGCGCGCCTTCACCGGCTCCTTCACCATGCAGGAAAAGGATGACCCCACCGCCGAGCTGGCCCTTCACATGGGTGGGCCCCTGGCCGATGCGAAGGCGCCCTTCACCGTCTGCATCGACAACGTGATCCTGGCCGACCCCGCGTTCAGCCGGGCCCGTCGCGCCGAGGCGCTGCCGCCGGCCGGGGTGCTGGTCAACCAGCTGGGCTACCTGCCGGACCGGGTCAAGGTCGCCACCGTAAAGATAGACGATGCGAATCCGGTAGCCTGGCAGCTGCTGGACGGCGACGGCAAGGAGCTGTCCGCGGGACAGACCCGGGTGCACGGCTTCGACCCGGCCTCCGGCGATCGGGTGCACATCGTCGACTTCACCTCTTTCAAGCGACCGGGAAGCGGATACCGCATACAGGTCGGGGACGAGCTCAGCCACCGTTTCGCCATCGATCCCCGCCTCTACCGCAGGCTCAAGTACGATGCGCTGGCTTACTTTTATCACAACCGGAGCGGGGTTCCCATCGAAATGCCCTACGCGGGCGAGCCCAGGTGGGCCAGGCCGGCCGGACACCCGGGCGACCGCGAGGTCCCCTGTGCGCCGCAAAGCGGCTGCGACTACAGCCTGGACGTGTCCGGGGGCTGGTACGACGCCGGCGACCACGGTAAGTACGTGGTCAACGGGGGCATCGCGCTCTGGACCCTGTTCAACCAGTACGAGCGCAACCAGCACCTGGGCGCCTCGGCCGACGATTTTGCCGACGGCACCTTGAACATCCCGGAACGCGACAACGGGGTGCCGGATATCCTGGACGAGGCGCGCCACCAGATGCGGTTCATGCTGGGTATGCAGGTGCCCGAGGGCGAGCCCCTGGCGGGCATGGCCCACCACAAGATGCACAACCGGACCTGGACCGAGCTCGGCACCCTGCCGCACGAGGATCCGGTCCCCCGCTACCTGCAGCCGCCCAGCACCGCCGCCACCCTCAACCTGGCCGCCACCGCCGCGCAGTGCGCCCGCATCTTCCGCAAGCTCGACGCCGCCTTTGCCGAGAAGTGCCTACTGGCGGCCGAGCGCGCCTGGCGGGGGGCGCAGGACCACCCGGACCGCTTCGCAGCCAAGGGCGGCGAGGAGGGCGGTGGGCCCTACAACGACGACCACGTGCAGGACGAGTTCTACTGGGCGGCGGCCGAGCTGTTCATCACCACGGGCAAAGAAGCGTACCGGGATTACGTCTTGAAGCTGCCCCCGGAGCGAAAGGCCGTGCTGCGCGTGCTGGGCAAAGAAGCCGACGACGCCGGGCAGAACACCGCGATGACCTGGCAGAATACCCAGGCCCTGGGCACCCTCTCGCTGGCCACCGTGCCCAACGGGCTGCCCGACGAACAACACCAGGCCGCACGCCAGAGCGTGATCGCGGCCGCCGATCGTTTTGTAGAGTTTATCAGTACCCAGGGATACCGCCTGCCCTTCCAGCCCGGCCCGGGAAACAGCTACCCCTGGGGCTCCAACTCCTTCGTGCTCAACAACCTGCTGGTCATGGCCCTGGCCTACGACTTCACCGGCCAAGAGAAGTACCTGGACGGCGCGGTGCTGGGCATGGACTACGTCCTGGGCCGCAACCCGATGGACCAGTGCTACGTAACCGGCTACGGCGCCCGCCCGCTCAGCAATCCGCACCACCGTTTCTGGTCCCACTCGATCCGTGATGATCGGCCGCCGCCCCCTCCGGGCGCGGTGTCCGGCGGGCCCAATTCGGGGCTGCAGGATCCGCACGTCAAGGCCGCGGGGCTGAAGGGCTGCGCGCCGCAGAAGTGCTTCCGCGACCACATCGAGGCCTGGTCGACCAACGAGATCACCATCAACTGGAACGGCCCGCTGGCCTGGGTGACGGCGTTCCTGGACGAGAAGGCGAGAGCCGCGAAGGCGGAGCGCTCGGAGAAATAGCGCGATGAAGTACGGGTATTTCGACGACGAGCGACGGGAGTACGTCATTACTACGCCGCTCACCCCCTTCCCCTGGATCAACTACCTGGGCACCAGCGATCTATTCTCGCTCATCTCCCACACCGGAGGCGGCTATTGCTTCTACCGGGACGCCAGGCTCAGGCGCATCCTGCGCTACCGATTCAACAACGCGCCCCTGGACACGGGCGGCCGCTACTTCTACGTCCGCGAGGGCGACGACTTCTGGACGCCGGGTTTCCTGCCGGCGAAGAAGCCGCTCGACGCCTTCGAGTGCCGGCACGGGCTGGGCTACACCAGCATCGCCGGCCGGCGCCGCGAGCTCGGGGTACAGGTGCTGGCGCTGGTGCCGCTCGATCACCCGGTCGAGGTGCACCGGGTCCGCATCGATAACCTGGCCTCGCGCGAGCGCCGGGTGCGGCTCTTCTCCTTTCTGGAATTCTGCCTCTGGAACGCGGTCGACGACGCCAACAACCTGCAACGCAACCTGAGCACGGGCGAGGTCGAGATCGACGGCAGCACCATCTACCACCTGACCGAGTACCGCGAGCGGCGCAACCACTACGCCTTCTACCACGCCAACGCGCCCCTGGCCGGCTTCGATACCGACCGGGAGCGCTTCCTCGGTCTGTACAACGGCATGGGCGAGCCCAGGGCGGTGCAGGAGGGAGAGCCCGGCAACTCGCAGGCCAGCGGCTGGGCGCCCATCGCCTCGCATTGCATCGATTTATTTCTGAAGGCGGGCGAGACCCGGGAGCTGGTCTTCACCCTCGGCTACGTGGAGAACGCCCCCGGGGACAAGTGGGAGAAACCCGGGGTGGTCAACAAGGGCCGGGCGCGCGAGATGATCGACGCCTTCAGCCGCCCGGCGCAGGTCGACCGGGCCCTGGAAGCGCTCTCGGACTACTGGAGCGGACTTTTATCGAGTTATCGGCTCGACTCGCCCGATGCCCGGCTCGATCGCATGGTCAACGTCTGGAACCCCTATCAGTGCATGGCCACCTTCAACCTTTCGCGCAGCGCCTCCTACTTCGAGACCGGGGTGGGTCGCGGCATGGGTTTCCGGGACTCCAACCAGGACCTGCTCGGCTTCGTGCACATGGTACCCGAGCGCGCCCGGCAGCGCTTGCTGGACATCGCCTCGACCCAGTTTCCCGACGGCAGCGCCTACCACCAGTACCAGCCGCTGACCCGGCAGGGCAACCACGACATCGGCAGCGGGTTCAACGACGATCCGCTCTGGCTGATCGCGGCGGCGAGCGCCTACACGAAGGAGACGGGCGATTACGCCGTCCTCGACGAGCCGGTGCCTTTTGACAACGATCCGGCGAACGCGGCCTCGCTCTACGAACATCTGCGCCGCTCCTTCACCCACGTGATCGAGAACCTGGGTCCGCACGGGTTGCCGCTTATCGGCCGCGCGGACTGGAACGACTGCCTCAACCTCAACTGCTTCAGCGACAATCCGGATGAGTCGTTCCAGACTACCGAGAACGTAGCGGGGGGCGCCGCCGAGTCGATCTTCATCGCCGGTCTATTCGTGCTCACCAGCGAGGAGCTCGCGCTTCTGGCCGAGATCAGAGGCGACCGGCAGCTGGCGAAACAGGCCCGCGACGGGGCCGAGCGCATGCGCCGGGCGGTCCTGGAGCACGGCTTCGACGGGCAGTGGTTTCTGCGCGCCTATGACTTTCACGGCAACCGGGTGGGCAGCCATCTGAACGACGAGGGGCGCATCTACATCGAGCCCCAGGGCATGTGCACGATGGCCGGCATCGGCCTGCAGGAGGGACTGGCCCTCCGGGCGCTGGACGCCGTGGCGAAACACCTGGACACCCCGCACGGCATCGTGCTTCACCAGCCGGCTTACACGCGGTATCGGCGCGAGCTCGGCGAGATATCGTCCTACCCACCCGGCTACAAGGAGAACGCCGGCATTTTCTGCCACACTAATCCCTGGATCGTCATTGCCGAGACCCTGGTCGGCCGACCCGATCGCGCGTTCGACTACTACAGGAAGATCGCCCCGGCCTATATCGAGGACAAGAGCGACCTGCACCGCATGGAGCCCTACGTCTATTCGCAGATGATCGCGGGCCGCGACGCCCCCAACCACGGCGAGGCCAAGAACTCCTGGTTGACCGGCACTGCGGCCTGGAACTACCTGGCGGTGGCCCACTACTTGCTCGGCATCCGCCCCGAGCACGAGGGACTGCGCGTGCATCCCTGCATCCCGGCGGCCGACATCTGCGGCTTCACCGTCACCCGCCGCTGCCGCGGAGCCGTCTACCGGATACGGGTCGACAACCGCGGCGGGGGCCGCGGACCGGTCCGCCTACGTGTCGACGGTCGGAACGTCGACTCGACCCTGGTCCCCTACGCGCCGCCCGGCAGCGAGGTCGAGGTCGACTGCGAGGCGTAAGAAGCGGGTGTCATCTCGAACCAAGTGAGAGATTTCCTTCACGAACGAGATTTCTCCCTTCGGTCGAAATGACACGAAAAGAGGTTCCTCCCCGCGGTCGAAATGACCTCGAAAAAAACGCCTTTTCCGGACCCCGCGCCCGGAAAAGGCGTTTACAGCATGACGACCGGCGCGGTCGAAGCTGGTAAGAGCATGTCTCAATAATGCTCCCGTCGTCTTTCGGGCGGGGCGACGCGGTCTACGGCCCCGCCTCACGCTCGGAAATGCACCGCATTTCCTCGGTTCGGCGGAACCACATCGCGCATCGCCGCGCTCCGAAATACTCGGTCCGCATTATTGAGATATGCTCTAGTGTTCGGTCGCCGCTCCGTTCTTCTTGTCCAGGATACGGCGTATGCTCATCAACAAGGTATTCTCGTCGATCGGCTTGCGAATGAATCCTTCCGGCGACTGGACGGTCTTCTGATACATCAGCTGCCGGAAATCGACCTGTCCGGTTACCACGAAGATGGGAATGTCGGCCGTGCCGGGATCGGTGCGGATTTCGCGGAAGACTCCCGGGCCGTCCTTGCCGGACATGGTGATGTCCAGCGTGATCAGATCCGGCTTGGTACCGCGCGCCTTTGCCACACCGGAGGTGCCGTCGGTAGCCGTGACCACTTTGTACCCGTTGTCCTCCAGCAAGGCCTGCAGGTAGGTCACCATATCGGGCTCATCGTCGATGACGAGGATCTTCTTGCCCTTGAGCTCCGGCCTGGGCGTCTTACTCGCCTTCTCCTGCTCTTCGGGCACTACGATGGCGTTGGCGACCAGCTCGCAGACGTTCGGCGCGGTGATGAGCCTGGGCTTGCCGTTGCCGAAATCGTACTTGATCTCGTACTTCTTGATCAGGTCCGAGAGGCCGTCCACGCAGTTGTGACAGGCCGTGGCGCAGATGGCGGCTCCGGTCGCCTTGATCTGGTCGGCCTTGATCTTGGCCACATCGAGCCTTTTCTTGGCGTACTCGGCCATGGACATCGCCCCGCCGCCGCCCGTGCAGCAGTAAGAATCGGCGCGGTTGGGGATCATCTCGCGGAAATCCATACAGGAGGCCTTGATGCAATACCTCGGTTCCTCGGTCATGCCGCCCGAGCGAGAGAGGTTACAGGGATCGTGGTAGGTGACCGGGTGCGGGTTCTTGCTCGGATCGAGCACGATCTTGCCGGTATTGATCAGGTCGACCATCACTTCGAGCAAGGAGACGATCTCGAAGGGCAGCGGATTGGCCTTGCCCCAGTTGGGCGCCTCCCACTTGGTGGAGCGCAGGCCGTGACCGCATTCCGATACGACCATGCGCTTGACCCCCAGCTCCTTGGCGTGGTTGTAGGCCAGGTTGCCCATATGGCCGCCCAGGTCCGGCTTGCCGGAAAAGAGGCCGAAGTTGGTGTTGTCCCAGCCCTTGGTGCCCATGGTCCAGTCCAGACCGGCGTAGTAGAAGATCTTGAAGGCGGCCTGCAGCGGCCGGGGGTCGTACTTGATCTCGCGCGGGTTGACCACGTAGACGAAGTCGGCTCCCTTCTTGTCCAGCGGAACCTTGAAATCGGGATCCCCGAGCTCGTCCTGCAGCTCCTCCTCTACCCACTCCAGCGTCTCCAAATACTCGTCGGGCTTGATGCCCATCTGGTTGCCCCACTCCCACTGGTCCTTCATCACGTGCAGGATTCCCTCGGGCGCGACCTTCTCGTCGACCAGGCAAGAGCGCGCCAGACCTACCAGAATAGCGGTGTCCACACCAAAGGGGCAGTTGACCGTGCAGCGGCGACACCCGGTGCAGGAACCGAAGACGATGTCCTTTAGCTCCTCCAGATCCTGGTCGGTTAACATCTCCTTGGCGCCGACCCAGCCCGGGACCACCTGGCCCAGCCAGTCGTTCTGCCGCTTGTAGACCTGGCGGATCTTGTCCATCTTGGCGGCGGGCGTCATTTTCGGATCGCCGGTAGCCAGGTAGTAGTGGCAGGATTCGTTGCAGGTACCGCAGTGCACGCACGACGCGAAGGAGAGCGCGTGCTGCCGGTTGGTGCGGGTCTTGAAATTCTTGTTGAAGGACGCTGCTTTTTCGCTCGGTGTAGCCATCGATTTTTTCCTTTGCTGCTGGGAATTCCGTTCAAAACGCTGGGGTTAGGTAGTTCGCCTTCCGGTCCTAGATCTTCTGTCCGGCCAGGCTCTTCTTGGGGAAGGTGCCGCGATGCCCGAAGTGCTTGCCCACGTAGAAGCGAATGAACGCGTAGTAGACGTAGTGGCTGATCTTGGAAAAGGGCACGTAGAAGAGGAAGAAGGTCGCCAGACAGTAGAACGTGAAAAGATAGGTCTCGTTGACCAGCGGCGCGGCCAGCGCCCCGCTGCCCATCCAGACGGTCAGCAAGGCCAGGCAGAAATAATCATCGGGCGTGGAAATCACCCGCATCTCGGCGCTGAAGATCCGTCGGGCCAGCCGGGATACTCCGATGAGAAATCCCGCCGCGAAGATCGCCTGAGAGGCCAGAACGACGATCTGGTTCTTCATCAGCTCGGGGACAATGGGGAGGGTAAAGGCGTAGCCGATACCCACGGCCATAGCGATGTGAAACAGGACAAATTCCAGGTAGCGGAACCAGTGCTTCTTCTGCTCCTCGATCTCCCAGGGCATGGCCAGCGTCATGTAGGCGTAACGGACCGCGCTGGAGTGGTCGCCGCGCGCCGGTGTGCCCTCGGCGGCGGCCGGCTTGGCCAACAGTTGCCGAATCTTGATGGTGTAGGCCAGCACCATGAAGGCGAGCCCGCCGTAGTGAAGCTGGTTCATCACCAGCTTGGTGTGGTCCGCGAGGTTCTCCCATATGAGATACTCTGACATGATTCCTCCAGTTCCTGTTTACCGCTTTTCCCGTTATGCTAACGGAAGTCGTTTCGGGTTCGGAATCCGATACCCGGTTCAAATACTTACTTGCAGCATTCGCCGCCCAGGTCAGCGATGGTCACGCCGTCCAGCCTCTGGTAGAAGGCGTCGTTGGCTTCGCTCCATACCTGGTGCAGTCGGCAGATCTCCTGCAACATGCACCGCTTCTTCTGGCACAAGCACCGCTCCGGTCCGCTATCTTCGCCGTAGAGCCTGGCGATCTCGCCCAGGGTGATCTGGTCGGCCGGCCTGGCCAGCATGTGCCCTCCCCTGGCGCCCTGCGTGCTCACCACCAGCTCTGCCTTCTTCAGGGGCCGGAGCAGCTGCTCGATATACTTTACGGATATATTCTGGCGCCTCGATATCTCGCCGGCCTGCACCAACCGCTTGTCGTAGTAGTTGGACAGGTCTGTCAGTATGCGCATGCCGATCCGGCTTTTGGAGTAGAGCTTCATCGGTAGGCTCGGCGATTGCCCGGGGAGGCGGCACTAATTACGACCAATTCAATCTAGATGCGGCTAATAGGATATTAGTCATGTAGGAGCCCCGCCTCTCCCTGTCAAGTAAAAACGACTATTTTGGTAGGATTTTGCCGGCCCAGCTACCGCCGGTTCACCTCAAGTGGGGGTAGTCCCACAAAGACCAACAATATCAAGATGTTACGTGCGCGCCCCGAACCGGAACCGAAAGCCCCTCCCCTGCGGAAAGGCCTTTTTCGGTGTGCGAAAGCGCTCCGCTTGAGCTAGGCATTCGGGGGTCGGACGACCCGGATATTACCGAACGCCGCCCGAGCAGGACGCCGGCGTTTTTCGCAGGAGAACACGCATTGCGACTGTCGACGAAGAGCCGCTACGGCACGCGATTGATGCTCGATCTGGCGCAGCACCACGACCAGGGTGCGGTCCAGCTCAGCGAGATCGCCAGGCGCCAGAACATCTCACAAAAATACCTGGAGCAGATCATCAAACCGCTGAAAAGGGCCGGCTACATCAGAGGAATTCGCGGCGCCAAGGGCGGATATGTTCTGGCCCGCTCTCCAAAAATGATCCGGGTGGGAGAGATCGTCTCCTTGCTGGAAGGCGGGGGGACGATCTGCGAGTGCACGGAAGACCCCAGATCGTGCCCGAGGGCCAGCGCTTGCCTGACCCGCGCCCTATGGATAGAGGCTGCCAAAGCGATGTTCGACAAGCTCGAGCAGACCAGGCTCTACGATCTGGTGAAGACGGATTCGGGAAAGGGAAGCCGCTCGGTTAAAAAGGATACCCGGAAAGGAAGCCGGCGTTGACGCCGACCGAGGCGATGGCATGGACCAGACGAGAGATTACTGGCGGCTATGTAGCAGTTGCAGAAAGCAGATCGGGTTCGAGCAGACCTATTACGCCTGCAGCGTCTCCACCTGCAACCAGAAGCGGACCTTTCTCAGCTTCTGCTCGCTGCCCTGCTTCCAGGAGCACGTGCCCGTGCTGCGCCATCGCGATGCCTGGGCCGAGCAGAAGCGCGCGCCCTCGTTCGAGCGGTGGAAGAGAGAACGGGAAGGCAGCGGCCCAGAGGCGAGCGACGCTGCGGACCGGCGTCCCGCCGCTACCGGCCGCGTTCCCGACGTCGTGGCCGCCCCGAGAGCCGGGCCGAGCGCCGCTGCAGGCTCCGCCGCTACCGGTAGCGGTCCAGACCGGCCGGTCGAGCTGAACGACGCCGATCTGCCCCGCGATATCCTGATCGTGGCCTCCAAGCTCAAGCAGTACATCCGCGCCCGCTCCGGCATGAACACTTCGGACGGCGTGATGAAGGCGCTTTCGGACATCATCCGCACCCTCAGCGATCAGGCCATCCGCAACGCCGCGGCGGCCGAGCGCAAGACGGTGATGGACCGGGACTTCGACACCGACAAGCTCAGGCTCGACCGGTCGTGATCCGCCACCGCTGCGGAGGCGGTTTCGAGCCACCCCCAAAAGTGAAGAATGGTGAATTATTAGTGCTTTCCGCCCTTTTCGTTGACGGAAACCGAGGATTCGGATAACCGGACACGGGGCGGGAATTCGGGCTCGTACCCCAGGAAAGGAGCACAACATGAGCGATACGCTGGTCAACATGCGCGATATCCGTTTCGTCCTTCACGAGTTGCTGGATGTGGAGCAGCTCACCAAGCTGGAGCCGTTCGCGGACCACTCCCGCGATACCTTCGACATCGCGCTGGACGCCGCCTACAAGCTCTCAAAAGAGGTGTTCTGGCCGGCCTACGCGGAGATGGACCGGCAGGGGGTGAGCCTCGATACCGAGAACAACAAGGCCACGGTTCCCGAGATCATGCACAAGGTCTGGCAGGCCTCCAAGGAGGGGGATTGGCTGGGGATCACGGCTCCGGCCGAGTACGGCGGGCAGCAGTTCCCGGGCACAGTGGGGGCGGCCGCGCACTTCATCATGAACGCCGCCAACACCGCCGCGCACATGTACATCGCGGGAGCGGGCGGCGCGGCGCGATTGATACTCTCTTTTGGCAACGACGCCCTCAAGCAGACCTATATAGAGAAGCTCTTCACCGGGCAGTGGGGCGGCACCATGTGCCTGACCGAGCCCCAGGCCGGAAGCTCGCTCAGCGACGTCAAGACCACCGCCACGCCGGTGGAAGGCACCGACTACTATATTATCAGGGGCACAAAGTGCTTCATCTCCAGCGGCGACCACGACCTGGCCGAGAACATCATCCACCCGGTGCTGGCCCGGCTGCCGGGAGCGCCCCCCGGGGTCAAGGGGATCAGCCTCTTCGTTGTTCCCCGCTTTCTGGTCAACGAAGACGGCTCGGTAGGCGAGTTCAACGACGTGTTCACCGCCAACTTCGAGCACAAGCTGGGCCTGAGGGGCAACGCCACCGCCACCCTGAGCTTCGGCGAGAACGACCAGTGCCGCGGCTGGCTGCTGGGCGAGCCGCACCAGGGGCTCAAGTACATGTTCCAGCTGATGAACGAGGCGCGCATCGGAACGGGCTCGCAGGCCACGGGCGTAGCCGCCAACGCCTTCCAGCAGGCGCTGGAGTACTCGCGGGAGAGGCTGCAGGGGCGCAAGATCACCGAGAAGGACCCCACCACCCCGCCCGTGCCCATCATCCAGCACGCGGACGTGCGTCGCATGCTGCTGATACAGAAATCCACGGTGGAGGGGATGTTCGCGTTGCTGGCCTACGCCGCCCTGCTGGCCGACAAGGCGCACGCGGGCGCGAGCGAAGAGGAGCGGGAGCAAGCGAGCATCTTGCTCGAGCTTTTAACGCCGGTATGCAAGGCCTACGGGTCGGAGGCCTCTTACGAATCTATCGTACAGGCCATCCAGTGCCACGGCGGCTACGGTTTCAGCGAGGATTTCCCGCTGGCGCAGATGCTGCGAGATTGCAAGGTCTTCCCCATCTACGAGGGCACCAACTTCATGCAGGCCATGGATCTGCTGGGCCGCAAGGTGCCCATGAAGGGCGGCGCGGGATTCAAGGTGCTGCTGCAAGCCATCGGCAAGACGGTCGAGCAGGCCTCCGCCATCGAGGCGCTGAAACCGCAGGCCGAGAAGCTCGACGCGGCGGTCAAGACCCTGGGTGAGGTTACCATGCTGCTGGGCGGCATCGCCGGCAAGGGCGACATCGAGCACTACCTGTACCTGGCGGCCACCTATCTCAAGATGTTCTCGCCCATGGTGGTGGGCTGGCTGCTGCTCTGGGAGGCAGTGGTGGCGCAGAAGGCGCTCGACAAGAAGCCAAACGAGACCGACGCCCGTTTCTACCAGGGCAAGGTGGCCACCGCCCGCTTCTACCTCAACCACGAGATGCCGCACGTGCAGGCCAACGCCGAGATCATCAAGAGCGGCGAGCGCACGGCCATCGACTTCGACGAGCAGTGGTTCTGACCCCATCGCGCGTTCGGACGGCTCTTTTGTAACGAGAAGCCATTGCATAAATACGGACCGAGTATTTCGGAGCGCGGCGGCCCCAGCGGCAAGGAGCGACGACGAGGAGCGATGACGAGGAGCGATGACGCAGATGGAGCCGCCCCGCCCGAAAGACGACGGGAGTATTTATGCAATGGCTTCTCGTTCCGAGTACGGGTTGGCGCGGCCGTCGAGATGTGCGATCGTCGTACCCGCTGGTACCCGCCGGCCCGCGTCTCCGAGCCTCGGGGTCGGATCGGATTCGAGAAAGGAGAGCCTACGATGAGAGCTGCCATCCCGATCATCTCTTTTATTCTTGTCGCCTCGACGGCCTGTAACGGCAAGGAGCAGGCGGCCGCGCCCGAGGCGCCCGCCGCACCGGCGCCCGAGGCGCCTCCGGCGGCCGCGCCCGAAGCGCCCGCGCCGGCAACGCCCGCCGACCCGGCGGCAGCCGCCCAGCAGGCCATGCAGCAAGCCATGGGCGCCATGCAGGCCATGAACCAGATGGCCGCGACCGGCAACCAGCAGATGGGGCCTCCGGTCAACTGGCGCAAGCTGACCGCCTTTCTACCGGAAAAGCTCGGCGACTTCGCAGCGGTGGGAGAGATCAAGGGGGCAACGCGAAAGATGGGCGGGGCCTCGCACACCGAGGTCAAGCGCCGCTACAAAGCGGGCGAAAAGCGCCTGAGCCTCGCGATCATCGACACCTCGCTCGTCCCCATGATGCGCACGCCCTTTGCCGTGGCCGCCATGGTACAGGAGGACTCCACCGACGGGTACCGCAAAGGCGTGAAGATCGCGGGTCATCAGGCGCTGGCCGAGTGGGATAGCAAGCGCAAGGAGAGCGAAATACGTATTCTAACGGGAGGCCGCTTCCTGGTAACCATCGAGATGGACGACGCCGAGGCCGGCGATGCCGAAAAGCTGGCCGGGCAGATCGACCTCAAAGCATTATCCGCGCTCAAGCCCGAGGCGGAGGGCGAGGCGGCCGAGAAGGCCAAGTAGAGAAACGATAGAGGAAGGGGGGGACGGACCGAAACGGCGTGATGCTGTCGCGTTCGTTCCGGGTTCGCCTAGACTCGAGTTTGCGGTGTGTTTCGGCGGTGAGGCGGGCAGGCCGGTACGCGCCGATGGGGGACGCGCGGCTTGCAGATGGCCGGCCCGCCTCACCGCCGAAACACGGTTGTGTACTAATCGCATCCCCCCCCGACATATGCAGGTCGGCTCTTCAGATTATCCTTATAATCGGTCCCCGACATGAAAAGGGGCCAGCCAGGTCACCACGAACGAGGGGATGGTGGCGACCATCACGAAGTAGAAGAAGGGGACGTATCCGCCAGCGGCTTCGTAGACGAAACCGCTGGCCATGCCGGCGAGCATCATGCACAGGCCCATCAGAGCCGTGCCAAAGGCGTAGTGGGCGGTCTGGTAGGGGCCGGGGGCTAGCTGCTGCATCATGTAGAGCATGTGGCCGACCGAGCCGAAGCCGAACCAGAACTTCTCCAGGGTGACCAGCGAGCCTACCAGCACGATGTCGTCCGGGCGTAGGTAGCCGAGTACCAGATAGGTGGCGTTGGGCACGTTGATGGCGATACAAAGTAGAAAGAGGACCGGTTTCAGCCCCTTGCGCGAAACGTAGAGGCCACCCAGCAAGGCTCCCAGGATAAATCCGGCGGTCCCCACCGTGCCGTTGATGAAGCCGAACACGTCGTTCTGCAGCCCCAGGCCGCCGCTCGAGCGCTCGTCGATCATGAACAGGGGCCCTATTTTGTCCAGAAAGCCCTGGCTGGTGCGGTAGAGGAAGGAAAAGGCGATCATCATCCAGACGCCCGGCTTGCGAAAGAAGGTGACGAGCGAGTCCCAAAAAGTGGCGACGATCTCCCGCGGGTTGCGGGGCGTGTTCTCCGCGCGGGCGCCAGGGGGCAGGAACTTCAGGTGGTGGACCGAGGCGAGCAGCATGATGGCGGCGATGATGAACAGGACGATGCGCCAGGCCGCCGGGTAGCCCATGCCGTTACGGTAGAATATGCCCGAAAGCGTGATCAGCACTCCGTTGGCGAAGATGGGGCCGAAGTTCCAGCACATGCCTTGAAAGCCGGTATACCGGGCCTGATCCTTAGGGCTCAGGGTGGTGACATAGACGCCGTCGTTGGCGATGTCCTGGGTGGAACCGGCGAAGCCCAGCACCCAGAAGCAGGCCATGGTGGCGGCGATAATGTCGTCCATGCCCAGGGCCAGGGCGGCCGCTGCCACCGCGGCCGCGCATACCAACTGCATACCGACCACGAAGAACTTCTTGGTGGCATACATCTCCAGCAAGGGAGCCCAGAGCGGCTTGATGGTGTAGGGCAGGGCGAGCGAGCTGGCGTACAGGGCCGCCTCCTTCACCGACAGCCCCAGGTTCTTGTACATGGTCGTGGTCACCAGGGTGACGGTGACGTAGACCGTGCCCATGGCGAAATAGCTGGTGGGCACCCAGAGCAGCGGGTGGCGATGCCGGGATGGGGTCACCGGGTCCTCGATATCCATAGCGGCGCGACTGGCGCCCGCCCTTCCTCGCGCTTCCGGGAGGGGGCAAGCCCTGATGATTCTACACATCTCGTTTCGTTCTTCTTCTTGCGTTT
>CAYVFC010000121.1:0-24603 GCA_964450715.1 uncultured Sandaracinaceae bacterium | reverse complement strand
AAAGGTGATCGGCTTGGCCCGGAAGAAGTGATCGGCTTCAGCGGAATACGCACCCTTTCCATCCTTTGCCCTGGTCTTCACCGACCGACACGTGCTCTCGCTGGCCGAAAGGCTACTGGCCTCGGATAGACGTTGCCCTTTTCCGGGCATTTCCTGAGGGTAGTCATGGTCTACGCCGTCGAGGAGCAGGCAGAACGCGGCCGTCGATTCCGGATCGCGCTGGCAGCGGACGCCCTGGGAGTGGAAAGGTCGTGCGATATCGCTGGGTTATAGGGTATATGCTTCAAGAGTTAGACTCCCGCCGCCTCCACCGTGCAAATCGTTGTTTCGATGGGCTCACAGAGTACGACTGGACTCAAGTCGCACGCTTTCACCCACAGCAGGCGGATTCCATTCCACCGGCCTGTCGCCTTTCCACACGAGTAACCGCAGGGTGGGATCGCCGAGCGGCACATCGAACTCGAATCGAACGCTCTGGGGAGCGCCCCGGTCATCGACCGATAGTACCAGCGCGCGCATGTGCCTGAATGTGCGAACCTGTCCCGCTTTAAATGGAGGGTCCAGACGGCCGGTCGCGCCGAGTACGGCCGGCACGAAACCGCCGTCGGGGCTCACCTCCAGAGACCTTTCGCCGACACGCCGTATATTTATGGCACTCGCGCCCACGTATAGCGTGTAGAAGGCTGCGCCCAGCGGGCGCTGCTGGGCATCGGCGATGAACGCCGGATAGATCAAGACCACCCAGTTGGGTGCGTTGAGCAACACCGACCGGGTGGAGTCGTCTCTCGATACCCGGTCCACGATTGCCTCCGCCCGAGAGTTCATGGGCGTGTTCGCGAACAGGAAGAGCACGAATATCACCAGCGAAACGTACGTATGCATGCGAAACAGAACCCTGCTCGTCCGCGCCCCGGGCAATCCGGCCTGGGTCCAGTGATGAGCGACCAGCATGCCCAGTAGCGCGCTCGTGCCCACCGCCGCCAGTGTCGTCAACCTGTCCTGTATTTGAGTCGCTCCTAGGGGAACCACGCTCAGTGCAGCGCCGAGCAATGCGAAGCGCAGCGTTGCGTGCTCGCGGAGCAGCGGCCGAAACACCGGCCACAATAGCAGCAGCGTCGCGATCGATGCTCCGATCAGGCCGTACTTCGGGCCCGCCCCGAAGATGCTGAGGTTCGCGAGCGGAAGGGTGAGCAGGGTCGCCAGGTAAACCGGGAGGGCCTCGAGCGACGCCAGAACGAAGCGTCCCGGATACGCTTCTACGTCGAGATACCATCCAGCACCGCTCACGCCATAGCCGGCGCTGACATAGTAGATACGCCAGGCTACCACGATGACCAGATATGGCAGCATCGCCAACACTCGACTACGCGGCTTGCCGCTGTCGAGAAACACGGCGTGCGCGATGAGATAGCCGACCGCTGCCACCGCGCCCTCGCCGCCTGCAAGGCCCAGCATCAGACATAGAGGGGCGAGCAACCGTGGCCACGGACTCGACTCGGTGCGGGCTCGGTGATGCAGCGCCAGGGTCAACACGGAAAACAGCGTGTAGAGCAGCGTGTTGCGCCCGCTGATCCAGCCGACACTCAATGCGTTACCCGCATTCAGCGTATAAAAGAGGCCACCGAGCCCCACGGCCAGGGGTGGCAGACCGAGCAGTCGAAAACACCAGCATACGGCGGCGATCAACAACGCGTACAGCAATCCGTTCTGCACCCGCGCCCACCACACGGCATCGGCGAAGAAGTAGAAGTCGATCGAGTGACTCAGCGAGGCGAGCGGTCTCAGAAATCGCTGCTTTTTCCCGGCCGTTCGCCACCAGGTAAAACCACGCTCCTGTAACTCTTCGAGCGGAGGGAGCCTCTGGCTGAACGTGAGTAGAGGGTTGTCGGTATGGGTGGCCTGGTATCGCAGCACATGGTCATCGGTCTGCAGGCCCATTCCGACGGCGCAGAGCGATAGCAGCAGTCCGAGGGCGGCCAGCCTGCGGGTGGCGTTGCCCGACTCGAAGGTTAGTATCAGGTATGACTTCAGCACGGACTCTTGGAGAGGATACGCACGGAGGTCTCTTACGGCATTCGATACAAAGGCCGGCGCATTAGTACACGCAGCGAAATCATGAGGGAAACGCTATCACCCATCTGACAAGAATCAATCGTGACCCTTGTCACACCCGTTACTCCTTTCGGGAACCGCCAAGTGCAGGTAGATCGGGAACCGGCGAGTCGCCGGTCGCCAGCGTGCGAACGATGATCGAAAGGATCACGCGGCGCACGCGCGCAAGCTGCCGGTCGCTCGGCGGACCGTTGCGGTGAGCGTGAGCGAGCAGCCCTTCCAGCGCCAGCTGGAAGCTGCGGAACACCAGTGGGTCCACGCTGCGACCTTTTAGCTTCTGGTAGGCGCTCGCGCCCCGCCGTGCGACGGTGTCCAGCGCTTGCTCTCGCAACGGCGAAAGCGGGGAACCGGCGCGCATGGCCTCGGTCTGGAGGACCACCGGCAGCTCGCCGCCGGATCTCCACAGCGCGAGGTAGGCGTCCACCGATTGCGTCATCCGCTTCACGAGGTCGTCCGATACGGCCGCCTCGCCCGTGGTTTCGACCGCCTGGCGAGTCGCGATTTCGAACAGCGCCAGCAGCGCGTCGTCCTTGCTGCGGAAGAACTGGTAGAAAGTACGACGGGACAGGCCCGAGGCCTGCAGGATGTCCTGCACGGTCGTCGCGTCAACGCCCTTGCGGGCAAACACCGTGGCCGCGCCCCTGAGGATACGAGAGCGCGTGGCCTGCTCGCCCAGCAGCCCCGAAAGGGCGCCGTTCTGGGGCCTGGATTTTGATCTGCTCGCCACAGCGTGTTTACGGGTCGGCATGGCCACGAATGGTTCCTTTGCGCCGGCAACTTCGATGAAAGGCCCGGATCTTCGTCATCCCGGACGAGACCCCGGCCGGGTCTTCCGCCTTTCGAATGCTAATTAAACGCATTGTATACCGATCTATGTCAATATCAAGCCGCGCAATTCAATTGACCTTGACATATGAGTATACACGGCGTTTACTTAAGTTGAAGACGGGTACGGCAAAAGCCACCGAACCCGTTGGAGGCGACGCCACTCGCGAAAACCACCGCAGGTGAATCCCGGGAAGAAAGAAGGAGACGGGTATGCGCGACCAGGTCTACCTACGAATCGCCGAAAACGTCGACAGGGGGATCCAGACCGCACCCAAGGCGGACGGGAAGCTTTCCCAAGCCTTCATCGCCTACCTGAAGCTTCTCTATACGCCCGGGGAGGGAGAGCTGGTTCAGCATCTCGAGATGCGGCCCTATCCCGCGAAGACCGCCCGGCAGGTGGCCGACGCCTCGGGCCGGGAGGTGGGGGAGGTCGAGCGGATGCTGGGCTCGCTGGCGGACAGGGGGCGCCTCGCCTTCTCCAAGGGGGGGTTCAGCCTGCCGATGGTTCCCAATTTGATCAACCTTCACATGTTCTATCCGAATATCGAGCCCGACGACCTGGAGGCGGCCAGGCTCTATCAGACATTCTTCATCGAGGAGCGCTTCTACAAGTACTACGCGACCTCCGGTAAGGGTACTCCGTTTTTACGGAGCATTCCCGTGGAGCAGGCCATTCATCCCGACGAGAAGACCTTCACCGCCGAGGAGGCGCACGCCCATATCAAAGGTCTGGCAACCGAGGACCTGGTGTTGGTGCCCTGTCCCTGCCGTACCCGAACCGAGAAGATGGGCATACGCGAATGCAAGGACCGATTCCCCATCGGCAACTGCATCTTCATCGGAAAGACCGCGCTGCACTTCGAACAGCTCGGTCTGGGCAAGCGGGTTACCAAGGAGCAGGCCATCGACTACCTGGACGAGATGGTCGAAAAGGGACTGATCCCCACCGCGGAAAACTATTTGAATGACCCGCACAGCCTCATGTGTCTGTGCTGCGGCTGTTGCTGCTCCAACGTTCGGGGCAGGACGCGTTGGGACAACCCGACCGCCGTCCTGCCCTCCCATTTCGTGCCCCGAGCCACCGACGATTGCATCGCGTGCGGGACGTGCGTCGACCGCTGCCCGCTGGGCGCGCTCCGGCTCGATGACGCCACCGACCGCGCTCTGGTCGATCCGGAAAAATGCATCGGTTGCGGTGTCTGTACCATGGACTGCCCCACGGAGTCCCTGAAGCTGCATCGATACGAACGCCCCGGAAGACCGTTCGAATCCCTGCTCGATCTCGGCCTGACCGTGGCACGAGAGAATGAACGGCTCTGACGAATCGCTGACCCACGGCGCCGACCCCGGTAACAGGAGATATCTAGAATCAAACGGGGGTATGTGAAATGAGAAAGAAGCGAATCCTTGTTATTCTGATCGCCCTTGTCACGGTCGGGGTATCGGTCAGGCTCGGATTTCCGGCGGCAATCAAAGGCATGGGCCTTCATCCGGAATACGAGGGTCAACTATACCTGTTACCCGAGGGAAAGGCACTGATCATCGCCACCAGCCACGACAGGTTGGGAGATGACGGGGATGAGACCGGCGTATTCGGTTCCGAGTTGACCGCCCCGTACTACGAATTTCGGGATGGTCGCACGTCGGTCGATGTCGCCAGCATCAAGGGGGGTAAAATCCCCGTTGACCCCATGTCCTTCCATTGGTTGCTCAAGAGCGAATATGATGATCGATTTCTGTCGGACCGGGTATTGCAGGGCAAGGTCCACAACTCATTGCGAATTGACGACATAGACTTCACCAAATACGACATCATCTATCTGGCCGGGGGGTGGGGAGCCGCTTACGATCTCGGCTATTCGGAGGTGCTGGGCCGGAAGATAACCGAGGCCTATGCGGCCGGTAGAGTTATCGGCGGTGTATGTCACGGGCTGCTAGGCCTGTTGCTGGCCAGCGACGAGAACGGCCGGCCGCTCGTCCAGGGGCGACGGATCACCGCGGTCACGGACAAACAGGTCGAGGAGCTCGGCATTTCCATCACGCCCCAGCATCCGGAA
The DNA here is from genome assembly GCA_964450715.1 of uncultured Sandaracinaceae bacterium. Lineage (GTDB taxonomy): Bacteria > Myxococcota_A > Polyangia > Polyangiales > JAFGIB01 > CAYVFC01. Next base: position 19,606 of record CAYVFC010000121.1, on the reverse strand, counting down.
CGGGAGCTGAGGGCGGCCGGGGCCAGGTACGAGAGCGCCACCGCGTTTCGCGACATGTTTGCCAACCATGTAGTGGTCGATGGCCGCATCGTCTCCGGGCAGAACCAGAATGCCGGGGCCGAGGTGGCCAACAAGATGATGCAGGTCGCAGGGGGTACCAGGCGATGAGGAAGAGGCGCCGCATCGAGAAACTGGAAACCGGGCTACGCATCCTGGCGGGATGGGTGGGGCTCAACTTTCTCCTGCTCGGGATCGGATTTCTGACACTGCCCGAGGTACTTGCGACCGGTTTCTACGTCGAGCCGGCCCGCGCGGTGGGAATCAACGCGGTACGGGGAGACTTCGGCGCTCTCTTTCTCGCAATGGGGTTCTTCTGTCTGCTGGGCGTGCTGACCGTGTATCGTCGGCTGCTGGTCGTCCCCATCGTCTTCCTGGCCTTGGTTCTGCTCGGGCGGCTCACCAGCGTCGTCGTCGACGACGTGCCGGCCGTGGCCGCTGGCGCCATGGTTGCGGAAGGGATCTTTTTGGTAATCCTGGCGCTCTCGCTGTTCTTCGCATCCGCCGACCAAAGCCCGGACAACGGTTTGGCCCCGCTTCGGGCCTTTGTCGCGCCGCGGGTCCTGCTGGCGATCGCCGTGGTCGCCGCTCTGGTTTTCGGTGTGTTTCTCTCCCGGAGACCGATCGGAGCGGCTCTGTTGGGGGCGGTCGCTCACCGCAACGCCGTCCAGGATGCCTTCGAGGGGCTGCCCGATGGCCTCCACCTGGCGCTTTGCGGGTCCGGATCGCCGATGATGGATCCGAAGCGGGCCGGTCCCTGCGTTGTCGTGATCGCCGGCAAGGCTCTGTACATCGTTGATACGGGTCCGAGCAGCGTGCAAAGACTGGAGCTCATGCGGCTGCAGCCCGGAGATATCGAGGCCGTGCTGCTGACCCATTTCCACTCCGATCACATCGGGGACCTGGGCGAGCTGATGCTCAAGCGCTGGGCTCGCGGGGCGGCAACCGAACCGCTTCCGGTCTTCGGTCCGCCGGGCGTTCAGACCGTGGTGCAGGGATTCAACCTGGCCTACTCCCTCGACAGTCGATACCGGGTGGCCCATCACGGGATCGAGACCACCCCGCCCGGGGGAGCCGGCGGCGTGGCGAGGCCGTTCGATTTCCCCGACGGAGAGGATGCGGTGGTGATCATCGATGCACACGGCGTGAAGGTCACGGCGTTTCTGGTGGATCACCGACCGGTGGAGCCGGCGGTCGGCTATCGCTTCGACTACAAGGGCCGCTCGCTGGTGATCAGCGGTGACACGCTGCCAAGCGAAACGCTGCGGCGCCAGTCCGCCCGGGTCGATCTGCTGCTACACGAAGCCCTGCAACCGAACATGGTGCGAATGCTCGGTGACGCCACCCGGAAGGGCGGGCGATCCAACATCGCCAGGATCACCACGGACATTCTGGACTACCACACCTTTCCGGAGGAAGCGGCGCGGATCGCCGAGGATGCGGGAGCCCGGCAGCTGGTCTTCTACCACACCATTCCCCCCCTGCCGGTTTCCGTTCTGGGAAAAGCGTTTCTCGGTGACGCCGAGGAATACTACAGCGGACCCATCACCATCGGTGTCGACGGGCTGATGTTCAGCATGCCGGCCGGAAGCCGCAGCGTGGACAAGGGGTGGATCTGGTGAGGGGAACGTACAGCTACACCGGGCGGCATCTTTACTGCTGCCGCGGCCAGGGGGGCGGATCTTAGGAGGCACCGTAAAATAAACGATACGAGACCGGGCGCGTCGGCGGAGCGCAATCGCGAGCGCGCCCGGGCCGGCCTGCGCCGCGTGCCTTGCCTATGTGCCGCTCGCGCTATCCGCTGTACGAGCGGATAGCGGCCGGTTCGTACTGGGTATGGTGACCACGAACCTGCTCCGCCGGTCCGGCGATAACTCGACGTCGATGCGTACCGGTCACCGGTCCTTGTCCGTCTTTCTGGACCCCGGCCCCGATACGATCTCGCCGCAGCGCAGCATCTTGGCCCCGTAGTAGGGATTGGCGATGGTGGTGCCGCGCTGCAGCCAGGAGCCGGGAGCCATGGAGCAGTAGACCACGCTGATGCCTTTCGGCTTTGACATGGTCGCCCACATGGCCATGGGCTTGGATAGCTCCTTGAGCGCCTCTCGCATGGCCTTGATATCCGCAGCTTTCGTCAGCCGGTCGGCGGAAGCGATCAGGTTCTTGGGGATGTCCTTGTAGTGGCCGGCGTGCTTGCCGGTAACCGTGGAGGGATCCAGCCGGGTGGCGAGCTGTTTGATCTTCCCGGCTGCCTTCTTGACGCCGTCGGTGCGCTCCGCGGCCAGGGCCTCCGGGATCTTCAGGTACTCCTGCAGGATGGGCTCCATCTGTCTGTCGAACGCCTCGGTGCCGGCCAGGGCGACCGGCGCGTGAGCCGCGAGCGCCACGGCGATAACCAGGCCCGTGATCGGCGCCGAACGGCGGTTTGCGCGGATTTTGCTCATGATCTGTCTCCTGTTTTTTTGTTCCCTTCCGTATGGACGGCGAAATCACGCCGGTGCTTCAAGCTCTTCCAGATCAGGTAGATCGCGGGCAGGATCAGCAGGGTGAGCACGGTCGACGAGACCAGACCTCCCACCATGGGAGCGGCGATCCGCTGCATTACCCGGGTGCCGGTCTCGCTGCCGAGCATCACGGGCAGAAGCCCGATCATCGTAGTCGCCACCGTCATCAGCTTGGGTCGGACGCGGTCCACCGCCCCCTCCATGATGACCTGTTTCAGGTCGGACAGCGTTTTCAGACGCCCCTCTCGCTTCCAGCGATCGTAGGTCTCGTCCAGGTAGACCAGCATGACCACGCCGGTCTCCGCGGCCAGCCCGGCCAGGGCGATGAACCCGACGGCCACGGCCACCGAGAGGTTGTAGCCGGCGAAGAACATCAGCCACACGCCGCCCACCAGTGCGAAGGGGAGCGTGAGCATGACCACTAGCGTCTCCGTGGCATTGCGGAAGTGCAGGTAAAGGAGCAGGAAGATGATGGCCAGGGTCAGCGGCACCACCACCTGCAGGCGCTGGTTGGCCCGCTCCATGTACTCGTATTGCCCCGACCAGACCAGGGAGACGCCCGGCGGAAGCTGGACCTGTCGGGCCACCTCGTCGCGGGCGCGGCGCACGTAACCACCCAGGTCCGAGCTCTCCAGGTCGACGTAGATCCAGGCCGTCGGGCGCGCGTTTTCGCTCTTGATGGAGGGTGCGCCCTTGACCACCTCGATATCCGACACCTGTCCCAGCGCCACGGCATGGCCCATGGGCGTGGGCACGGCGACCTGTCTCAGCTTTTCCAGGTCCGAGCGCAACTCGCGCGGGTAGCGTACGTTGATGGGGTAGCGCTCCAGCCCCTCTACGGTCCAGCTCACGTTCATGCCGCCGATGGCGCTGCGCACGACCTCCTGCACGTCCGCCACCGTCAGGCCGAAGCGCGCCGCGTCCTGCCTGCGTATGCGGATGTCGACGAAGTTGCCGCCTACCACCCGTTCCGAGTAGACGGAGAGCGTGCCCTTCACGCGCCGCACTACGGCCTCGATCTTCTGGCCGATCTCGGATAGCTGTTTCAGATCCGGACCCATCAGTTTGATCCCGACAGGCGTCTTGATACCGGTGGCCAGCATGTCGATGCGCGTCTTGATGGGCATGGTCCAGGCGTTGGTGAGCCCGGGGAACTGAACCATCCTGTCCAGTTCCCTGATGATGTCCTCGATGGTCTTGCCCTCGGGCCACTGCTCCTTCGGCTTTAGGATGATGGTGGTCTCGATCATCGAGAGCGGAGCCGGATCGGTCGCCGTCTCCGCGCGCCCCACCTTGCCCAGCACGTGGGCAACCTGCGGATGGCTGGCGATGATCTTGTCGGTCTGCTGTAAAAGCTCCTTGGCCTTGGTTATGCTGATGCCCGGCGGTGTGGTGGGCATGTAGAGCAGATCACCCTCGTTGAGCGGCGGCATGAACTCGCTTCCCAGTCGGGAGTAGGGGAACCAGGTGGCTGCGAGAAGCGCCAGCACCAGCAGGAGCGTCGTCTTGGGGAAGCGGAGCACGGCGCGGATGAGGGGGCGGTATACCCAGATGAAAAACCGGCTGAGGGGGTTCCGGGCCTCGCTCACCACCTTGCCGCGGACGAAATAGACCATCAGCACCGGTATGATGGTGATGGCGAGCACGGCCGACGCCGCCATGGCAAAGGTCTTGGTATAGGCCAGCGGCGCGAAGAGCCTTCCTTCCTGCTGCTGCAGCGTGAACACCGGCAAGAAGCTCACGGTCACGATGAGAAGCGAGAAGAAGAGCGCGGGGCCGACCTCTTTCGATGCCCGAATGACCAAGTCCGCCTGCTTGAGCCCCCGGTCGCGCTCCTTGTGCTTGTGCAGGTTCTCCACCATGACCACCGAGGCGTCCACCATCACCCCGATGGCGATGGCGATCCCTCCCAGGCTCATGATGTTGGCGTTGATTCCCAGCAGCTTCATGATGACGAAGCTCACCAGGATCCCCACCGGCAGGGTGAAGAGAGCTACGAAGGCGGAGGGGAGATGCAGGAGGAATACGATGATGATCAACGCCACCACCGCCATTTCCTGGCCGAGCTTGCTCTTCAGCGTGTCGATGGCGCGCAGGATCAGGTCGGAGCGATCGTAGGAGGTGTGGATCTTCACTCCCTCGGCGAGCCCGGACTCCAGCTCTTTCAGGCGAGCCTCGACCCGTTCGATCACTTCCAGAGCGTTCTCGCCGAAACGCATGACCACGATGCCCGCCACGGCCTCGCCCTTGCCGTTGAGCTCGATGACCCCGCGGCGGATCTCCGGTCCCAGCTGTATGGTGGCGACCTGGGCCAGCATGATCGGCGTGTGGGTCTGTTTGTCCACGCCCACCGGGACATTCTCCAGATCCTCTAGTGAGGTGACATAGCCCTTGCCCCTCACCATGAATTCGGTCTCCCCCATTTCCAGCAAGCGGCCTCCCACGTCGATGTTGGAGCGCTTGATGGCGCTGTTCACCGCATCCAGGGAAAGATCGAAAGCGCGGAGCTTCTCCGGATCGACCTCCACCTGATACTGCTTGACGAATCCGCCGGCCGAGGCCACCTCGGCCACGCCCGGCAGGCTCATCAGCTCGTAGCGCAAGTACCAGTCCTGGATGGAGCGTAACTGGGAGAGGTCGTGGCGATCCGAGGTCAGCGAGTACATGTAGACCCAGCCCACCCCGGTCGCGTCCGGGCCAAGCTGCGGGGTGACGCCCCGCGGAAGACGGCCCTGGACGAAGTTCAGGTACTCCAGCACCCGGGAGCGCGCCCAGTAGAGATCGGTCCCGTCCTCGAAGATGACGTAGACCATCGAGAAGCCGAAAAAGGAGTAGCCCCGCACGGTCCTGGCGTGGGGGACCGAGAGCATGGCAGTGGTCAGCGGGTAGGTGACCTGGTCCTCGACCACCTGAGGCGCCTGCCCCGAGTACTCGGTGAAGACGATGACCTGGACGTCGGACAGATCGGGGATGGCGTCTACAGGCGTGTTACGCATGGCCCATACGCCGGCCGCCATCACGATTCCCGTGACCACGGCCACCAAGAATCGATTCCTGACGCTGCCCTCTATGATCCGTTCGATCATCGTCCTCCCTTGACCTGTAGCCTCTTCTCCGTGAGCTTCTGCACCGCCTCCTGCAGCTGCGATTCCGAGTCGAGCAAAAACTGCCCGGAGGTCACCACCGTCTCGCCTTCCCTCAGCCCCGAGAGGACCTCGGTCAGGTGTCCGTCGCCCACCAGCCCGGTGATGATCTCTCGCGGTTGGTACTTGCCGACCTCTCGCGTGGTGAAGACCAGTTGACGCTCCCCCGAGTGGATGATGGCCTCGGTAGGGATGAGCAGCACGCCTTGCTTGCGCTGCGCCTCGATGCGGACGGTGGCGAACATGCCGGGCTTGAGCTCGATGCCCGGGTTCTCGAACTTTAGGCGCACGGTCAAGGTACGGCTCTTCTTGTTCAGGGTGGGGTAGATGTAATTGACCGTGCCCGCAAAGGTACGTCCGCGCTGGTAGGAGAGCTCCATGCTCGCCTGCTGCCCCACGCGGATCCAGGGCGCGTCGAACTCGTAGACCTCCGCGTTGACCCAGATTGTCTTCAGGTTGCCTATCCGATACAGATCGGTCCCGGCCACGACCCTCGCCCCCTCCACCACGTTCTTGTGCAGCACGTAGCCGCCGCGCGGCGCGCGGATGACAGTCGTCCGGCTCACGTTCTGTTTGCCAGCGACCTCATCCAGAGTCGCTTGCGGGATGCCCCACAGGCGCACCCTTTCGACTGCGGCCCGGGCCAGGTCGCTTTCAGATCCGCCCGCATTGTAGGCGATGAGGAATTCCTTCAGCGCCGCCACCAACTCCGGCGAGTAGATGGAGAACAGCGCCTGTCCCTGCCGGACCGCTTGCCCGGTCTGATCGACGTAGATCTTCTCGATCCAGCCCGAGAAACGCAGGTTGACCACCGAGAGCTGGTCCTCGGCCACGTCTACCTCGCCGATGGTCCTCACCCGTCGCGATATCGCGCCCCGCTCGACCCCGGCTACCCGCACGCCCATGTTCTGCACCATCACCGGGTCCACGGTGACCGTACCTGGAACGCCCTTGGCCTCCACTTCCCCTTCGTAGACAGGAACCAGGTCCATGCCCATTGGGGACTCGCCTGGCTTGTCGCGGATATAGGTGGGATCCATGGGCGCGACCCAGTGCTTGATCCTCCGCTTTGCGGACTTCTCCCTCTTCGCCCTGGAATCGGGGAGAGCCGGGGCCTTCTTCTCGACCAGGTCCATGCCGCAGATGGGGCAGGTGCCCGGCCTGTCCTGCACGATGGTCGGGTGCATGGGGCAGGTATAGAAGGTCTCTTGGGCCCTGGCGGAAGGAAGAAGGAAGAGCTCCAGCCCGACAGGCTCCCACCGGATACCGGCTGTAAGCCCGGTTACCGCCGCTATTGCCAGACCGGTAACGATGAGTCCCGTCCGTTTCTTTGCTGGCGTCACCATCACCTCACCTCCCTTCTTTCTCGTCCAATGCGATGCCCGCCGCTGCCTCTACCCGGATGCGCTCTATGCGGGTGGCGGCCCGGGCGATTCGGGCCGCGCGTTCGAGCTCGAGCCGCTGAAGCTCGGCCTGGTACAGCGATGCGAAGTCGGCCATGTCCGACTGGTAGGCCGCCAGGGTGGCCTCGAGCGCGGCCCTGTCGGAAGACAAATGCAAGCTACGTGCCATGAGGTTCGTGGACGCAACGTTTTGTAAGTATTGAGTATTGCTCAACCCAGGGATGTCTCACAAGAGAGGATCTTCGCAATACTCCGTATCGCGGACAACAGAACCGCTCTCGGCTCGCCCTAGTGCCGCGACCAGTAGATTTTGAGCGTTTTGCGGCGGTCTTCGGCGCCGAATAGCGGCGTTGCTCCTCCGTGTGCTTCCGGCAAGCGTGCAAAAAGCCGGATTTCGGTCCTCTGCGGCGCCGGTTGTCGGATTTTCGGCGCGCGGGCGGTGGCTACCGGAGAGCGAGACTGCGGTACAGCGTGGAGCGGTGCACGCCGAGCTGCGCGGCGACCTGGCGGGCGGACAGGCTCGGGTTCGCGAGCATGGTTCGCGCCATCTGGACTTGAGAGGGGCTGAGCGAGCGAGGACGGCCAGGCGTTTTACCGCGCTGTCGGGCGGCCAGCAGGCCGGCCCGGGTGCGCTCGCGCACGACATCTCTTTCGAATTACGCAAGCGCGCAGAATACGTGGAAGGTGAGTTTGGCCGCGGGCGTGGTGGTGTCGATCGATTCGCGTAACGATCGCAGCCCGCGTCGCCCCGCCCGAAAGACGACGGGAGTATTTATGAAATGGCTTCTAGATGGATCGGCGGTCCGAGCTGCTCGGACCGCTTGGCCAGCACGCTTTCAAGATTTTCTCCCGCATGCTTGCGCCCGGTGAAGAACAGCGCGATGCGGTGCCCCGAGCCCACCGATACGATCCCCGTGGTGAACACCCCGGTACGCTCGCCGGCATCCTTGCCTTCCATGGCATCGCGTTTGGCCTGTCTCTCGATCTCGAGGATCTTCATCGTGGTATCGTCGTTGTGCACCACTGTCCCCTGGGCCCCCTGGCGGACGATCTCCTCGTAGGCGGGTGTCGTCTTTTCGGCCGCGCCCGCCACCAACTCCCACTGCACCGACGCGGGCATGGGGATACCCAGGCCTTTCTGCAGCTTCTCGATGCGGTTGAAGGGCAGGCCGGCTCCGTACTTGAGCAGCGCGATCATTGCCGCCGCGGTCTCGTCGTACTTGTCCTCGCCCACTCCCTCGGGCGCCGCCGCCGTGAACACCTTCCCGCACAGGTTGCAGCGGAAGCGCTCGCGCTCATATACCGTCGCACCCAGTGGAGCCATCCCCCTGATCCGCACCATCACCGCCGGCTCCTTTTGCAGGTACACCTTGCCCTTGTCGCACTCGGGAAAACAGGCCCCGCTTTGAAGCGACTCGTGCGCGATTCTGATCTTCTCGGCGCCCGTGGGGAGCGGTCCAACCTGGCTGTTTTCAGGCTCCGCGGTTCGACCGGGACCGGCCGCCCATCGGTACATCGGACCAATGACGAGCGCGAACCCCCCCCCCCGGCGAGACTGGCCTCATTCTTGGAGACGTCCGGGTTCGCAGACGGGCGCGGGAAGGGAGACCGCCGCCACTATCGCCGTCGCGTCTCCAAATCGTCTCCAAAACGGGGGATGACTCGGGGGGGACGGGAGGGGAGAGTAGGGCTGTCGATAGAAAGTAAAAAACGGTGAGATGTCGAACCCTTGTACGGAAAAGTCGCGCGATATCGCCGTATTATAGAATACATTCTTTAGGGTTAGACTCCCGCCGCCTCCACCTTCGCTCTTGGTTCAACTCCGAACCGGGCACCGACTCTTCGTTACGCCGCCGTCTTTACCTTCACCTCCGCAACCAGGTCCGCGGCTTCCACGAGTCGAAGTAACCGGTCGATCGTAACTTTTTGAAGACTGCCCGCAAGAATACCGGTCACGACGCTGCGTGAGAGCCCTGACCTGCGCGCGAGCTCGGCGTGAGTCAGCTTCCGGCGTTCGGCTTCTTTTATGACGGCGTCGATCAACTGGGCCTTGATAACGGCCTCCATCCCTCGCGCGAGAGATACCCCCAGCTTCTTGGCGAGTTCCTTACCACCCGTTTTATTCATTTCGTCACCTCGCGCAATCTTTTCTTGGCGATCTCGATATTTTGTCGTGGAGTCTGACCTTATGTAGTCAAACGGATTTGGCCGACGAGAGGGCTAGTGCCGGCGTCGCAGGCGGTGTTCGTGTCTTCTTCAGGTTATCGTCCGTAATGAACGTCGGTTGCGTTAAAAAAACGAAGAAGTCGAACGGGAGGGCAGTTTACCCGGGCCTCGCTTCCGAACGAACGAGAGCCCCACTACCGGTCCACTCCACCTACCCTCGCCGACTCCCGCAGCGCCGCGGCCAGGATACGGTCCGCCCGCTCGGTCTCCCCGTCCTTCAGCGTCTCCCTGCAGGTGCCCGACCGCAGCGGCCGGCCGAGCCCGGTCGTGCTCGGTTTCCCCGGCCTTTCCGGGTATCTGGCCGAGCATCCCTTCATCGGTTGCATGGTGGGCCGCTATGCCAGCGGCTACGACGACTTGGTCGGGCTCGCCAACGAGGCCAATGCCGCTGCCATTGCCGAGCGTGCGGCGCGTGCCGGCGTGGCCGGCAAGGACGACGGAACGGTGGATTTCCTGTTCGTAACCCTGGGGGTCGGCGTGGGTGCGGGTGTCGTACAGAACGGGGCCCTGTTCCGCGGCGCGCGCGGCTTCGGCGGCGAGCTGGGGCACGCGGTCGTTCAACCCGATGGTCCGCTCTGCGCCTGCGGCAACCGCGGTTGCCTCGAAGCCCTGGTCGGGCGCGACGCGCTGGTGGCCCGTGCGCAGGGCCGGCTCCGTTCCGCCCTGCCGGACAGCGCGGATCCGGACGCGGTGTTCGACGCCCTGCACGCTCTGGCCCGGGGCAAGGACCCGGCTGCACGCGAGGTCCTGGGCGAGACGGCCCGATGGCTCGCCGTCGCACTGGCGAACTACGCGAACCTGCTCGACCCCGAGGCGATCATCCTGGGCGGCTATGCCGCGCGCTTCGCCGACACGTTGATCCCACCGATTCGCCGCTACCTCAGCCAGAACCTGCTGTCGGCGCGATGGGCGCCGTGCGAGATCCTCGCCGCCATGACCGGAACGGAGGCGCCGCTTCTGGGCGCCGGGCTGCTGGCGCTCGAACATGTCTTCGACAACCCCGATTTCCTGGGCAAACGGTCGGAATGCGAGTAAGGAGATCCCGAGTAGATGGATAAAGATAAAAAGCTGTCGCGCAGGAAGTTCGTGAAGCGCGCCGCCATGGGCGGCGCGGCTGTCATCGCGGGCGGCTACGCCTATTCCCACCTCACCCGCCCCCGGCCGCCGGAATACCCTGCCGGCTGCGCGGCCGACGGTTCGGCCCTGAAGGTCGCCGCCGGAGCCGCGCGCCCCAACATCATCATCATCAACGCGGACGATCTGGGCTACGGCGATCTCTCCTGCTACGGCTCGGCCGCCATCGATACGCCGAAGATCGATTCGCTGGCCGAGCAAGGCGTGCGCTTCACCGATTTTCACACCTGCGACGCCGTATGCACGCCGTCGCGCGCGGGTCTGCTCACCGGCAGGTACCCCGCCCGCATGATGCTGGATACGCCGCTGCAACCGGGCCGTATTTCGTTTATGAGAGGATTCTTCGTCAGACTCGGCTACCTGAGCGGGAAGCTCGGCCTGATGGACCTGGCCACGCGCGACGCCGCGCAGGGCATGAGCGCGTACGAGATAACGCTGGCCGAGGCGTTGAAGGCCGGCGGCTACCGCACGGGCATGATCGGCAAGTGGCACTTGGGCGACTACAGCCACGACCCGGCTTTCAATCCGGTACGGCACGGCTTCGATTCCTATTTCGGCGTGCCGTACAGCAACGACATGCACCCTTTCCCGCTTTTCCGGAACGAGAAGAAGCTGCAAGCGGATATCGCCGACCAGTCGAAGCTCACGGGCCTGTATACGCGGGAGGCGGTGAAGTTCGTCGAGGCCGGCGCCGACACCCCGTTCTTTCTCTATTTCGCCCATACCTTACCGCATCGGCCCCTGTTCGCGTCGAAAGAGTTCACCGGCGTGTCAGATGCCGGGCTGTACGGCGACGTGGTGCAGGAGATCGACTGGAGCGTGGGCCGGATCATGGCGGCACTGGACAGAACCGGGCTGGCGGAAAACACCCTGGTCTTCTTCACCAGCGATAACGGGCCCTGGTACCAGGGCAGCCCCGGCCCGTACCGGGGCCGTAAAGGCCAGAGCTTCGAGGGCGGTCATCGCGTGCCGTTCATCGCGCGCTACCCCGGCGTGATCCCGCCGAATTCCGTGGTCGCCGCGCCCGCCATGAACATCGACCTTTTTCCCACCTGCCTGGCTGCCGCCGGCGTTTCACCGCCGCCAGACCGTACCATTGACGGCGTGGACATCACCGCGTTGCTGAGGGGCGACGCCGTGAGGTCGCCGCACGAGCTCTTCTATTTCTACCACCACGGCGAGCTGGAGGGCATACGCTCCGGCGACTGGAAGTACTTCCGCAACGTGAATCACTACACCTGGCCCATGCCGAACAACAAGAAGCTCGGCCCTCTCTCCGAGCACACCACCGGGCCCATGCCGCTGCTTCACAACCTGAAAACCGATCCGGGCGAAGCCTATAACCTTGCCGAGCGGCGACCCGATGTCGCGAAAAAGCTCGATGCTGCGATGGTCGCCTGGCAAAAACGGCTCGCGGAAAACCCGCTGGGTTTCGTGAAGTAAAGGCAAACGCGCCGCGCCTATCGCGATCGGCGGCCCGGCGGTTTTGGAGGATCGCTCCCGCTATGCCTGTCAGCGACGTTATGTTCCCGCCAGCAACCGTTGCGCTTCTACCAGGATCCGGTCAGCCCTCTCCATTTCCCCGTTCCACAGGGCCTCCCGGCAGGCCTTTAGCAGCGCCCGGAGCCTTGTTACATCTGTAACAAAATCGGTCCTTTTTCCCTGTCTTATCGGGCCCTGTTCGGCCTTATCCGCACCAGTTTCTTCCGAATAAGTGCGGTTAAGGCCGGATAAGGGGTACGTAGAACGCATTCGACTCCCGCCGCCTCCACCGTTCAACTCAATGATATTACATCATTTGTCTTTGCGCGACTACGTTCATACCGGCGATCTTGCCCGCGTATTGCCCGCATTTCGTTTTGCCGTTTTTAGACCTATTACCGACTGCAGGGCATGTCATTCTCAGTATAGTTGGCCTCGAAAGCGGTCAACTATACTGAAAAACACAACCGGGTGAGAAGAGAGGGGAACCTTGTTCGGTTCTTCAGCCGGCCCCGGGGTTGCTGAAAACCACTCCCGGTGTCGCGGCCACGCCGGCGTTATCTAGCTAGACGTGTCTTCTGAACAAAGTCCATCGCGTAACGACGCCGGTCTCTTGAGAGAAAGAACGTCCTTGCGGTGTACCCGCTGCAGGGGTACAATATGAAGATGGTCAATTCCGTCGTCATCACGAAGCGAGCGCAGAAACAACTGCGGAAGGTTCCCCTACGCGTTGTTCAGAAGCTTGCTGGTTGGGTGATCTCGGTTGAGGAGAAAGGAATCGAGGAGGTTCGGAAGATATCTGGATACCATGACGAGCCGTTAACCGGAACGAGAAAAGGCCAGCGTTCGATTCGCCTCACGATTTCCTATCGCGCGATTTACGAAATGAGGCAGGACGATCGAAAGGAAGGCGAGGTGATCGAATTCATCTCGGTAGAAGAGGTATCGAAGCACCGGTACTAGGGTTGAGAGGTAAACAATGGCTACCAAGAAGAAGAAGAGCGAAGCGATGACCTTCCTGGAAGGGGTGATGGGAGGGCCTCTGACTTTTGGCGGGCATCTTTCCGCTATCCGGCAGGGTGAAGAGATGACCCTGGAAGAGTTTGCCCGTAGGCTCGGTATTTCGCGCCAACATCTCTGCGATATCGAAAAAGGACGTAGAAGGGTAAGTCCGGAGCGGGCAGCCAAGTGGGCTCGCATTTTGGGGTATTCCGAGACGACGATGGTGCAGCTAGCACTTCAGTACATGGTCGAGGAGGCCGGATTGAAAATGAAGGTCAGCGTGAAGGCCGCGTGAACGTCTTGATGCGCGGTGCATCGGGCACGTGACTACGACGTCGGAGCGCAGACCAAATGAAGAATAGTAGTCGTAACGATCGGCAAGTGCGAGACGAGTACGACTTTACCAAGGGCGTGCGGGGCAAGTACGCTCAGCTATTCGCCAGGGGATCCAATGTCGTCGTGCTCGATCCGGACGTGGCCTCCAGGTTCACGACCTCCGCGGCGGTAAACGATGCGCTGCGGGCGAAGCTGGCCGAGCAGGACGGCAAGGCGGCCAGTGGATCCTGACCCCTGATCGCCTTCGTGTCCTAGACTGCTTCAACCGGTTACTTCGTTTATGGCATGAACAGAACGACTGCGAAGAAGGTCGCAACGCTGCTTCCCACCAGTGACCAGCCTATCCTGTGCAGATGGCGGGGCGAGGGCAACCAGAGCAAGAGAACCAGGGCGGTGGCGACCCGGCTCGGGATCAAGTAATCCGGGCAAGAAAACCGCTCGATATCCCTACCGTACGCGACGACCTCGATATCAGGATGATCGTACGGGTTGGGCCCCCTCATCTCGGCCGAACAATCAGGAATTCGCTCTCGAAAGCGCTCGATCGAAATCGGCCTTGATATCGTCGACGTTTTCGAGGCCTACGGCGACGCGGACGAATTCCGGCGTGACTCCCGAAGCGCGTCGAGCTTCTTCGGGCATCTGGCTGTGGCTGGTGGATGCGGGGTGGAGCACCAGCGTCTTGGCGTCGCCCACGTTGGCCAGGTGGCTGGCCAGCTCGACGGAGTTGATGAACTTGCGGCCGGCCTCGATTCCACCCTTGATGCCGAAACCGAGCACGGCGCCGAAACCGCCCCGGAGGTATCGGGTTGCGGCTGTATGATAGGGGTGTTCCGGAAGGCCGGTGTAGTTGACCCACAGTATCCGGTCGTGTTTCTGGAGCCATTGTGCCAGCTCCATGGCGTTGGCAGACTGCTGGCGGATACGCAGAGGCAAGGTTTCCAGCCCCTGCAAGAAGAGAAAGGAGTTGAAGGGGCTGGGGCAGAGACCGATATTTCGCATTCCGTATACCCGGGCTCTGATGATGTATGCGATGTTTCCCATCTCCGGCACCTTCCCGAACGCGTCCCAGAACACCAGACCGTGATATCCGTCATCCGGAGCGGTGAAGTCGGGGAAGCGCCCCGAGGACCAGTCGAACTTGCCGCTGTCGACCAGGGCGCCGCCGATCGATGTGCCGTGGCCGCCGATCCACTTGGTGCAGGAGTGGACCACGATATCGACGCCGTGCTCGAAGGGACGGCAGAGTACCGGCGCAAAGGTGTTGTCCACGATGAAGGGGACCTTCTGCTCGTGGGCGACCTCGGTGATCGCGGCCAGGTCGAGCACATCGCCCCTGGGATTGCCGACGGTCTCGGCGTAGACCGCCCTGGTGTTGGGCTTGATAGCTGCCTTGACCTTGTCGGGCGTCGGTTCCTCGATGAAGCTGACCTCGATACCCATCCGGGGAAGAGTGTACCGGAACAGGGTGTCGGTGCCTCCGTAGAGCGAGGCCGAGCTCACGATGTGGTCGCCCACGCGCGCGAGGTTGTGGATCGACAGGAAGACGGCCGCCATTCCGCTCGAGGTGAGAAGCGCGCCCGAACCGCCTTCCAGGGCGGCGATTCGCTTCTCCACCACGTCGGTGGTGGGATTCATCAGGCGCGTATAGATGTTGCCGAACTGCTTCAGGGAGAAGAGAGACTCGGCGTGGTCGGTGTCTTCAAAGACGTAGCTCGTGGTCTGGTAGATGGGGACGGCCCTGGCGCCTGTGGTCGGATCGGGCTGCTGTCCGGCGTGAAGCGCTACCGTTTCCGGGTTCGCGGACTTGAAGGGCATGGCGTTCCTCGTTCTAGATCTCGAAAGAGAGCGGTCTGGACCTTTCGATTTGCTTCGCCTGCCGAGCCAGGCCGGCGATGGTCTTTTCGGAGAAGATAGCCAGAAGCGCGTCGTTCGCTTCCTGCCATACAGGACGGGTGATGCAGGTCGAGGCGCGATCGCAGCCTTCCTCGATGCAGGAAACCAGGGACATCGTCCCTTCGGTGGACGAAAGTACGTCCGCCACGGTGATCTGGGCGGGATCCTGTTTCAGCAGAAATCCGCCTTTTGCCCCCCTGCGGCTCATCACCATCCCCGCGGTTCTCAGCCTGCTCAGGAGCTGCTCCACGTAATCGTCGGGAATCCCTTCAGCTTCGGCAATTTCCCGCTTCTGGACAGGCCCATCGGCCCTGTGCCGGGCCAGGTAGATCATGATTCGCGTCGCATAGCGACCCTTTGTTGAAATCTTCATCATTTTGGTTCCCTTACATATACACGAGCATCTTGACCATTTAAGTCAACTATGTATATTACTCGCTCGCTCTTGGCAATAGAGTTGGACGGAAAACGAACGCAAACCTTTGGGGACAGAAAATGCCGTTTTCACGGTAATCTTCTGGTCACCGCGAATACAGCGGAGCCGTCACCTGGTAGCTACGGGCCGGGCGGTTCGAAAGGCGGGAATCGATGATGGGCTACTTGGAGGACAATTCCCTGGCGATCGGAAACACACCTCTGGTGCGCCTGCACAAGGTCGTCGATGCAGACGGTCTGCTGGTGCTGGGTAAGGTCGAAGGGCGCAATCCGGCCTACTCGGTCAAGTGTCGGATCGGTGCCTCCATGATCCACGACGCGGAGAAGCGGGGGGCCCTGCGGCCCGGCATGACGATCGTGGAGCCGACATCCGGCAATACCGGCATCGCCCTGGCCTTCGTGGGCGCCAGCCGTGGCTATGCCGTAACCCTGGTGATGCCCGACACCATGAGCGTGGAGCGCCGCAAGATGCTGAAAGCCTTTGGCGCCGATCTGGTGCTCACCGACGGCAGCAAGGGCATGGCCGAAGCGATTCGCACTGCCGAGGAGATGGCGGCAACGGACAAGGACCGCTACTTCATGCCCGATCAGTTCAAAAACCCGGCGAACCCCGCCATCCACCGCGTCACCACCGGTCCCGAGATCTGGAACGATACAGAGGGTAAAGTAGACGTGCTGGTCTCAGGCGTGGGGACCGGCGGCACCATCAGCGGGATATCTCGATACATCAAAAAGGACCGCGGCAGGCCGATCCTGTCGGTGGCGGTCGAGCCCGAGAAGAGCCCGATCATTTCACAGACCCTGGCCGGCCAGGAGCCCAAGCCGGGACCACACGTTATCCAGGGTATCGGAGCCGGCTTCATTCCCGGGGTTCTGGACCTTTCGCTCGTCGATCGGGTGGAGAGGGTCGGGAACGAGGAGGCGCTCGATTTCGCCCGCCGCCTGGCCCGCGAGGAGGGGGTGATCTCGGGCATTTCCAGCGGCGCGGCCGTGGCCGCGACGGCCCGGCTGGCCAGGGAACCGGAGATGCAGGGTAAGACCATCGTGGTGATCCTGCCCGATTCGGGTGAGCGGTATCTTTCGACGGCGTTGTTCGAGAGCTGAGCGCAAGGGTTTCCGAAGGCGGCACGAGAAGGGAAACAGTTTCGAGGCGGAAACCGGAATGACCAGCGAACCGCGGAAATCGGGCAGCGTCGGCAGGGTGGAAACCCGGACGGTCAGGCTCGATCTGCCGGAGGGCGGCTTTGGCCTGGAGTCGGGCGAGCGGTTGCTCGAGCTGGTCGTGGCCTATGAAACTTACGGCGTGTTGTCTCCGAATCGCGACAACGCGGTCTACATTTGCCACGCGCTGTCAGGGGACGCACACGTGGCCGGCTACCACGATGTCGAAAAGGACGGGCGCGGTTGGTGGGACGGTATGGTAGGTCCGGGCAAGGGGATCGATACCGACCATTACTTCGTCGTCTGCGCGAACATCCTCGGGGGTTGCAAGGGGACCACCGGGCCTTCTTCCATCAACCCGGCCACCGGACGGCCCTACGGGTCGTCGTTTCCCCGCATATCGGTCAGCGACATCGTCGCCGTTCAGAGGCTTCTGTTGAGGCAGATGGGGATCGATAGGCTGGCAGCCGTGGTGGGGGGTTCGGTGGGAGGAATGCAGGTGCTGCAGTGGATGATCACCTACCCCGGGATGGTGGAGCGCGCCGTCTGCATCGCCACCGGGAGCAGCAAGTCCACGCAGGGGCTGGCCTTCGACGTGGTGGGGCGCGGCGCCATCGTCTCGGATCCGGACTGGCAAGGGGGAGACTACTACGACACCGGACGCGCTCCGGTCAAAGGGCTGGCCCACGCACGCAAGATAGGTCACATCACTTACCTCTCCCAGGAGATCATGGCCAGGAAGTTCGGGCGGGAGAGAAGTGAGAAAGATTCGGTATTTCAGGTCGAAAGCTACCTCGAGTACAAGGGGCGCAAGTTCACCGAGCGCTTCGACGCCAACTCCTACCTTCGCATCATGGAGGCCATGGACGACTTCGACCTGGTCGAGAGGTTCGGTTCGCTCGAGCGAGCGTTGCAGAACGTCGATGCCAGGGTGCTGGTAGTAGCGCTGAGCTCCGACTGGCTGTTTCCACCCGAACGATCCGTCGAGCTGGCGAGCGCCCTGCTGCGAGGCGGCAAGAGCGTCGCCTGTTGCCTGCTCGATGCACCCTACGGCCACGACGGTTTTCTGATCGAAACCGAGCAGCTTTCGCGGGTGGTCCGGGCCTTCCTTCCCTGGATCCGCAAGCCGGAAAACGGCAACGGATCCAGTCGTTCCAGGCCGTGGCTGACGGCGGTGGATAACGGGAACAAGCTCCACCGAAAGGAGTTCGAGATCGTGCTGGACATGGTCGAGCCCGGATCCCGGGTGCTCGATCTGGGCTGCGGCAACGGCGAGCTCCTGTCGCTGCTGGCGGATCGGCGGGAGTGTCGCGGTATGGGCGTCGACATCGATCTCGAACAGGTGATAGAGGTCATCGACAGGGGCCACGATGCCGTTCAGGGGGATATCGACGCGGGCCTTTCCATGATTCCGGACGGCGCCTACGACTACGCCATCCTCAGCGAAACGCTTCAGGTCGTGCGCAGGCCGCGGCTGGTGCTTCAGGAGATGCTGCGGGTGGCCGGCGCAGGAATCGTGATCTTTCCCAATTTCGGCAGCTGGTCCCGTCGCGCGGAGCTCGGGTTGCGCGGGCGCATGCCCGGGGCGAACGCGGCGCAGGCGCGATGGTACGACGTCCCCGGAACCAGCCCCTTCACCCAGAAGGATTTCTTCGAACTGTGCCGCGAGGACGACATCCGGATCCTGGATATGGTCTGCATACCATCGGGCGTGATCGGTCGGGTGTTGGTACGGATGCGCTCGTGCAACCTGGGCGCGGATCGGACGCTGGTGAAGATCGCCCGTGCGAACGGCGTGAAGAACCGGGCGAGGTGCCGCTGCAGCGCGTGTCAACCGGCGATAGCAATCGTCGATACCGCGAGATAGGCGCAGGGAAACGAGGACGCGATGGCCTGGGAATATAGCGAGAAGACCAAGAAGCTCTTCCTGGACGCGGTTCAGGGCAGGGCGGGAACCCATCTCGGGGAGATTGAAAACCCCGACGGTCTGGGAGAGCACGGATCGATAGCCTGCGGGGACGCGTTGCGTTTCACCTTCCGGGTGGAGCGCCACCCGACCGATCCTTTGCTGGACCGCATCGTGGAAGCGAGGTATTTGACCTTCGGCTGTACCTCCGCGATCGCCTCCTCCGAGGCGCTATGTCAAATAGTCGAGGCGGGCCGCTACACTCCGATCGAAGCGCTCAAGGTCACGAACGATGACATCGTGAAGTTCCTGGAGGGCCTGCCCGAGCAGAAAATCCATTGCTCGGTCATGGGCGCGGAGGCGCTGGAGGCGGCCGTGTTCGACTGGGCGAAAAAACGCGGCGTGGACCTGAAGCATTTGGGCCTGCAGCACCGGCAGGAGGAGCAGGAAGAGGGGCGTATCGTATGCGAGTGCTTCTCGGTTAGCGAGCCGTACATCAGACGAAAGATAAGGGAGCTCAACCTGCGCACCATTCCGGAAATTACCAATGCCATCAAGGCGGGTGGCGCCTGCATGTCGTGCCACCACGCGCCGGGCGGTTTGCAGGATCTGCTGGACGAGGCCCGGGGCAGGGACGACGGGCGTTCGTCAACCGGTTCCGGTGAAAAGCCGGATCCCGGAAAAGTGGCTCCCGGGGAATCGCCCTTTCGGTTCGCGAAGAGGGTCGAAAGCGCCACGAGCGAATACATACGTCCCCTGCTGCAAAGGGACGGAGGCGACATCGAGGTCGTCGATATCAAGGACAAGCTGGTCTACTGTGCCCTGAAGGGCGCGTGCGCGGGCTGTGCGGGATCGCAGCAGACCCTTAAGCTAGAGTTTCGCCATTTTTCAGGCGGCGCATAGCAGGTCCTGGGGACGCTG
>CAYVFC010000120.1:0-24803 GCA_964450715.1 uncultured Sandaracinaceae bacterium | reverse complement strand
GCGCGGCGCAAGTTCAAATACAGGGGGCTCAAAACCTCCCGGTCACGGCACTAGTCGCTGGAGGTTTACGGTCTTTCCGCTTGGTTGCCCGAAACCGTAGTACCGCCCGGCGTATTTCTCGAAGTTGAACACCTCGCCGCCGAAGCCCTTCTTTCTTATGAATGAGCCGCCGCCTACCGGTCTGTCGGTCTCGGTCACTCCCCGGTAAGAATCCATCCATGCTACGCGCCAAACGAGTACGCGGTGTTTCATGGTCTTACCTCTCGGTCGGTTTTAGAAGGTATATCCTACGCAATGACCGGCCATTCCTCTGCTCTGGCGGGCGCTACTTTCTGAGAATCTCGAGGAGAAGAACCCAGCTACCGCGCCTCGTTTTTGCCTGGGATTCGAGGCTCTTGAAAACTCGTATGAGCGCGTATTTTGTCCCCCTACTTGTCGCCTTGGGGTATTCCCTGTGGATGGCATGTCCTCTTGCGTTCACGTATCCCTCGGGGCGCGTCCCGTAACTAGTTACCACTACGAAAGCCTGAGCATCATTGTTCCGTTCTAATACGCGCGCCAGCCTGTCGATATCTTTCAAGTACGAAGCCTTCTTTTTACTTTTCGACTGGTATAAACGTTTTATCTCTAATACTATACAAGGATCCACCAGCCTACGTTCTGTCGAATCCGACTGTTTATCGCGCAACGGACCGATGGCTATATCGACGCTTTGTTTTCTTCCGGCAGCTTTCTTCTCGCTTGAGGAAACTACCTTCATGTCTTTATACGGTTGCTCGGGCGCAATTCCCCAGCCCTTCGGTAACCGCCGGGACAACAACCCACAGAGCTCGACGACAAGCGCTCCTTCGACTGGGTCGTAATGGGGGTATAGAATGCGTCGGTAGCTCATCCAGTGCGCGAGTCCCTGCAGAGCAGGCTTGAGTAAGTCGACGCCTTCCGGATTGTTAGTCTTTTTCGTCTTAGCCATTGTCTTTGTCGTCCCGTATGTCTCGGGCGTCTTTATCTACCGCCTAGTCGCTTCCACGATCTCTTTACCGCGAGACAGGTCTTCGGCTCGAAGTACGATCACCTTCCAACCAATGCCGCCTTTCTGCAGCGCTTCTCGGATCGCTCGGTCACGCCGCAACCGTTCACCCCTGTGAAAAGAGGCGCCGTCGATATAGATGGCGACCTTGGTGCCGGTCACCACGAAGTCGGCGACGCTGATGGGTTTGTCGCCCTCGTTGATGCTGACGGGGACCTGCTTGTCCACGGCCAGGCCGTGCTTCTCGAACAGGCGCAGGAACTTGAGCTCCAGGGGGGAGCCGACGCCAGCGTCGTAGGCCTCCAGCCAGGGACGGGGGTCGTCCTTGTCGCCGAGTTCCAGGGGCACGGGTTCGGGCGGTGCGCTGCCCAGCGCTTCCAGCTCCGGCATCACCTGCGGCCACGAAAGGTGGGCGTGGTGGCGCTGGTTGGAATAGGACTTGAGGCACCTGTAGCAGGCGGTTTCGCAGCCCTGGTGGTCGAGGTGGTCGATGGCCTTCCGGGCCACCAGGTGGAACTCTTGGGCGGCCCTTTCCAAAAATCCGCTTCCGCCGACCGCGGGGTCTATGAAGGTGAGCGCACCTCGGCGGAGGTGCGCCTCATCCCTGGTCTCCTTCCAGGAGTTTTCCAGCTCGAACTCCACCTCTGGGCCGTCGAGCATGTAGAGCTGGCGTATCCCGGTTCGTAGGGCGTACCCCAAGGTATAGCCCCAGCGGTGGTAGTCGGAATCGCTCATGCCAAGCGGTAGGTTGACCACGATGCGCAACGTGGTCGCCTTGGTTTCCGTGGTGATCGCCGCGGGCCTCGGCGGCTCGCCGCGCGCCTCGCAGGAAGGGGCGTGCCCGTGTGTATCGGCCTTGTCGCTCGTCTTCGTCTTCTTGCGGCCCTTGCCCTTCTTCTCTGGTGCTCCTTCAAAGGTGAGGGTGCGGCCGCATTTCGGGCAGAGGTAGAAACCTCGTCCCTGGTCGTGCAGGTAGGGCCGACCGGCCTTCTTATCCGCCGCGGTTGGCGGCTTCCATTCATTGACCCAGCGAACGGCTTCTTCCTTGCTGAGCCGGGCGAACCAGTCCGTGGGCAGCCGGTATCGGGCGACTACAATGCCGTCCCACTGGGGATGGCACTGGACCAGGGAGGCGATGGCCCACCGGTCCTCTTCCTGGAGCACCGGTGTGTCGTCCCTTTTCGCCACGAAACCGCCGTACTCGTGGCCGTGGATGTCACTGGCAACCGTCTCGTCCGACCCGCAACGCGGGCAGCGTACGTGTTCCTGGGTTGCATATCTCAGGTCACATTGCTTGCAGAGCGAGTACACCCAGTCCGGGTCCGGCGACTTGGGGTTCCAGGGAGAGGCCAGATCCAGGCCTATCACCCGCCAGCGGTGCCCCCGCGCGTGAACCGGCGCCTCGGGCTGGTACTGGGCGATACCAAACCGCCGGCCGACCGCGATGGGGTCTTCTTCATGGGCGTCGCTCCAGAGGCGCAGCGTGGCGGGCTCGCTCGGGAACTCATACCCGGGCAGGATGCCGAACTCAGCAAACCGGCGCATGGGATGGCCGCCACTGCGGTCGTCGGCCTCGGAGGCGCCCTTGTATTTTTCGTCCCTGATGCCGAGCAAGCGGCGTTTCAGGTCCATGGCGTGCACCGCCGAAAGGTCTCCCCGGCCCAAGTCGTTCCACCGGTCGATGGTCTCCTGCAGCTGGATGATCTGGCGCCTGACTCTGTCGAACAGGTCCCGGACCTTGCCCGGCAGCTTGTCCAGCTCGGCGCGCAACAACTCCTTGGAGCCGAGCCCGGCCGGCTCCAGCACATCGGGTCCCCAGGCCTCCAGCGCCTTTTCCACGGTGAAGTCGAAGGTGGCTTCTAGCGCGGAGATGAGCTCGTTGACCTTCTCTTCCTCCAGCTCGCCCTTGATGTTGATGTACTCGACCATCCGACCGGCCAGGCCGGGGTCGGCCTTTCCGAGCGCTATGGCGTGGAGGTGGCGCACGACCACGTCCCGGTTGCCGAGGCCGATGCCGGGGGCCGGCACCTCGCCGGCGATCATCTCCTCGGGCTTGTCGAAGAAGTACCCGTCATGCGGGGTGCTTCGGGCGTATCCGAGTACGATCCCTACCCGTGACCGCCGTCCGGCCCGACCGCCCCTCTGGGCGTAGTTGTCCGGCCGCGGCGGCACGTTGCGCATGACCACCGCGTCCAGCCCTCCCACATCGATACCCATCTCCAGGGTGGGGGAGCATGCCAGCACGTTGATGGGCGACTTGTCGGGACCCGCCTTGAAGTTGTCCTCGAGCTCTATCCGGGCGTCACCCGTGATTTGCGCCGTGTGCTCTCCGGCCACCAGGGGCAAAAGGTCGGTCCGGAGAATGCGCTGCACGTACCGGTTCGCCTGGAAGTCCGCTTCGTCCCAGCGCTCCATCTTGCCGTGGCACCTGGGGCAGGGCGTTCCCTCCACCACCCAGGGCATCCTCACGTTGCAGATAGAACAGCGGAACCGGTCCTCTGCCGCAAGCGTCACAAGCTGTACGGCGTCCGCGTTGACCTGGAGCAGCGTGCGCGATTTCCGGAAACCGTGGAGCTTGGTGGGCTTCAACAACTGAGGACCGGAGCTGGAGCACAGAAACTCCAGAACCTGGAGCATCAGCCCGTCGGTGCCATCAGTTCCGCCCATCCGGCCCAGCAGGTGCTTGAACATTCTTTCCATCGAAGGCGCGAAGCCGCGGGCCTTGGGCGCGCGCCATGCGGTGACGCGTTGCATGCCGTCCGGCACCTCGCTGGTATCGAGGTACGTGACCGGTCTTCCTTCGTTGTCCGAGGCAAGGCCGCGGGCCTGTTTGACCCGGCGCTCCCAGTCAGCGGGCCTCTTGAACTCATCGGGACAGTTGGGGTTGTCCGGGTGGTAGGCGAGCATGGGCCGGGAAAGGCATCCGTTTCGACGCACCTCGTCGAGCAGGCAACGGCATAGGTGTTCGAGCTGCGCCGCAGAAAGGCCCAAGTTCTTGCCGAGCGGGCCGCCCTTCTTCTCGGCGTACTCCGTCAGCCGGTCGTATCGCACCCCTGCGAGGCCGAGGTTGAAGATGGTGGCGCGGTACCCGACGCTGACCGAAAGGTCGTCCAGCAGCGGTGCCTCTTCCCATGCCTTGGCCCGGTCTTGAACCCCAGCCGGAAGGAAATCGACGTCATCGAACTTCTCGCAATGCGGGTTGTCGTGCCGTTCCACACCGACCGCCAGTAGACGCGTGACCACCTCCTCGACGGTCAACGCCCCGCTCGCGCTCTTATCCAGGGCCCGCACGACCCTGCGCCGCATCCGGTCGTACCGCCCTGCATAAGTGATGAAACGGGACTGGTGCGCCGCGTCCTGCCGGCTGTCCGAGAAGATGAGCAGCCGCTCCTTGCCGTCGTGGCCCTCTTTGCCGGCGTTCTGCTCGGCCAGTCCCTCGACCAGCCCCTCGGAAATGACCCTGACCGCGGCGGAGGTGCCCAACGCGACCGGTGTGAGCATCGCGCCGGGTCCGGCGAAGCTCCCGCATACCAGGCAGCGGTTTCGCGCCGGCGCGAGCGCTACCCTCATGGGATAGAGCTTCTCGTCTGCGGAAAAGGAGCAGGTACCCGGGTCGAAGCTGCCGGTCAGCACCTTCTGGTCCTTCATCTGCTTTTCCAGCCCGACCAGCTCTTCGTCTTCCTCAGCCTCGAACCGGTCCCGGTCGTAGAGCAACCACTCGCCCTCGTTCGACCGGCTGGAGTTCGGCATCAACGCGGCCTGTTCCGGTCCTCCCTCGCCCTCGGCGAACCTCAGGGTATCCGCGCCACAGGCCCGGCAGATGTAGAGCGGGGCCGTTACGGCTCCGCACTCGCACTTCTCCTCCCCCATCGGGTAGAGCTTCCCGCATTCGGGTTTCACGCAGCGGGTGAACTGCCATCCTCCCCGGATGAACCTGTGCGTGCGCAACCTGAGTGCTCCGGGCGTGCCGTCCGGCAAGGCCGAGCCGGCCACCAGCGCGGCCTCCACCTCGCGCTGCACGGCCTCGCGGTCTGTTCCCTTACGTTCCGGGACTTCCTCCAGGATGCGTTCGACGATGCCGGCCAGGGACATGGGCTTTCGGGCCAGCAGCTCGTTTAGCTTCCAAAGGATTGCCGCCTCCCTGGCCGCCTTGGCGACGTCCTTCTCGCCATCGAGGCCGGCGAGCGCCGCCACCGCCTTGCCCACGGCGTCCGGTTCGAGAGATGGCGGGGCAATACCAACCGCCTTGGCGGGCCACTTCGCCTCCGCCGGAACCTCCAGGTCCTGTATCTCCTCACCCAGTACCTTGAACCGCTTGGCCTCGGTGCCGGTCAGCGCGGAAACGAAGCCCTGCACAGCCTCGTCCCGCAGGCGCTTGACCTCCTCCGGCGACCTGTCGCTCTCGTCGATACTCTTGATGGTCGCCGAGGTGCCGATAGCCAGGGGCTCCGGGAAACGCTTCTTGTCCCCCTTGTCGTCCGCATTCCAGTCCTGCTGGGCGTGCTTGAGGTGCACCAGCAGCCGCCGGTAGAGCAGCCCGATGTTGGCCCCCAGGCTCCCCCGGTAGGTGTGCACCTCGTCCAGCACCACGAACCTGCACCTGTGGTTGGCAAAGAGCGCGTCCCGGTCAGCCGGCCTCACCATCAGGTACTCGAGCATCATGTAGTTGGTGAGAAGAATGTGGGGCGGGTTCTCCCGGAGCTCTTTCCGCTGCTCCTCCTTGGTCGAGCGGTCGTAGCGGGCCACCTTCACATGGGTGTGCCCGGACTCGGCCAGGTAGTCCCGTATCCGCTCCTCCTGGTCATTGGCCAGGGCGTTCATGGGGTAGACAAGAACCGCGGTGAGCCCGTTCCGCTTGAACCGGGTCGAGTCCTCGATGGCGTTCTGGATGACGGGCAGCAAGAAGCACTCGGTCTTGCCCGACCCGGTCCCGGTGGTCACCACCAGCGGCCCGGCCTCCGCCGATAGCAGGTGCTCGATCGCCTCGCTCTGGTGCAGGTACGCTCTCTCCGACCCGCTCCTCTTGACCATGACCTTGGCCAGGGCCGCATCCAGCCCTAACTCCGTCCACTTCTTCCCCGACTTGAACGGACGTTGCGCCTGGAAAAACGGGTCCTGGGCCAGAAACCGCGGCTGGCGCAGGGCATCTTCCAGCGCTTGCCTGAGCTTCTCGTCCCGAGCCCGGAACTCAGTGGACAGGTAGCTCTGGTACTCGTCCAGGACCTGGTTGACGACGGTGATGGGGTGCAGCGTCATGGTCGGCTCTCCGCACCATTTCGCGCGACTAATTGCGCGCGACCTTTATGCTTTAGATACGGCATGTTACCGGCTCCTTGCGCCGTTTCCGCACCATTTGGAGCCATGCTTTTACGCGGCACCGTCCCTCTCCCGTTCGAGTCTCGAAACCCCTACCGGCACCTCGATGCCCGATCCGTCATACTTATCATAACGAGCGGCCGATTGCGCGGCATATTTCGCTCGTGTTTACAGTGAGTTGCGACACGGAGCCCGCGATTCCCGGCATACTTTATGCTGGAATTGCGCGCCGATCTCGCCCGAAGCAGTCGGGAACCGAACTCGCCCCCGGCCTCGCCGTCTCGACTACGCGGCGGATTCGACGAGCTCGAGTTCGTACGGCGTGGTTATCGATCCCTTAGCTAGTTCCCCGAGCAGCTTCAACTTGTTACCCGCTTCGAGATTCTTCTCTCTGATAAGGCTCTGGATGTCTTGTCGGTCAGTGGGCGGGATACGAACTTCAAAAAAAGCCCACAGATGCCTGGAACGGTATTCCCGTTTCTTGTCCGGAAAGGAGGGAAGCGCCGGAGCGTCCTCGTCTTCAGCATAGTCTTCGGCGTATCTGAAAACGAACTCGCCTGCCTCGTTCGACAACGTGCCGATCAGAACCTTGTGGTCTTCCGCCATACGGCCTTCCGGCCAAAAAACGCGGACCTGTTCCTTCTGCGCCTGTTCCTTGGCCGGGCTCAGATTGATCCCCCAGGATTCCAGAACCGAAACCAGCGATTCGGTCCAGTGACGCGCTTTTCCGGCCAAGGTTGGTCTCTCCTTCCGTATAACTAAAGGTTGCAAATTACTCTGAGGCGACGATGGCGGTAACGCAAGAGGCCGTCTATGTATTCCAGGCGTCGCCTCGAAAAAAGGCGCCCGAATTCCCAGTGTAGCATTTTCGCACAGTCGTAGGGCCTGAACGCCTGAACCACCTGGCGAACGGGCGTCCTGAAATCCTCGGAATTCATCATGTATTGGATAACATCGAAATGGTTCGGATGGCCGGCATCATCGGCCTTTTCCATGGTCACGAGGGGTTTGGAACCCTCGGA
This sequence comes from uncultured Sandaracinaceae bacterium, assembly GCA_964450715.1. Lineage (GTDB taxonomy): Bacteria > Myxococcota_A > Polyangia > Polyangiales > JAFGIB01 > CAYVFC01. The sequence continues at coordinate 17,438 of CAYVFC010000120.1, read as the reverse complement.
GTACGCCTCGATTCGCTCCCGTCGCCTTCCGCGTCTGTCGTCATCTTCGAGCTGGGCATCCGAAAAATTCCAGAATAACCCTCGTGAGGTGTCGAAAACGGGGGAAAAGCGAAAGTCAACCGGCTTGGCGGCGTTGTACACGAGTCCCCAGTTTCTCGGGTGGCGGTCATTAGCCCCCACAAGGGCGTCGAAGGCCATCATTCTGGCGAAGCTATCGACAAGCTTCCTTCGATTCTCCGCTGTCGCCGCCATTTCATCGAGCACGCCGGCGATTAGGTCTACCGTGTAAAATCCCCATTCCTGGGGCTTTCCGCGAGGGACTTCCTTTTTGAGCTCGCTCTCCTCCATTTCAAAACACTTAGCGACTGCTTCGATACCATGTAAAAGAGACTCGTCCTTCTTAGCCAGGAAGTACCGAGACATAAATCGCACGTCACACGTTACGCCAGACGGCGGCGGCATTCTCACCAGCCGCGCCCCGGCCACTTTGAGCGGCAACATAGTACCGATACGCCCAATCACATACTCCGTGACGCACTCTCTCGGCCCTTGCTTTCTGGGACACTTGGCGATGTACGCGTTGTCAAAAAAGTTTCCGCTCTTGATGACGACGAAGTCTTTCGGCGCGTCTCCCCCTATCGTCTTCTCGGCCGGACCGATGATCTTGTGCGGTTCCGTAAGCCACGGAATCGCCTGTACGTTTACATCGCAATCTACGAGATGGCGATCAATACGGCTAGTCCCTAGTTTTCCGCGATAGCGCATCGTAAAATCGATTCTATACTATATTTATCCGATTTTCTTACGGCGAAACAGGGATTGGAAACCGGGGCGGACGAGAAGTCAATTCACGAACATCCCGCCCATCATCGAGGTTCTCGGTTGAGGTAGCTATCGAGACAGCAATACTCCTTCAATTCTCCGCGAAAGCCGTTCTGGATCAGCACTTGCTTGAGATTCGTGTTCTGGTCCGGATTGATGATTTCGATCTTCGGTGGTGAGCCAATCGTCTTTTTACTACCTTCGGACCTTCTATAAGACGCCGCCATTCTGAAGAGCCAGTTCGCGTGGAAATCGGTCGCGGGCAGCGAATAGCCGATAAATATCCACCTCTTGGCTTTCAACAAGGAATCGAGCGCGAGCGTCCAGGTCCGCCCGTGGTGCCCCGCCGCGCCTTCTTTCTCAAGCTCAACAAACTTGTCCAGGACCAGCGGTACGATCATGGGATCGAGGCGCCTCCTGCACAGCTCCTCTTCCGACAAGATCCTCGGGCCTGTTCCGCTCGTTTCTCCGCAGACGAATCGCGTCCTATCCCCGTTCGGGAAGAACCAGTTCAACGACCCGTGCAGCTTCAGCAGGAACACGTCCGTGTTCGTTGGTTCTTCCGGCCGCTTGTAGAGCGACGTTGTCGGATCGAATAGCTGCATGTAGAAGGTCTCGGCGTTCCACGTCCACTTCCGTTCCGATTCCTTTTCCGTTTTTTTAGCGCTCGTATTCTTGATGGCCTCCGCCAGGGAGCTATCCGCGACCAGGTCGTAGTTGAAGGAGAGCACCGCCAGCGTGCGTATTCCCCCCGGTTCCGTCGAGCCGTCCGTGATGAGCGATTGGAACAGCTCAGTATGAAGCTCGCACGGGGCGCAGGTCCCGTCTTTTTCGCGGGTCGCGTGGCACCTCGAGAAAACAGTGTAGACCAGGCTATCGAGCTGTCTTCTGATCGTTTCGAGCGATATCTGCAAGCTCTCGTAGCTGTCTATCAACTCCCGGCCCTTCAGACCGCCGGGGATCAGAGCTTCCGCGATCTGCGCCTGATGCTTGGCAAGAGTTGATACGTCGTATTCGAGATACGCGTTAGTGAATCTGTTTCTATTGATGGGATTCAACTCTTGATTCAACACCGGGGTCAACGGAACGTACGGCACGGGAGGTAAAAAGGCGCAAACCTTTTTTTCTAGGTCGGGTTCGGTTTGGTTCGCTTTCGCGAAGTCGAGCCATCGCTGAAAGGTCTCGATCAGGGTGTAGACCGCCTCCAGACCGGGAGATTTGTTCTCCGGAGTATAGGAACCCACGTTACAAGGGTAGAAGTACTCCAGAAAGGCGCGAAGCTCTCCGTAGCCGCTAGATTCGTTGTCGATGAGATCCAGGGCTTGCTCGAAGAACTCCGTATCGAGCGGGAAGTCATGCTCGCTTTTCTTCGTATCTCCGTTCGGCCGATAGCTCTTGCTGGCGCCGGCGCCCAGTACGACTACCGTATCAATGGATTCCCCCCAGGTTGGTAGAGCCATCGTGCCTTCAGCCGGTAAACCTTTGTTCATCGTTCGTCGCTATCTTCCCTTTTTACGGCGCCCGAACAGGGGACCGTCGTCCATCGGAAGTAGCTGTACCTGGCCGCTTTTCTCTACACGCCGCTTTCCGGTTTCGGTCACGCCGTCCCCATTGGGAAGGTCGATAACCGGCTTGGGTAGCTCCTCATTGAGGGGAATATCCCAGTAGGGGTCGTGCTTCTTGGTGAAGGCTTCCAGGCCTATAGATTTCAACTCGTCGAAGGCGGCGAGGCAGAGCTCGGGCGCCTTGGGGTAGCTTTTATGGCTGAAGGTCGAGAGTACGTGCTGGTACTGAGCGCGGTCCAGGCCGTAAGCCTCGGCCACCACGGCGTCGATGACGGCGCGAACTTTCCAACGCGTATCGTCTCTTTCGAGTACGGGCCAAGCGTATCTATCGTTGGGCTCACGCCAAGTGTTGCCGAGAACGTCTGTCCAAAGGAATTCGTATTCTGAGGCGGTCGCTGTTAGCCGTAGTGCGCAATGGCAAAGAAAAGGAACTGCGTGGTCGATGTTGCACCAAGGCAGCGACCTCAATAAGAAATCGTTCATGTTAGAGTTCACCAAAAGTCGTGCGGCAAAATCGAGTGTATATGTATTGAAAACTGCAGCTATCGATAGTGCTTTATGCAAAGGCCGTAGACACGCGTCGCGTTCTACAACCGCGCTGTCAGCCACTGTGATACCTGGGGGTAGGATGGCAGCTACAAGAGATCGTTCGTTTGTTTCAACAGAACCAACGGTTCGCCTAACGGCAAGGCGATACATCGGCAGGCGCGGAGTAAGAGGACTAAATTCTCTAAACCTAACAAGTTTACGCGGCATAGGGTCCCAGGACGATCCTGCCATCCCCATATAGTGCCAATCGTAAGCGTAGAAGGTTTTTGCTTCGGCAAGCGGCGAGAGTCCTTGCTTCAGGAAAGCTGTAACTTGCCGCCAATTTTTCGGGTCCGCGCAGCTTGCAGGAACTGGTTGTGTTAGAGAGTCACGGCTGGTTGTGTTGAACTCTTGTATTAGATCGATAGGTATAGAATCGAGCTGGTCGCCTACGTTTCTGCCAGTGCTTGCCAGCAGGTGTTGAAGGACGAGCAAAGACCGTTGGCTTGATGTCTCGAAAACGAGATGAAGGGGGCCAGTCGCGTCGGCAACTATAATGATAGGATACTGTAGGCCGTGCTCCCAACGGTCGTCGTTTATTACCTCTGCGAAATCTTTTACTTGAAACCGACCACGGAAAGTGGCGTCACGCGGGGCTTCGGTTTTCGATGAGACTAGAAGGCAAAATTTCGCTACCATTGCGATGTCGAAGTATCGTTTACTGTTACTGATTCCAAGTAATATTGAAGGGGTTGACCTTAGAAGAAGCGTTTCTCTACAAGCTGCGGCGGGTTCGCCGGCGTAAAAGGACGCGGGTAAAACGAGAGCGATTTTTGCGGCGGTTCGTGCTAAATGAAAAAAACGACAACTGAAGATCTGAAACTCGTCGGAGTGGCCGATCTTTTCGCGCTCAGCTAGATGGTAATATGCGAGATTTTCCTTCAGGCGTCTTTCGCTCCGCATGTTTTCTTTTAGGCGTGTATACGCCGCGCTTAGATGAGGGTGTTTGGTAAATAGAATTTGTAAGAGTCGCTTTGTTTCCGTTCCTCTGCTCGAGAGGAGAGCTGGTTCAAACGCGACTCCGAAGTCTTTGTCGCTAATGGTAATCGTATCCCATGGCGGATTACCTAGCACGGCATGGAAGCCGCCCTCGCGCTTGGAGCCGTTTAGACGAAACAGTTCTGGGAAGGTTAGGTCGAAAGGAATGCCGGAGAGGCCCAATTCAAGCATTTTTTGAAGAAGAGGCTCCTCGTCGAGAAGCGGTTGGGGGTCCTCCCCTTCCACGACAGCGTTTGCCAGATCGGAGTAACTCTTGTCACACCGGGAATCGGCGAGCATAACCCCTCCGGTCCAGGCTGCAGCCAGGGTCTTGAAGGGAGTGAGGGCTGCGTCGAGGTTGGCTTTGGCGACCTTTTTGAGTTCTAGGTCAGCTATGTCCTTGCCGATGCTCGCTTCGAGGTTCTGGACGTGGGTGAGTGCGGAGTGAAGGGTCCGTGTAAGCTTATCGGTAAGACCTTTGACGAAAAGGCCAGTAAGGGGCTTGCCGGAAGAGGGCCAGGTTAGAAGGTGCTCGAAAAAGGGGCCGGTCAGGGAGTCGCCGCACACTAGGCGATGGTCGAGGAAAGTGAGAGGCAAGCCCTCGGCGTACGATTCGAGCCAGAGGGAGAGCTTGGCAAGCTCGACGGCGAGAGGGTTCTTGTCCACGCCGTAGAGGCAGTGTACGGCTACTAGGCGGCGGCAGAGAGCCTCGGCCTTGCGCTGGCTCAGACCGGTTTCCTCGCCCTCGGGAACGCGGCTTGGGAGGTAGGCCACAAGCTCGTCTTCGGGGTCGGGCAGGTCTTCAACGCGCTTGCGCAGCTCCTGGGCGCGGGCGAGGTGGCTCTCTTTCCCGCCTTCGGTCTTGGCTTTTTCAGCCTGCTCGTCGGCTTCCAATGCCCGTTCATCGCACAGGCGACACGCCTCGTAGAGCTTATCGCCGAGGTAGCGGCAGGCCTCGACCAGGAAGTGGCCGCTTCCCATGGCAGGATCGAGCACGTTGATATCGAGGATCTTTTCTGGGTGTGGGTCTTCCGGGGTACTGCGCTCGGCGACCTGAGGGCCGAGGGTTTCCTGTACCAAGAAGCGGACAAAGGGATGCGGGGTGTAGTAGCTGCCCGTGGCCTTGCGACCGAGACCCACGCGCAGGTAGAAGCGGCCCTTGGGGATGTCTTCTATGAACTGCACCTTGGTCTTGCCGGACTTCTTGCCCTTGCCCTCGGTTTCCTCCTCGTCCGCTTCGTCTTCAGAATCGTCGGTTTCTTGGTCGCCGGCAGCCAGATTCTTGCGGTAAGGGTCGCCCTGTTTCGCGGGAACGACAACCTCGAGCTTTGCGCGGCGCAAGCGGCATACGGGCTCCGTGCTAATGCCGGGTTCGAGCTCCAGCAGGGCCTCGTAGACACGGCCGAGGTCTTCGACGTCGAGGGCGCCGTAGTGCACCCGCTCGCGCTCGGTCTTGCCGTCGCCGGGGGTCCAGAGCAGGTTGTCGAGGAAATGGGCGACCGAGTGCTCACCCCAGGTCAACGAATCGAGCAGGGGGGTAGTATCTCGACCGAAGAGCATTCCGCCGAGAGGCTTGACCTGTAGCTCGCTGCTGGACAGGCCCTCGGCGAACAGGCGGAACAGGGAGCGTAGGCCGCCTTCCAGCATTCCGCCCGTGTCGGCTCCCTGGTCGATCACGCGTCTCACGAGCCTTCCCAGGGCGAGGTTGGGCGAGTAGCTGTTGCGCCACAGGCTCGTGGCGGCGAAGCTGAATGCGCGGGCCGGGTCAGCCGAGGATTCAAGCTTGAAAACGAAGAGCAGGCGGTAGACCAGGATGAGCCCCTCTTTCCAGAGTTGCCTGGCTACGGCGTCCGTGTCGGTCCAGGTGGAGCGGGCTTGCGCGTTGGCCGGGTGGTCGATGACCTCCTGGATAAAACCCTCTACGGCTCTGCGCGCCTGGGTACGGAGCTTCCTGGTGACCGTGCTCTGGGCCAGACGGGCTTCCTCGGTCAGATCCGAGACGGCTGATATGCCCTTGGGCGAGGCCAGTGCTAGAAGTAGGCGCAAGGAGTCGGGGACCTGGGTCTGTCGGGGGGAGCGCCATCCGTTCGTGCGGTCGAGGCGGATGGAGATGCGGCTTTCGGGCTTGGCCGGGTCGCAGATGAGAAGCCGGAGCTCGACGCCGTCGGTGAGAAGGCCGACCCGCTCGTTCTGGGCCAGCAGAACGCGCTGGGCCACCCGGTTTGGGCTGAAACGGTAGGCGCGACCGCGGCGGTTGGGGGCGTCCAGGTCCGTGTCGACGGCCACCGACCAGGTTCTGAGCTGGGCGCCGTTCTTGCCCTTCATCAGGTAGCCGGCGTTCTCCGCGCCCTCGCGCGTGATGACCTCGCTTTGCTGGTATTCGATCTCGGTATAGCCGAGAAGCTCAACCAGGGGCTCCAGCACGTGGCTGGCGACGCGGCGTTCGAGGCCCCGCTCGCCGAGAAGCCGGAGCTTGCGGCGGTACACGTCCCAGCGCTCGCGCAGGTGCTTGCCCTCGGCGCCGGTGGCGGCGGGCAGAAGCTTTCTCTTGTTGAGGTGCTGCTCGAGCTGGAACTTCACGAAAGGCTCCGGCAGGGCCGGGCCGAAGAACTCGCAATCGCGCAGGTCGAGGGCCATCTCAGTTACCTCCCCCGGGTACGAGCATCAGAAGCCCGAGCAAAACCGGTGGCAGGGTTTCGAGCCGCGAGCGCTTTTCCAGATCGTCGCTGCGCTTGCGGTAGAGGCTTACGACGCCGTTGGCCTCCCGCCGCTGCGACGGCTTGTTGCTGCCGTCGGTGGCAAACAGAGAGAGACGTTCGAGCGGCTCGTCCAGGGTCTTCCAGCGCGCGAGTTCCTCGATACCGTCGAACAGGGCCTCCTGCTGCGGCACGACCTTGCCGCACAGCTCGTCCGCGCGACCGCGAAGCCACTTGTCGAGCTCAGTGCGCTCCTTGCCGATTTCCTTGCGCTGCTGCTCCAGGAACGACTCGGCCAGGGGCGCAAAGGCTTCGGTCGCCGCCTTCTCGGCGTCGGGCCTACGGTCCATGCCCCAGGCCTTGAAATGCGCCTTCCAGACGTCCTTGGTCGGTACCTGCCGGTCCCGGGAAGCCAGGGGCTGCCATTGCGCCGGCTCGGTGAAGGTCTGTGGATGGCCTTTCTGGTCGACGCGGACAGCGATAAGCCGCTCGTACTCCCGGCCCGTGCCGCTCTGCACGGTGCCCAGGAAGGTGAACAGCAGGGAAGGAACGCCGTTGTCCGACCTGACCGCGCTCACCCGGCGGTCGAGGAAGGTCTCCGTGCCCCCGAACTGAATGTTGCGCACGCGGTCCAGGGCCCGGCGCACGATGGGATGGGCCCGGCCGAGGTATCCGAGAGGGCGCTTGTCCCTGTCCTCGGTCTTTTTGCTGTCGGTGGTGAGCCTGAGGACGTGGCTGCTGCTGTCGTAGCCGGGCATGTCGTCAAGGCCGAACTGCCAGGCGCTCGGGAGCTCCAGGCTGAGGGTCGTCTTGTCGTGCCAGGTAACGCTGCTGGACGAGCGGGTCTCGGACTGAAGCGCATCGCAGACGAAGTTCGTCAGATCCACGTTGCCGAGCTGCTCGCCGTCGGACAGGGCCCTGGAGGCTTCATCGACCAGGCGCTTCTCGGCGTTCATGCCGAGGTCGGCCATCCAGGCATTGGTTTTGGCCGATTTCTCGAAGCCGCTGATGGCACGGTCCACCTCGGCCAGTAGCTCTCCGTAGGCCTTGACCTCCGATTCATCCGGCTCGTCCTGATCCATGCGTATCTCGGTGGGCGGACGCTTGAACAGGCTCAGGTCCTCGTCGGCCAGCCCCTCCAGGAGCTTGACCATGCCCTTCTGATCGCTGGTGAGCCCCCCAAGGGTGTTGGGGACGAACGTCAGTCGCGCGCGCTGCCGCTCGTACTTGGCGATGAGACGCAGCAGAAGCCGCTCCTCGAAGGTGCCGGCCAAGTAGAGGTAGCTCACCATCGGGATGTGCTTCTGGCCGTAACGGTCGATGCGGCCGTTGCGCTGCTCCAGGCGGTTCGGGTTGTAGGGGAGCTCCACGTGGATCAGGTGGTGGCAGCGCTCCTGCAGGTTGAGGCCCTCGGCCGTGGCGTCGGTGCTGACCAGCACCAGGTTGTCCTCGCGGCCAAAGCGCTCGGTAGCTCGGGTGCGGTCGGCGTCGGAGTCTTCACCGCAGATGGCCAGCACCTCACCGTCGAGCCGGCCGGCCTTGGCCGCCTGGTTGAAGTACGCGACCACGGCGTCCTGGCTATCGGTGTACTCGGTATAAACCAGAATGTTGGCGGAGGGCTCTTTCTTGCGTATGGAGAACACCTCTTCGAGAACGGCGCGGAGCTTGGGGTCCTCCTTGGTAGCTTCTTCCGCCAGAACAACCAGGACGTCTAGGGCCTCGAAGGTCTGGTCGGTCTTTTTGAGCTTGTCGCGCCCACGTCGTGCTTCGCGCTTGGAGGCAGCTATCTTTTCGATGAGCTCGTCGGGCTTGGACTGGTACATCTCGGACGCCATGTCCTCGGCCTCCAGGGCGGCCTGATCCTGCTCTTCCTCGTGCGAGAGAGCGCCGTAGCGTTCCAGCCGGCGGCGGTAGTCGTTCAGGGTCCGCAACCGCTGCTTGCGGGTCTCCTGCTCCTCGGCGCCCTTGGTCAGGAGCTCGGCGTACCGGTCGCGGATGGTTTCCAGCGTACTCTTGCAGGCGGAGACCGTCGAGACCGAGCGCTTCAGCAGCGAGACAAACGCCAGGACGTCGCCGTACTTGCGCTGGCGAACCGCGGTTTTCAGACGGGGGGCAATCAGGGTCAGGATGGACCTCTGGTACTCGGAGAAACGCGGGTGCTCTTTCTCTGAGAAAAGCACGGGTCGCGGGAAGACCTCGCGCTTCTTGAACAGGGGCTCTCCGGTCGTCGGGTCCTTGATATGGTCCTTTAGGCGGCGGATGACGTGGTTGCGGTAGGGCTCGCTCTGGCTATCGCCGCGAAGGTTGCCGCGGCCGTCGACTAGGCTCGGGTCGAGAAGCTGTACGAGCGAGGCGAAGTGCGGGTCGTAGCCGTCGTGGGGCGTGGCTGTGAGCAGAAGGAAGCCGTCGGCCTGCCTGGCCAGGACCTCGGCCAGCCTGCGGCGGCGCGAGTCCTCGTTGTCCCCAGCCGCGCCCATACTCACGCAGTGGTGCGCCTCGTCGATGACCACCACGTCCCACGTGGTCCGCTCGAGCTCCTGCATCACCTTTTCCTGCTTGGCGAAGTCGATGGAGGTCAGGCACATGCCCACGTGGTCGAAGGGGTTGGCGCCCAGAACGAGTTCCCTGCGGGTCTCTTGGAGCTGCCCGGCGTCCTTGATGACATCGAATCGCAGGCCGAACCGGGTGCGCATCTCGCCGTGCCATTGGTTGAGAAGGGGGCCGGCAGGGGAGACGATGAGGATGCGGTGGGCGCGCCGCCGGGCGATGAGCTCGGATAGCACGAGCCCGGCCTGCACGGTTTTACCGAGGCCCACGCCGTCGGCCAGAAGCAGCCGGGGGCGGCTCATCCGGATGGCGCGCATTACCGGCACCAGCTGGTACGGAGCCAGGTCGAGGCGGCCGGGCTGTGCGGCCAGAAGGGCGGTGGGGCCGAGGGCCTGCTCCAGCAGGAAGGCTTGGTGGTAGAGGAGCCACTGCTGCAGGCGGCCGGCCCGGGCCGGGTCGATCTCGGTGGAGACCGGGGTGATGTCTTCAAAGGGGTGCAAAAAATCGAACTCCTCGCCGCGCAGGTCCCCCTGCACGCAGCGCAGGCGGTACCGCTGCTCCTCCCCTGCGGGCTCGACATTGACTACCTCCCACTGAAGACCGCGAACGATGACCTGGGTGCCTGGAAGTAGGTTTTGCATCATGGCTGTTCCACGAGTTGAGCCCGGCGGCCGGGGGTCTGGAGAATGGGTAGTTGGGGCCCCCCAGGGCGGGGCGTTGGGGGCAACCGGCTTTGGTCCGGCGGGGGGAGTCGTCTGGGCGCCGGCAGGTAGTTTGGCAGATGCCTGTTGCCGTGGAGCTCCGGGATTATTCGGCGACGCCGCTGGGCGGCCGGTTTCCGCGCTGCCCCCCAAGAGCCTTTCAACCAGCACGGCCTTTTCCCGTCCCGAATCGTCCAGACCGAGCTGGCGGCAGCTCTCCTTCAGGGTCTCGCGCTTGAGCTGGCCAAGGAGATCCGGAAGCCTAGCCTTTTTTGAGGAGGCTATCGCGTCGACCAGGTGCTCCCGCACCCGCCGGTCGGCCACTTCCAGCTCGAAGTAGTCCGCCAGCGCCAGGAGATCCTGTTTCTTCAGCGTCTCGACGATCCGCCGCTTGCTTGGCACCGTTCCTCGTTTTCGGTCCAGGAAGGAGGCTTTCCGGTGACTAAAGTCCGCCCCGCGCCGTCACCCCGGGTCAAAATGGCAGACGGATAATGTATCAAGAAACTGACGGGTTTGGATCGGGATTTAGGGGCTTTCCGGGCCCCGAAGGCGGGCGAAAAAGACCTTACCCCATATTTCCATCCCCTCCGGGCCCTCCTGGTCAGGGGGTCGGGGACACCCTTTGGGGTGGCGTGGGGTAAAACCGCCAACGGCGACCCGGCCATCCTTCCGGTTTCCGTGTACGATCCGCCGCGCCCTAAACCTTCCCCCTACAGCCGTTACATCACTGACCAGGCCTCGTGGAACGCGCGCCCGTAGGCCGCTCCCTTCCCGTACTGGTGGCAGGAGACTTCGGACTTGAAGTTGTCGGAGTCCATCTCCTCGGCCAGGCCGGCTACCACCTGGGACCTCACGGGCTTGTCGACGAAAATGCGGTAGGCTTAGTCGGCGTACGGGGATTCCATGATTCCGCAAGCGGCCAGGTTGAAAACCCAGGTCCTCAGGTTGTGGACCAGATTGTCATCCCTGGCGCCATCTTCGCGATGGGCCAGAGGATCTTCTCGGCCGCCTGGTCGAAGGGTATAGGCTTCTCGTGCGCTATCCAGCTTCCTGGCTGGTCGGGTAGGGGTTTTAGAATTGCGGGCGCACCGGTGCGGTCCGCTGGGGTTGCGGTTGCATGCATGTTTTCCTCCACGGTGGATGTTGATGAAGACGCTCAGACACGTTAAGGACTGACGGGTGTCAGCCGCGGTCGGGCGCCTTCATTGTTCTTATCCCGGATTGGAGAAGAGGTTTGTGTTTGCTACGACGAAACCAACACTCATTCGCTAGCCCCCTCGGATTCTACACTTGCATAGAGCGGTTTGTCCTATGCCTCGACCTCTCTCTTTCAGCGAACCCTTGCGCAGACATACCAGTTATTCTCTTTTTAGACGACGGTGTTTCATTCTCTTATTCCTAAACAGGTACCGCACCACCTCGGATACATCGTGGATGACTCTTGTAGTCGACTCAGCGATCTCGTCACGGTTCCTTTGCCTGTTCGATTCAGTAGCGTGTATAATATGGACTATGCTGTTACAGAACTTTTTCCGTCTACTCGCTCTTCTAGATAGGCTGGGCGGAAGGATTCCGGTCTTTGCGGCTTTTTCAATCATGGTGTGCAAGCGTCGTCGTTGGTCGAATCCAAAAGGAGTAACATTCGGCTCCTTTGGAATAGCTCCACCTGCTTTTAGTGCTTGATATAGAACCGCTTCTAGGACGGTCCTGGCAAGAACCGCTGCCCCTCTGTATGCCCCAACCTCAAAACACCAAAGAGCTTCGTCTAACGTGTAGATCGTTTCGTCGGGCACGCCGGAAGGTAGCACCAAAGCCCATAATCGATTTATCCTCGAATAGCGTTGTTCCAGATCGTCTATGTTGAAAGCCGGAGAGAAGAACTGTTTTACATCCTCCCCTCGCTTTATAAGAACGCTGTCATCCGTCTTCTCGACCTTGATTCCGCCTTCGCGCTGCAGACCAAGTAAATCAAGAAGCGACTCGAACCACGTGTACCCTCCATGGGTCAAGCTAGCGATTGAATTCAAGGTTTCGCCAGGAGCAAGGAGAAACACTTTGGGCGCCGACAACGTTTCGTTCAGCACCTCCAGTGCTCCTACGCATTCGGAGAGCATCTCCTCAATCCCCTCGCGCTCCTTCGCTTCGAGCAGTTCCCGCAAAGCGTTTTCTCTCCGAATCAACGCCTGGTATTGACCTTCAAGCCAAATGTCTTCTTCAAGAGGTCGTGGAGCGTAAACCGAGACATCCGTGGATAGCTCGGCCCAGTTAGGTCTCTTTGGAATATCCGACAAATCGAGGCGTTTCCTTTTTTTGTTCATCAGCTCCTTCTCCTTACGGATACGGAAATCGTCAGACGTTGCGCTATGGATGGCAGATGAAAGTTCGCGCCCCAAGGTTCATAGTACAGTCTCGCCCCTACTCCGCCAACCCGTCGCGCTTATACAACTCGGCCCGATAGAGAACGAACGGCTTCGTGACAAAGAGGCCGGAAGACGGACAGCCGTTCCCCATCGCGGTATCCTGCAGTTCGGGGGGGCACCCCTGGCGGAAGCGATTCATATCGGACTGGTGGGCGGGTTGTGTTTCATGGCCGGGCACTGGATAAGGTTCCATCGCGGCTTGGCCATGGGCTTTACCAACGGGTGGGTGAGCAGATGGGCCGCCGTTGCCGAGCTCGTGCGGCAGGGAAAGCAGGCACGGCCTGAGGGTCCGGTTGCTTCGCGGCCGGCTCGAGGGCTGCGGCTGATACCGGGCGGGAAAGGTGGCGCGTAGACCTGCGGGGCCGACAACACGAATAGGGTGCTTCATCTAGACGACCGCGAGAATCTCTTCTCGACTTGCTTCCGTATGCGCGCAACAGAGGCATCATCGCTCGCACGCTTGATATGCCATGAAATTCTTCCGTTATTAGCCTGAGAAAGTTCGTCTGCAGCGTCGAAAAGAATCGCTGAACGGAGTTCGTTTACCAGAGCTCCAAGAAGGCGAATACTAGCCGGCCCCACGTCGAACTCTCGGCCTCCAAATGTCGCGAGATGATGAGATAGATTCATGTTATAGAGTTCGTTCGGGTTCCGGAGGCAGTCGTTCTTTTTGCCTCCAGGTAGCCTTTCCTCAAGGTGTTCGATGTCATTGCGCATGCAACGCGCATCCTCGATCTCGCTGTGGTACCTCTTCAATACTCGGGCGACCCGGCCGTATTTAGTGGACCCTGCGATGAACTTTGCTAACCTGGCTATACGAACCCATAAGATCAGGTAGAAGTGGACTTCATCGAAAACAGAGCTGCTCCTGGAGTTGCGACGCCCCGCCAGCACGGCACGTTTGGAGGCTCTGGTCCTCGCGAACTCTACCAGTGGCGCCTTCTCTGCTCGCGCTATGCGCCTGTGCTGTCGCTGCGCTGCGACGAGTGCCGATTCGATACTATAGATAGCAATAACAGGTCCAGTCGGGGCAGGATGTCTTCGTGCCGACAGGGCATCCCACAGTATTCCGCTTGCATCGAGCCGGCTGACGACTAACTTCGGAACGTCACGCAATGCGAATGGAAGTACCGGCGGTCCTATTTTCTGGTTTGGCATCTACTGCCCCTTTTGTGGTCCTCGAGCTTCAATGTATGCCCCGAATCCGATCCGGAAACGGGGCCTCTTACCTCAGGGGATTCTCACAGGGTTCGCCTCAAGGCTCTCGGCGAGTTCGCGATGGGCTAGATTCCAGCGGCCGTGCGCTGGATGGGTCATCAGAAAAACGATGATGGATTCGTCCCAAACGCACAGTTTTCCTCGCTGGAAGGCGCGAGTGCGGGTCTCGAGTCGGTTGTCGCCGAGTCCGAGAAGTGCAGCGTGCGTGGCTTTGCCGTAGGCGAGAACAACCGCCGGGCGGAGCACCTCGAGTTCTTTTCGGAGGAATTGCCGCGGACAATGTCCTACCATGTTGTCGGTAGGCGAGCTTCTTCCCCCGACCGGGGAACACTTGATCGCCTGGATGCGGGCGATCCTTCGCAGCGCGTTTGCGAGTTCGTTTCCGTCGGGGGTGCCATTGGGAGACACGCCTGTCGCCGACCGATACACGGCCGCAGCGTCCTTCATGGTTCCCGTGGCCCAGTTCGACCCGTGAGCGCGTCGCCCGGCCTGGAGCGACACCTCCTGTCCCCCGTTGCGGTCCAGGGTGATCCGGTGCTCCATCGCGAACTCCCAGTGCTCGCCGCCGTAGCGGAGGTTCAGCCCAAGGACTGCGACCCCTCCCGGGCGGTACATGGGCCCGACCCAGGGCAGGACGATGCAGCCCGCCTCGGACTGTGGATCGATGCTTCGGGTTCCCGTTGGCCGCGCGTCCTCGGAAATCCCCTTCCAGCATTCTTTCGCGGTCGGGCAGACCCGATGAAGCGCCGGCAGAGGACCGGCTCCCATCAACCCGCTCTTCTCATGAAAATCCGCAAGTTCCAGAAGAAGAGCGAGCTGCTGGCCTTCCGCCGGCCGAGCGTAGGACTGCACGAGACGGCGGTTGAGTTCTTCGGGGGTCATGGACGCGATCATAACCCCGGACAAGTCGCGTTCCATAGTACAGGTCGGATCACCGATACCGGATTTACGGCGTACCCGCCCATGGCTGTTAATAGACGAGGACGAGGGGTCACTCGGTTCGGCATCCCAAAGCGGCGGACGAAGAAGAAGGGCGGGTATGAGTGTGACATTTGTCGCAGGGTGAACGGATGTCCTTCATCCAAAAGGGTGAATCGGCGGCGGTCGCCGAACTCGTGCGGCGGGGGGGCAGGCGCCAGCCGAGGCTCCTCCGCTGCCGGCTAGAGGTCTGCGGCTGATCCCGGGCTCGTAGTACGAATTTACGCCCCCCGACCCGTCCGCGCCACGACGTGCTGGACCAGTTGCATACGGAGGGAACGTACCTGGACGGGTAGTAGGCCCACAGGATGCCTGTCTCTGCGCAGCTGGCTCCGCAGTCAGACCGTGCTTCCTTGTTGCGGTAGAGGTGCTCGTCCGTTCTTTGGCGTTCCGCCCGCTTTTAGGCGGAACGGGCGCACGCACCTTCGCGTGCATCAATGGAAGTCGAGCCCCACGACGGCCAGATCAGCAACCCAAGGCGCTGACGCGCGGACCTGCTTGGCGTGGTATGAAAGGTGGGACACCAATGCAGAAAAATCCAGCGCGGTCCCGTCCGCTGTTCGCCAACCTTTGGACTCGCCGGACGAGCAAACGACGAAGAGCCCATAGCCCGATTTATTCGCGCGCATGTATGTACCGACGAGCTGCTCTGTGACAGCCGTTTCCAGCTGGGTGACACTCCAGCGTTCAGCGATCTTGAGTTCGATAGTCACACGTCCTTCGCACCGCGGATTCACCAGACGGATGTCCGGGCGCGCCTTCCGCGTGAGTTCGGGTTCTCGAACAACCTCATACTGTCCGCGAGCCCTCTGCTGAAGCTCTCCTGCGAGTAGATTCTGCACGGGTTCTTCGGTCACGTGCCCCTTTTTAGGGCAGTATGCTTGCCGCACGCTGAAATCGCCGTGCGTGAGATCGCGTTGAACGTCGCTAAGCCGATTCTTTGCGATCGTGAATAGCTCTCCGGGTGTGCTCGGCTGGACGACGAGACTCGTGAGGAGTGTGACGGCGCGCTCGAGCGGCATTGCCTTCGAGACCGCTGCCTTCCTCCTGAATCCCGCGAGGTGCCTGATCCAGTCACGCTCCTCCGACGCGATCTCGGGCCGCTCGATAAGCCCTTCCAGAAGCGCCGCCGTCTCCGGGGCGTCGATGCTTCCCAGCCAGCCGAGCAGGGCGTCACGGAAACGTTGCGCATAGTCCCTGCGTCCCGGCGAATACATGCGCTTGTGAACAAGGTCTTGCTCCGGACGCACGTGAGCCCGCACGATACGGATAAGGGATGCCAAGGACGTAGGGTCGGAACGTAGGGCGTCGAGTCCCGCTTGCGCACGTTCGTCGTACCGTTTCAGCGCGCTGCTGCAAGCTTCTTCTATCAGTTCATCGGGGCGTTCTGCGGTGCGAGCGGTCTCCTCGAGAGTCGTGACCGCGATCACCGGGTCGTCCGCAAGGAGGAACGACCACCACAACGCGAACCGTGGGTAGTCGGTGCAATTCGCATCAGTGCGCGCTTTCGCCAGCGCAACTCGCTCCGATCTAACCGGTACCCCCGTCCGTTGCAGTACCCGCAAGGCATCCTGCAGGACCGGAAGTCGTGGAGGATCGCCCTCGAGGAGTAGTTTCAAGACCTCGGGTGCGCACGCTTCGCGTACCTCCGTATCGCCATGCTCCACCTTGGACACAATGCGTCCGAAGTTGTGGCCGTCTTCACGGGGGAGTGCGCCGAAGTCCGTCCGAAGGTCTTCGGCGAGTGCTGCGCCCACCTTACTCGGAACCCGCGCCGCGCACGTCGTGAGCCACCGCGGGAAAGCATTCAGCTCCCACGGCGCATATCGGATTGCGCGTTCCAGCAGGTAATCGGGTAGCGACGTAAGGTCCGTCCCGTCCTCGACTTCGAGTGCGAGCCCAATGAGACCACAAATGCATGTGTAAGGCACCTCGTTCTCGGCGACGTTGCGTGCCGCCGCGGGGTCGTGTGTCCGCCAGAAATGTTTGAAGCCCTCGCGTGCAGCGTCGGCGATTTCTTGCCCGTACTCCTCCGCAATGGCCTTGCAGGAAAGTGATTCGTACCTGGCTTTTGGACCTGGCTTCGCGAAATTTTCGAGGAAGTGCGCATACGCGCCTTGGAAGGTGCCTTCCCGTAATTCTTTTAGGTTTTGGCGGAGGGCCTCCTGGTTCTGTTGCCGGAGCCGTTCCTTGGCGCGCTCAGCCACTCGTCGCCGCAGATTCTGCCGAAGATTCCAAGGCGATTCGGGCATTACCCCGCGCGATCTCTCTCGCTCGAGTCGTCGGGCCAAAGCGCCTCCCTCGTTTTTTACGTCGCTCCGACGGGCGACGTCCTCCATCCGTGTCCAGAATGCATCGTCTCGGCCGGAGGGCTCCGGCGCGACCGCAAGCAGGCAATTGAAAGCGAGAATGCGCTCACGCACATGCGAACGAGTTACGCAGTCCTCGGCGAGCCACTCGGCATCTTTTGCCCGAAGGTTGAAAATGCTGGGAAGCTCGACGGCCCAGAAGTCTCGAGGAAACGGGTTGTGGCGTGCGGAGGATCTTTCGACGAAGCGCCAGAAGAACGCGCGCCGTACGTGGACATCGTTGTGAAGGATCTGATCGAAGTCGTATCCGAGGTCCTCATGGTTCCGAGCGAGCTGCGCGATGGCATCCATGGCACGGGTCATGACGAGCTGCGTTGCGGGCACATCAACGATGCAACGCTGAAAGAGCGAGCAGACGGTGACACCTAACCATGCGGATCCAGGATTGAGCACTCCGTCCTGCGTGGCGGTCGGCGGGGACACGAATATTTCCGCGAGTAGGTACTCCAGAAGCTCAAGTCGCTCTTCTGGCGGGCAGCGCTCGGCGAGCTTCGATGCCTCTACACGCGTGATCGCTTAACAGCCGGCCCAAACGGTTTCTGACGGCGATTTACGC
>CAYVFC010000119.1:0-24982 GCA_964450715.1 uncultured Sandaracinaceae bacterium | reverse complement strand
TGCGGCGGAACGCTCGACTGCGGCTCCTGCACCGCGCCCGAGACCTGCGGCGGCGGCGGCACCGATAACGTCTGCGGCTGCACGCCCACGACCTGCTTTGCGGCCGGCGCCGGATGCGGGACCATACCCGACGGTTGCTGGGGGACGCTTGACTGCGGTAACTGCACCGCGCCCGAGACCTGCGGCGGCGGCGGCACCGCCAACGTTTGCGGAGAAGGCACGTGCACTCCGTTTACCTGTATGGACCTGGGAGCCGACTGCGGGATGGTGTCCGACGGCTGCGGCGGAACGCTCGACTGCGGCTCCTGCACGCCTCCCGAGGCCTGCGGTGGCGGCGGCACTCCCAACATCTGCGGATGCACTCCAACGACCTGCGCCGCAGCGGGCGCCGACTGCGGCACCATAGCCGACGGCTGCGGCGGAACGCTCAACTGCGGCTCCTGCACCGCGCCCGAGACCTGCGGCGGCAGCGGTACTCCCAACATCTGCGGGTGCACGCCGGTGACCTGCGCGGATGTCGGTGCCAACTGCGGGGTTTTGCCCGATGGTTGCGGAGGTTTCGCTTTCTGCGGAACCTGCCCCCAGGGGCAAACCTGCGGCGGAGACGGGGATCCGAACGTGTGCGCTCCCGGCACCTGCACGCCGAGCGCCGACCCGTGCGGCGATGCGGGCGCGAACTGCGGGGTCGTGCCAAACGGCTGCGGAGGTCTCGCGTTCTGCGGATTGTGTACCTATCCGGAGACCTGCGGCGGAGAGGGCGAGCCGAACGTCTGCGGATAGATCCTCCGAGACGGCACACGCGGCTGGTCCGGGACCGCCCGGAAGCAATCCGGGCGGTCCGGAACGATGAACGGTTTGTGTTTCACGCCGCCCGGTTTCGATGGGATCGGCGTTGGGGCGGTGGTCTATATCTATACCTCCTTAAACGCTTGCTCGCGGTGAAGGATCCAATAGCGGTTCGACATGAAGCTATATACTCGCTTCGATGAACACCTATGCAGGGAGTCTACGATGAAGAAACATATGGGATGGTGTCTGGCAATATTGACTGTGACCTGGCTCGCCGGATGCGGAGGTGACGATTCCTCCCCCGGAAGCGGGGAGAATGACGCCGGCGCGGACACCGGGGCAGCGGGAGCGGGCGCTCAGGGCGCTGCCGGCAGCGGCGGGGTTTCGGGCGCAGCCGGCGGCGGCGGCGGCAGCAGCGGCGGCAGCGGCGAGGTCGCGGGCAGCGGAACGGCCGGCGCGGCCGGTGAGGCGACCGCTGGCAACGGCGGGGCCGGGGCCGGCGCGGGCGGCGATACGGCGGGCAGCGGCGGCGCTCCCGCGATCGAGGGAACGCCCTGCGGCAATTCGGGCGAGTGCGCTGCGCCCACGCCCTACTGCCACGATACCGCCAAGGTCTGTGTCGAGTGCCTGGGCGACGCGAACTGCGGCGGCGGCGCCCGGCCCGCGTGCTATACGACCACTGGTACCTGCGTGCAGTGCGCCGGTGATCAGCACTGCGGCGGAGAGACGCCGTACTGCGACACCGCGAGCCACGAGTGTGTCGCGTGCCTGGAAAACGCCAATTGCGGCGATCCGGCGCTGGCGTGCGACCCCGCCACCCATCGCTGCGTACAGTCATGTGCCGGCTCGGGCGACTGCCCTCCGGAAACCCCCTACTGCAACACAAGCGCGAACCTGTGCGTGCAATGCCTCGACGATTCGAACTGCGATGCAGCCCGGGGGCGGCCGGTCTGCTCGCCCGCGGGAGTCTGCGTGCAGTGCGTTGACGACACCACCTGCTCGGCCGGACAGCCCTATTGCAACACCCAGACCAACCGCTGCGTCGAGTGCCTGACCGATGCGAACTGCGGCGGGTCGGGCCTGGTGTGCCTGGACGGTCACTGCGAGGTCTCGGGAGGTTGCGGCGGCGCCTGCGACCCGGCGTTCCAGACCTGCAACGTCGATGTATGTGTGTGCCGCGGCGGCACGACCGATTGCGACGGAAGCTGCGTAGATACCAGCGCCGATCCGCTCAACTGCGGCGGCTGCGCCGGAGACGGCGGACGGCAGTGCGACCCGGAGCAGTTCTGCGACAACGGCGACTGTCGCTGCCGGCCGGGGCTGGAGAACTGCGACGGGAACTGCGTCGATACCGACTCGGATCCTTATAACTGCGGCGGCTGCGCCGGAAACGGCGGAACCGTGTGCCAGAGCGGCCAGCACTGCCTGGACGGAAGCTGCGAACCTTCTTCCGACGGGTGCGACCAGAACAGCTGCGATGCGGGCAACGGGCGTATTGCCTGCGTCGACTTCTCCAGCGACCCGCTGCACTGCGGAAGCTGCGGCCACGCCTGCGACACCGACGAGGTGTGCATCGACGGCGGATGCATGCAGTACCGGCCCGCGGCCCCTTGCCTGCGGTGCCCCTGCAACAGCCAGTGCGACCAGCTCGTCGACAACCCCGCCTGCTGCGACGGGCCTGGCGGCAACAAAGCCATCTGCGTCGAGGACGGCACCTGCCCGTAGCCGCCCCGCAGCGGACGGGTCGCGGCCTGCGTCTGCCGGCACAACCAACCCCCGCGGCAGACGGCACCGAACGCTGCCGCCTGCCGCGGGTGAACCAGCGCCTTACTCATTCAAGACCGTCACCACGTCGGCCTTTCGCAGCACCTGGTCCTTTTCGACGTCGATGTAGCCCGTCTTTTCTATGGAGACGATGGTCTCGTTTTCCGCGTCCGGTACGCGCCTGGTATCGACGATCCTGCAATGCTCCATGCGAACCTTTCCCTCCGGGAACGCGATCGGTACGATGCTCTTACCCTTCAACGTCCTTCGCAGCTTTCGGCCTATGCTATTGACGCTCTTCAGCAGCCTGGCGCTCGTCTTGTCGAGGGTACCGGCCCTTTCTCCATACGCCTTTTCCAGGTTGTCGAAAGCGTCCAGGACCTCGAAGATGTCGACAAGCAGCTCCTTTTCCCGGCGCCTGAAGCTGTCCTGCTGCTCCTTCATGGCGCCGGACAGGCGCGCGATCTGACGCTGGTAATCCACCATCCGGTCCTTCAGGTACTGCTTTTGCTCCCTTATGGAACGCGTGCGCATCTCCGCCGCGCCCTCACCGGTCGAAGATGTCGAGCCGCTGCAAACGCGCCTCTTCGCCGGTGGGCCGTAGGGGCCCGCCGGGTCGGCACTCGGCCGGCGGGCGGTCCAGATCGACGAAGTACAGAAAATCGATCTCGGCCCTGGCGGCGGCGTCGAGCAGCCGTTTCTGGGCCAGGGCTATCTCCCGGGCGGAAAACCGCCTGCTCTGCAGAGCCAGTGCGGCGGTCCGCATGATCTCTCGCTTGTCCGCTTCTCGCGAAATACCCAGGACCCGGTAAGGATTCATGTCTCCACGCTCCGTAGCCGTCAGTCGTCCAGCCGCTCTCCTCGCTGCAGCAGAGCCAGCCGCCCCCGTATCTGTTCGGCGACCGGATGGTCGTGGTCCACCATCGCGCACCACTTGCACAGATCGTTCAAGATGAGCCACTTCTGCTGCCTTTCCGCGAAGCGGCCCGCCAGCTCCTCGGCCGCTTCCTCCATGAACTCGAAGAACGCGTCGTAGATCCCCTGGTGCCCGGAGCGTTCCACGATCTGGCAGGCCCTGGTCATTCTGTGCTTCTCCAGCGCCTCGGTCAGCTCCTCGAAATCGCGGTTGTACCGGGCATCGCCCAGCGCGATACGGGCCGCTTCGTTCGCCGGGTCCAGCTCCAGGGCCCTCTCGAGGGTGACCATCAGGGGCTTGCTGCCCATCCTGTCCCGGTTGAAGGCCTCGACGGCGCGATCGGTCATCACCGTGGACAGCGCCTTGCGCAAACCGGCCGAGGGCCGCTCCTTGACGAGCGCGGCGAGCGCCCTCTCGTAAAGCTCCAGCGACCGCATATCGTCCTTGTCGATCTCCGCCGCCTTCCGGATGATTCTATCTTCGTATCCCGGCACCGCGGCCAGCAGAGAGGCGGCGGATGCCAGGTGTTTGACGGCGTTCTTGTCGCCGGACTGCAGGCACTGCAATCCCCGCTCCAGCTCGATGCGCAGCGCCGCGTAGCGGGCGAACTCGTCCTGGTTCTCGATACGGGCCAGCAGATCCCGCGCCTGCTGGTAACACCCGTTCTCCGCCAGAAAGAGCGAGGGCGCCGCCGGGCAATAGCACGCCCCGAGCGCGAGGTAGCGATCGGCATCGCGAAACGACTCCCGGTTGCCCCGGATCAGCTCCAGCATCGCCGCCGACCTTCCGAAGCGGGCGGCGAAGCGCGGGGTACAGATCGAAAGGTGCCCGACCTCGCCGCTCGCCGCCAGCTTTCGGATTTCCTCCACCGCGCCGCGTTCCGCTCTCCAGCGTTCCACGATCCACGTGCCGCCGCCCGCGGCCGAATCCGCCCTGCTCTTCACCAGCTCCTCGGCGCGCTCGACCAGCCGATCGCGCATCCGCGATCTCTGCTCGGCGTCCCTTGACAGCCTGTTCGATATCTCGGGATCGTGCAGCGCCGTCAGCCAGTACATGCCGAGCTCATCGAGCCGTGACGCCGCAACCTCTGCATCCGGCTGCGCCGCGAGCAGGAAGCTCGCCTTGGCGGCCACCTCGAGCAGCGCGACATCCATCTGCTCGACCTCGTCCAGCAGGTCCAGAACCAGGTCGTAGCGCTCCTGCCGCCAGTAACCGGCGATCAGGCGGTTGCGGCAGGCGCGGAGCGCTTCCCGCAGGCCGGGATGGTCCACCAGGCTCGTTATCTCTTTCAGCTGCTCGAACAGCGCCACTTGCTCGCCGTCGGCCTCCAGCATCTCCCCGCAGCCGGACGCCAGCAGCTCGCACACCTCCTCCTTCTGCCGGACGAAGCCCGCGTGCTCGGAACGGATCTTCGCCCAGCAGAGGATGCACTCGTGGTAGCGCCTCGTCATGGCCAGGGCCAGCCCCAGATGGTACAGATCCCGGTCGGCCCGCGGATCGCAGTCGCGGTAGGCCGATATTGCCTCGGGCCAGCTTCCGGCCATGACCAGGCAGCGAGCCTTGTCGAGAGCCGCCGTCTGGTCCGGGCCACCTACCGGCCGCCGCCCGTACAGCTCGGCCGCCGCCAGGTAGTCTCCGCTGGCCTCGGCGGCCGACGCCGCGCCCGCGATCCGCGCGCCTTGCTGCTCCTGTTGCAGCGCTCTTATTCTGTCCTCGAGCCAGGCCTCTCTCGTGATGGCATGCGCCTCGACAAAGAGAGCCAGGGCCTCCTCGGACCTGCCCTTCTTGAGGCTCCTCCTGGCCTTCTTGATCAGCTCCCTTGCCCTCTGCCTGGCCAGCTCCTGGTCGCAGGCCCCGAGCCTGGCGGCAAGCTCGGGATCCTTTTCGGGATCCAGCCCGGCCTTGACAAACAGCGCCCTGGCGGCCTGAAAGCTTCCCCTGGCAAACAGCTGCTCGGCCTTCGACAGGCTGCCGTCCCGGGTTGTCACCTTGATGCTCATGGTCGAGCGATCACTCCAGCCTTATCCTGATCCGTTTTCCCGCTTCTATTTGCGCCCCGGGATTGTAACGAAGAATGGTCGCGGTCGACGAGCCTGGGCCGTGGAACTTCCTGGCGATCGACCGGAGCGTATCGCCTTGCCGTACCGTGTAGTACCAGAAGAGCCTGCCTTGCTCCATCTCGGTGATCCGTCCGAGCTCGGCCCTCGCCTCCTGGGCATCCCGCAACACCTCGATCTTCAACCCGGACCTGATCCGGTAGATCTCGAGATGTTGGTTGTGCTCCAGAAGCACGGGGTAGAGATCCCCGGCGCCGTAGAACCTTCGGGCGATGCCCCAGAGCGTATCATCATCCGTCGGATGATATACGAAGAAATCTCCCGCTGCGCCGCCCTTTTCTTCGCGGCGCGAAGGGCCAGGCCCATGAGCGCGCGACCCGTTCCCTGCTCGTGCCCCGCTCGATGGGTCGCTCCTGACAGCCGGGAACGCGGAACCGGTGGTGGCCCCTCCCTCTGCGACAGGTTGCTCCCCGGTGCTTCCTTCGGAGCCGGAGCCTTCGCCCCGGACAAGGTCCCGCCCGAGCGCCCCGCCCCGCCCGGAAGCGATCGGCTCGCCCGGCGGAAGGTCCGGGGGGGTGGTTAGGGTGGGGGACAGCCCTTCGCGAAGCCGGCTCTCGAGGCCGTTCACGCGTTCGCGCTGTCTTTGCAAGTCGGACTGAAGGCGAAAAAGAGCCAGGGCAAACAGGCCAGAGACGATCACCAGCAGGGACACCGCCCCCAGCGCGATGCCCCGGGTGGAGATGAATCGCTCTCTCTCCCGCCCGGTCCGGTCGTCATCCGCAAAGGACACCGCCAGCTCGTCGGGCAGGGTGTCCAGCACCTGAAAGCAGGTCAGGTCCGAGTCGCACTGCGGGCACTGCCTGGCGCCGGCGGGGACGTTTTCGAAAGCACAGACCGGGCACGTGGTTGCAGACATCACCTGGCCGTCATTTCCTGATATCCTTGAATATCTCGCCCTTCATGTCGTCCGAGGCCTGATTTATCTCGCTCACTTCCGGTATGATCTCGTCGATCATCGAGCTCGCCTTGACAGCATCGGAGTTGGCGCATGCCTCCAGGATGTCGTCTATCCTGCGGAAGAACCTCGGCGCCTTCGAGGGATCGCTCTGCTCGCAGTACATGCCGGCTTTCTTGATCTGCATCAGGACGTGAGCCAGGCCCATGTCTTCCTCGGCCATGACCTCTTGCAGGGCCTTTATTGCGTCGCGGCTCTGCTCGTAGGTGCCGTTCTCGTCCATGTCCTTCAGACGCTCGAGCTTCTCCCCCAGGCGCGCGCGGATCCCGGGAGGAACCACGGGGCCGAAATCACCCAGCAGGTGCTCCGCGTAGTACGCCACCGGCCTGCTGCACAGCCTCTCCGCCGCCATCCTGGCCGCCTTGTTTATCCTCGAGGCCGCTCGATCGTAGGCGCGCTCGTCGACCCGGTTCGTCTCCGGATCCACGACCCTGTTTATATCTTTTATCGCCGAGAGCGCACCGTGAAGAAGGTCGAGCACGACGGAACGATGACACTTCTTGCGGTTGGCCTCGTTTATGGTTTCCTCCAGCGAGACGAGCAGCTTCTCGTCGGCCTTGCCCCGGGACAGCGTCCTGGACAGCGCGACCTCGGGGTGATCCTTGAGGGCCGCGGAGACCTCGGCGACGCTGTTCTCGTCGATACGAACGCCGATCTCGACGCGGAGGTTCTCCGCCTCCCCTTTCTCTTCCAGCGTCTTGCCATCGATCCCGATCCACAGGTCGCCGATGCGCTCTTCTTTTTCGTTCACGACATTGGAAAACTTCAGGTGCACGAGCTGCTGGTCCGGGTGAACCAGGCTGAAGACCTCGCTTGTCGAGTGAGGAAGCGGGGTGTTCCGCTCCACCAGCAGATGGCGCTGCCCGTTCTCCAGGTGGATGAAATAATCGTGGGCCGCCGAATGGACGACGTCGAACACCCCCTGTTCGACGATGTGCCTTTCCAGGTCGAAACCGCACTGAGCACAGGCGGCGGCCGACTGCGAGACGGTGCTCCCGCAGCCTGGGCACTCGTAGCTGTCCGCCAACCGATGGCTCAGGATCGCCGCTCCCTCGGCGATGGCCAGCATGGGACGCTCGTGAACCAGCACCTTTCCCCGCCCGAACTCCGCCTGCATCGCCTCGATGATCCGCGGAATGCGCGAGCTGCCGCCCACCAGCAGCACGCTGTCGACGAGGTCCTTGGTGATGTTCACCGCGCTGATGGTCTGGCGGGTCAACCGGATCATGGAAGCGACCAGGGGCTCGAGAAGCGCGTTCAACCGCTCCCTGGTCAGCTCGACATCGACGTCGACCACATCCCCGTCCTGGTCCCGCAGGATACCCAGCACCTCGACCTGGGCCGCCTTCTCGTCGCTCAGCCTGATCTTGGCCTTCTCGGCGGCAACTTTCAGCTCGCCCCAGAAACGGTTGCGCGCCTCGGGCCGTTGAGACCCCACGAGAGACTCCATGTCGTCGATATCGTACTGCTCGGCCGCCTGCGAGAGAACGTGATCCATGATGGACCGGTCGATATCCTCGCCGCCCAGCCACATGTCTCCCCCCTTGCCCTGCTCGATGAACTGGCCGCCGCTGATGACGAGCACGGAAAGATCGAGGGTGCCGCCGCCGAAGTCGAAGACCAGCACCGTGCGGGCCTGTTCCGCCTCGAGGCTGTCCACCCCGAAGGATATGGCGGCTGCCGTGGGCTCCGGAAGCAGCCTGCGTACCTTGAGCCCGGCCAGCGCCGCGGCGGTTCTGGTGGCGTGCTTCTGCTTGTCGTTGAAATAGGCGGGCACGGTTATCACCGCGTACCGCACCCGGTCGCCCAGCCCGCGCTCCGCATCGCCCTTCAGCTTCTTCAATATCTCGGCCGAGATCTGCTCGGGCGTGAGCTCCCGGCCGCCGAGCACGACGGCCAGGCTGTTCTCCGTGCCCCTGGAGTGCGGCTTGATGCGATAGCGAAACCTGTTGCCGGCGACGGCCCGCTGCACCTCCGGGTCGTTGAAGCTGCGCCCCATCAGCCGCTTGATCGCGGTCACGGTGTTCACCGGATCCTGCTTCATCCAATCGAGCGCGTGCTTTCCCACCACGAACTCCTGCTTGCGCAGGAAATTCTTCTTCACGGAAACACAGGAGGGGGTGATGGGATCCCCCTCGCCGTTCTCGAGCACCTGCACCTGCACCTTCTTGATCGCGACGACCGAGTTCGTCGTTCCGAGATCGATTCCGAGGGACTTGGACATGGCCGTTACCTCCGCCTGCGGAAAACCCACTTTCCCCATTTTCGAGAAGCGCGCAAGGGCGACAACCGGACGGAACCGGGCATTCTTTGTTGCCTTGCAGCCCGCCGGGAACGGAGTTAAACTTTAACTTGATCTTCAACATCGACCGCGGCGACTCGGAGGTAAAAGGTGGAAAAGATTTCGATGCTGCAGTTCAGAAAGAACACGGGGGCGGTGATCCGCAAGGCGCTGCAAGGCAAGAGAATGATCCTGACCTACCGCGGCAAACCGGTCATGAGGCTCGAGCCCGTGACGCAGGAGAAACCCGCGAGAGGCGACCCTTTCTACACCATCGCCGATCTGGCCGATGAGGGCGGCGAGTCGCTCACCAACCGGGAAATGGACCGGCTGATTTATGGCTGATCCGGTATTCGTGGATACCAGTGGGCTCTACGCCGCCCTGGTAAAGAACGACGAGACGCACGAACGCGCCAGCGCCTTCCTGAGCCTGTCCGCCGAGTCGAAACGGCGATTCGTGACTACCGACTATGTTCTCGACGAAACGGCTACCTTGCTGAAAGCGCGCCGGCACGGTCACCTGGTGCCCGCGCTGACGGAAGCGATACTATCCTCGGCGGCCTGTCGGGTGGAATGGATGGACAGGGAACGTTTCGAGCTTACCCTGAGTTTCTTCGCCAGGCACCAGGACAAGGCCTGGTCGTTCACGGATTGTTTCAGTTTCCTGCTGATGGACGAAACGAAGATATCCGAGGCGCTGACCAAGGACGAACACTTCAGACAGGCCGGCTTTCGGCCGCTGCTGGTCTGAACTCTCGCCCTGCCCCCCTACATGCAGGTGTTGCAGACGTACTTGACCCGCCACTCGTAAAGAACGGGGGCTGCGCTCTGGGTATCGTTGCTCCTGAGCACGATGCGCATCCTGAGGTAAGGACGGCTCTTGTAGTTGCCTCCCGCTTGCAGGCGCGTGGCCAGGTCGGCCGGCTGCGACCTGTAGACGCAGCTTCCGTCGTACTGGCAGTAGGTCGATATCGTCTCGCCGTCCGTGGTGGTGCCGTTCGGGCACTGGGCGTCGGTTGCACAGATTCCCGCCGCGCTCTTCTTGGGCGGGACGATCTGCTGGCACTTGTTGTACACGCACAGGCCCTCCGGGCAATCGGCGTCGCTGGTGCAGGAGCCCATGGCCACCACGGTGGCGACCGGGCTGTAGGTGCAGCTTTGCAATCCGGCCGCGCTGTCCGCCGTGCAGGCCTCGAAATCGACCTCGGTCCCCACGGGGATATCGGCGTCGAAGAACAGATCCTTCCAGGTCGGACACTGCTCGGCAACGCCGCCGCCGGCCGATGCCGTGCACTGCTCGGCGGAGATGTCCTGCCAGTATGCGCCCGAAGCGGTGTAGCCGGCGCCGCCCGTGCCCGCGCCACCGCAGGAGGACAGGTCGGTCGGATCGCCCGGTATGAGGTATACCGGCACCTCGTCCTGCAGGTAGTAGTGGTCGTCGCCCTCCTTGAGCCCCACCAGCTGCAGCTTGAAGTGGTAGCCGCCGTTGGGATCGGCCGGGTTGGGCGGAACCGGGGCCGAGCCCGGGTTCTCGAAGGTGATGTTGAACTTGGGCGTGGCACCCGGGGCGCAGTCGGGATGCACGTCCGGAACCACCGGCGTCTGGCAGCCGTTGCCAGGCTCGGCCACCGCCTCGACGGTCACCTTGAACCCGTAGGCGTCCGTGGGCACCACCCGGATGCCGATATCCATGGACAGGGCGTCGGCCAGCTGCTTTATGGCGGTGACCAGCTCGAAGGTCATTCCCTCGCCGTTGCCGCCGATGGTGCGCACGATGGGCGTGCCGTCCGCCAGCGTCGCGCCGGTGGCGGAGGCGATGACCCGGGCCTGCTCCATGGTCTCCTCGTACTTCGACTGCCCGTCGGAGATGACCGAGATGACCCTGACCTCGTGCATGACCAGGTCGCCCCTGATGCCGGCATCCGAGCCTGCCGGGCCCTCGCACACGAAGCCGTACTTGGTCGCGCAGTCCCGGTCTCTCCACTTGCCGTCGCCCTGGGAAAGGGTGGCGCAGTCCTCGCTGGCGTTGTTGGGCTCGCCCGCATACCAGTTGGTATAAGCGCCGCCCACGGCCGAGCCGCTCGCCTTGCCCTGCCAGAACTGCGTTCCGTCGGGCCACTTCCACTCGTCCTCCTTCACCGAGTCGCTGCCCCCGATCCAGGCTTCAGCCCCGCTGCCCAGGGCGGCCTTGACGGCGGCGTTCTCGGTCGCGTCGTCTATCCGGGCCAGGTCGTAGCCCTCCGCGCTCAGGCAGATGTTGCGGGCCATCACCCGGTTCACGGTATTGCTGCAGACCCAGTACTCGCTGCCGGTTCCGGTGACGTGCTTGCAGCTACTGGCGCCGGTGGACCAGTTGGGCGGCACGAAAGCGGAGTCGACCATCTTGTTCTTCTCGCCGATGCCGATCTGGTAGAAGCCGGCGTCGTCCGCGGCCAGCCCCTTGACCACCAGGTAGTAGTCGCCCGGATCGAGCGGGGCGCCGCAGTTTCCGCCGGTGTCGCAGTCCAGGTACTTGTTGTCGTTGTACTTGCTCACCACGCAGGCCAGCTGCTGCCCGCCGCTGGCGCCGGTGAAGTTCTGGTCGTACATCTTCAGGTCGTAGTCGCCCTGCTGGCCCGCTCCCGCCCCCTTGAGCAGCAGGGTGTAGGTCTTGCCCAGGTCGAGCGTCCTGACGATGCGCGAGCCTTCCGCGGGCCCGGAGCAGGCCAGGCCGTGATCGTCGTACAGGCCTCCCTGCGCCGCCGAGGTCAGGTCGCGCAGGTTCAGCCGGTAGGGCCCCTTGTCGTAGACGCTCTTGCCCTTGACCATCGCGTAGTAGTCGCCGTTCCCGAGCTCGGTCTCGATGGCGGAGGTGTTGTTCGGCCCGCTGTTGTCGTCGCAGGCGATGTTGTTGCCGTCCGTGGCCGCCGCAGCGTCCTTGATGTTGAACGCGTACTGCTGCGAGCTGGTGGCGCCCTGGCCCTTGACCACCGCGTAGTAGTCGCCGGGCGGGTAGTAGCCGTCGATGAACGACGAGCGGTCCGCGCAGGCCAGGGGCACGGCCGCCCCGCCGCTGGCCACGGTATTCGAGTCCTTGACCACCAGCGAGTACGGGCCGCCGCCTGCGGCCGAGTTGCTCTTGACCAGCAGGTAGTAGTCCTGTCCCGCCAGCGCCCGGTAGCTGAGCACGTTCCCGTCCACGCAGCTCACCCGGGTGCCGGTCTCGGCAGCCGCCTGGTCTAGGTCGCGGAAGCGGACCTGGTAGTCGCCGCCCGCCGCGGGCGTTCCGGTCACCACCGCGTAGTAGCTGCCCGGGCCGAGCTGCTCGACGATCTTGGCGCGGCCTCCGGCTACCGAGTCATCGCAGGCGATGGCGCCCGAGACCTGCTCGTCGCGGATGGAAAGCTCGTAGGGCTGCGAGGCGCTCGTGTACACCTTGTTCTTGACCACCACGTAGTAGTCGCCCTCGGGCAGCTCGGCCGTGATCCGCGAAGGCCCGTTGACGAACCCGGGCGCATCGTCGTTGCAGCCGACCGGCTGCCCCCAGCTGTCCAGGGCGTAGCTCGCGGTGTCGAACTTCGCCGTACCGGCCGGGTAGAGCGCTATCACGGTGTCGATGGCCGACTGCTCGGTGTCGATGGTGACATTGGTGCCGTAGCTCAGGCTGAACTTGAAGAAGGCGTCTGGCGACTGCAGATCCGCGCCGCAGCCGATGTCCGAGGCCGGCGCCCCGGTCTGCACCACCAGGTTGTACGGGCCCTTGTGCGAGGCGTTGGTGCCCTTGACCACCACGAAGTACTGCTGCCCGCCCTGTACCGTGTAGTCGATGTCGCTCCCGAGCGCGCAGGCCAGCCGATTCGCGGCGCCCGCGCCGCCGCCGGTCAGGTTGAAGTCGCGGAAGGCGAGCTGGTACGGGCCGCTGCCCGGAGCGCCCTTGCCGGCCACCACCAGGTAGTAGTTGCCCGGTTGCAGCTCCTTCACTATCTTCGCATCGCCGTCCACGCTGTTCTCGCCGCAGACGATGGCCTCTCCACCGGACGCGTCCTTGAGGGTTATCTGGTAGGGCCGGCTGCCCGCACCCCAGGAGCTGCTCGTGCTCTTGACCACCACGTAGTAGTCGCCCGCAGCCAGGGAGGTCAGGGTCAGGGGCGTGCCCGCGGTGGTGCAGCCCCGGTAGGCGCCCGACAGGCTGTTCAGGTCGAAGTCCGCCAGCGCGGCGATCTTGGAGGCTTCATACACGGCCATTACCGCACTCGCGTCCGAGCCCGCCAGGCCCAGGCTCACGTCGGTCTGCGAGGTCACCGTGAACCTGAAGAACACGTCGTTCGAGGTGGGCGAGGCCCCGCAGCCGATGTCGGGCACGTCGCCCACGGACTCCACCCTGAGCGGGTAGATGCCCTTGTTGGATGCGGCGGTGCCCTTGACCACCGCGTAGTAGGTCTTGCCCGCCGTCGCATTATAGGTGATCTCGTTGGCGGCGCTGCACGCCAGCAGGTTGCCCTCGTCGGCCCCGAAGACCGACGTGTCGCGCAGGGACATCTCGTACGGCCCGCCGGCGGCGGTCTCGCCCGAGAGCACCGCGTAGTAGGTGCCCGGATCCAGGGTCTGGGTGATCTTGGCCTTGGGACCGCCCCCGGTGCCGTCGCAGTACAGCGCGGCGTTGCCCGCGCCGTCCTTGATGTGCAGCTTGTAGAGCTGGCTGCCCGCGCCCCAGGAACTGCTGCTGTTCTTGACCACCACGTAGTAGCTGCCCGCTGCCAGGCTGCTCTGGGTGATGGAGACCTTCCCGTCGGCGTTGTCGTCGCAGCCCTTGTAGGCCGGGCTCAGCTTGCCGAAGTCGGAGAGCGAGCTGACCAGGGCCGCGTCGTACAGGGCGATCACCGTGCCGGGGCTGGATGCCGTGCCCAGCTCCTCCACGCTCGCGGTGATGTCG
Organism: uncultured Sandaracinaceae bacterium; assembly: GCA_964450715.1. Classification (GTDB taxonomy): domain Bacteria; phylum Myxococcota_A; class Polyangia; order Polyangiales; family JAFGIB01; genus CAYVFC01. The sequence goes on along the minus strand of CAYVFC010000119.1, from coordinate 11,248 downwards.
CCCGGCTGGTCGAGGTAGAACCGGAAGAAGGCGTCGTTGGAGGAGAGCGAGGCGCCACAGCCGATGTCGGGCTCGCTGCCCGCCGACTCCACCACCAGCGGGTAGGCTCCCTTGGCCGCCGCGTCCGTGCCCTTGACCACCAGGAAGTAGTCCTTGCCCGGCACCACGTTCGCCTGGATGTCGCCGGCGGAGCTGCAGGCCAGGCGGCTGCCCAGGGGCAGCCCGGCGGCCGTGACCTCGCGCATGGAAAGCGCGTACGGGCCCCTGTCGGCGGCGGTGTTTCCGGAAACCACCACCGCGTAGTCTCCCGCGCCCAGCGTGCGGGTGATCCTGGAGCCGCCGGCCGAGCCCTGGCACTCGATGGGCTCGAAGGCGTTGTCGTCGCGGAACGATATCTCGTAGGGCTGCGGGCCCGCCCCCCATGAGGTGAGGTCGTTCTTGAGCACCAGGTAGTAGCTGCCCGCCGCCAGATCCCAGGTCCGCCTGGACAGGCCGCCCCCCAGCCCGTCGTCGTCGCACTGCAGGTAGCTGTCGTCGCTCACGTCGAACTCGAGCTGGCTGGCCACCTTGGCTGCATCGAACATGGCGATGACCGTATCGAAGCCCGAGCCCTCGGTATCCACGGTCACCCGCGTGGGCTGCAGCAGGCTGAACTTGAAGAAAGCGTCGTTGGAGGTGACGTCCGCGTCGCAGCCGATGTTGGGCGTGCCCACGGACTGGGCGTTGAAGCTGTACGGCCCCTGGTCCGCGGCCGTCTGCCCCTTGACCACCGCGTAGTAGGTCTTGCCCGGCTGGATGGTGTACTGCACGCTGCCGCTGTTGCTGCAGACCAGGTAGTTGGAGCCGGCATACGGGTCGAGCAGCGCCCGGTCGCGCAGCAACAGCTCGTACGGCCCGCCCGCAGCCGTGCGGCTCGACACCACCGCGTAGTATGTGCCCGGGCCCAGCGACCGGGTGAAGTTGACCGTGTCCGGCCCGGCGCCGTCCTCGTCGAAGTCGCACTGCAAGGCGTTGCCTCCCGCGCCCACGTCGCGGATGGAAAGCTCGAAGGGCTGGGTGGCCCTGTCCCACGAGGAGGTGCCGTTCTTCACCACCACGTAGTAGTCGCCCGCCGCCAGGGGCTTGTCGAAGGCCACGGCCGTGGTGGTGCAGTCGAGCCAGGCGTTGTTGGGAACGGGGCTGGCGATGTCGAAGTGCGAGAGCTGGCTGATCTTGGCGGCGTCGTACAGCGCCATCACCGTGCCCGCGTCCGCGCTCTGGCCGATGTCGAAGTTGAGCGTGGTCGCGGCATCCAGGTGGATCTTGTAGAAGGCGTCGTTCGAGGTGAGCGAGGCCCCGCAGCCGATGTCCGGAACCGGTGCGCCCGGCGACTCCACGGTGAGGTTATAGGGTCCCTTCTGGTCGACGGGCTGGCCCTTGACCACGGCCCAGTAGGTCTTGCCGGCCTGCAGGTTGTAGAGCACGCTGGCCGCCGGATCCGCGCTGCAGGCCAGCGGGGTCTCGGCCGTTCCCGCGATGACCGCCGGGTCGCGGAACAGCGCGGTGTAGCCGCCCTTCAGAGTACCGAGCTGCTTGCCGGATAGGGTCGCGTAGTAGTCGCCGGGCTGGAGCGTGGTCGCTATCCTGGCCTTGCCGTCGCTCGCGCTCGCGTTCGCGCACATCAGGCTGTCGTCGCCCTTCTCGTCGCGCAGATAAAGCTCATAGGGCTGCGCGCCGGCCGCCCACCACGGGTCCTTGTTCTTGACCACCACGTAGTAGCTGCCCGCGGCCAGGCTCTGGGTGATGGCCACCTGCCCGCCGCTGTTGTCATCGCAGCCCATCCAGGCCGCGCTGGTGCTGGCAAAGTCGCTGACGGTGCTCACCTGGCTCGCGTCGTACAGGGCGATCACGCTCTCGTTGTCGCTGGTCGTGCCCAGGCCCTGAAGGCCCACGGTCACGTCGGTCGCGGTGGATACGTCGAACCGGAAGAAGGCGTCGCCGGACTCGGCGTTCGCGCCGCAGCCGATGTCCGGGACCGAGAGCGACGAGCCCACGGACAGGTTGTAGCCGCCGCTGTCCGGCACGGTGTTCTTGCCCTTGACCACCAGGTAGTACTGCTGGCCGGCGAGAACGTTATAGCTCACGGTATCGCTGGCGTCGTCGCAGGCCAGCCGGCTGCCATGGCCCGCGGGCGGCGCGCTGCCGCTGAAGAAAAGCTCGTAGGCGCCGCTCTGGGCGACCGCTTCGCCGGAGAGCACGACCGTGTAGCTCCCGGGATCGAGCGTGGGCGTGAGCAGGGCCTTGCCCGCCACCACGTCGCTCTCGTCGCACACGTAGGCGCTCTGCCCGCTCAAGTCGCGCACGTACAGGTTGAAGGCCTTGTCCCCGTTGGCGTCCCAGGCCGGCAGCTTGCTCTTGACCACCACGTAGTAGTCGCCCGGCGCCAGGCCGGCGTCTATGCGCGAGGCCCCGGCGCTCACCCGCGCGTCGTCGTCGTTGCAGGCCAGGCGGTTGGCCAGGGTGACGCTGCCCGAGTACAGCCCGATCACCGTGTCCAGGGCCGAGCCCTCGGTATCTATGACCACGTTCTTGCTGGCCGCGCCGGTGATGGAGAACTTGAAGAAGGCGTCCTTGGATTGCTGGCTGGCGCCGCAACTCGTGAGGTCCACCGCCTGCGAGGCGTCGACCGAGTCCATGACCAGGTTGTACGCGCCCTTCTGTGCGGCCGCGTCTCCCTTGACCACCGCGTAGTAGCTCTGCCCGGCGGTCAGGTTGGCGGTGATGACGTCCGCGGTATCGCAGGCAACCGGGCTGCCCCAGCCCGGGGTGGCGGCGGTGTCGCGGAACAGGATGTTGTAGGCGCCGCTGGTGACCCCGGCCTGCTTGCCGGTGAGAACCGCGTAGTAATCGCCCGCGGCGAGGTTGGCGGCCAGCCTGGCCTTGCCGTTGACCGCGTCCGTGTCGTCGCAGGCCATGGCGTTGGCCGGCCCGTTGTCCTTGATCGACAGCTTGTAGGCCTGGCTGGTGGTGATGTCCCACCAGGGCAGCTTGCTCTTGACCACCACGTAGTAGTCGCCCGCTGCCAGGCTCTTGGTGATGGCGATGGCGTCGCCGGCGCCGCTGTAGGCGTCGCACCCGAGATACGAGTCGTCGGCCGTGTTGAGTTCCGATACCGACCCCACCAGCGACTGCTGGAAGAGCGCTACCACGGTGTTGCCGTCCGTGCTCGTCCCGATGTCGTCCGCGGAAACGGTGACGGTGGCCGGCGAGGAAAGCGTGAACCTGAAGAAGGCGTCGGCCGAGCTAGCATGCGCACCGCAGCCGATGTCCGGAACGGCGGGTGTCGATTCCACCACCAGGTTGTAGGCTCCGCTGGCCGGCGCGCTGCTCTTGCCCTTGACCACCAGGTAGTAGGGCTGGCCGGCGCTCACCGGCTGGCTGATGAAGTCGTCGGCGTCGTTGCAGACGAGCGCGGTCGAGGCGCTGCCCCCGGCCAGCGCGTGTTCGCGGATCTTCAGGCTGTAGGCCCCGGCGTCGGGCGTTCCCGTGCCCGACAGCGCCACGTAGTAGGTGCCGGCCGGAAGCCACTCGAGCAGCGGGCCGGCCGTGGCCCGGCAGCCGAGCGCGTTGCCGATCGCGGTCGGGAAGACCCCGGTGACCGGCGTGAAGGCGCTGGTGCCGGTGGTGTCCACCTCGACCTCAGTGGTCTTGGTGAGGGTGAACGTGAACACCGCGTCGGGCGCGCCCGCGGCCGGCGCCGTGCAGCCCGAGGCGGTGTACTGGGACGGCGCGAAGTCCTGCGCGGTCAAGGCCGAGGTATCGCCGCCGCTCACCACCGTCTCGGTGCCGTTCTCGATGTCGACGGCCTTGGCCGAGAAGGTGTCCTCGTTGGTGTTCATGGACTCGCAGGCGTAGTCGAGCGCGGTCGCGCAATCCAGGTCGTTCCAGTTCGCGCCCGCGTCGTAGAACTGGCCGCAGTTTTCCACGCCGCCCGAGTTGTTGGGCTCGCCCGTGTTCCAGGCCGTGTAGATACCGCTGGAGAAAAGCGTCCCGTCGTCGGTCCCGCTGCCGGTCCAGCGCCACGATCCCTCCACGCTTCTGTCGTTGGCGCCCATCCAGACATCGGCGGGGGCGTTGGTCTGCACAAAAGCGTTCTCCGTGCCGTTGGCGATGGCCACCAGCTCCATGTTTCCGGTCCGGCACCGGTCGCGCGCCGCCACCCAGTCCTTGTCCCGGGTGCAGAACCAGTAGTCGTGCCCGTTGACCACCTTGGTACATCCGGTGCCGCCGTAGAGCACCGCGATCTCGCTATCGGTCAGCGCCGTGCTGTAGAACCGCACGTCGTCCAGCACGCCGTCGTAGTACTTCGCTGCGGCCGTGCCCAGCTTCGGCGCCGAGGCCAGCACGCCGGTCGCGTCGCGGACCACCACCTGGTACCACGAGTCGGTGGCGACCGCGCTTCCGGACACGCCGTCCACGAAGATGGTCGTGGTACCCGGGAAGCCCGTGGCCACGACCTGGCTGCTGGTGTTGAACCCGATGTCCGCCGCGCCGTCGAGGTCCATGATCTTGCCGTCGGTAGCCGGGGTCGCGTAGTAGACCTTGACCTGCAGGTGATCGACGAACGGATCGTCGCCGGAGGAACCTCCGAGCCTCACCCGGAAGTTGGCGTCGGCGAGATCGGCGGCGTTCCACGTCAAGCCCCACAGATCCCCGTCGCTGCCGAGATAATGATGGACGTCGGCGGTGCCGTTCAACAATACCGTCTTCTGGCTGGAAAGCGTGTCGCCCGCACCCTTCGCGATCCATACGTCCACCGGTATGTCACCACCGCTATCGTCCTCCATCGCTTCCAGGTGCACCTCGATGCCGGTGATATCATCCGTGGGTATGCTGAAGCCGAAGTTGTAGTAGTCCTGGTAGTCGGTGCCCAGATGCGGAGCCGCTCTCAGGTCGTCGCTGGCGTAGGCGTAGGTCGGATCGTCCCACTCGTTGTCTTTCCAGCCGGTGGAGGTCGAGTTCTTGAAGCCGGTATCGGTGGAAGCCCCGCTGCCGCCCAGCGCGTCCGCCTTCATCCAGAAGGCGATGGTCTTGACCGGCGTGGCGCCGATGTCGGGTATGGAGACGTAGTCGTCGATTCCGTCGAAGCCGAGGACGCGGCCCCTGGTGGCGTCGTCGGCAAATACCGCGCCCGATACCGTGCCGGTCTTGTTGTTGCCGCTGCTGTCCGCCGCCGTGGGGCTGCCGATAGCGTCGTCGAGCTTCCACCAGCCGAGCAGGTTGGTGTCGATGCCGGGCTCGGCACCGGGATCGCCGGTGGCCGCGCCGGCCACGCTGGCGCCGGTGGTGCCCGGCGAGCCCGTGCCGCCGTTCAAGGAGTCGTAGAGCGCGATGACCGTGTCGAAGCCGGACCCGATGGTGGAGATGTGGACCTCGGCGGGCTGCGAGGGGATGAACCTGTAGACCGCGTCGGGCGAGGCGTCGGCCGCGCTGCAGCCTACCGTGGCTCCCGGGTAGTCGGCCGCCATGGCGGCGGTGCTGGCGCTGCTGACGGTCAGCCGCCGGTTGTAAACGTCGCCGAGCAGATGGGCGCTCAGGGCCGTCTCGTTGCCGTTGGCGGCGGTGACCGGGACCGCGGCCTGGCCGGTCAGGCCGTTCAGGGGCAGGTTGTTGAGGTCGCCGGTGAAGTACTTCCAGCTGCCCGTCATGTTGCCGACCGGGGCCGTGTCCGCCGCGGCCGGGGTGTCGTTCTCCATGGTCCCGCCGTCGGCCGGCGCGTAGGTCATGGCCGCGCTCGAGAACAGGCCCAGCACCGTGTCGTAGCCCGAGCCCGCGGTGTCGATCTCCACGTTGCGGCTGGCCGTCAGGTTGAACTTGAAGAAGGCGTCGGGGGCGCCGGCCGCGGCGTTGCAGCCGACAACGGCGCTGTTGATGTCGGAGGCCATGCCCGTGGTGTCGCCCGCGAGCTTCCGCTCGCCCGGAGGGTTGGTGTTGAGGTCGAGCGGGCTCAGGTCCGCGGCGGCCTTGTCCTCGTAGCCGCTGGCCAGGAAGGTGGTCGGCCGCGGCGGGCCGTTCAACAGCGAGACCACGGTGTTGAAACCGGAGCCGATCGTGCTGATGCGCTCCGAGCCGCTCGCACTCGGGGTGAGCTTGTACACGGCATCGGGCGAGAGGTCGCCCGCGCCGCAGCTCCCGAGATCCGCGTCAAGGTAGTCGGGGCTCATGGAGGTGGTGTCGCCGCCGCTGACCGCCAGGTGCGTATTGAAGACGTTGCCGAGATCCTTGACCGTGCCCGCGGCCGCTGTCTCGTTGCTGTTGGGAAGCGCGCTCGGCGCGGCCTGGGCCTGGCTCGAGATGGTGAGGCCGGTCGTGTTCCCGGTAAAGCCCAGCCACTTGTCGTTGACGGCGCCGATGCTGTTGGCGTCGGCCGCGGCCTTGCTGTCGTTGCTCATGGAGGTGAGCGCCGAGGGCCGGGTGTTGTCGGGCGTTCCCTTGAACAGGGCGAGCACCGTGTCGTAGCTCGAGCCCAGGCTGTTGATCTCGACCGCACGGGTGGTGGTGATGTCGAAGGTGAAGTAGGCGTCGGGCGCGGCCGGGTCCGCGCCGCAGCCCGCCATCAGCTCGGCCGGAACATCCGGGCTCATGCCGCCGGTATCGCCGCCGGAGATGACCGAGGTGGTGCCGTTCTCGATGGCGATACGGACCGCGGTGGCGGCGTTCTCGTTGAGGGTCGAGGCCTCGCACACGTAGCCCCGCGCCGCCGAGGAGCAGCTCTGGGCGGCCCAGGCCCCGGCGGTCGACAGGTCGGCGCAGTCCTCGACCCCGGGCTCGCCGCTTCCCCAGCTGTCGTACAGGCCGCTCAGCAGATCGCCGTCGACCGTGCCGCCGTAGCGGTCGACCCAACGCCAGCCGCCTTCCGACGAGATATCGTTGGCGCCGATCCAGGCCGGGCCGGCGAGATAGCTCGTGACCTGGCCCGCGACCCAGGTGTTCTCCGTGCCGTCGTCGATGCGGGCCAGGTCCATGCCCTTGGCCCGGCACTTGGCCCGCGCCGAGGCCCAGTCGGTCGCCCTGGCACAGAAGTAGTACTGGTGGCCGCCGCTGGCGGCCGCCGCGCAGCGGCTGCCCGCGTAGAGCACGTCTATCTCCTCGTCGCCGAGCGCCCGGTCGTAGATGCGCACGTCGTCCAGCACGCCGTCGTAGTACTTCGCTGCGGCCGTGCCCAGCTTCGGCGCCGAGGCCAGCACGCCGGTCGCGTCGCGGACCACCACCTGGTACCACGAGTCGGTGGCGACCGCGCTTCCGGACACGCCGTCCACGAAGATGGTCGTGGTACCCGGGAAGCCCGTGGCCACGACCTGGCTGCTGGTGTTGAACCCGATGTCCGCCGCGCCGTCGAGGTCCATGATCTTGCCGTCGGTAGCCGGGGTCGCGTAGTAGACCTTGACCTGCAGGTGATCGACGAACGGATCGTCGCCGGAGGAACCTCCGAGCCTCACCCGGAAGTTGGCGTCGGCGAGATCGGCGGCGTTCCACGTCAAGCCCCACAGATCCCCGTCGCTGCCGAGATAATGATGGACGTCGGCGGTGCCGTTCAACAATACCGTCTTCTGGCTGGAAAGCGTGTCGCCCGCACCCTTCGCGATCCATACGTCCACCGGTATGTCACCACCGCTATCGTCCTCCATCGCTTCCAGGTGCACCTCGATGCCGGTGATATCATCCGTGGGTATGCTGAAGCCGAAGTTGTAGTAGTCCTGGTAGTCGGTGCCCAGATGCGGAGCCGCTCTCAGGTCGTCGCTGGCGTAGGCGTAGGTCGGATCGTCCCACTCGTTGTCTTTCCAGCCGGTGGAGGTCGAGTTCTTGAAGCCGGTATCGGTGGAAGCCCCGCTGCCGCCCAGCGCGTCCGCCTTCATCCAGAAGGCGATGGTCTTGACCGGCGTGGCGCCGATGTCGGGTATGGAGACGTAGTCGTCGATTCCGTCGAAGCCGAGGACGCGGCCCCTGGTGGCGTCGTCGGCAAATACCGCGCCCGATACCGTGCCGGTCTTGTTGTTGCCGCTGCTGTCCGCCGCCGTGGGGCTGCCGATAGCGTCGTCGAGCTTCCACCAGCCCTTGACGTCGGTGTCCACGGCCGGCAGCGCTCCCGGGTCGCCCGTGCCGGAGGTGGACACGTTCACCTGGGTCTGGAGCTGCTCGGCGGCCGTGATGGGCGGGCCGTCCCAGAGCGAAAGCACGGTGTCGAACGAGGAGCCCGAGCTGGTGGCGTACAGGGTGGCGCTGGCCGAGGGCACGAAGCTGTAAACGGCGTCCGGCGAGGCGTCGGCCGCGTTGCAGCTTATGTCCGCGCCCAGGTAATCGGGGGTCATGGAGGCGGTGCTGGCGCCGCCCACCGTGGTCAGGGTGTTGTAGACATCGCCGAGGTCGTAGACCACGCCCGCGGACGCGGTGTTGTTGGTGTTGCTGGCGGCCATGCTCTGCAAGCTCTGCGCCGTGCTGCTCAGGCCCACGCCCAGGTTCTTGAGGTCGCCGGTGAAGGACCTCCACTTGCCGTAGACATCGCCCGCCACGTTGATGTCGGCCGCGCCCCGGGTGTTGTTCTCCATGCTCACGGCCGGATCTTCCGAGAAGAGCATGGCGTTGCTGGTGAAAAGCCCCAGCACGGTGTCGAAGCTGCTGCCGGCCGTGTCGATCTCCACCTGGTGCGTGCTGCTGACGGTGAAGCGGAAGACCGCGTCCGGCGAGGTCGCGTCCGAGCTGCAGCCGATCCGGCCGCTGTCGATGTCGACGAGCATGGAGGTGGTGTCGCCATAGAGCCTCTCGCCCTCGGCGCTCTCGATGCTCACCAGGGCGGCGCTGCCGGCGGCCTCGTTGCTGTTGTCGAGCGTGGTGCGGTTGGCCACCGGCGCCGGGTAGCTGTCCCAGAGCGAGACGACCGTGTCGAAGGAGGAGCCCTCGGTGCCCAGGTGAACGGTGGCGGCGGTGCCGGCGGTGAAGCTGTAGACCGCGTCCGGGGAGAGGTCCGCTGAGCCGCAACCGATCCGCTCGTTCGGGTAATCCGCGCCGAGCGAGGTGCTGTCGCCGCCGGTCACGTCGATCCGCTTGTTGTAGATATCGCCCAGGCTCTCGGAGTTCGAGAACAGATCGTTGGCGTTGCCGGCCGGCCAGGTGCTGGCCGTCTGGCCCGTCACGCCGATGGTCATGCCGTCCAGGTCGCCGCCGTAGACCAGCCACTTTCCGCTGGCCGCGAGCGGGCTCGCGTCAGCGGCCGCCTTGGTGTCGGGGGCGAGAGCGGTGGCCGGCGGCCTGCTGGCCAGGGTCATGCCGCCCTCGTCGAAGAGGCTCACCACCGCGTCGAAGGTGTTGCCGGAGACGTCGAGCTCGATGTTGCGGGTGTCGGTGAGCGTGAACGTGTAGACCGCGTCCGGGGAGCCGGCGTTGCTGCCGCAGCCGATCATGGGGCTCTCCACGTCGTGGGCCATGGAGAGCAGGGTCGCCCCGCTGGTGCGCGAGGTGGTGCCGTTCTCGATGGCCACCGGCTGGGCCGTGACCTTGTCCTCGTTGGCCTTCGGGCTCACGTCGAGCAAGGTCTCGGCCAGCGAGGCCGCCGTCGGAGGCGGGCCTTCCCAGAGCGAGATCAGGTTGTCCCAGGTGGTGCCGGTGGTGGTGATATTGGCCAGGGCGGTCGAGTCGGTGGTGAACTTGTAGACCGCGTCAGGCGAGGCGTCCTGCGCCGTGCAGGAGCCGCCGTTGGTCAGGGTGGAGGCCAGGTAGTCGGCGTGGATGGTGACCGCGCCGGTGTCGGCGCCGGTGACCTGGATGTTCTGGTCGTGGATGTTGCCGAGGTCGAAGACCACGCTATCGGCCGCGGTGGTGTTGATGTTGGCCGCGTTGCTCACGCTGGCCTGGTTCTGAACGCTCATGGTCAGGTTCTGGAGATCGCCCGTGTAGACCTTCCACAGCCCGTCGAGATCGCCGATCGGGTTGCCGTCGGCCTCGAGCTTGTCGTCGTTCTGCATGACGCCGGTGGGCGCGGGCCGGCCGCCGAGCTGCGAGGCCCCAAAGAGCGAGACCACCTCGTTGAAGAGGGTGGTGCCCGAGGCGTCGACCTCGACCGTGCGCGTGGTGCCCAGCGTGAAGCTGAAGACCGCATCGGGCGAGCCCGGCTCGGCAACGCAGGAGATGGGGTTCTCCAGGCTGCCCGCCATGGCCGTGGTGTCTCCGTTCACCACCTGCGAGGTGGTGCGGTTCTCGATGCCGACCGGAGCGGCCGTGAGATAGTCCTCGTTGGTGTTGCCGGCCACGTCCACCAGGGTGGTGCCGCCGAACACGCCGTCCTGGAAGAGCGCGATGCGGCTTCCGGCAAAGGCTCCCTCGGTGCCGACGTGCACGGCGGTGGTGCTCGAGGTGGTGAGCTTGTAGACCGCGTCCGGAGAGGCGTCGCCCGCGCCGCAGCTGTCCATGATCGCGCCCGGGTAGTCGGCAGCCATGGCCGCGGTACTGGCGCCGGTCACCGATATCCGCTTGTTGTATATATCGCCCAGCAGGTCCGCGCTCGGCTGCGCCTCGCCGGTGTTGCTCGCCGCCTGGCTGGACAGCACCTGGCCGCTCAGACCCGCGCTCAGGCCGTCCAGATCGCCGGTGTACTCCAGCCACCTGCCCCTGACCGTGGCCCCGGCGTTCACCGGGTTGCCGTCGGCCAAGGCCCGGGTGTCGTTCTGCATGACCACGGGAGCCTCGGGCGCAGAGCTGAAGGCGGCGTCGGTGAACAGCCCGAGCACCGTGGCATAGCTGCTTCCATTGGTGTCTATCTCCACCCCGCGGGTGGTGGTCAGGGTGAACTTGAAGAAGGCGTCTGGCGCGCTCGGGTAAGCGCCGCAGCCGATGAGCGCGCTGTCCAGATCGTGGGTCATCGAGGCGGTGTCGCCGCCCGAGACCCTGTTCACCGTGCCGTTCTCGATGTCCACCAGCACCGCGCTGGCCTGGGTATCGTTGTCCCCGTAGGGGGCCTCGCAGATGAAACCGATGGTGTTCGCGCAGTCCCTGTCGTTCCATACGCCGCTGGTCGGCGTCATCTCGGCGCAGTGCTCGACGGCGCCCGTGTTGTCCGGCTGGCCCGTGTTCCAGCTGCTGTACAGGCCGCCCACCTGGCTGCCGGTGGCCGTGCCGCCCGCGCGGGTCCTGGTGCGGCCCATGCCGCCGCCGCCGCCGCCGCCGCCCGAGTTGGACTCCCCCAGGCCTCCCGCGGTCGCCGCGCCCGCGCCCGCGC
>CAYVFC010000118.1:10912-25322 GCA_964450715.1 uncultured Sandaracinaceae bacterium | reverse complement strand
TCGGCCCCGCGCAACCCCCCCCCGCGGCGAGGGGGACCCGTCAATGCACAGGGTACCTCGGTTTCCCACCGCAAAGGGGACGGGGCTAAGTTTTAAGTTTCTCTTCTCCGCCTCCGCCTCGGCTTACCAGCTCGGTTTCCCATCTGACCGACCGGCTTCGACCTGAGCGAAAGTTAACGCTCTGACGTTTATCCCGTCCTTGCGATCCGCTTCGCACCTGGATCCATCTCATTTCTCGGCATGTCGCGCCATCCCCGTTCGTAGTTCGCCTTCGGCCTCCATTAGCGGCCCTTTCGCGATACCGATAGTCTTCTTCCCCATGTCCAAGCGGCAAACAACTTAAATCTTAGCCCCGTCCCCTTGTTACGTCCCCTTGTTACCGTCCCCTTGTTACGCGTCCCCTCGTTCCCGTCCCCTCGTTCTCGTTACGGAAAGATACAGAGAACCCGTCCTCGTCCCCTATAAAGACGGATCTGCGGCCCCGCGTTTGCGAAAGCGTTCGTGAAGGCGCACTATCTCGCGGGGATACGATCTTCTGAGCAAGTTGCCCATGTAGAGCCAGCGCAGTCGAAGCACCAACGGTTTCTTACCGTAGCTTCGGAGGGTCTCGTCATCGATGTAGTATTCGAAACCGGGCGGGGAAGGGTCTTTCACCGGTCAATTTCCCTTATTCGTTTCAAGTGGTTGACATCCGCCAAGTCCTGGACCCTGCCCGCCTCTTCTTTCATTTTAATCAGGTGCTCGATCGAAACCGTGCGCACCGCGACGCCGTCCAAGACGAACGTGGAGCTGTGCTCCAGGACCTCGTTGTGCGAGATCGGCAAATCGATGAGGATGTCTATCTCGGATATGGCCCAGCTCGGATTGACGAGATTGAACGCCTTCATATGCTTGTTACGAATCCAGTCCTCCCGCTTTTCCGATACGGCAAGGTCCATCAGATCGACCGGCACCTTGGGCTTGAATCCCCAGGACTTGACCAACTCGGCAAACGCTCTGAGATTGTCGTCGTTCATCTCGAGAACGAGGTCGATATCGTAGGTCATTCGAGGAATGCCGTGCAGGTTCACGGCCATTCCACCCGCCACGCTATACTCTACTTCGGCTTCGTTGAGTTTGCGAAATATTTCTAGGTAATCCAGCATTGCGTCCGCGCCCGTGAGCTCGTCGGCCCACGTATCGTGACCAGAAACGCGGCCACGGTTCGCTCATACTACGATTGTACCCGGTTGGCCGCCGACGTGTAACGCGATTCGGCGAGGATTGAGCCGGTTTCGAGATCCGGTGTAACATCGCGATAAGTAACCGTTTTTGCCCGATTTGCCGCACCGGATGATCTACTCGTTCGGAAGCTTCGAGCTGAACCTACGGCACGGCACGCTCGAAGAAGCCCCATATCTCCTCGGTTCGGCGGGGCCACATCCCGCATCGCCGCGCTCCGAAATACTCGGTCCGGATTTTTAGGATGTGCTCTAAAGATAAAAATGGGTCGGGTCGTTCCCGGTCGCGCAGGACGCGGCGTATACCGGTCGCGGTCCTGCTCGGTACCGCGCTGGCAGCCGTCATCCTCTGGAGCACGGCGCGATCGTGGGGGCCGGGTATGATCGTGGTGTCGTCGAATCCGCGGTACGCCCCGCTCGCGCCGCCTCCGGAAGTCAGCCGGGTGGTCGAGGTGAAACGGCCGGGCGCGCGGATACGCGCCTGGGTCTTCGAACCGCCCCGAGCTCCCAAGGGAACAGTCTTTTTGTTGCATGGGATCCACGACTCTAAGAAGAAGCTGTTGCCGGCAGCGCTACACCGAGCGCGGCGGAAATACCGCGTGGTGGCGGTCGATTCACGCGGGCATGGCGAGTCCTCCGGTCGCTGGCTCACCTACGGGGTTCGCGAGTCAGAGGACCTGAGCGCGCTCATCGATCGGCTGCAACAGCTCGAGCTACTGGCCACGCCGCTCGGGGTGCACGGCACCTCGTATGGCGCGGCCACCGCGCTCATGCTCGGCGGTAGCGACGGCCGCGCCGATACCCTGGTGGCCGTGGCTCCGTTTTCCTCTCTGCCGGAAGTCGTGCCCTGTTACACGCGCTGGATCCTCGGGCCGGCGGCCGAGCTGATACCGGTCTCTTTCGAGCGCGGTATCCTGCAAGAGGCCGGTCGCCGCGCCGGTTTCGATCCGGATCAGGCGTGCCCGAGATGCGCCGTCTCCCGGTTTCGGGGCTCGCTGCTGCTCATCCACGGTAAAGACGACGAGCGCATTCCGTGGCGACAGAGCGAGCAGATCCGACGCGCGGCCGCGGCCGCTTCCGAGGTGCGCCTGGTACTGGTGCCCGGCGCCAGCCACCTGAGCGTGGGCGCGGCCGAGGGCGTGCCCGCGCTCATCGACCGCTGGTTCGACGAGCACCTGGTGGCTCGATGAGGTCCCCGTGGTTCACGATCCACCGAGCTTGACCGAAGTGAAAAAGATCGTAACACAATTCAAGCGTGCTAGCCTTCGAGCGCAAGTGGAGGGAAATCATTTCGGCATCGGTAGCGGTGCCGGTGAGGGGGATTCTCTGCCTTTTTCTGCAGCTGCTCGTCGGCGGCGGGTGCGAGAGCGGCCCCGGCGAGCGGACGGCGAGCGGGCCCTGGGATGGCGCTGGTCAAGCGGATCGGCTGGTCGAGCCGCGGGCGGTAGGGCCTGTCTGCGCTGAAGGCGCCGGCCTTCAGCGGCAAACCGTCGCCATCGTCCACGTGGCCGACCTGCACGCCCGCTACACGCCGGAGCGCGACGAGGATCCGCTCGGGGCCAACCCCTTCAGCCGCATCCGGGGATATGTGGATGCGGCGCGGGCGGAGAATCCCTATACCCTTTTCACCGACGGAGGAGACGACCACGAGAAGGGAGCGCTGGCCGAGGTGCTCTCCGAGGGAAGGGCCACGGGGGAAGTCGTGCACGCCATGGGCTTTGATCTGCGTACGCTCGGCAACCACGACTTCGCCTGGTCGCTGGAAGAGGCGCTGGCCTTCTCCCTCGATCCCCATGCCGCGACCCTCTGCAGTAACGTGCGGTATAAGGGAAGCGAACCCGACCGATTCGGGGCGGTGGATTACGTGGAGATCCAGGCGGGTTGCGTACGCCTGGGATTCTTCGGCATGGTGACCCGACCCTACCAGGAGCAGAGCCGGCAGTACGACGATGACTTCTACCCCGAGCTCGAGTCCCGCTATGATTTCATCGAGCGCGCGGCCGAGATCGTCGAACGCTACCGTGATCAGGTGGACCTCATGGTCATGCTGAGCCATCTCGGCGTGGACGACGACCGGCTCATCGCCGGGTCCGTCCCCGGCATTGACCTGATACTGGGAGGCCATACCCACGCCGAGTTCGAGGAGGCCGAGGTTGTCGGCGGCGCGATCCTGGCGCATCCCGGCGCCTGGGCGCTCGCCCTGGTGCATATCGACCTCGACTTCGAGCTGCCGGGGCGACGCCTGGCGGGCTACCGCTATCAACTCGTTACCAACACCCCCGGTCAGCTTCCATCGAATCCGGAGCTCGAGCGCACGATCGACCGGGTGATGAGGCAATACGCTCCCGGAGCCCTGCAAGAGGTGGGCTGGCTCGAGCAGCCGCAGGATGCCGCGGGTATCGCGCGGATAGCCGCCGAGGCGGCCACCGAAACGCTCGCGGTTGACGCGGCCGCGGTCGACGTCAACGGGGTGATGGTCGCCTGGGAGGCGGGAGGCGTCACGGCGCAGGACATGCTGGACGCGTTTCAGCTGGAGCGCCATCCGCCCGGCACCACCGGGGACAGCAGCTTCTACCTGGTGAACCTGAGCGGCGCCGACCTCTTGCGGGTGAGAGAACAGAGCGATGGTTTTACCTTTACCGGACCCGAACCCATCGAGGCCGAGGCCGGCTACCGGCTGGCCCTGCAGAAGCCGGTGGCCTTGCATCCCCGGGACTACCTGCCGGCCGGCGTCTCGGTCGGCTCGCCGCGGTTCGCCGCCGAGGCGTGGGAGGTGCTCGATTCCCTGGCTCGCGCTCGCAGCGCTTCCTGCCTATTTCTGGATAGCGGTCGGCCGATGGGGGAGTGTCCGTGATGGTCACTATCGCGGCTCTTCTTTCCTCGCTTGTGACGAGGCGCGGACGAGTTGTAGAATACTAAATATCGGGCGACGGTAAGTTTCGCTTCGATGCGGTCATTTTTTCCGAATTGTGTCCCCGGAAGGAGTCGGAATGACTGTAAGGGAAAGGGAGCCGGTATGAGCGGCGTCGAGCTGCCGGAACGCATCGCCGACCGGTATCAGGTACAGGGCGTGCTGGGGCGGGGCGGTATGGGGGTGATCTACCGGGTGCAGGAGATGGCCGGGGGCCGGCAGCTGGCGCTCAAGCAGCTGCTGGTAGGCGCGGACGAGAGGAAGAAACGGGCGGCGACCGAGCAGTTCGAACGGGAGTTCTACACGTTATCGCAGCTGGCCCATCCCCGGGTGATCGAGGTGTACGATTTCGGCATCGATGCCGCGGGTCCCTATTACACCATGGAGCTGCTGGAAGGGGGCGATCTGCGGGAGTTGGCGCCGCTGCCGTGGAAAAAGGCTTGCGCGCTGTTGGCCGACGTATGCTCCGCGCTCTCCCTGATCCATTCCCGCCGCATGGTTCACCGCGACGTCAGCCCGCGCAATATTCGCTCTACCCGGCACGGTCTGGCCAAGCTCATCGACTTCGGCGCCATGGCACCGATGGGGCCGGCCGGCCACGTTATCGGCACGCCGTCCTACACGGCCCCCGAGGTCGTCAATATGCAGAGCCTGGACGCGAGATCCGACCTCTACTCGGTGGGCGCTTCGCTCTACTACGCCCTGACCGGCCGCCACGTCTATCCGGCGCGGAAGTTTGGACAGCTTCGCGACCAGTGGCGTTCCGCGCCACGGTTGCCATCGTCGTTCTCAGAGGATATTCCTCGCGATCTGGACGACCTGGTGATGTCGCTGGTCAGTCTCGACTCCAGCACCAGACCGGGGAGCGCCGCCGAGGTGATGGAGCGGCTGTGCGCCGTCGCCGGTATCGAGTTGAAGGAGCAGCTGGTGGTCAGCCGGGCCTACCTGTCGACGCCCACGCTGGTGGGCCGCAAAGAGCAGCTGCTGCAGACGCGCAAGCGGCTGGCCCGCGCGGGCACCGGCCGCGGCTACGCGCTGCTGGTCGAGGGTTCGTCGGGCGTGGGTCGCTCCCGAATGTTGGACGCCATAGTGCTGGAAGGCAGGTTGCTGGGCTTGACGGTGCTGCGGGCGGACACCCGGGACGCGCACGCGGGTGACTGGGGAGCGGCCAGGGCGCTGGCCTTGCGCCTCATCGAGGCCGTGCCCGAGCAGGCGCTGCAAGAAGCGACGCCGTTTGCGAACGTGCTGGGGCACCTGTTGCCGGAGCTCCGTGAGAAGCTCCCCGATATCGTGCTGAAAAACTTCGAGCAGGCTACGCTCCAGCGCCACAACGTACAGTCGGCGCTACGCAGCTGGTTCGCGGCCGTATCCGCCCGGCAGACTCTGGTGATTGCGGTCGACGACCTGCACCGGATAGACGAGCCCTCGGCGGCGTTTCTGGTGCTGATGGCGCACGAGGCCGATACGCACAGGCTGGCGGTCATTTGCAGCGCGGAAACCGCGGCGGCCGCCATCAGCGAGGACGCGGTCAGAATAATGGCCGAGGCGGGTGCCAGCATCAGGCTTAGGAACCTCAGCGGGGAGGATACCGAGAAGCTGCTGGTCTCGGTGTTTGGCGATCGACCCAACGTCAAGCTCGTCGCCGACCGGATCTTCACCGCTTCCGCCGGCAATCCCGGGTCGGTCATGCAGCTGCTGCAATATTTGGTGGACAGGAAGCTGGTTCGCTACGAGGCGGGCGCCTGGTCTCTGCCCAGCCGGCTGGAGGCCGAACAGCTGCCCGCGGGCATTTCCGAGGCGCTGCGGGCGCGCGCGGAAACGCTGGGTCCCGAAGCTCTGGCTTTGGCCGGGGCTCTGGCCCTGTGCCCGGAGCATAGCTTCTCGCTGCAGGAGTGCCGGCTGCTGTCGGGTTCCGGTGACATGGCGGCTCTGGTCCGGGCGCTGGACGAGCTGGTCGCGGCCGAGGTCATCTCCGGCGACGGCGAGCGGTACGCGCTGCAGCAGACCGGGTGGGTGCAGGTGTTCGAGGGATCGCTCGACGACGCGCGGAAGCGCGCGACCAGCCTGAGGCTGGTCGATGTATTCCTGGGTCGCGGTCCGGACAGGTTGCAGGTCTCCCGCTTCCTGCTCTACGCCGGGCAGCGGGAGCGCAGCGCCGACGTCCTGATCGAGCACGCCCTGGATCTGGTCAAGCGCTTCAAGAGGAGCATCGAGGGATACGCCGACTACGTGCTCTCGCTGCCGCCGGACTGGATAGCGCTGTACGAGTCGGCCATGGATACCTGCTTGAAGCTCGGGCGGCCGCGGCGCGATTACTTCAACCTGCAGCACGACCTAGTTCGCTGGGGACAGATCGGAACCCGCGTGGGCAGCGCCCATCTCGACGAGCTGTTCGGGCGACTGAGCCAGGAGAGCGGCCTGCCGGTCTTCGAGGAGCTGGGCGATTCGGTGGCGCCGGCCGAGCGGGTGGGCCGCGCGCTGGAGATCGCCCAGAAGCGTTTCGAGGAGACCGCCGAGCACGAGCGGTGGCTGCCGCCGGGCGTCGCCATCGAGAAGCTGGCCAACCTGCTCATTTCCACCGCGACGCTGGTCACGGTCAGGCTGGACTGGCCGCTGCTCAGCTCCCTGCCCTCGATCGAGCCGCTGATAACGCTCACCCCGGCGCTGGAAATCGTCGACAAGGTGCTGAGCGCCGTGGGACATACCATCACCGCCCGTTACCAGAAGGCGCTGGTTCTCTATCAACAGGTGGTCGATCGCGTCGAGCAACCCGACCGCGCGGGACTGGACGACACCTATTACCACTATACGCGGCTGTCCGTGATGTATGCGCTGGGGCAGATCGAGGCGGCCATGGGCATAGAGGCCTCGCTGGCATGGGCCGATCAGATCGAGGCCGATCCGTTGCATCAGGTCAACGCCTGGCGTATCCGTGCCGTTTTTTACCTGTGCCAGGGCGATCGGGAACATGCCGAGCTTTGCAAGAAGCGCACCGAGCTATTGCGTATCCAGAACGGCCCGACGCAGTTCCTGGAGGGGTCGAACCTGATCACCGAGATGCTGAGCTACGCGCGGACCGACGACCTGATGGGCGCCAAGCAGATCATCGTCGAGGTCGGGGAGATGGCCGAGCGGTTCCCGCTCTGGGGTCCCATGCTCCACTATGCCAAGGGGGAGTACCAGCGGATTCGCGGAGACCACGAGAACGCGCTCTGCGAGTTCGAGGCGGCTCTGGAGGCGACCAAGCCCGGTCGCCACCTCATCTGGCCCGACGCGGCGGGAGCCTGTCTGAGCGTGCTGGGCGCGCTGGGACGCCACCAGCGAGCCCGGCAGCTGGGAGAACAGTGGTTACGGGATTGCGAAAGCGAAGAGATCCGGTACGAAGCGATCTATTTGCTCAATCCTCTCTCCGTGGTGCTGGCCGAGATGGGAGAGCACCAGGCGGCCATCCACCTGTCGGACGACGCGCTGGAGCGCTGCCATCACTACGGCAGCACGGGCGTGCCGCTGGGCCTCTGCTACGAAGCGCGAAGCCGCATCGCCATTTGCAGGAAGGACGAGGAGGAATTCGCCTTCTACGCCCAGCTCTGCGCCGAACAGTGGATACAGGGTAGAAATCCGGCGCTCGGAGCCAAGTACGAGAGGCTGGAGCAAGCGGCGCGCAGAGCCGGTCTGGAGCTCTCCGGGGAAGCGACTAACGAGGAGGGCGGCTCGGATACCTTGCGGGAGCAGACATCGGCTATCTCCACGACCATGCTGAGAACCTGCCACGGGCCCGAGGACCGAGCCTCGCGTACGTTGGAGCTGCTGGTGGAGCACAGCAAGGCCCTGGGCGGCTTTCTCTATCTACTGAAGAGCGACGGGCCCGATCTGGTGGCCGAGATGGGCGGCCGGACCGCTTTTACCGAGATGGACCGCCTGGCGCGCGAGCTGTTGGCCGTGGAGATGGAAACCGAAGACGGGGTGACGCTCACCAACGTGGACAGCGACGACCTGCCCGTGAGCAACAGGCGGTGGAGCGGCCCGGAAGGGGAAATCTACACCCCTCTGCTGCTCGCTCACTATGACGAGGACACCTACGTGGTGACGGGCCTGGCGGTCCTGCAGGTCAATCCAGGCCAGAGCATGAATTTCCCGGGCGAGCTGAGCAGCTCCTTGAGCCGCGCCTTGCGTCAGACCGGTGACGCGGTCACGGCCTTCATGGAATAGGGGACGGGGCTAAGATTTAAGTTTTCGGTCCGTAGTCCACACCGAGGTCTCGTCAGCCCAGACGCTGCCGTCGAGCTTCGCGGTCTGCAAGTGCCGGTATGCGGACCGCGACAGGTCCGCGCCGAGCCCCTGGGCTCCCCAGAGCGTGAAACCCGAGGTGATCCCCCGGGGGTGGCCGGATATGGCCAGCGTCGCGTAGTTGAGAAGCGCCAGCCCGACCGCCCCGGACAACAGGGGCCACGGCCCCTTCCCGCCGACAAAAAGGGTACGCGTCGTCTTTCGGGTGGACCGACACGGGCGCGCCGGCCGCGGACCCGGAAAAAGAAGGACGGCGAGCGGATCTACCCCGGGACCTTCGGCACCTCGCGCCGCAGGTCGGGATCGTGGTGGACGAACGTTATGTGCATCAACCCGATCAGGGATGCTCGACGTTGCTCCTCGTCGAGCGCTTCGAGCGCGCCAACGCATCCGTCCAGGGTATGCCGGCTCTTGTCGCCGAGATGCAGCCGGGTCTTCTTGAGCTCCTCGTCGAGCACGGCGACTCTGCCGAGCTCGAGCTCGAACACCAGGGCGACCGCGCTGTTCGAGAAGAGAGTGAACTCGAGCAGCCAGCCCGCCCGGTTGATGGCGCCTTTGACCTGATCCAGCACCGTGTTGCGGTCGTCGCGCGTATGGCCGTCCAGGAAAATGAACCGCTGTGGCATGGCGTTCGGTTCCGCGCCCCCTGTGGACCGGAACCGGCCACGATTGTACCACGCGGTCGGTTGCTCGCCTCGACGGCGTCTCGGCCAGGCGCGGACGGAATCGGGCTGCTCTGCGGGGGACGCGCGGATTGGTGTGCCAGGCAAAGCCTGGGAAAGGAGGAAGGACATAAGCTGAGCCTGAAACCTTTCGAAGGAATCCAGCGGGTTGAAATCCCGACCGGCCAAGGTAGGCCGCCCAGCCGGAAGCGAGTCTTGCGTGGCCCCGCGGAGCGATCCCGGCTGCGAAGCGTAGACAGCGAGCACGTGGGCCGTGTGATGGAGCCCCGAAATCGTCCTCATGGTGGGAGCCGACGCAGTCAAGCGTGCGGAAGGCACCATTGCCGTGCGGCAGACGGTCGAGCACGGCAGTCCCACCGGGGTCGGAGAGCACGGAAGGAGGCCTACCGCCGCACGCGCAAGCACGGAGCACCCGGAGTGGATGGCCAGAGCGCGGCACAGTATGCGCAGGCACTGGAGTCCAACCTGCAATCGCTTCTGAATCGGGCGAAAACAGGTATTTACCGGGCACCGCCCGTGCGCAGGGTCCATATCCCGAAGGGAGACGTCCAGGTTCTCCTCGACGTAGCGCATGGAGCCGCGCTGCCCAAGGCCTGAACGCTTACAAAACCGCCGGGCGCGTACTCGAACTCTTGCACCCGAACGTTTTCCTGGCCCGCGATCCCCTCCATCTCCTGCTTGAGGATCATGGCGCGCACCCGCTCCTGCGGGCTGTAGGGGATGCCCGGACCCACCTGCTGGCAGATGCGCCCGACCAGCTGCACGGCTTACTCGGCGTCCTCTCTCCTCTCCGGGCTCTGCATTTAGACTAGGGGCAGGTCTTGGGACAGGTCGAAAGGTCGAAGAGCAGGGCCGCGTCCTGGACCAGCGCCCCGGCGATGCTGTTCAGGCCCCCGGCCTGGTTGACGGCCTCCTGGCAGGGAGCAGCCGATAAAGAAGGTGCCGGGGGCCGACAACACGTCGACCGGAAGAGACGAGCCCTGGTCCTGGCCCGGGAGCCACCATTGATAGGTGTAGGCGGCATAGCCGGACGCGGCCTCGTTACGCACCTGGCTCACCCACTCCCCGGAGACTACCTGCTCCGAGTCCCACTCGCCGTCGCGCAGGAACAGCAGCCCCAGCCGGGCGAAGTTGCGGGTGGTGGTGTCCAGGCAGCAGTAGCCCAGGGTGTGGCCCGCTCCGTCCTCCCACCACTGTAGGGGATGGTTGGTCATGCCGATCTTATGGAGGGCGGATTGATGTTGTTGAAGGCGTAGTCCATCGCCTCCTCGATAGCGCGCCACAGGTTGGGGAAATCGGGCTTCACCCGCAGCCGGATCTTGGCCTTCCTGCCCAGCTCGCCCGCCAGGCGATCGATGAGCTCGGGCTCGTCCAGGTCCTCCACCGTGATGCGGACCCCGGCCTCGATGCACCTGCTGATCATCCGCTCGCTCTTGCCGCCGCCTTTTACCGAAATTATCTCCGGGTCCACGCCCGCCTCCAGCGCGCAGCAGAGCTCGCCCTCGGAGTAGATGTCGGCCCCGGCTCCCTCCTGGGTGAGAACGCGCCGGCTGGCCACGGTCCAGTTGGCCT
Organism: uncultured Sandaracinaceae bacterium; assembly: GCA_964450715.1. Lineage (GTDB taxonomy): Bacteria > Myxococcota_A > Polyangia > Polyangiales > JAFGIB01 > CAYVFC01. Next base: position 14,649 of record CAYVFC010000118.1, on the reverse strand, counting down.
TGAGCGCGGGCAGGATGTCCACCGGTCCCCAGGTCCAGTGCGCGGCAAAGGCGTTTCTGAATCGTCTCAGGTTGGAGCGGAGCTGAGACTCGGAGAGCACGAAAAGCGGCGAGCCGAAGCGTCGTACCAGCTCGCCGGTGTCGCACTCCTCCACCCACAGGTGGTCATCCCGGATGCTCAGGCAGTCATCGATTTTCTCGATCTCGGACACGGTCTCTCTCTCCGTTCGAGGTCGGCGTCGCGGGTCGGGAGAGCGCCGTGGTCGGCGGGCAGGCGGCCCCTCTTTCGACGCTTGACAAAATTATGAGCATTGCTCATATTTACATGATAATTGCTCATATTTTGTTGTCAAGCCGTAGCGGTGGAACGTCATAACGAGGCGAGATCGTTACATGAATGACCTGAGCCCCAGGCGCACCCCCCGACAGGAACGAAGCCGCGAGCGCGTGCGGGCCATCGTGGAGGCGGCGCGCGAGCTGGTGGGAGAGAGGGGCAACGACGCGGTCAGCGTGCGCGAGATAGCGGCCCAGGCCGGGGTGCCCATCAGCTCGGTCTACCAGTACTTTCCGGACAAGAACGCCATCCTGCGGGTTTTGATCGTCGACTATCTGGACCGCATCCAGACCATGCTGGGCAGGATTTTAAGCGAGGTGCAGAGCGTCGACGACCTGCCCGAAGCCGCGGATCGAATGATCGACGCGCTGGTCCGGCTCTTCCGGCGCGAGCCCGCCATGGGCACCATCTGGTCCGCGGTGCAGGCCAACACCGTGCTCAGGGAGATAGATCTGGACGACACCCGGCGGGTAGCCGAGTTCATGGCCGCGCTCTTCTTGCGGATAGCTCCCGGCGCTGATCGCGATCTGGTTTATGACGCCTGCCTCTGGGCTGCGCACATGGTGCCCCACACCATTCGCGTGGCTCACCACGCCCCGCGCCGGGAGCGCGAACGGCTGATCCGGGAGACCAAGTCATTGATGAGGCTGCGGGTAGAGAGCTTGATGCCGGGGCAGGAGCGGTCTGCTCTCGAGATGCCGCGCAGTTGAAAGAAAGGGGAATCTTGATGAAAAACGAGAAGAACATCGAGCTGACCGAAAAATTCAACGCAGTATACCCGTGCGGGCATAGCAACTTCAGGATCCCGCTGGAGGCCGCCAGCCATCGCGTCTTCATCGCCAGGGCCCAGGGAGCCAGCATGTGGGACGTGGATGGCAACGAATACATAGATTACATGGGCGCCAAGGGCCCGCTTATCCTAGGCCATCGCCATCCCGAGTACATCAAGGCGCTGACCGACCACCTGGCCGTCAATTCCACCGCTATCGGCTCGGGCACCGTGCACATGCCCCAGGACATCGAGCTGGGTCAGAAACTGGTCCAACACATCCCCTGCGCGGACAAGGTCAAGTTCTGTCTCTCCGGCTCGGAAGCGGTGCAGATGGCCTTCCGGCTGGCGCGCGCCCATACCGGGCGACCCTATTTCATCCGTTTCAGCGATCACTACCACGGCTGGATGGACAACGTAATCGGCGCGGTGGTGGATCCGAATCCGAAGGGCAAGCCGTTCGGGGTGGACGACGCGGATCTGGACCTGCTGGTGCATACCAAGGGCAAAAGCCCGCTGGCGCTGCAGGAGTCGTTCCTGCTGCCCTGGAACGACGCCGAGCGGCTGGAGGTGGTGCTGGCGGAGTACGGCGAGCAGGTAGCGGCAATCCATTTCGAGGGTATCGTCTTCAACCACTTCGCCATGCTGCCGCGGCCGGGATTCGTGGAGAAGATACGCGAGCTGTGCACCAGGTACGGCATCGTGATGTGCATGGACGAGGTCATCACCGGTTTTCGCGTGGGGCTGGACGGCGCGCAGGGATACCTGGGCGTCACCCCGGATCTGGCCACTTACGGCAAGGCCATGGCGGGTGGCATTCCCCATTCCGCGGTGGCGGGCAAGGAGGAGATCCTGAGCTTGCTCACCCGGAACGAGGTACTGGGTCCAGGCACCTTCAACGGGCATCCGCTGGGCGTACAGGCGGCGCTGGCCACGGTCAGTATCCTGGAGCGGGACGATGGCGCCGCTTACCGGGAGATGGCGCGGGTGCAGAAGCGCCTCACCGACGGGCTGACAGAGCTGGCCCGCAAGCACGGCATCCCCATGTTGATCCAGGGCGCGACCGGCGCCTTCTACACCATGATCGGCGTGGAGAAGGAGGTCGTCTACACGGACGAGGACCTGAGCACGCTGGACTTGTGGAAGCTCTTCGACTTCGTCAAGAAGATGCAGGAGGAAGGGGTGATAGTACTGGCCGGCGGTCGCTGGTACATGTCTATCGCCCACACCGACCGGGACATCGACCGGACGCTGGAAGCCGCGGACCGGGCCATGGCCCGGCTGTAAAAATAGGTTAGACATGGCCCTGGACGCAATCGCGCGAGAGGGACTCAAGGAAAGGGCCCTGCGGGTAAGGCGAGGGATCGTGGAGGGAACCCATACCTGCGGCGGCTCGCTGAGCCAGACCGATATCCTGGTCGCCCTCTGTTTCAAGTGTCTCAAGTACGATCCGCGCAACCCACTGTGGGAGGAACGCGACCGGTTCGTGCTGAGCAAGGGGCACGGAGGGGTGGGGTACGCGGTGGTGCCGAGTACACAGCAACGCGATCATTGGTAGGTCGCAGTTGTATCTTTTTGTAGCCCTGTTTTCCGAGAAGTGAAGCGATACCCCTCTCTTCTGTAGACAGATCCTCTCGCTCTGGCTGACCTCCCAGGCGACGGTGGAGGTCTTGCCGTCCTGGGTGAGATCGAAGCGGATGCGGTTGCCGTCCGCGCGGCCGCAACCGGATCGTTTGTTTTACAGTGCCTCCTTAGGTGGACAGATGGTTGCCGGCGTGTGTTTTCGCAGGCCGGCGGCTACTTACGACAGTTTTCCGGGTGTAACCGGTCCGGGCGTAGGGGTGGAGAACGGCTCGTCGAAGTACTATCCTGTGGCCATGAAGCCGATCGCCGAGTACATAGAGATCTGCAGAGGTTGTTCGGAACAGGAATTCGCCCGTCGCTTCGAGCACGCTTTTCTGGTGCACTCGTCGCTCACCCAGCGCGCCATGCAGCCGGTGAGGGCGACGCGGCGCAGGATGACCATCGATCGGCTCGTCATCGAGACCGAAAGGCCCCCGTCTTCTCTCGATAACCTGTCCCTGGACCAGCTCTACCAGGTGGTCGAGCTTCGATCCGCTACGACGGCATCGCCTATTCGCATCGGCTGCGGCGAGGATTGCGAAGTACAGATAAACGACAGGTCGGTTTCCAGGCTACACGCGTCCATCCACGTCGAGCAAGGGCGCTGCCTCATTTCGGACGAGAACTCGTCGGCCGGCACCCAGGTCAACGGCCGGGAAGTACGGGCGGGCGAATCCGTGGAGATCTATTCGGGTGACCGCATCGTGCTGGGATACTTGAGCGTCATATTCTTTAAGCCCGCCGATTTCTATCTCTTCGTGCGGCGGCTCTTCGTCGATTGACGTTAGCAGAGCAGAGAGCAGCACAGGGCTCTTCGTCAGAGAGCAGAGAGAGCAGTGAGAGAGCAGGGACGTAGCTACATTATTTACATTATTTGCAGGCATTTCTGAGTCCAAGGCGGCCGAGTTTCGGTTCATTTTGCGGCTGTTACCCGCGAGAAATAATGTAAATAAAGAAAGCAGGGACGTAGCTACATTATTTACATTATTTGCAGGCATTTCTGAGTCCAAGG
>CAYVFC010000118.1:5692-10812 GCA_964450715.1 uncultured Sandaracinaceae bacterium | reverse complement strand
CGGCCGAGTTTCGGTTCATTTTGCGGCTGTTACCCGCGAGAAATAATGTAAATAATGTAGCTACGTCCCTATATATAATCGTTCTTGAACGGGTTCAGCAATCCCTCGATCCGGCCGTTGATCGAAGACATACCCATGATCTGCGCCGACTCGACCGCTGGAACCGAACCGACGACTCGCGTCGGGCGGTCCGCGTTTCCCTCGGAAGGTAGAGAGATGCCGAACCGATTCTTCTGTACGAAAACGCCCTGTCTACTGTTGCTCTCGCTCGCCGTCGTTGCTGGATGCGCTACCGAGGAGGGCGATTCCGGCGATTCGAACGGCGCCGGCGGCGGCAAAAAGACCGTGACCACCATCAAGGGCGCGGTGCAGAAGGGGCCCTTCGTGGTGGGCTCCTCTATACTGGTCTCGCCTCTGGACGAAGAGCTCGAGCCTATCGGTGAGGTGTACAATACCTCTACACTCAACGACCTCGGCGAGTTCGAGCTCACCTTCGAGTCCTCGGGTCCGGTGAAGATCGAGGGCAACGGCTTCTACTACAACGAGGTCGTAGGCTCGCTGTCCACGGGCAATCTGACGCTGCGCGCGCTCTATATACCGACAGGTGCGGGCGTGCAGTCGGTATACGTCAATCTGATCACCCACCTCATCGTCAACCGCGTTGAGCGCTTGGTCGACGAGGGCATGGATTTCGATACCGCTGTAACGACCGCCGAGCAGGAGCTTAAAGACGCGCTGAGGATCACCAGCCCAGGCTTCGACCCGCAGGCCAGCGGTATCGAGATGAACATCGCCGGAGGCGACAGCGACGCCAACGCCTATCTGTTCGGCGTCAGCGCCGTGCTGGCCAAGGTAGCGGTCGACCGCGATAGCGACGCGGTGGACGCCGAGCTGCAGAACCTGGTCAACTCCCTGGGGATCGACCTGGGCGACGACGGAAAGGTCGGCTCGGAGCTCAGAGACGAGATCGGGCAGGCGCTGGCCCTGCTCGATATTGAAAGGATAGAGGCCGACTTCGCCGACCGCCTGGCCAGGACCGGATCGGACGAGGTCGCTCCCGATCTGAACCGCGTGCTGGACCAGGACCGCGACGGGGTGGCAAACGCCGACGACAATTGCCCCGCTACCGAGAACGCGAACCAGTCGGACGAGGACGCGGACGGCGTGGGTGATTCCTGTGACGAGTGCCCGAAAACCGCCTGTGCCGCGGGGTGTATCGCGGGTATCAAACCCAATCAGGACGTATGTATCGAGACCTGCGACGAGAAGAAACAGTGCGAGGGCAGTGGGCAGTGCGTCGCCATCAACTGGCTGGTGAACGACGAGGACATCGAGCCGGTCGAGCTCTGCGCCGCTGGGTGCGATCCGCTCGGGCAGCAAGCCTGCGGAGCGGGTCAGCTTTGTTCGCTGGCGCTACCCATACCGCCCGGCGGCGAGATCGATCCGGGCGTCGAGGCGAACGGGGAAGAAGTATTCTTCGAGGGCGCGCCCATGGGCTTCTACTGCGTACCCGAGCCCAAGCAGCTGCAGGGCAACCAGGAGGGGATGACCTGCGACCCCTACGTCGGCTCCTGCGCCCCGGGTTTGATCTGCGACCACACCGAGCTCGGACAGATCTGTACCCGGATCTGCGATCCCTCGAATCCGGATGCCTGTGAGGGAAGGCCGTGTCGGGCGATCGCGGCCCTTTCCGGTAACCTCGATTTTCCGGTCGACCCGGCCATGGAATTACCCTTTCCGGATGGAAGCCAGGACTTTCCGGATGATGGCAGCGATTTCCCGGACGACGGCAACGACCCCGCGGCCTACGGCGCTCCACCGCCCGTGTGGCCCTCCCAATTCGAAACCTGTACCGACTGCGCCGTCGGACACTGCCCGCCGCCTGCCGGTGGATTCATGGAGTTTTGTGTGAGCTATCCGGACACCTGCGGGGCCGAGTACACCTGTGTGGGAAGCGAGCTGTGCGAGCAGAGCGAACAGTGTTGCCACCATCGCTGCGATCCGCAGGCCCCGGGCTGCGAGCCGGGCCAGGTGTGTATAGACGAAATCGACTATCACCCGGAGAGCGGCGCCTGCATCCCGGCCCGGGCCATCCGGGACCACTGCCAGTTCGCGGCCGAGTGCGTCGGCAACAGCGCTTGCGCCTGGGGAGAGTGCGGCTCCGGGCCCGATCAGTGTTGCCAGCCCAGGTGCAACCCGGACGTCGCGAACCCCTGCCCGGCCGGCAAGATCTGTACGAACCAGAACAGCGTCGACCCGGGCGACTTCGTCTGCACGGACCTCTCGGAGGAGTGCAAGAACGGTATCCAGGACGGCGACGAGTCGGACGTCGATTGCGGCGGTCACCAGTGCCCGCGCTGCCGGGCCGGCCAGACGTGCCGGATGCACCCGCCCGAAGAGGAAGGCGGGGACTGTATACCCGGTCTATCCTGTTTGGCCGAGGTCTGCTCCCAGCCCTGCGATCCCGCCGCCGATATCCCGGTTTGCGGGCCGGGCGAGGTGTGCGCCGTGCCCCTGGACGGAGGCGCCTGGGATCCGGCTTTCGACGGGGCCGATCTGCCCCCCGCCGTATGCGCGGTGGTGAGCGAGGCCGGCGAGCGCTGCGATTTCTTCGGGCAGTGCGTCGAGGGCTACCTCTGCCACCACAGCGAGGCGTGCGATTCGCCTGGCGGCAGGTGCTGCCTGGCCGAGTGCGATCCCGAGGCAGAGGATCCCTTCTGTCCCGACGGCTACTTCTGCTCGATGGCGGACATGGCGGTAGAGGACGGTGCTGGCGTGTGTCTGCCGGTGCCCGAATACTGCTCCAACGGCTTTCAGGACGCGGACGAGGCCGACCTGGATTGCGGCGGCTGGGGCTGCCCGCCCTGTTCCGAGGGCCAGTCCTGCTGGTGGCAAGAGGATTGCGCGGCCGATACCTTTTGTGTGAACACTGACCAGGGCTCGGTCTGCGCGAGCAAGTGCGACGCGGACGGTCCCGATTGCGCGCCGGGCTATGCGTGCGGGCCGGCCTGGATCGACGATCCGGATGGATCTGGAGAGTTCGGCGTCTGCCTGATCATTCCGGAGAGCTGCAGCAACGGGGTGGTAGACGACAAGGAGTCGGATATCGACTGCGGGGGCGACTCGGTCTGCGGTCCCTGCGCGTCGGGCGACGCCTGCTGGGGGTGGCGTGACGACTCGGCCTTTGCGCAGTGCGACCAGGGCCTGCTCTGCTACCAGGAGGTCTGCGTGACCTCGTTCTGCGAGAGCGGCACCCGGAACGGCGACGAGAGCGACGTCGACTGCGGCGGCTCCTGTCCGCCCTGCTCCGAGGGACAGCTCTGCGACCAGAACGACGAGAACTGCGTCAGCCGGCAATGCCTCGACCTGAACGAGGGCTGGGACTGGCAACCGGAGAACTTCCTCTGCGCACCGGACAGCTGCGCCAACGACGAGCAGGACGGCGACGAGAGCGACGTCGACTGCGGCGGCGGCTGCCGGGGATGCGATACCAATCAGTCCTGCATCGAGGATAGCGACTGCGGGTCCCACTGGTGCGAGCAGGGCGTTTGCCGAAATCCCTCCTGTGTCGACGGCATTCGGAACGGAGACGAGAGCGACACCGATTGCGGCGGCGGCTGCGAACCGTGCCAGTCGGGCCAGTCCTGCAACCAGGAGTGGGACTGCGACGGCAACGGGCACTGGGCGACCTGCCTCGAGGGCATCTGTATCAGCTGCAGCGACGGGGTGAAGAACGGCGAGGAGACCGACGTGGACTGCGGCGGCATGAACTGCCAGGCGTGCGTGCTCGGTAGCTCCTGCACCCATGACTGGGACTGCGAGCACGACGGCAGCTGGACCGGTTGCTCCGAGGGCGTGTGCATCAGCTGCAGCGACGGCGTCCTCAACGGCAACGAGGGTGACGTGGACTGCGGCGGCGACTGCATGGACCGCTGCCAGCTGGGTCAGTCCTGCAACGAGGACTGGGACTGCGACGGAGATCAGACCTATTGTTACGACCATACCTGTGTCAGCTGTCAGGACGGGGTGAAGAACGGCAGCGAGACCGACCTGGATTGCGGCGGCGGCTGGTGCCCGCCCTGTCAGCCGGGCCAGGCCTGTAACGAACAGTGGGACTGCGACGGCAACGGCCACTGGGCGACCTGTCTCGACGGCGCCTGTATCAGCTGCAGCGACGGAGTTAAGAACGGGGACGAGACCGACGTGGACTGCGGCGGTATGAACTGCCAGGCGTGCGCTCTGGGTAGCTCGTGTACATACGACTGGGACTGCGAGTACGACGGCAGCTGGACCGGTTGCTCCGAGGGCGTGTGCATCAGCTGCAGCGACGGCGTCCTCAACGGCAACGAGGGTGACGTGGACTGCGGCGGCGACTGCATGGACCGCTGCCAGCAGGGCCAGTCCTGCAACGAGGACTGGGATTGCGACGGAGAACAGAGCTACTGCTACCAGAACACCTGTCTGAGCTGCCAGGACGGGGTGAAGAACGGCTACGAAACCGATCTGGATTGCGGCGGCGGGTTCTGCCCGCCCTGCCAGTCGGGCCAGGCTTGTAACGAACAGTGGGACTGCGACGGTAACGGCCACTGGGCGACCTGTCTCGACGGCGCCTGCATTAGCTGCAACGACGGGGTGAAGAACGGGGACGAGACCGACGTGGACTGCGGCGGCTCCAATTGCCAGCAATGCGAGATTGGACAGAGCTGCGCGTTCGACTGGGACTGCCAGTTCGACGGCAGCTGGACCGGTTGCTCCGAGGGCGTGTGCATCAGCTGCAGCGACGGCGTCCTTAACGGCAACGAGGGTGACGTGGACTGCGGCGGCAACTGCCAGACGCGCTGCCAGCAGGGCCAGTCCTGCAACGAGAGCTGGGACTGCGACGGAGAGCAGAGCTACTGCCACGACAACACTTGCCTGAGCTGTAACGACGGCATCCAGAACGGCGCCGAGAGCGACGTGGACTGCGGCGGCGGCTGGTGCCCGCCCTGCGGATCGGGCCAGGCCTGTACCGAGGACTGGGATTGCCAGGACAACCAGTGCTTCGAGGGCAGCTGTGCCAGTTGCTACGACGGCATCCAGAACGGCGCCGAGAGCGACGTGGACTGCGGCGGCGGCTGGTG
>CAYVFC010000118.1:0-5592 GCA_964450715.1 uncultured Sandaracinaceae bacterium | reverse complement strand
ACTGGGATTGCCAGGACAACCAGTGCTTCGAGGGCAGCTGTGCCAGTTGCTACGATGGCATCCAGAACGGCGCCGAGGAAGCGGTCGACTGCGGCGGTCCCTTCTGCTCGCCCTGCTGACGGGGACCTCGTCCAGAGAGGCACGGGACAAAGCTGGATTTCCCAGATCGAGCTTAGGAGGCACCGCAAAACGATACGAGACCGGGCGCGTCGGCGGAGCGCAATCGCGAGCGCGCCCGCAGGAAAAACCGTAGAGATCTCTCCCTGCGGTCGAGAGCGCTATTTCGAGGACTTTACCCAGGACGAAAGCCGCGAGTGCGCCCGCCCACGCGGCTGCAACCGGATCGTCTATTTTGCGGTGCCTCCTAACCCTCTCCGCCCGGTCCTGGCCTCCCCGCGCCCGGCAGGCGCCCTGCTCATGGCCAATTGGCGCAGGTAGTCGAGTAAGTGACCAGGTGGTACCAGAAAATTAGCCGAGTACTCCATTCAAGCAGAGTTCGAACGGAAAGTCGGCTTGTCGGTAGACGGGGATCGGGACTATCATGAATATTTCAGACGCTGGATATGAAGAACACAGAGTCGTACATTGTAGCATTTGTATGTATGGGTCTCGTGGTCGCCGTCGGTGTACCGGTTTTGCCCTCTACGGTTCGGGCGGACGACAATCGGATTCCTGCTGTCCGCCTGGATGAAAACCTCACCCGGACGACGCTGGGGATGTACATCGAGTATTTCGAGGATGAGAGCGGTAGGCTCTCGTTTGACGCGATTCGCGGCGAAACCCACCGGAAGGCGTGGAAGAGAGCGGAAAGCGATATGCTGGCGTTCGGTTTTACCGAGTCGGCATACTGGGTGCGTTTCACGGTAGAAAATCCCACTCCGGAAACGGTTTCATTCTACCTCGAACAGGCCTATCCCCTGATCGATCGCATTTCGTTTTACTACCCGCGGGACGGCGGGTACGCCGTGATCGAAGCGGGGGATCTGCGGCCGTTCCACGAGCGGCCCTTCAAGCACAAGAACTTTGTTTTCCCCCTGTCCGTTCCCGCAGAGTCGTCCGCGGAGTACTACATCCACCAGCAGACCGGAAGCTCCATGCAGTTCAACCTGACCCTGTGGTCGATCGATAGCTTCCGCGACGATTCGTATACCGACTACTACATTCTGATGCTTTTCTACGGTGTCTCCCTGGTGATGATGCTGTACAACCTGGTCATTTTCTTCTTCATACGCCACCGGGATTACCTCTACTACGCCCTGAACATTCTCATGCTATTGCTGTTCACCTCGGCGCAGAACGGCATCGCTTTTCAGTTCCTCTGGCCCGATTATCCGCGCTGGGCGAACTTCTGCCTGCCACCGTTCATCGCTCTCTACCTGGTGTTCGGAAATGGTTTCATCTTGAGCGCTCTGGACTGCAAGGAGCGAACGCCGCTCCTGCACCGGCTGGGAATAGCGGTCATCGCCGTGTGTATGTTCGCTTTCGTTCTCAGCATCTTTCTCGAATACCACCTCGCCATCGTCCTGACGGCCGGTCTCGGCCTGTTGACCTGCAACTACGTTTTCTGGCTGGTGCTGATCAACGCGCTACGCAAGAGCCGTATCGCCCGCTTTTTTCTGCTGGCCCTGATATTCTTCATCAGTCTGGCTGCCATCTGGCTGCTCATGCTCTTCGGTATCCTTCCCTCCAACCCCCTGACCAACTGGGCTCACTACGCGGGAGCCGTGATCACCGAAACCCTCTTTGCCATCGCGCTGGCCGACCGCATCAACGTCATGCGGATCGAGTTGCAGGTACTGAACACGGGGCTCGAGGACCGGGTGAGCGAGCGAACGAGGGAGCTGCAGTTCGCCATGGAGAAACTGGCGACGACCAATACGCAGCTCACCCAGACCCGAGACGCGCTCTGGGGCGAGATGGCGCTGGCGAAGAAGATCCAGACGGTCCTGTTGCCGGAGGCGCCGAGGATCCCGGGATACGACATATCCGTATACATGAATCCGATGGACGAGGTCGGAGGCGATTACTACGACGTTATCAATATCGGAGGGTATGACTGGGTGGTGATCGGAGACGTTTCCGGTCACGGCGTGCCGGCCGGGCTCGTAATGATGATGGTTCAGACCGCCATCAACGTCACCCTGGTGGGCAATCCGGAGATGGCCCCTTCCGAGTTGCTGACCGTTATCAATCGAACGATCGCCAAGAACATCCGGCAGCTGGGTGGGGAGAAGTACATGACCATAACGGTGCTCGCCGCCCACAAGAACGGCGCGGTTCACTATTCGGGTCTCCACCAGGATATCCTGGTCTACAGGGCCAAGACCCGAAAGGTCGAGAGCATCGAAACGGACGGCACCTGGATCGGTATCCTGGATGACATAGACGGGCTTCTGAGCGACGATACGTTTTTCGTAGAGGAAGGCGACGCGTTTCTACTCTATACCGACGGGATCACCGAAGCGGTGCAGGAGACCCAGACGGCGGAAGGTGAGCGTACGCGCGCGCGAGAGATGTTCGGCGACGAGAAGCTGGCCGGGTGTTTCGAGAGACTGGGGCCACTGTCGACGGACGAGATCCGCGACGGTTTGCTCAGGGAGTTGGACGGCTACCGCTGCCTGGATGACGTGACGCTGGTGGTGATCAAGAAGGGACGGGATGCGGCGGTCGAGTCGCGCGAGCGCGGCGGTTCGGAATACGAAAGCATTCGCCCCGAGGCCTGCAATTGACCGGAGCGTGAGTGCGGTAGCGAGAGGAGCGCCAGGGAGTGCGGTAGCGAGAGGAGCGCCAGGTGTGCGCGAGCGGGTCTGCATGGTATGGATCTGATGCGAGCTCGGTCTGCGGCGCTCGCCTCCCCGAGAGCCGAACCGCAAACGCTTTCGTCCCTCTATTCCTCTATCCCGTCAGCGCACCAAAACGCGGTGCGGAAACGGTGAAATAGACCTGGTAGCGACGCCGCGAGAAAGTGAGCTTTTACGCGCGGGTAGGCGAATGTGGGAAGATAGGCGCTGCTGTCATTGTGTTCAAAAAGTACACTATAGCTTCGCAAGGGCCCCCTGATACAGCTTGCAGACGTCGTTTGGTTACCCGAAATACGACGATGGTTATGCGAAATCTATGGAACAGAGGAGTAGATCCAATATACAATCGAAATCTGCACGACCGTGGCCGATTACAGCTAAACCGAAAGGCGGATCGACGGGCGTAAGGTTCTGTCACTCTCGAATAGCGCTGAGGACGGGCTCGGCAAGGGGTAGACAATGAAATATCGGGTACTCGGGATTTCTGATGCGTTTATCGTTGCGATTCTCGCCGTAGGCGTTTTAGGTTGCGGCGACGACGATCTCACCTGCGGCGACGGAACGGTCGAGCGGAACGGCGAATGTGTTCCCATCGGTTTCGACGGTGCCGTCGACGGTGGCGCGGACGCGGGAGCGCCGGACGCAACGCCCGGTGACGGAGGCGTCGAGCTGGTCTGCGGTCAGGGCACCGAAGAAGTGGACGGCGCGTGCCTGGCCGTGGGCGACGGTACGACCATCGCGCCCGGGGAGGTAGGCTCGCCTTGCGATTCGAATGACGAATGCGAGAGCGGCGTCTGCGTTCCGGATGGAACCATGCCGAACGGTTACTGCTCGATCTTGAATTGCGACGAAGATACGCTCTGCCCTCCGGGCTCGCACTGCTACGACGTGCCGGGCGACGCGCCGCCGATATGTGTGGCTTACTGCGATCCGGATGTCACCTGCCGGCCGGGAGAGGGCTACGTTTGCCAGCCGCTGAGCAGAACCGACGTCAATATCTGTGTGCCCGAGTGCGACGAGACTTCTTGCGAAGCCGGTTCGTGGTGCGATTCATCAACCGGTCTGTGCAAGCTACCACCAGAATGTGACCTGACGGCGAATGACCCCTGCGACACAGCGAACAGCGACCGTATTTGCTACCCGGATACGACAGCACTGTCTTCGACAGGCGGTTTCTGCTTGCTGCAGTGCGATCCGGCCGACCCGGGCGAAGTGTGCAATCTGCTGGTCTACGAGGTCTGCCAGCCGCTGGAAGGGGATCCGGACAACGCGGGAATATGCGTGCCCGAGGTCTGCGAAGACAACGAGGACTGTCCGGCCGGCGCGGTTTGTCAAGATGCCGCGTGCCAGCCGCCCGCGCGCTGCGATGAAAACGGCGACTGTGAAGACACGGACACCAGCTGCGTGGGCGGCGCGGGCGGTCAGTGCATGACCAAGTGCTCCGAGGAGAGCACCTGCACGGATATCCACTCGGGGCTGAATTGCGCCGACACGCTAAGCCCGTCTGTTTGTCTACCGCTGGGTTCTTTTCCGGGCGGGCCCTGCGATCCCGACGACACCTGCGACGTAGTGGACCTGGACGACGACGCTACCGCGGACATGCTCTGCATCGACGATCTATGTCTGGTCGACTGCGCCACCGGCGGCGACGCGCTATGCGCGGACGTGGACGCCAGCCTGATATGCGCCTACGGTGTGTTTTCCAGCCATGTCTGCCTGCCGGCAGGCTCCTTTCCCGGTGGCGACTGCGACAGCAGCAACGAGTGCGATAGCCTGGATCTGGACGGCGGCGGCAGCGCGGACATGCTCTGCATTGACGATACCTGCCTCATCGACTGCAGCGTCGGTGGCGACGCCCTGTGTGGCGGTATAGACGCCAGCCTGGTTTGCGCCTACGGTGTGTTTTCCAGCGACGTCTGCCTGCCGGCAGGCTCCTTCCCGGGCGGGCCGTGTCGTTCGGACCTGAACGATCCATGCGATAGCGACCTGGACGGCAACCCCGACGTGGACATGGTCTGCGCGGATGGCGCCTGCGTGGTCGACTGCTCGACTGGCGGCGATACGCTGTGCGGCGGCGTGAGCGCGGAGCTGACCTGTTTTGACAAATACGGATATTGAGTGCGGGGCTGCTCCGACGGCGCATGCGACGCGGGATACGCGTGTCTGAATTCGGACAATGCGTGTCTGCCCGACGGCACCTTCCCCGGCAGCCCCTGTCGTGATGCGGTTAGCGATGAGTGCGATCAGGACCTAGACGGTATCGATATCGCCGATCTGAGGTGCGAAAACGACATCTGCGTGCTGGATTGCTCGACGTACGGCGATTCGTTGTGCAATATCATCGACGAGTCGATGATGTGCTCGGCAGTCGCCGGCGAACTGTGCGTGAGCGAATGCGACGAGGGCAGCTGTTACACGGGCTATTCGTGTTTCACCGGAGAAGGCTCGTGTTTGCCGGACGGCACCTTCCCCGGAAGCGACTGCGGGCCCTCGGACTGGTGCGCCGATGACCTGGACGGCAACACCGACGTCGACATGGAGTGCGTCAACGGTACCTGCGCCATCAGCTGCCCGGCGGGCGGCGCGGCCGGCGATGCGCTGTGCGGCGCGGTCGATGCCTCGCTCACCTGCTCGGAGTCAGCGGGCAGTATCTGCGTCATCGGATGCGTCGCCGGCAACTGCCTCGAGGGCTACTCCTGCCTCGACCCGGGCACGCCTCCGACCGAAGAGAACGCCTGCCTGCCGGACGGCACCTTCCCCGGAAGCGACTGCGGGCCCTCGGACTGGTGCG
>CAYVFC010000117.1:7233-25363 GCA_964450715.1 uncultured Sandaracinaceae bacterium | reverse complement strand
CGCGCTGCGGGCAGCGCTCGTCTGGCAGCGGCCGCGGCCCACGCGACGGCGGCCGATCCTTGCCTGCTGGGAAGTCACGCCACAGTCGTTCGCGCACGGCGCGCAGCCGCCCAACTCGGGCGTCAAGCCGGGATGTCGAGCGGCGACCTCGCCGAGGTGCTCCATATCTCGTTACGCTCGGTGCAGGACTATGCAGCCGCTTGCCCTCACGACGCCACGGTCCGGGCGGTTCGCCTGCGGTTGGCCCTCGAGAACCTAGTGGCCGCGGCCGGTCGGACCGGGCCTGATATCAGTTGACCATCCGCTCCTCCATCGAAACGCCAGAAATTAAAGAGCGTAACTAGTTCCCGGCTCAAAATGCCGGACCGAGCATCGCGCAGCGCGGCGGGCGCAGCTGCAAGGAGTGACGACGAGCGAATAGTGGGGCTATTTCGAGGAGGAACGACGCAGCAGATGCGCCCGCCCCGCAAGCGAGGCGACGGGAGTTGCATTTCGAGCCGGGAACTAACTAGATGTGTAGAATGATAAGGCGCACGGCCCGCCCCTACAGCATTTTTCGCAGACGCTTCCGACCCCGCGGGATGACCCTATTGCCATCTCCCTCGGGCCTTCGGGACCCGCTATCCTCGAAGATGATGGATAGCGGAACCCGGGAGGCCCAGGCGTGAACGTACAGCTGCTCATCGACGCCATCGTGCGGCAGGTCACGGTGCTCATCGCCCAGCTGGCCACGGCCGGCGGGCTGCGCGCGCCGCTCTCGCACCTGGCCAACCAGATCTTCGTGGACCTGGCCAGGGAGCTCGAAACGCAAGGTGTGAGCCGCAAGGTGAGCGCCGACATGTTCGGCATGGCGCTCAGGGCCTATCTGCGCAAGCTGCGGCGGCTGACCGAGGGCTCGACCGAGCGCGGCCGTACCCTGTGGAAGGCGGTGCTCGACTACATCGATGAAAGCGGGGGCGCGATGCGCGACGCCATCCTGCAGCGCTTCGCCCGCGACGACGAAACGCTGTTGCGCGGCATCCTTTACGATCTGACCGAGAGCGGCCTCGTCTTCTGCACCGGCACCGGCCCGGCCACGCTGTACCGCGCAGTCACCGAGCAGGAGCTGGGGCGCATGCGCGACCAGGCCAGCGGGCAGGGACTTCAGGAGCTGATCTGGGTCATCGTCTACCGGGAGGGTCCGCTCGGGCTGCCCGATCTGCTGGAGCGTATGCCCGGCCGGAAGGATGAGCTCGAAGCCGCCCTCGGGAGCCTGGTCGACTCGAAAAGGGTCCAGCTACAGGCAGGGGAGGGCGGCGAGCTGTATGCCGCGCAGGACTTCAGTATCCCCTTGAGCGCGCCCGCCGGCTGGGAGGCGGCCGTGTTCGACCACTTCCAGGCCATGGTGCAGACCGTCTGCAGCCGCCTGGTCGCCGGTCCCTCGGCCACCGCCGGGGACGATACGGTCGGCGGGAGTACCTTCTCCTTCGATATCTGGCCCGGCCACCCGCTGCAGGACGAGGTCACCGCGTCGCTGCGCCGCTTCCGGCAGGCGCACCTAGACCTGGGCCGGCGGGTGCAGGAGCACAACCAGGAGCACGGCCTGCCGGCCGAGTACCGTCAGGTGGTAGTTTATGGGGGACAGTGCGTGCTGGAGCGGGGCGATGCCGCGACTGGAGGGCAGGGCGATGAGTGAGCGAAAGAAGGATCCGGCAATTCGCGCTGCTGGCCTTTCCGTGCGCGCATCCGCTTTATTTTTGCCGTTTCTGCTGGCGGTTTCGAGCTGTTACGACAGCAAGGTCAACGGCACGGGCGGGGATTCCCATTTTTTGACCTCCTGTGAGACCGCGTGCGGAGAGGGGCTGGCCTGTATTTGCGGCGTCTGTACCCGGATATGCGAGACCGAAGCTTCCTGTTCAGACCTTCCGGGAGACCCTTCCTGCATCCCACCGGACACGCTGGGCGCTTCCCGCGATTGCTGCGCGGATGACCCGGTGAGCGAGTCGGTCTGCGATGTCGGCTGCGAGGTCGACGACGACTGCAGCGCCCTGGTCGGTGCCGGGGTCTGCAAGGCGGGTTTCTGCCGCGAGTCGCCCGCCGACGGCTCCGACGGCGAGCCGGAACCGGACGCGAGCGCGCCGGACGCCGACGCCGGTGAGCCGTCGGCCGACGCGGGAATCCCGCAAGACTCCGGAGTCGCACTCGACGCCGAGGTCATCATCCTCGACAAACCCCTGCTGATGATGGTCGTCGACACCTCGGGCTCCATGGAGTGGAAGCCGAGCTGCGTCTGCACCACGGACGCCTGCGAGGAGTGCCTGCCCGCCTGCAACGGGGACCCCGCCACGGACGAGAAGAGCCGCTGGGCGGTGATGCTGGAGACCTTGACCGGAACCTGGGAGAGCTTCGAGTGCTACGCGGTAGAACGCGACAGCGGACTCTTCACCTTTGATAGGGGATACCCGATTCCCCATAACCTTCCGCCTGTCGGGACCTACCAGAACGTCGATGGCATTCTCGACGTCTACCAGTCGAGCATCCGCTTCGGGCTTGCGACTTTCGACTCTCAGCCGACATACCGCGGTGCTGAGACTTTGATCAGCGCAACCGACTTCGATTTCGTCTTCAGTCTGGGCGGTGACGCGATGTGGTCGTATGGCCCGTACGATGACAACACGTTCCCCTACACCCGGGACGACGGAAGCGTGGTGGGGAAGCTCGGTTTTCCGAACTGCGAGGAAGCGTTCGTCATCGATACCGGGGTCAAGAGTACGCTCGCTGGGCCGGGCGCGCTGTTCGCCGCGCTTGACGATGTCGAGACGATCAACGACCGTATCCAGACCGCTCTGCTCGACACCCGTCCCTACAGCAATGCCCCTATCGCCGCCGCCCTGGACGACCTGTATTACTTTTTCGAGACCGACTACGATCCCGAAGCTTCCGGATCGGACACGACCGCCGATCGCTACGTGCTTCTGATAACCGACGGCAAACCGGACGACGATTTCCGCAAGCAATCGGGGTGCGACTGCCAGGACCGCGAGGAGTGTTGCAGGGCCTATCATTCTTTGGACTCCTGCGACGGAGTCGCCGATCTGGCAACCAATCCGGACTACGAACCCTCCTTGTATCAGTGCCCCTATCCCACCTCCGAGCAGGTCGCCGAGGCGCTGTTGAGCGGATACGGCGAAGAGGGAGGCGTGGTCGCGAAGCTCTTCGTCATCGGGTTCTCGCTTCCGTGCAACGACAGCGACGCCGGCCAGCCGGACTACGATCCGTCCCACGAGACCGAGGCATGTAAGACCCGGGACGTGCTGGACGGCATCGCCCGGGCGGGCGGCAGCCCGGGAGCGCTCTTTGCCGACGACGGGCAGCAGCTACGCGACCACATCGAGTCGATCATCTTCGAGGTGACAGCGCGCGACTAGCGGCGGCCAAGAATAGTCGTAGGGGCGTATCTGGCGCGACCCACCGCGTCTACTGCAGCTCGCCTTGCAGCGTGTAGCGGATCTCGCAGGGCAGGGCGAGGAAGGTGCCGCCGCTGGACGAGGTGGCGCCCGCGCAGCTGCAGCCGGCAGCCGGGCGGATCTCGATCAGGTTCTCGGCTTCCAGGTCGGGGACTTCGCCGTCGTCTTCGTAAGTTTCGTCATCCTCGACGCTCGCGTCCGATTCCTCGGTTTCGGCTCGCCGGAAGATGGTGCCCCTCACGGTCTCTATCTGCTCCAGAACGCAGGGCGCGGGCGCGGCGGTCAGTTCTTCTCGATCCGGAGAGAGCAGGCGGGCGATCTCCTCCTCGTCCGTGGTAGCCCCCCTGACCTGTTTGGGTTCCAGGGCGTAGCTGGTCCCGGTCTTGAACGAAAAATCACCGCGCGAGGTCAGTCGGCCGTGTACGTACGGCTTGTTGGATAGCGCCCAGACGCCCGCACCGTCGTCGTCCAGGATCTGCACGACGAACTCCAGCGGGTCGACAGCGGGTACGGCGGTCGAGCCGCAGGAGTTGTACTCTAGCTGGCCGGTGACGCTGTAGGTGCCCACGGGATCGCCGGGGATCTCGCTCGGCATGCAGGAGGGGGTGAAGGCCAGGACGAAGGGAAGCGGCAGGAACAACGCCAAAGCGGGTCTACGCCGTATCGGGCGTTGGAGCGACTCGTTCATTCATTCTGGGTAACCGGCGCGGAGGCTCGCGGTCAAAAAAACGGCGGGGGGCAACGAGAACTCAGGGCTGCGACCGATTTCGGCCGGCAGCCGGGGTCGTACGCGTACCCGGAGGGGGCGCGAGAGGGGGGTGGCTACTCTGCGGCCGGCTCTTCCTCCGGACAGCCGTCCTGGTCCTCCACGCCGTCTACGTTTTCCGGCTGCTCCGGGCACTCGTCCTCGTCGTCCGCCACGCCGTCGCCGTCGAAGTCGTCCTCCGGGCAACCGTCCTCGTCGCCGAAGCCGTCGGTGTCCTCCGGCTCGTTCGGGCACTTGTCCTTGTCGTCGTTGATGCCGTCTTGATCCGTGTCGTGGTCGGGGCAGCCGTCCTCGTCGCGGTCGCCGTCCTTGTCCTCCGCATCGTTCGGGCAGGAGTCGAAGCCGTCGGGCACGCCGTCGTCGTCGTTGTCGATGTCCTTGCACCCGTCGTTGTCCTGGTATCCGTCGGCGTCTTCGCGCTCGTCCGGGCAGCGGTCGGCCGCGTCGGGTAGCCCGTCGCCGTCGTTGTCCTCGTCCGGGCATCCGTCCTCGTCCAGGTAGCCGTCCAGATCCTCGTCCTCGGTAGGACAGGAGTCCTCGGTGTCCGGGATGGTATCGCCGTCCGAGTCGACTGCGCTGGGCTGCCAGGATGCGCCCGCCACCACGCGGAAGTTGGGCACGCCCACGCCCGAGATAAGACCCGCGCCGCCTCCGAGCGATACGACGAAGTCACTGATGCGCAGCTTGCCGGCCAGACGTGCTTCCATGGGGTTCTCGTCTATACGCGAGGAAAAGGCGGTGGAACCGGCCAGCTCGCCCAGGACGTCGAATAGCGGCGTGGCCGATACGCTCGCGCCCACGCCGTAGGTCATTTCAGAGCCCACCTCGGTCGATAGAAACTGTTTGTTTTCGCGGAAGTTCCCGCCCATGTTGTAAGCGAATCTGACCCGCGAGTAGCGGAACTCGGCTACGGCATTGAGACCCCCGGTGACCCCTCCGTGTCCCATGAAGCGGCCCTCGGCCGTGGCCTCACCCAGCGGAGCAGTCACGAATACCAGACCCGCCAGAAAGACCCCCTCGTTGCCCTCGCCAACGATCCGTACCTTACCGCTCAGCCGCGGGTCTCCCATCGCGAAGGCCGTGCCGCCAGTCAGGTTCAGGGGATGGTCGCCGATCATGGCGTTGAAGCTCTCGCCGTCCGAGTAGGCCAGAGGCATTACCAGCCCTACCTGGAAGCGTTCGGCAAAGGTGATCGAGCCCATGGGATCGATTCCGAACTGGTACGCAACCAGGTCCTTCTCCGATTCGCCCAGCGTGCAGTCGCTGGTGCCCCCGGCCTCGCAGTCCGCGTCGAACAGCACGAAGGGACGGTGGGCGTAGTCGAGCACGAGCCCTGCGCTCGGAACCAGCTCGCCGGCTACCTGGGCGCCGTCCACCGACAGGTAGTTCTCACCTCCCGGAGCCGGAAGGAACCGCGAGGCGGAAAACCCTTCCTGGGGAACCGTGCCGTTCGCACTCTGGGCCATCAGCTCGTGACCCGAAACCAGAACCAAAGCCAGTACCAGACTCGACGTTAGCCAGCGCATCTGAATTCTCCGAACCGGGTAATCGATCGCCCCGACGTTCCGGGCCTATTCTCGCCCCGGAAGGCAAAAACTGCAAAGGTTCCAATTGGGTATAGGAACCTTGGCCTGGACGCAAGTACCGCGTCCGGTTCGTCCGTCAATACCCCACCTCGAAGCGACAGGTGTAGGTGATCTCGACCGGTACCGGGCTCCCGCTGTCGTCCAGCTGGGGCTTCCAGCGGGAGCTCTTCAGCGTCTTCCGGCAGGCATCGCCGAAGCCCTCGTAGCTCTCCCGTACCAGACGGATATCGGACGCCTGCCCGTTACGGGCGATGACCACCTTCATCACCGCCAGCCCCTCGATCCCCTGCATTTTCGCCTGTTTGGGGTAGAACTTCAGCAGGGTGGCGTCCATGTCGAGCGGCTGTTGGGGAGGCGTGGCCAGTTTCTTTTGCCTCTTATTAGACCCGCTGCCACCTGACCAGCCCGTTCCGGTGAGCGCCGTCTTGGTCTTGCGCGGTTTTGGAACGACTACCGGCGCCCTGATAGGTGCGCCGCTCCCCACGGCGGTGGTCCAGGAAGAGCCCCCTCCCTCGGCGGTCAGGGTGAATCCCGGGAAGTCCACGGGCTCGGGCTCATCCGCCGCCTCTTGGGTCTCAAGCTCGGTAGGCGGCGGTGGCTCGTCCGGCGCAGCGGCCGGCTTCTGCGCCGCGCGCTGCTTTGGCGCCGGCGTTTTCGGCTCTGGCGGTTCGGGCTCTGGCGGCTCGGGCTCTTCTTCTTCGGCCTGTTCGCTTTCGAGGTCCGGCTCTTTCGCCTGCAGCACCTCGAAGTCGAGTACCTGCTTGAGCGAGGCTCCGTCAGCCGCCGGCGAAAAACCCAGACCGATGAATAGAAAGACGTGGATGGCCGTGCTGATGGACAGCACGCCAAAGGCTCTCTCGCGTCCGTCGCCGTATTTCACCTCCGGCGGCATACTACGATCTCTCGGGCCGGCGCCGCCGGCTTACTGCCGCCTCGGCTGCCGGTTCTCTTCCATGTCCGGAAACGGCTGCATTCACTTCCGCCCTTGTTTCTCGAGCTCGAGCGGGCTGGTGTTGATGGCGAACTTGTTCACCTTTTCGCGCCGGAGCATGTCGATGACGAAGACCACCCGCGCGTGTTGGACGCGGCCATCGGCCGAGATAATGGCCTTGATCTCCTGGTTGCGTGCGCGCGTTTCGCGAATGCCTTTTCGCAGGTCATCCTGGCCGACCTTTTGACCGTTCAGGTAGAGATTGTCGTCGGCATCGATGGAAATGGACAGCGAGGCATCGGTCGGCTCGCCGGTGGCGGCCTTGGGTAGCTCGACATTGATGGAGCGGCTCACGATATAGGCCGAGGTCACCATCAATACGATCAGCAGCACCAGTACGATATCTACCAGCGGCGTCACATTTATCGCAGTGATCAGGCCGCTGTCGTCGCCGTTATCCGCTCCGCCTGCCATATTTGACTCGCCTTTTTCGGGTGGATGGTTGTCGTCGCTCTTGCTCTGGCCGCGTGCTGTTCCGCTCGCCGCTCTACTCTTCGGCGGGAGGTCGACCCGCGCTGCCGTTTTCGTTGGATTTCAGGTAGGCGACCACGTGGTCGGCCATCGCCTCGGCTCGGGCCATGCGCCCGCGGATGACGCGCTGGAAGAAATTGAATCCGGCGACCGCTGGTAAGGCAACCAGGATTCCGATGGCGGTGGCCACCAGCGCTTCGCCGATATCGGCCATCAGCCCTGCGGTCACCCGTCCCGCGGTCTCGTCCAGGGTGTGGAAAGCACGGATGACGCCGATGACGGTGCCCAACAGCCCGACGAACGGTGCGTTGTTGCCTACCGTGCCCAGGAAGGCCAGGTTGCGCTCCATGTGCAGCCGTACCAGCTGCTGCTCGGCGGCCATGCGCTCTCTGGCCGTTTCCGGTCCGCTTCCCGCGGATTCGACTCCGACCAGGGCTACCCTCGCCTCGAAGGTTCTCGACCCCTTCAGTAGCTCAGCGGCCCCTTTCAAGTCTCCCTTTTTAAGCAGCGCGACCAGATCGCGCAGCAGGCTCTCGATGTCACCGCGCGAGGCCAGGATATAATAGGTCCGCTCGATGACAACCGCCACGCTGATGATCGACAGGACGACCAGCAACCACATCACCCAGGTCGCTCCGAGCAGGGCGAAGGCGGTCAGGCGCTGTTGAATATCCATTTCTATCCTCTCCTGTAACGCGTTGGGAAATCGTCGCTCGTTTTGCGTCCTACTCCGTTTACCTTTCGCCCGAAACTTTTACGGACCAGGCGCCCATTATCAAGGCGTTCATGACCCGACTCGGAATCGAGGAGCGGAGGAAGCCCGTTCGATTCGATCCCGGGATCGTATGCCCCTCGTTTCGTATGAGTCGAATCCGGATGCATTATGTGTCAAGAAAGATACATGATCATATCCCGCAGCCGATTCCCTGCTAAAAAGTCGTCCCGACGGCAGATCCTATTCGGATCCGGAGATGAACCCGGGAAAAATCCCAGGCAATTCCCGTGTCGGCGCTCGGCTTTCGCCGCTCTACGCTCGGCTCTATCGCCCTCGAGACCGCGGGCCGTATACCGGGAGTACCCGTCTCCATTCTCCGTTTCCTTCGGGCCGGAAATTTTATGACTCCAGGCAATTCTTTGCAGCAACTCGGTTCGTTTTAGGGGTAACATACGCTCTTGCTTCACAATCGAGCCGGGTTCTTCATTCGTCGGCCTCGTCTGACCGGATATCGGAGGCGGATGCCTTATCAGTCGCGCTACTCGGTTTCTTAATCTAGAGATGAGCGGATCGGGCCAAGAAATCAGACAGAGGGTCGAGAGGGAAACCAGCAGGTTACTCGATGCCGGCGTCGCGGGACAGGTGTTCCCCGGAGCGGTGGCCTGTATCGCCTGGCGCGACGGTGACGAGGAGGTCTACGTGGACGTGGCGTCCGGCTTTCTCAGGGCCGGCGACGCACCGGTCAAGACCTCGACGCGTTACGACCTCGCCTCGTTGACCAAGCCCTTCGTGGCCACCGCTGCCCTGCGGCTGGTCGCATCCGGTAAGCTCACGCTGGATATCAGGACCGACGCCGTGCTCACCGACGTTCGCGGCGGAACCGGAGGCAGCGCCACGCTCAGAGCGCTGCTGGGGCACCGGGCCGGCCTGGCCGCCTGGGGAGGGCTCTACCTCGACGTCCCACACGAACCCGGCACCCAGGCAGCGCGGCGCTGGATCCTGAGCGAGGCGTCGCGCCGGCCGCACGAGCCGTGGCAGAAGCCGCCCGTGTACAGCGACCTCGGGTACATCATCGCCGGCGAGGTCATCGCGCGTAGCGGCGGAGATAAGCTCGACAAGGTGGTAGCGCGCGAGGTCACTAGCCCGCTGAACATTTCCGAGGAGCTCTTTTTCGCCGCTTCGCTGCCGCCCGATCGCCGCGGTCAGCTGGCGCGAGAGGCAGCTCCTACCGAGTGGTGCGAGTGGCGGCAGCGGTTTCTGCGCGGAGAGGTTCAAGACGAGAACTGCGCGGCCTTCGGCGGAGTGGCGGGCAACGCCGGCATGTTCGGCACAGCCCGAGCGGTCGCCGTTTTCGGCCGCGCCGTGCTCGACGTGTACGCGGGCCGCGGCGATCTGGTGCCCCGGGATCTATTGATGGATGCGCTCACCTCTCCGGACGAGTCCACCCTGTTGCTGGGGTGGGATGGGAAGAGCCCGGAGGAGAGCTCTGCGGGGCGTCGCATGAGCCCCAGGAGTTTCGGCCACCTGGGCTTCACGGGTACCTCCATCTGGTGCGACCCGGAGCGGGACGTGGCCGTGGTGCTGCTCACCAACCGCGTACACCCGAGCCGCGCCAACGAACGCATCAAGGGGTTCCGCCCCGGCTTCCACGACGGCGTGATCGCGGCGCTGGGCAAGTAGGGCGCCGCGAGTGAATCGAGACCGTTCGCGGTTCAAATATCGCGGGGCAAGCGAATGGTCACCACCGCGCCGCCGCCGGGCCGGTTGCCCGCGGATACCTGGCCGCCGTGGTCTTCCACGGCGCGCCGTACGATGGAGAGACCGAGCCCGGTTCCGCCTTTGCGCCTGGAGAAGAAGGGCTCGAAGATCTGGGCGACGTCCTGCTCGCCGAATCCGTTTCCGGTATCCGATACGGTGAAGACTAACCAGTTCTTTTCCCTTTCTCGGACCCGTGTGCAATCGATGACGATTGCTCCCGCGGGCGGAGAGTGCTCGATGGCATTAACTAGGACATTTTCGAAGGCCTGGCCGAGCCGTACCCTATCCATTCGCATCGGGGCGGTTTCGCCTTCGAGGTTGTTGGTGATGCTGACTTTGGCCTCGACGGCCTTGTAGCTACACGATCGTATCGCATCGACGACCACTTCTCCCAGGTCGCCGACTACGAATTCGGAGCGGCTCGGCTTGCCGTATTCCAGCAATTGCTTCATCAGCTTGTTGGTGCGAGCGATCTCCCCGCGTAGCACCTTGAAGTACTCGCCGAACAGCTCCTCGTCGCCGAAACGCGCCTCGAAGGCGTCTATGGTGGCGGAAATGCTGAAGATGGGGTTGCGCACCTCGTGGGCGAAATCCCCCAGTACCGAGCCCATCTTGGATAGCAGCTCGCTACGGCGTAGCGACTGTTCCATCTTCACCTGCTCGGTCACATCGCGAGCCACGACCACGATATAGTCCTCTTCGTTTTCCGCCGTGGAGTAGGTGGCCGTGATATCCCAGGTTTTATCCGCGCGCTCGTCCTCGATCCGGACCGACCGGGTAGCTCGGATCTCCTTCAGGCTTTGAACCAGCTCCACGATCGATTCCCAGGGTTGCTCGTTTCCCAGGCGCTCCACCGGCGACATCGATAGGCGGGGGCCAAGCCGGTTCGATCGTCTTCGGGTAGCCTCGTTGGTACGAATAATCCGGCCGTTCTTGTCGAGCAGCAGGATCAGGTAGTCCACCGAGTCGACCGTACGCCGCCATTCCAGAACCGCCCCGCGCAGGGCGGTCGCGATGCGGTCCTTTTCCGCCGCGTTCTTCCGGAACTCCAGGCTGAAGGCGACCAGCAGCTCGATCAGCGGGATACAGAGGATCGGCGCCAGCTCGCTGAACAACGCCCGCGGCATCTTCTGCGCCAGGCCGGCATTCGCCTCGTGCTGGATCTCGGCTATCTGTTCGATGGGAAACCCGCTAGCGATCATCTCGCGACCGAGATCGGCCGCCTGGGCCAGCAGCCGCTCGTCCGGTGCCTCCACGTATTCGTAGAGCAAGGCGAAGTACCGCTCCCGTATCGAGGTCTGTCGATCGCTCACGATTGTGGCCCCGGGTACCGGTATACCATGACCGCGCCGTCGTCCGTACCGCGGTACCAGTCCTGCATGATCGCTCGCGCCATGCCGGCCAGGTCTTCTCCGTACTCGGCGGGATAGCCCGATACCTCGAAAGTCTCGGGAAGACCGTCGGTGTACATGAGCACCAGGGCGTCCCGCTCGATGGGATAATTCTCCGTCCGCAGCGTCCTGAATCCCGCGCCGACGATCCCCGGATAGCTGATCAGGCGCACGGTGGTTTTTCCCAGCATCAGGCAGCGGGTGTTGCCCACGCCCGCGTAGCGCAACGTGCCCGACTCCTGGTCGATCATCGCCACCCCCATGACCGCTCCCCGGGTGTGGCGGATGGACAGGTCGCACTTTCTGAATAGATCTATCAGATCCATTCCGGCGTGTTCCTTCACGTACTCTATCGCCGCCTCGGCGGCTATCTGGGCGTCGTGGCCGTGTCCCAGGCCGTCGACCATGCAGAGCCAGATGGAGCCGTCCTTCTGCATCGAGTAGCCCGCGTCTCCGCAGTAGGGCCCACCACCGGCCGCCCGCTTCTCGATCGCCACGTTGTCAGCCAGCATCGGTCTCCGGAACCTATCGCGGCCCGACCTCAACAGCACCCGCGTGCCTAGAGCCGCCGCGCATCAGCGCTCTCGTACCATCTCGAGCAGAATCTTCGTGCCGCCCTCGCCGGACTGGATCTCGAAACGGTGGACGAGCCTTCGCGCGCCGGGCAGCCCGGCACCCAACCCACCGCCCGAGCTGTAGCCGTCGGTCATGGCCAGCTCGAGATCGGAGATGCCGGGTCCGGTGTCCAGAACCTGCACCTGTACCTTCGCCGTCTGGTCTTGCGAGGCGTCCCGGATCGAGCACTCCCCGCCTCCGGCATACTGCACGACGTTGCGCGCCAGCTCGGATACGGCCGTGGCCAGGCAGGTCTGATCCGCGAGCCCAAACCCCAATTCCCTGGAGACTTCTCGCGCGGCGCGCCTGGCAATGAGGATGTCCGCTTCCTCTCTGATCGGTACGACGATCCAGTCCATCCTCAGCCCTCGTCGGCGGCCATCATCTCCTGGATCTTCTCGAATCCCCTGTCCAGATCGAGAACCGTTTCCACCCCGATCATCCGGCGACCCATTTCGTTCAGGGTGTAGGCCACCGCCGGTTGCATGCCGCAGATCACGGCTTTCAATCCCAGCAACTGCACCATTTCGGCCGTATCGTTGAGCAGTCGGGCCATGAAAGAGTCGATGACCTCGAGCGCGGTGATGTCGATCACGATCCCATCCGCGCCCGGCTCGGAGGCCTTACCCAGAACGTCTTCCTGAAAACGAACCGCGTCGCGATCGGTGAGCTCCTCGGGGATCGACGTCAAGAGGATGTTTTTGAGCTTCAGTATGGGGACCTTCATCGTTCGTACCGTTCCCTACATCAGCAATGGTAGAATAAATAACCCGGAACGGAACCGTTGTCGACCCGGTAAGCGCCCGCCGCGGGCGCGACACGCCTGGCTTCGGTATCGACCCGATGCCAGACCGCAA
The DNA here is from genome assembly GCA_964450715.1 of uncultured Sandaracinaceae bacterium. GTDB lineage: Bacteria > Myxococcota_A > Polyangia > Polyangiales > JAFGIB01 > CAYVFC01. The sequence continues at coordinate 12,767 of CAYVFC010000117.1, read as the reverse complement.
CGGACGCGGATATCGAGGGATGACCGTACAGCTGCCGGCGGCTGACCCTTCTTGGGCCGTATGCACGGCCGACCCCGGCTGCTTTCGCTCCCCGGCAGCGGGTAGCGAGCCGGGGGCCGCGAGGCGTCTCTCGACGGGGAAATCATCCCCTGGCGGGATACCGGATTTCCATTTCTGAGACACCGTGGGCCTTGGCAGCTTTGCCGGGTAGCTCGACCCGGTGGGAGTGCGTTCGCTAACTTATTGGAACTAAACAGAAAAAACCGATCCGCTTCGGAACCAATAATAAGGGTCGATTCCCCGCGGACTTGGCACGTCGTGTGCTTACTAGTAAAGACCGAAAGACGAGAATACGGCAGAGGGTTGGTAGATGTAAGAGGTACACCGCCACCGTGCGGTAAGGGAAATTGAAATGGAGCTGTCGGAAACAATCGTGTTCATCCGGGACGAGGTAGATATCGCGGTCGCTCGTATGACCGGCCGACGCGTTTCGGAAGAGCTCCCGTTCGACACGGTCGCACGCTACTGCATCGTAACCAGCGTTTCCGAGCTGGCCTCCAATCTCTTTTTTCACGTGGGTACCGGAACTATAGAGATACGCATCGTCAACCGTAACGACGGCGTCAAGGGACTGGAAGTGGTGGCAAAGGACGCGGGTCCGGGTATAGACGATATCGAGCTGGCGATGCAGGACGGGTTTTCGACTTACGGCTCCCTCGGCGGCGGGTTGCCCGGGGTACGCAGGCTGATGAGCGAGATCAACATCATCTCAACCTCGACCACCGGGACGGAGGTAAGAGCCGTCAAGTGGGTCGATGACCACACCAGGGCTTTCGCTCAGTTTCGGTCTTTGCGGACGAATAACGGCGTGACCAATAACGCCGTGAAGACCGTGGCCTGACGGGAAGCCGCGCGGCGCGACGTGGCCGCGACCGGGGAACGGGTGCTTCGAGTCGATGTCTTGTTATTCGCCCCGACTCGACTATCATTCTCTGGCTTTAGGTTTCACGGTAGCGGGTCGCTCCCGGGAGATGAGAATGCGACTGGTCGGCGGCAACAAGGTATGACGGAAAGCCGTAGCGATAGCCCGGATGCGGCGAGAACCCTGCAATCGCGCATATCCAGACTCGTAGAGGTCATGGCCGCCCTGATCACGGGGAACTACGACGTCAGCGTTGAGGTCGGTGCGTCCGACGACGACCTTTCCCAGATCGAACACTCGGTGAACTTCCTCGCCGAGCAACTGACCTACGAGCGCACGGAAAACGAGAGACAACGGGCCGAGGTCCAGGAAAAGCTGGACATCATCAAGCAGCAACAGGAAGCCATCTTCGAGTTGTCGGTACCCAGCATCAAGGTATGGGAGGGGGTGCTGGTGGTTCCGGTAATCGGTTTCCTGGATACCCGGCGCTCCAGCCTGTTGACCGAGGCGTTGCTGCAGGACGTCATCAAGAGCCAGTCCCGGGTGGTCATCATCGACCTCACCGGGGTACCGGTGGTGGACTCCTCGGTGGCCAGCCACCTGGTGAAGACCATCGAGTCGGTGAAGCTGCTCGGCGCCGACTGCGTGATCGCCGGAATCCGTCCCGAGGTCGCTCGCACGGTCGTCGCGCTCGGTATCGACCTGCCGACGATCCAGACCTACTCCAACCTGGCCGAGGCCCTGAAAGGGGTGGGCGTGGCGTCGGACTAGAGTTTCTGATCCCGGATCTGCATCGCCTTTTTCAAACCGGACTGCAGCGTACCGCTGGTGATGATCTCTCCCATGTCCACCCCGAGCCGGACGATGGTCAGCGCGTTTTGGCTGCTGACCCCGGTCAGAACCACCTCCGCTCCCAGAAGGCGCGCGGACCGAATCGTCTTCAGCAGATGATCGGCCACGGCCGTATCGATCATCGGTACGCCGGTGATGTCCAGAATGACGACCGACGCCTGGGTCTTTTCAATACCCTCCAGGACGTTCTCGGTGATCTGGTTGGCGCGCCTGGTGTCGATGGCGCCGATCAGCGGAAGCGCCAGGACGCCGTCCCATACCTGCAACGCGGGCGTCGACAGCTCCAGGATGGTCTTGCCCTGTTCCTCGATCATGCCCAACCTGACCGTCAGCTCGGCCGTTTTTTCCTCGACCCGAAGCTCGAGCGTTTCCCGTAACCTGGCCTCCTCCTGAAGCGTGGAGGAGAGCTCTTCGGCGAACATGTTCAGACCGGTGATGATGACCTCGATACGGTCGTCGCCCTGCGCGGGAGCCAGCCGTGCCTCCATGTCACCGGCCGCGAGCCGGGTCAGCATATCGACGATCTGCTCTAGCCGGGGAGCGTCCTTCTGGTCGGAGGCTTCGCTCATCTACGAAAATCCTTCATCCCCCTATTGCCATCAGCGCTCCGGCTTCTTGACCATCTTCATAGCGAGCTGTAGGCCCTCCTGAAGCGAGCCCTTGGTCCTGAGATCCTCGGTCTCGATACCGAGCCGGGTGAGCGTCAGCGCGTTGGCCGGGCTGACGCCGGTCAGGATGACCTTGGCGCCCAGCAGGCGCACAGCCGAGACGGTCTTCAGGAAATGATGCGCGACCTCGGAGTCTACGAAGGGTACGCCGGTGACGTCCAGGATCACCACTGACGCCTTGTTTTCCACCACCGCCGACAAGAGCGTGCTGACGATCTGCCGGGCTCGGTCCGCATCGACCGCACCGATCAGCGGCTGCACCAGGATCTCGTCCCATATTCGCAGCACCGGGGTAGATAACTCGAGGATTGTCCTTCCCTGTTCCTCGATGGTGGCGAGCTTCTGCTGCAGCTCTTCGGTCCGCTCTCCCACTATCCGCTCCAGGTTGCTGCGCAGTAGCCTCTCCGAATCGATGGCCGCGGTCAGCTCCTCGGCCAGCATGTTGAGCGCGGCGGCGATGGTGTCCAGCGGGTCCCGGGAGTCGGTAACCGGAAGGCGTGCCTCCAGATCCCCGCCGGCCAGCCGGGTGAGCATGTCGATCATCCGATCCAGGCGCTCGGATTGTTCGGTGCTCTCGGTGTCGCTCATCTAATGAATCCCTTGAGCCACTGCGCCGCTTCCTCTTCAGCCGTGAAGAGCTTGACCGGAAACGGCGGCCTGTTCAGACCGAGGAAAAAATTGCCCATTACCCGGCTGACGCCCGAGTCGATTACGATAGCCTGGGCCAGGGCCTTCCGACGAACCTCCCGGTCCGCGAAGTAGGTCCGGGCCTCACGCGAGATGCTGCGCGCCGGGCGGCTGTCGACCAGCACGGCGTGCTCTCGATCGCCCACCAGCTGCATGGTCGCCCGATGATTCTCCATGGCGTCCTCGAGCGTTATATCGGCGTTTTTCTTCAGCAAGACGTGGACGATACCGTCCTCCCTGACGGACAGGGTAACGGTCCGGGTCTCGGTCTGCTGCGGACGGCTTTCGCTCTCTTCCACGGCGCCTATTCCGGCTGCGAGGGGTTTTCGCAGCTGACGGATCTTAGATCAATTACCCGTTGTGGCGCGCGAATTCAACTCGGGGAAGGGTCGGGCCTGTGATAGGAAGGCGCTTTTTGCCGGGAATGGCTCCGTGCATTACAATTACCTTCGATGTCGGAGCGCGTGCGAAAGACCAAAGGGCTTCAGGTCATCGGACTGGTCCAGTTGCTGAAAGGCGCACCGGAGCGTGCCCGGGAGCTTCTCCCGTCCGAGCTGCACCATTATCTCGGTGATTCCATCCAGCTCACCGCCTGGTACCCAGAGTCCGATCAGGAGCAGCTGATGCGGGCGACGGCAGAGCTCGCCGTCGAGCTGGGTATTGTCACGGGCGATCCGTGGACCGCGATGGGCGAGGAGGGCGCCAAGAGCCACCTCGGGGGGCCCTACGCCAGCCTGGTGAGAACGGGCAATCCCATGCGCACCCTGCAGTCGGCGCCAAACGCCTGGGAGCTCTTTCACGATAGCGGGCGGATGGTGGTGAAACCGACCGGCCTCAGAACCGCCCGGATCGAGCTGCACGACTTTCCCGTGCGTCCGGAGATGGCGCGGTTGATCGGCGGTTATCTATGCCAGTTGTTGCGTATGGCCGGCGGAACCACCCCCAAGGTGGCCGTGGTATCCTCGTCGGATAACGAGGACAGACCCACGGTCTGGAACGCCAGCTGGATGTGAGTGGCGACCGGTCATCTCGAACGAGGGACGGATTGTCATCTCGAACGAAGTGAGAGATCTCGTCCGACGAAAATCTCTCACTTCGTTCGAAATGACATTCACGACGCCAGCGCGCGCAACCGTTCAGCGAGCCTGCAGTTGGTATCCTGGAGCTCGGTGTTGGCGACCGCCCGGCGCAGGGCGCGCTCGTCGCAGAGGATGACGGCCAGATCCCTGGCCCGGGTGACCGCGGTATAGAGCAGCGCCCGGGAAAGCAGGACGTAGTGAGTGGTGTGCAGCAGAAGCACCACGGCGGAGAACTCGCTGCCCTGGGTTTTGTGGATGGTGGAGGCGTAGGCCAGGGTGAGCGCCTCTCGGCTGTCGCCTTCGAACTTCACCTCCCGGCCGTCCATCTCGACGATGAGCTCGTTCTCGCTCACCCGCCGGACCTCTCCCAGGTCGCCGTTGAAGACCTCGCGTTCGTAATCGTTTCTGAGCTGCATGACCTTGTCGCCCGGTCGAAATCCTGCCGCGGCCGGAGGCTCGCCGCCCCCGGCATTCAATTTTCCCTGCAGCAGCTCGTTGAGCCTTTCCGTGCCCAGAGGTCCCTTGCGCATGGGCGTCAGGACCTGTACCTCGCGCTTGGGGTCGAGGCGGTAGGCCGCCGCGATGCGGTCCAGCGTCTCCAGCAGGCGGTCGGCGATGATCTGCGGATCCGGGGAGCGGATCACGAACAGGTCGCCGGTTCCGCGCTCGCCGTCCGGGGTACTGGAGGGCGGCTCGCCCGACAGGATCTGGTGGGCTGCCCTGACGATGGTGCTGCGCTGCGCCTGCCGGAATACCTGTACCAGACGGACCACTCGGCAGGTGCGGCTCAGCAGCAGCTCGCGCAGCACCGGTCCCGCGCCTACCGGCGGCAGCTGGTCGACATCGCCGACCAGCACCAGGGTCGCGCTGGGTGGAACCGCTTCGAGCAGCTTCTCCGCCAGCAGCAGATCCAGCATGGAAGCCTCGTCCACCAGCACCAGGTCGGCCTCCAACGGGAAGCGCGCGTTGCGATTGAAGCTGTTGGTGCGCGGGTTGTACTCCAGCAGCCGGTGTATGGTCATGGCCTCGAAGCCGGTGGTCTCGCTGATGCGCTTGGCCGCCCTACCGGTAGGGGCGCAGAGCACGACCCTGCGCTCCGCGGCCCGATTCTCGCCTACGATGGCCCGTACGGTAGTGGTCTTTCCGGTACCCGGTCCCCCGGTCAGGATAAGCAGCCCCTGGTCCAGGGATGCGTCCACCGCCTCGAGCTGCTCGGGCACGAACGATTCGTCTCCGTTCGCCTCGACCGAGCCGGGGGGGGGGGGGGGGGGGGGCCGCCCCCCCCCCCCCCCCCGCGCGGGGGGGGGGGGGGCGCCCCCGCCCCAT
>CAYVFC010000117.1:0-7223 GCA_964450715.1 uncultured Sandaracinaceae bacterium | reverse complement strand
CTGGCCGGGCTTATGGCCGGCGCGGGGCCGCCGGGGGGGGGGGGGGGGGGGGGGCGGGCGCCGGCGCCGGCGCCGCGAGGCGAGCTCGTGCAACCTGCGGGCGACCCTTATTTCGGCCTGGTGTAGCGGAGGGGCGTAAATAGCCTCGCCCTCGATGATCAGCAGACCGCGCGCGCCGAGCTCGCTCACCGCTTCGCTCATGCGCTCGCCCGGGACCTCGAGCGCGCCTCCCGCGGCGAGCAGCTCCTGCACGCCGATGAACACGTGGCCCTCGTCCGCCGCACGACCCACCAGGTGAAGCGCCGCACCGGATGCGCGCCTCGGGTCGTCCGTGGCGTAGCCCATGGCGCGCCCGATGCGGTCGGCGGTCCTGAATCCGATGCCGCGTACCTGCTCGGCCAGTAGATACGGATCGTCCCTGACCACCCGTACGGTCTCCTCCCTGTACCGGCGCAGGATGCGGTTGGCTTGCCCGGGCCCCAGCCCCAGCCCCATGAGAAAGGCGAGGGTATCGGCCTCGTGTCCGCGGCTCTTGACGGCCTCGGCGATGGAGCGAACGCGCGAGGGGCCCACCCCTTCCACTTCCAGCAAGCGTTGCGGGCTTTCGCCGATCACCTCCAGCGTCTGATCACCGAATTTCTCGACCAGCCTTGCTGCCAGCGAGGGGCCGATGCCCTTGATCAGCCCGGAGCCGAGGTAGCGGGCGATACCCGCGCCGGTGGTGGGCAACACCGGGGAAAAGGCCGTGGCGCGGAAACGCTTGCCGTACTGGGCGTGGGTTTGCCAGCGTCCTCTCATGTTCAGGGTCTCCCCGGGAGAGACCTCACCCAGGTCGCCTACCACCACCACTCTCTCACCGTCTGGCTCGCGAACCGCGCCGGCCACCGTGTAGCGCCCGTCCTCGCTGCGAAAGACGATGCTCTCCACCGTGGCTTGCAGGGTTTCTTCCTCGAGCTGGTTGGCGTTCGGCATGGGCGCGGAAGAGGCTTTCAGTAGCCGGGCGTGCATCGACCTTCCTCATCATAGTCGAAGCTGCCCGGCGAGCCATCTCTCATGTCCTCGGATACCCGGACCAGGCAGACCCCGGCTCGCGGTCGTGGTGAAGCGGGCGCGGCCGAGACGCGCCGGCCGGCGGGGTCGCGCAGGTACAGCGGCTCGCCCGAGTTGGAGAGGCCGGAGTCGGCCAACGAGGCTCCCACGCGTACCACGGCAACGCCCGGGGGCGCGGGGTCATCGCGCGGCTCCTCCGGGTCGAAGCGATCGGCCACCAGCAACACACTCGCACCCGGGTGGGCGACCGCGGATCGCCCGATCGTGTCCCCAACCTCGTAGGCGTCGTCCGATACCGAGAATCCCTGTAGGTCGACCGGCTCGTCGCCCCAATTCGTAATTTCTATAAATTCCTGATGGGGCTCCGGCCCGCGCGGATCGGCCCGGATCTCGGTGATGGAGAGACGGGGAAGGCCGGCCTCGGTGCGCAGCAGTAGCGACCAGCTGGATTCGTTCTCCGCGGCGTCACGAGCGGTGATCTCCATCGACACCAGTGCGTCGGCCTCGAGGCCCGTGAGACGGATCTCGGCCTCCCCCCGGCTGGCGACGCGGCGGATCACCGGCGCGTCCTCGACTCCGGGGATGGAAAGGCGAAAGATCACCGGCTCGTCCGCACCCAGCCGCAGCCGTAAGCTGCCGTCGTCCACCAGGGCGCAGCCGGTTTCCGTTTCGAATTCGTCTACCGCGCAGCTACCCGGCGCGGGCGAGGGAGGCGCGTGGTCGATGACCGTGGCGGTGATGAAGCTCGCGCTCCAGGTCTCCACCGGCGAGCCCCGCGCATCGCGCAGCGCACCGCCCACCGCCAGTCGATAGCGGGCGCCCGCGGCCAGCCAGGCTTCGGGCTCGATACGTACGCAGGTGCCGTTCCGCCAACCGATGTTCTCGCACGGTTCGGTCCCTATCCGGGCGGGGACCGCAAAGCCGCGGGGATCCTGCAGCCAGATACCCTCCTGCTCCCCCTGGATCTCCCCGTCGAAAGCGACCGCCGCGAAGGAGAGGTTGGGGGGCACGCCGGCGCTGCCGTCAGCCGGCCACGATCCCACCGGGCGCGCGCCGGAGTCGGCGCTCCGGGAGACCCGCAACTCGCGGTAGAAGACCTCGCCCTGCCGGTAGAGGCTCGCGCCGTTCTCGCCGCGCGCCCAGCCGCCCAGCGCCGCCGTGTAGACGAAGCCCGGCTTTAGGGTGGAACGGGGCACAAATATGATTTCGGTATCCAGGTAGTGAAATGCGCAATCCACCGTACGTTCGAGATGGGCGGCTCTGAGCGGCGCCCGGGCCAGGTCTTCCAGCAATTCGTCATCCATCGTTCCCTCGAAGAGCAGGGCCGGCTCGTTCGATCCGTCCACGCGCGTGCCGATCTCGATCTCGATGGAGGGCTTGCGCGCCACTTCGTCCAGCGGGGTCGGACGGCCTGCCCAGTCGTAGGCGGAGAGCACCGGATCGGTCCCCGGGGCGTCGAAGTTGTCCGGGCTCAACCGCTCGGAAGCGATGCAGCCTACGGCGGTCAGCGCGTCCAGGGCGGTGATGCAGGAGACGAGCCACACGGCGGGGGAGGGGCCCGGGTGCGCACGGCGGATTCGAGACGCGCAAGAGGGTGAAAGGTGTTCGTCCATGCTGCTACGATTATCGGCCGCTTTTGTCGAAGGTTGCGCGCGACGTGTCGGTTGGACGCGCTTTTCTCCGGCCCGGTCGGCGACTGGACCGTCGATGAAATGCGGATCGACGAAGACGTGTTCGTCACCGGACGCCTTCGCCGACCGGGCCGGAGAAAAGCGCGCCAACCAGGGGGAGGATTGCGCACCCGCGGGCGATGGATCTACGCTACGTTTCCGGGAGGCGCGGCGCCTCTCCGGTTCGGATAGCGGTTTTCTCGCGAGCTAGCTGATGTACGGGTTGAACGCTCCAGTGCTGGTATTGAACCGGAACTATCTGCCGGTTCGCATCACCACCGCCCGCCGGGCGCTGATGATGATGTACGTGGGAGCCGCGCGGGCGCTCGATGCCGAGCACGAGCCCTACGACTTCACCGCCTGGAAAACGGCCCGCCCGGTAAACGGAGAGGAGATGATCAGAACCAGCGGAGGGCAACTGATGATCCCTCGCCTGGTCCTTCTTTCTCGTTATAGTCAGCTGCCGCTCGCTACCTTGCGGCTGTCGCGACGTAACGTCTTGCTGCGCGACAACTACTGCTGCCAGTACTGCGGGCGCCAGCTCGCTCCCGGCGATCTCGATCTGGATCACGTCATCCCGCGTTCCCGGGGCGGCACTACTACCTGGGAGAACCTGGTAGCCTCCTGCCGGGCGTGTAACCTGCGCAAGGGGAACGCCACCCCCGAAGAGGCGGGGATGAAGCTGCTGGGGCGCCCCTTCCGTCCTTCCTGGCGAACGACCGTTCAGCTGGCCTCGGTCTCGCGTCGGTTCCAGGAGTGGGAGCCCTTCCTGGCGGCGATCCCCGACCGGGAGCGCTTCGACCGCCGGCAGACGGCTTGAGCAAGCGTCGAGCGGCGGCGGCCCGATTTGCGCGCGCCCCCGCCTCTTGGTAGACCACCGGTGTCGAACGGACTGCAGCCGGTAACGCTCGCAATGGACAGAGATCAGGACGCGAAGGGAACGCCTTCCGAGACGGACCTGGAGCTGTTTCAGGAGCCGGAACCCGAGGAAGGCGAGGGCCAGGGCCAGGAGCAGCAGGCCTGGCCGCTTCCCGTGCGCTCGGTTCGTCCGCACACCTCGGCCCCGCCGCCGGCCCCGCCCGGCGGTCCCCTGCCCGACGCGTCCCCGGACGAGAACCGCTCGGCCCGACCTCGCCTGCTGCGGTTGATCGCGGTATCCGGCGCCAAGGGAGGCGTGGGCAAGACCGTGCTGGCCGCCAATCTCGGCCTCTACCTGGCATCCATCGGGCGTCGAGTGGTGCTGGTCGACGCCGATCCCGTCGGTGCGAACCTGCACACCTGCCTGGGGATACCGCCGGCAGTTCCCTTGCGCATCATCCGCAAGACGTCGAGCAGCGAGGCCCGCTCGGGCGTCAAGGTTCCCCAGGAAGCGCTCGCCGCCACCCCCTTCGCCGGGCTCAGGCTGATGCGAACCGGAATCGACACGCCCGAGGCCCACGCGGAGCGGGCCATACGCCAAGCCAAGCTGCTGCCCAGGCTGAGAACCGTTGACGCCGATTACGTGGTGGTCGATCTGGGCGGTGGGGTGAACCGCGAGCTGCTCGATGCCTACCTGGCTGCCGACCTGTCCGTCTTCGTGACCGTGCCCGAGCCGCCGGCCATCGAGAACACTTACCGGTTTCTGCGCGGCGCCTTCACCCGCTTCCTGCTCTCCCGCATCTCCGACGAAGATGTACGTTCGGATCTGGGCAAGCGGCTGAAAGCCATGGGCGGCGCGCCCTCGCCGCTGGATCTGATGCGGGAGCTAGGCGAGGAGAACCATCCGCTGGCCGACTCGGTGCGCGACGCGCTGACCGCCTTCGAGCCCAGGCTATTGGTCAACCAGACGCGGCTGCGGGCCGATCTGGAGCTGGGATACAACATGCGAAGCGCGGCGCGCCGCCGCCTGGGGCTCACCATCGACTGTTTGGGCCACATCGACAATGACGACACGGTCTGGACCTGCGTGCGCAACCGGCGCCCTTTGCTGCTGGAGAGCCCGGGGACCAAGTCGAGCAAGAAGATCGAGAAGTTCGCCCGCCGCCTGCTGCTGACCGAGGCGGGCAAGCCCACCACGCTGCAACGTCCCAGCGTACCCGTCGACCTCCACCACGACCTGCTGGAGGTGGAGCGGGGCGCGACCGACGAGGAGATCCGGCGCGCCTACAAACGCTGCCGCGACATTTACGCCCCGCACTCCCTCTGCTGCTACGGTCTGTACGAGCCCCACGAGCTGGAGAAGCTGCGGGTGAGGCTGGACGAGGCGTTCGACGTGCTGTTGGACCCGGCCCGGCGTCGGCCCTACGAGCTGTCGGTGTTCAAGGAGGAACCCGCGCCCGACGAGCTGCTGCCGCTGGAGGAGCCCGAGCTGGAAGAGGCCGCCGGTCAGCCGGAGATCACGCCGGACACCCATTTCACCGGATCGCTGCTGCGACAGGTCCGCCGCTACCAGAAGGTGCACCTGAGGGACGTCGCCCAGACTACCAAGATAGGGCTCGGTTACCTGAAGGCAATAGAGGACGACGATTTCGGTGCGCTTCCGGCGCTAGTGTACGCGCGCGGATTCGTCGGTGAATATGCCAAGTACCTGAAGCTCGATCCACAGCAGGTCGCCCGTACCTATATCAAGCGCTACCGCGAGTATTTAGAACAGCGAACGGGTTGAAGACGCCATGATTTCGCGGCCGATAGGGGCTATCTGGTGATGGCGGAGCAGCTCCAACCTCTGGTACTGGCCTCGGCCTCCCCGCGACGCAGATCTATCCTGGAGCAGCTGGGCGTGGCCTTCGAGGTTATCCCCAGCGGGGTGGAGGAGAGCCGGAAACCAGGGGAAGCGCCGGCCGCCTACGCGGGTCGCATGGCCGCGCTCAAGGCCGCGGAGGTAGCCGAGCGCCTGTGCGAGGACGGCGAACGTCCCTTTGTGCTGGGAGCCGATACCATCGTGGTGATCGACGACCGGGTGCTGGAAAAGCCCGAGAACGACGAGCAGGCCCGGGGAATGCTCCGGCGGCTCGGCGGGCGCACGCACGAGGTGATCACCGCCGTGGCCCTGCGCCGCGCCGGACAGAGCCTGCGGCGGGATCTGTCCGTCAGCTCCCGGGTCACTTTCCGCTCCCTGGACGCGGGCGCCATCGCCCGTTACGTGGCCTCGGGCGAGGGGCGCGACAAGGCCGGCTCCTACGCCATACAGGGGTTGGGCGCCGGCCTGGTCTCGGAGGTCGACGGCTCCTATTCCAACGTGGTCGGCCTTCCCGCGGTGCAGACCATCGATTTGCTGGTAGGAGCGGGGGCGCTGGAGCATTGGCCGTGAGCGGCGATACCAGGCCCGGCGAGCTGGCGGCGCGCCTGGACCGGGTGCGCGCCCGTATTGGCAAGGCCTGCGCGCGGTCGGGCCGCCCGCCGGAATCGGTTCGCCTGATCGCAGTGGGCAAACGTCATCCGGCCGAGCTGATCCGGGCCGCTTACGAGCTCGGCCAGCTCGACTTCGGCGAGAACTACCTGCAGGAGCTCGCGGCCAAGGCTCGCGAGCTAGACGACCTGCCCGATATCCGCTGGCGTTTCATCGGTCACCTGCAGCGCAACAAGGCCCGTGACGCGGCGCGGATCTGCCATTCGGTCGATACCGTGGACTCGCTGCGCACCGCAGAGGCGCTCGACGCCAAGGCGCGGCAGGCGGAGCGGACGCTGGAGGTTCTCATCGAGGTCAACCTGGCTGGGGAGCAGCAGAAGGCGGGCTGTCCGCCGGCCGAGGTGGCCGCCCTGGCGGAATCGATCGGCAAGCTCCATGCCTTGCGCCTGAGCGGGCTGATGGCCATCCCGCCGTTGGAGCTTCAGCCCGAGCAGAACCGCCCCCGCTTTCGCGCCCTGCGGCAGCTGGCGCACGAGCTATCGCTTCCCGAGCTCTCCATGGGGATGAGCGCCGACCTGGAGGTAGCGATAGAGGAGGGCGCCACCATGGTGCGGGTGGGCACCGACATCTTCGGCGATCGCGACAGGTGATGGTGGGTGTAGGGGCGGGCCTTGCGCCTCACCATTGATCACATTTTTAATGAGATTCGTTTTTCGGGGAATTTTACTAGAAGCCATTTCATAAATACTCCCGTCGTCTTTCGGGCGGGGCGGCCCCATCTGCGGCGTCGCTCCTCCTCGAAATAGCACCACTATTCCTCGTCGTCGCTCCTTGCATCTGGGGCCGCCGCGCTCCGAAATACTCGGTCCGTATTTATAAAATGGCTTCTGTTTTCAGCGGTGTTTTGCCTGCATGACGAACGTCGCGTGCAAACGGTGGGCAGAAGCTGAATTTGGGCAAGTACAACTCGGCGACTAGCGTCGTACCGGGCGGCTCGTTAGCAAGGGGGCGAGCGCGGCGTATTTTCACCTACTCAGCCTGCAGGTCTGACCGCGGCTGCGCAACTACCCCTCTGAACGGTTAATTCGCGCAAGAACTCCGCCGTGAGCCGCCTAAGTCACGAGTTTCTGCGCTTTTGGCGCAAGAACTCCGCCGTGAGCCGCCTAAGTCGCGAG
>CAYVFC010000116.1:0-25549 GCA_964450715.1 uncultured Sandaracinaceae bacterium | reverse complement strand
CGGGGCGGGTAACCGCCCCGGCTACTCAAGGAGCAACGCAGCAGCCGGGGCCGTCCCGCCCGAAAGATGGATGAGTTATTTTGTCACGGACCCTAAGGGTGCCTGTGCGGCAAGGACGCCCCGTTACCGCTGCTGGAAGCGGGCAGCGCTCAGGTGGGTGATGGCGATGGCCAGCGCGTCGGCGGCGTCGGTGGGGGGTAGATCCTTTAAACCGAGGATGGCGCCGATGATACGGGCTACCTGCTTCTTCTGCGCCCCGCCGCGGCCGGCCACCGCCTTCTTGACCAGCGCCGGGGGATAGGCGCACACCTCGATCCCGCACTCGGCCGCGGCCAAAAGGGCCGCGCCCCGGGCGTGGCCGAGCTTGAGCGCGGCCGGCACCGAGCGCGCGAAGAAGATGTCCTCCACCGCCATGACCTGGGGCTGGTGCTCGTCGATGACCTCTAGCAGTCCGCAGTAGATGGCGTGAAGCCTGGCCGGCAGCTCCCCCGCGCGGCCGGCTTCGATCACGCCGGCGGCCGGGCTTCCCAGCCGGGTGCCGGCTCGCGTGACCAGGCCCCAGCCGGTGCGGATGGAGCCCGGATCGACGCCCAATACGATCACGTCGACAGCCGCTCCAGCTCCTGCTCGGCGATGTCGAAGTCGGTGAAGACCTTCTGCACGTCGTCGTGCTCCTCGAGCTCATCCACCAGGTTCATCAGGTTCTCGGCGTCGCGGCCCTCGACCGTCTTGCGGTTCTTGGGCAGCATGTCCAGGTCAGCGGAGTTGACCTCGATCCCGGCCTCGCGGAGTGCGTTGCGTATCTCGTCCAGCTGCTCCTTGGGGGTGGTGATGATCCAGCTCTCCCCTATCTGCTCCACGTCCTCGGCCCCGGCCCCCACGGCCACGTCGAACAGCTGCTCCTCGGTGGCGGCCTCGGCCGGCAGCGAGATGGTCCCCTTTTCCTCGAAGGCCCAGGCCGCGCTTCCGGCGCTGGACAGCTGGCCGTTGCGCTTGTCGAAGAGCTTGCGCAGCTCCGCCGCCGTGCGGTTGCGGTTATCGGTCACCACCTTGACCAGGATCAGCGAGCCCGCCGCACCCACCCCCTCGTAAGTGAGCTCCTCGTAGGTGACCCCTTCCAGCTCGCCCGTGCCCTTCTTTATGGCCCGATTGATGTTGTCCTGGGGCATGTTGTTGCCCTTGGCCAGGTCGATGGCTCGCCTCAGCCGCGGGTTGCCGTCCGGATCCCCGCCTCCCATGCGGGCGGCGATGCTGATCTCCTTGATGATCTTGGTGAAGATGCGCCCGCGCTTGGCGTCTGCCGCGCCCTTCTTGTGCTTGATGCTGGACCACTTGCTATGGCCGCTCATTTATCCGCTCCCTGCTTTTTTGCCCAAGTCAGATGTCTAATCGAGCCGCGCGGGTAAATCAATCGCCTCCCGCCCGCCCTTCCGCCCGCCGTGCCATGCGCCCGCCCCCCCACGGAAATGCCAAACGCGAAACGGAATGAGATGCGTAGAATCATGGAGGCAAGCCCCTCCCCTAGGGGCGAAGGTGTCATCCATCGGTAGGGGTGGGCCTAGCACCCGGCAGCCGCAGCCAGAGAAAGTGCTCCAGGTTGCCCTGCGGCCCCTGCAGCACCGAGTCGGCGCCCCCCAGTTTCTGCAGCCCCAGCGCCCGCGCCCGCTCGACGGCCTTCTCGATGGCCTCGGCCCGCGCGGTAGGGTCGCGCACCACCCCCTTCTTGCCCACTTTGCCGCGGCCTACCTCGAACTGGGGCTTGACCAGCGCCACCATGTCGCCCCCGGGGCGCAGCAGCCCGATCGCGGCCGGAAGCAGCTTGTCCAGGCCGATGAACGAGGCGTCGATGACCACCAGGTCCGCGGGCTCGCCCACGTCCCCGGGCTTCAAGAAACGGGCGTTGGTCCGCTCCATCACCCGCACCCGTGCGTCCTTCCTGAGGCTGTCGGCCAGCTGTCCGTAGCCCACGTCCACCGCGTACACGCGGCTGGCTCCCCGCTGCAGCAGGCAGTCGGTGAATCCGCCCGTGCTGGCGCCGATGTCGATCGCCACCCGGCCGGCGGGATCGAGCCCAAAGGCCTCGAGCGCGCCCTGTAGCTTGACCCCTCCCCGCGAGACATAGGGGTGCTCCTTGCCGCGTACCTCCAGCGGGGCGTCGGCCGGCAGCATCTGCCCGGCCTTGAGCACTGGCTGCTGACCGCTGCGGACCAGCCCGGCCAGGATCAGCGCGCGGGCGCGCTCCCGGCTCGGCGCCAGCACGCGCTGCACCAGCAGCGTGTCCGCGCGTTGCCGCCGCTCGCCGCTCTTTTTACGGCCCGAAGCCACCACGCCCTACACGGCGCTTCAGAAAGGGATGTCGTCTTCGTACCCGCCGTTGCCGTCGCCCATCGGCCCACCCTGGTAGTCATCGACCGTGTCGCGCCCCGATCCGGAGGGCCGGTCGTCGTAGTCGCCCGCTCCGGGCTGCCCCTTGCCCCCGAGCAGGATCACGTTGGTGGCCACGATCTCCGTGCCGTAGCGCTTGTTGCCGTCCCGGTCCTCCCACTTGCGGGTCTGGATGCGTCCCTCGACGCATATGCCGCGCCCCTTGGATAGGATCTTGTTCAGCGCTTCCCCTCGCTTGCCCCACACCACCACCGTGTGCCACTCGGTGCGTTGCTGGCGCTCCTTGTCCCGGTTGACGAAGGTCTCCGTGGTCGCCATCCGTAGGTTGAGCACCGGTTGCCCTCCCTGGGTGTAGCGGAGCTCCGGGTCCTGCCCGAGATTGCCGATCAGTATCGCCTTGTTCAGTCCTTCGGTCATGCGTCTCCCCTCATTCACCTTGGCACAGAAATCACCACGACCCCGACAGTAGTCCGCCTGGCGGCGACAATCAATCGAGCCGTGACCCTACCGTCACCGGGCACCCCGGATCACGGGGCCAGCGCGTCCCGAAGCGAGGCCACCGCGGTCCGCCGTTCCTGCAGCATCTCGTCCATGGACTCGATCAGCCAGGGAGCCTGCGCGAGCTCGTCCGGCATGCAACTCCCGATCAGGTACGTCCGGTACATGCTCCCGCACGATGGTACGCAATCCTCTTCTTCGTACCCGGTCGCCACCTCGATGCCGTACTCGAGCACGGCCTCGGCGTCGGCCGCGATCCGCCTTCCCGTCTCCTGGTACAGCTCGGCCTCGGCATCCAGGCCGAGCAGCGGCGGCAAGCTCACCTCGAGCTGATGCAGCCAGGCTTGCAGCTCGTACCGGGCGTGGCGATCGGTATACGCCCGGGCGTCGGGTCGCAGCTGGTAGCTCGCGGTGAGCCGGGGACGATCGCAGGCCGCCTCGTACGCCGCCGCGTAATGCTGGTACCTGCAGTCGAGCGGCAGTTGCGAGACGTTGATCGAATTTCGCGTATAGCCCGGAGGCTCGTCGCCGTCCGAGGCGCAGGTGCGCGTGAGCACCGCGCATCCGGGGGGCTCGAACGCGATCTGCAGGTCGCCCTGCAGCTCGAAGCGCTCGCGCACCGCCTGCTGGAACCGAGGGCCCAGGGGCGAGTCATCGACCCACGGCTCGATGCCGACCGAATGCGCGATGCGCTGTATGTGCTTCGCCATGCGGTCGGCGAGACGGCTGCCTGCCTCGCCGTGCCGGATAACCGCTCGGAAGTACCCGTCGATCAACACCTCCCCGGTGATCGACCCGTTGCCCCACTCGATCCCCTCCGCCGGGCAGGCGAAAGAGCAGGATTCGGCCTCCTGGTCGTCCGCGCGGACATGCAGAGACAGCGCGGCCGCACCGATCAAGGCCAACAACCCCGGACCGCCGCGGCGAAGACACCTCGTAACCGGTATCACTCCGGCACCCCTTTCCCGACGTCGGTGTTTGAACGGATCTCGCAGGGCATATTCCAAAAATGCTGACCGAGTATCTTTGAGATATGCTCTGGACTGATACGCCACCCACCCTGGTTTATTCAACCCCCTCAGCGTACGCGCACGTGTACCGATGGATCGCCGGTGTCGACGCTCAGGGTGTGCTGTTCTTCCTCGGTCCCGTAGCGGATCCGGATCCTGTCCGGCAGGGGCCTGATCTCGATGAAGTCGGGCTCCGGCGGTTTGTCGATCATCGCCGAGTAGTAGACACCGAGCTTCCCCTGCGCGTCCCGCGCCAGCCAGGCGTAGCTCAGCTGATTGGTGTCGGGCTGGAACCAGGCCACGTGAACCTGGTCGGCCAGGTCGAGGTTCAGGTTGAAGGCGGTCACGCGGTGCACGCCGTCAATGACGATCTCGTTCTTCTCGGGCGACGAGTAGACGAGGTGACGGTTGTTGTCCAGCTGGAGCCGATGTGCCTCGCCGCGCCGGTCGAAGACCTCGACGTAGGGATACAGCGGTTGTTTTCTCTCGATGATCTTTCCGCCCTTTGGTTCGGGTGCGACCGCGGCCGGCGGCTCTCGGGCGCCCTCGGTGATGGCGCCCCCCGGCGGCACCTCTCCCGCGCCGGCGGCGCCGGTTTGAAGGGCATCGCCCGCGCTGCTGCCCGGGGCCGGCAGGGCCTCGCCGGCGGGCGGGGCAACGGGTGTGGGGGTCGGAAACGGCGAGAGGCTGAGGCCGACGCGCTCCGGCGAGGGCCCCGTGCGCCCGCCCGCCTGCCATCGCGCGACCGCCAGACGGGAGTAGCCGAGCCCGGCGCGCGGATGGGCGACCCGTTCGCCCGTCCAGACCAGATCACCGGCCGGATTGGGTGGGGGCCTGGCGACCCGGAAGCTCCGGCCCTCTGCCCGGCCGCGTCGCAGCGTTCCCTCGGGCGCAGGCGGCAGCGGATCGGCCGGCCGCCCTCTCTTCAGCGAATGAAGCGCCTGCTCGGAAAGCGAGAGCCAGCGCACCGGCGCGCCCGCGTCTGTGCCGCTGTCCTGCCTTTCGGCCGACCACCAGCGGTACACGGCGTAGCTCAGCACCAGCGCCAGGGCGACCAGCAGGCCGAGGAATGCCCGTAAAAACTTCAAGCCCGACTTTCCTCCCCGGGTTTTGCCCTCGCCCGGCCGACCAGGCTGATCACCACCATCCAGACGATGCCGACGAAGATGGCCAGGTCGGCGATATTGAACGAGGTGCGCCGGGGAACCACCAGGAAGGCGCAGTCAATGACGTGACCGTACAGCAAGCGGTCGACGCCGTTCCCCAGCACCCCGCCCAGGATCAGGGTCAGCGCCTGTAGCTCGTCCGACCGCGAGCTGCGGCTCAGCAAGTAGACGAGGAAACCGGCGAACAGCGCGGTGCTCAGCAGGAAAAAGGCCGGTCGCGCAGCCTCACCGATACCCTCCAGGGCGCCGAAGAAACCCGCCGGGTTGGTGGACCAGCGCAGGTAGAAAACCCCCTTGAGCACCCGGATGGCCTCGGGCTCGCCGTCGGCCAAAAAGGCGCGGGCCAGCTCCTTGGTGACGCGGTCGGCCGCGAACACCACCGTGCACACCACCAGGGTGAGCCGGATCTTGAAGGCGCGTTGGTCTGCCATGTCCGTAGAGCTCGTTCAGCGCCCCGCCAACGTAATCGTTACCGCGCACCCGGCGCAAGAGACAGCAAACCCCGGACCGAGCCCTGCCGATCCGGGGTTGAAAGGTGTAACCGAAAAGCGGGTAGAGGTTACGCTTCCTCGAACCACTCGAAAGCGATCTCCACGTACTCCTCTACCGGGGCCGACTCGTTGCCGTTCAGGCCTTTCATGCCCCAGCGCGCCGGGAAGCACTCGAAGAGATTCCAGCGCTTGATCTCCCCGCCCACGTCGTCGTTGAGGATGATGGAGATTTGCTTGCGCTCGTACTGCCCCAGTCTCAAGGCTTCGAACCAGTCGCTGAGAATCGTGGTGGCCATGTACCCCTTGGTCAAGACCACGTTCTTGAACCCCTCGCGGCCCGGTCGCTTGCGGATGACGGTATCCGGGCCGTCCTGCCACTCGATGATCTCGGTATAGGCCTCAAGGCCGGATACCGCGTTGAAGTAGCCGGCATCCACGCCGTCGATGACGACGGCGAAGTTATAGGCTCCGATGTAGTCGCCAAAGGCCTCCTGCCTCCGCGCGGGAGCCATGGTCAGCAGGCCGCCCAGGATGAGAATCGCCAGAATCGTGGGTTTGTTCATCTCGTTTTCCCCGTTCTTCTAGTGGTTTACCGAGGTTTTCCGAAGATTCGAGCGTAAGTACGAGTGTAAGTCGGGAAGCGAAAAACTGTCAACCGCTCGGGTCGCTTGCGACCGCTTCGGAGGGCTCGTTCAGGGCCCGGGCGCCGGTCGCACGGTCAGATCGTAGGTGAACGCTCCCAGTCCCAGGTTGCTGCCCCGGCCTTCGTAGTCGGTAACCACAAAAACATACATGTCGTTGTCCGGGTCGTAGTACCGGCTCGCCGTCTCGAAGGAGAGCGATGCGGTGCAGCCGTCGCTCGGATCGTCGTCGTTGGCGCCCACCGGAAGCCAGGCCGCGCCTTCCAGCAGGTCGATCTGCCAGAGGTGGCCGCAGAAGTCATCGTGATGTGACTCGAACTCGACGAGGTAACGCCGGTGGCCGGGATCGACGAAGCGGTAGTAGTGGATGTCCCCGGCTTTCTCCAGCTCCATCTCCAGCCGCGTATCGCTGCGGTCGTCTCCGCTCAGATCCAGATCGAAGTACTCTACCTCTCCCAGAACGCGAAAGGAGAGCTCGTACCGGTACGACTCGCCGCCGCGCGACGTTTCCCCGGCCAGGTTGCGCGCGTCGTCCACCACCACCAGCCAGGTCTGCTCGTCCAGCACCGGCGCGGCGATCACGGTGCGGGCCGAGCGGCTCTGGGCCGAGCCGTCGTCGTTCTGGGTCAGCCATCCGTAAAGCGGCGCGCTGTGGATCAGCAGCGGATCATAGGTGGAGACAAAGGGGTCCATATCCGAGCCCTCGGCAAGGTCGACGGTGATCTCCAGCAGCGTCGCCGGACGGATCTTCACCTGCAGAGCGTCCAGGTCGTAGCCCCAGACGCCGTAGTGCTCGTCGTCGTCGATGGTACCGCGCAGCGTCTGGTATTGCTGCCCGTTCACGCTGAAGCCGGTCTCGCCCTCGGTGGCCGTGATATTCACCACGAACGGAGAGTCGACGTGGGCGTGCCCGCAGCCCTGGTGGCAGTCGGCAAGATCCCCGTAGTCGTCCTCATCAAAGACGGCGGCCGTCGTGCCGCCCTCGCCGCCCTCAGCGCCACCGCCGCCGCCCTCGCCGCCCTCAGCGCCACCGCCGCCCGCGCCGTCCGGGCGCTGGCAGGTATTCGAGCGGCAAAAGAGATCCGGATCGCAGGCGCCTCCGGTGGTACAGGCGCATCCCTCGGTGCCCACCGGGCACTCATCCGAAGCGGAGGAATCGCCGTTCCGGTAGTTGACGTCAGCACAAGCCGCCCAGGCCAGGGCGGCGCAGGCCAGGGCCCCGAGCCGCGAGGCAGCCGTCGTCACCAGGTGCTTCATCAGTGTATCCTTGAGACCTCGATATCGTAGAGGAAATCGCCCAGGCCCGAGTTGCCGCCCATCCCCCGGGTGTCGGTGACGATGAAGGCGTAGGCGTCGGTTTCCGGGTCGTAGTACTGGCGATCCGTCGTCCACTCCAGTACCGACTCGCAAGGGGGCGTCTCGCCGCCGCCCGCGCCGGTGCTCAGCCAGCGCGCCTCCCCGTCTGGATCGATCTGCCACAGGTGTCCGCAGAAGGCGGGATTGTCCGTGGAAAACCGGACCAGGCGCGCCTGGTGATCCTCGGCGATGAATTCGTAGTAATGGATATCCCCGGCCTGGGCCAGCTCCACCCCGCTCCGGCGGGCCACGCCTGTATCGCGGTCGAAGGTCAGCCGTTCGTACTGCAGCGGCCCCAGCGTGCGAAAGCGCACCGCGTACTCGTAGTCGCTGCCGCCGGCGTTCGCGCGACCGTCCACCACCCGGGCGTCGTCCACGATCACGTACCAGTGCTGCGGCAGATCGAAGGGCGCGGCGATCACCGTCCGGGCCGCGCGGTCGCCCTGCGCGCGATCGTCGTTGGCCGTCATGATCCCGAACAGCGGCAGCACGAACTGCTTGTCTAAGGTGGATACGTACGGATCGATGCAGGACGAGGGCCGGTAGGCCTCCACGCTGACCTCGACCAGCGTCCCGGCCGGTACCATCACCCCGATCAGATCGCTGTCGAAGTCGACCACCTCGTGCGCGGCGCCGTCGATCACCCCGTGAAGACCGTCGTACGACTCGCCGTCGACCTCTACCGTGGTGCTCTCCGCCTCGGCGGACAGCACCACGTCAAAGGGATTGACCAGGTAACGGTTGCCGCAGCTCGACAGGCAATCGGGCCAGTCCGCCAGCACCGGTTCCTGGTAAAAAGAACCGCTGATCGGCTCGCCGTCCCCTTCGCCCAGACAGAGCGCCGGCGGAAGCACGGACGAATCGCGGTCGCCTCCGTTGCCGCCGTCGGTGCCGTTGCCGCCGTCGGTGCCGTTGCCGGGCTCGCCTCCGCCCGCGTCCGCCATGGTGAGCTCGATGGGGCCTCCGGCCACCGAGCCCGGCGGCTCGCCCGTGCCCCATCCCTCGCCGCCGTTGCCGCCGCCGTTGGTCCCGGCAAATCCCCCGTCGATACCTGCCTTAAACGGGTCGACACAGATCTCCTCGAAGCAGACCAGTCCCTGGTTACATCCGCCGCCCGGGGTGCAGGCGCACCCCTCTTCTCCGATGTCGCATTCCTTATCGCGCTCGCCGGGGTAAACGTTGACCGTGGTACACGATCCCGCCAGAAGCGCGAGGGCCGAGAGGGCCACGCCCAAGGCGTCCCTACCGCCCGCAGTGCGAATGCAAACCAGCATCGAACATGCCATAATTACACGAGCTCGCCAGGGAAGACAAACCAGCGGCAGGGGAGGGCGGGCAAGGCGAGGACCCTGACTCGGGGCGGCTGCGCTCTTCCCGCGCCCTTATCGCGCGGGGATGCAGAGCCCGACGCGATCGAAGGACGAGATGTCGCCCGGGATCGCCCGGCAGCGGCTGGAGGGAAGGCAGGGGTCGGATACCGCGTCCAGATCGCAGAAGGCGTGACAGCGAGCCGGCTCGCCGTTGATGCCGTAGCAGCCCAGACCCGGCCGGCAGTCGTTCGACACCGTGCACGCCCGTCCCTCGTCCAGCTCGCGCGTGCTGCTCAGACAGAGCCGGCACTCGTCGTCGCCGTCCGTTTCTTCCGGGGGAAGGGGGTAGCACCCCTCGGTGCCGGAACAGCCGGCCGCTGTCAGCGGGCTACATACAGCACAATCGGCGCAGAAGCCCACGTCGGAAAGCCCGCCGTTCTGGTCCGTCAGGCGTACCAGGCAGCGCTGCGAGCCCGAGCAATCGGCGGAAGAACCGATATGACAGCAGTATTTCGCACAGGAATTGCCGTTGCACCCCAGCCCGGGCGCGCACGGATTGTCCCCGTCGCACGCCTCGCCCGCTTCGCCCCGGCCGGCGGCAAAACAGTGCGCCGACGCTTCGCCCTGGTCCTTGTCCGTCAACAGGAACTGACAGCTCTTGCCCGCGGCGCAGCCGTCGGGATCGAGCAGGTCGCAGGTCGGCAGCTCGCCGCCGCAGGGCGCGTCCGGCAACACCTGCTCGTCATCGCCTCCGTTCAGCCCCTCCGCCTCGCCGGCCCGCGCGTCCGGCCGGCCCGCGTCGTCGTCATCTCTCCCACCCCCGTCCGACCCGCCGCACCCGGATCCCGGAAACGCCGCGACCAGCAGGCCGACGGCAAGGGCAAGCCAGCGCTCCCCGGTAAAAGGGCCGCGGTCGCGTCGCTCTTTCGGTCGCGTCATCGTCGGCTATCCTAACGCTTTTTTGCTTTACCGGGCAACGTCGCGTCCGGGCGTCGCGCTGCGGTCGGTCCAGACCGCCGTAGGGGATGGGCTTACCCCCTCCTTCTTGGTTTCCGGGCGTTCGCAAGGCCCGCCCCTACCTGCGCTTGCATCCATCGACCGTAGGGGATGGGCTTGCCCCCACCCTCTTTCCGGGCGGGCGCAGAGCCGCACCCACCCCGACGGCGATGGCCAGCAGCGACAAGAGCAGCGCCACCCAGCGCAGCGGCCCGGGCCCGGGGAAGCCGGAGATGGAGAAGGCTATATCGTGTACATCCTCGTCGTCCGGCCCGTGCCGGATCTCGGCCACCAGGAACCTGCGCCCCTCGTGTTCGTGTTCCTGAGCCTCGCCGGACCCGCGCACCTCGATCTGCAGGTCATCGACCGCCAGCGCCACCACTTGAAATGTCATCACCGGCCAGGGCAGGCGCATCGACAGGTCGGCCCGACGGCCCGCGACCGGCAGATCGAACTGCCAGGCGAGCTCGTTCGCACCCGGCGGCAGCGAGCCGAACAGCGCCACCCCCTCGCCCTCGCGCGCGATCGCGCGCCGGTCCTGCATGGTGGGCGGGATCTGTAGGCTGGAGAACCCCGGCGGAAGCTTTACCACCAGACCCTCTTCCGGAAACCGATAGGTCTTCCGTCCGGTGTTGACCAGGCGCACGTTCACCGCCACCCGCAGCTTCTGGTCCAGCATCTCCACCGCTGCCCGGCCGGACATGGCGAGCAGCTTGCTCGGGTCTCTGGTGGTGTCGGGCCGGTGCAGGACGACCTGGTACCCGTTGTCGAGCGGAAGGTAGAAGGGGGGCGAGCGATAGGCCGCGCCCTGGTGGTCGACGCGCGCCACGTACGACCGGCCCGTGCCCACGGGCAGCTCTACGAAGGCGCAGCGCCCGTTCTCGTCCGTGGCCGCTCGCATCTCGTCCGGCTCGCCCTTCGGCTTCAGGCTGGCCAGCACGACCTGCACGCCGGCGGCGGGACTGTGCTCGCCGTCCAGGACCAGCACCCGGATCTCGCCGGCGGGAAGAGCCGGATCCGGCCGCGCCGTGGTCAACGGCCGCCGCAGGTGATCGAGCGCCGCGGGCATCCTCTCTTCTCCCCTCTCCCCCTCGGGAAGAGGGGCCGGGGAAGAGGGGCTCTTTTCGCCATCCGGCGTCTCTTTCTTGCCCGCGTCCCACTGCTGCGCTCCTGCCGGCCACGCCGCCGCCAGCAGCAGCAGGCAAGCCAGGCCCCAGCGTCGAGCTGGCCACGACCGCCTCATTCGTTTGCCTCCGTTTCTCTGCTTACCTCTTTCGGTTCCCCCGGGTCCGTCCCGAAAAGCCCTCGCAGCGAACGCCAGACAAAGAAAAGCGATAGACCGAGCGCCAGCGCGGATAGAGAGATGAAAAGGTAGATGATCAGGTCCGCCATCTACTCCTCCTCCTCCTCCCCCCCGCCGTTCGCCGCGTCTCGCTCGCCGCGCTTGCGTCGCGAGGGCAGCAGGCAGACGATGGTGCCGAAGATCATCAGCGCGCCTCCCACCCAGATCCAGACCACCAGGGGGCGCACGATGACGCGAAAGGAGCCCGAGCCGGTCACCTCGTTCACCCCGTTGAGGATGACGTACACGTCCTGCCGGGGCCTGGTTAGGATGGCGACCTCGGAGGTGCTGGCCCCCGGCGGCTTGGCGTAGAAGAAGCGGGCCGGCGCTAGCCTGCCCAGCAGTTCCGATCCACGTAGCACGCTTAGATCGGCGAAGAGCATGCTCCTCTCCAGATTCTCTTCAACGCGGCTTGCGTCAAAGCGCACGCGGTAGCCCTCGATGGCCATCTGCTGGCCCGGTCCGAGCGCGGCTTGCGCCTCGCTGTCGCCCGCCGCTCCGCTGAAGCCGAAGCACATCAGCGCCAGACCCAGGTGAACGACGTAGGCGCCGTACCGCCGGGTGGCCCGCGACAGGAGCCTTACCAGCGCCCGGGCCGGGTTGCGCTCGCCCTGCCGCATAGCGGCGGCCGTGTCGCGCCAGAGCTGCCCGAGGTGGCTAGCGGCCGTGAAGGCGCAGAGCGCCCAGGCCAGCCAGGGCGCCAGCGCGTAGGAGGCCCCGGCGCCCTTGACCAGCAGCCCGCCTTCGGTCGCGCTGTCCGCCGCGCCGCCCGCTTCCGGAGCCGCCACCGCGCGAAGCACTAGCGCCGCCAGGGCCGCGGCGACCGGAAACAACAGCGCCCGCCAGAGATCGCCCTTGTCCGTGCGCCGCCACGCCAGCAAAGGGGCACATCCCAGAAGCAGCAACAACAAAAGCCCCAGCGGCACGATCCAGCGGTTGTAGAAGCCAGCACCCACGGTGATGGTCTCCCCGGAGAAGGCCTCGCTGAACAGGGGGAAGAGGGTGGCCAGAGCCACGAAGGCCAGCATGCCCATCATCAGCCAGTTTAAAAGGGCGAAGGCGAACTCGCGGCTCATCAGCGCCTCGATCCGGCTGCGCGGCCTCAGCGAGCGCACCCGCCAGGCGATGAGCGCGGCACAGCTGACCGCCAGCAGCACCAGGTAGACCGCGAAGAAGGGGCTCATGCCCGA
Organism: uncultured Sandaracinaceae bacterium; assembly: GCA_964450715.1. Lineage (GTDB taxonomy): Bacteria > Myxococcota_A > Polyangia > Polyangiales > JAFGIB01 > CAYVFC01. The sequence continues at coordinate 13,164 of CAYVFC010000116.1, read as the reverse complement.
CTCGCCAAAGGCGTGCACGCTGGCCACCAGGCCCGAACGGGTGAGAAAGGTGCTGAAGATGGTTAAAAAGAAGGTAAGAGCGAGCAGGAACAGGTTCCACAGCTTGAACATGCCTCTGCGCTGCTGCCCGAGCACCGAGTGCAGATAGGCGGTGCCCGAGAGCATGGGCAAGAGCGAGGCGTTTTCCACCGGGTCCCAGGCCCAGTAGCCGCCCCATCCCAGCTCCTCGTAGGACCAGATCATGCCGAGCAGGTTGCCGGCGAACAGCGCGGACCAGGCGAATACGGCCCAGGGCCGCGCCGCTTCTATCCACTGGTCCGAGAGCCTGCCCGTGAGCAGCGCCGCCACACCAAAGGCAAAGGGCACCGCCCAGGCCACCATGCCCAGGTACAGGACCGGCGGGTGGATGAGCATCCAGAAGCTTCTGAGCAGCGGGTTCAGGCCGTTGCCGTCCAGCGGCGCGTCCCCGAGTGAGACCGAGAAGGGATTGGCTGCAAAGAGCATGAGCACGGTGAAGAAGCCGATCACGCTGGCTAGCGTTCCCAGCACCGCGGGCTGTAGCTCTGGCAGCCTCCGGTCCAGCGCGCGGACGCAAGCCGCGGCACACAGGGCCAGCACAAAGGTCCAGGCCAGCAGCGATCCGTCCTGCCCGCTCCAGGCCGCTGCCACCAGATAGGGCCACGACATGGACCGGTCGCTGTAATGGGCCACGTAACGGATGCCGAAGTCGTGGATCTGAAAGGTGTAGCAGAGCAGGAAGAAGCCGAAGGCCACCAGCGAGCAAGTGGCGTAAAGCGCGTCGCGCGCCGCGGGTAACAGCCTCGGCCGTCCGCCGCTGGCGGCCAGGGCGAGCGACAGGCTGCACGAGGAGCAGAGCAGCAGCGCGCACAGGATCAGATTGCCGAGCTCAGCGATGGACACGAAGGGATACCGGAGGGGTCGAAGGGCTTCGGGTTTTCCACTATTGACCGCGAAATCGCGAAGTTTTCAACCCGACGGCGACCCGGGGCATTCTGCACGGACAGGCGCCAGGCCCGCCCCTACGGCGTTCGAAGCGTGCGATCGTAGGGGCGCGGGCCTTGCGCCCGCCCTGCACCGCTCACTTCGTCTCCTCGAACTCCGCGTCGATCACGTCGTCCGGCTTCTTGCCCGCATCTCCTGGGGCGCCCGCACCGTTACCGCTGGCAGCGCCGCCGCCACCACCGGGCGCTCCGGCAGCAGGACCTGCCGCCTGATAGGCAGCCGCCGCCATCTCGTGCATGAGGCTCTCCAGCTCCGCGGAGCCCGTCTTGATTCCCTCGGCGTCCTGCTTATCGATGGCCGAGCGCAGCGCGGCGATCTTGTCCTTGGCCGCGGTGACCTTGTCGGCGGGCAGCTTGTCCTTGGCCTCGTCCAGGGTCTTCTCCACGGTGTAGCAGAGGTGGTCGGCCTTGTTGCGCGCCTCTACCTCGTCGCGCCGCCGCTTGTCCTCTTCCTCGTGCTGCTTGCCCTCGTCCACCATGCGGTCGATCTCGTTCTCCTCCAGGCCGCTGTTGGCGGTGATGGTGATCTTCTGGTCCTTGCCCGTGGCTTCATCCTTGGCCGTGACCGAAAGGATGCCGTTGGCGTCGATGTCGAAGGTCACCTTGATCTTGGGCACGCCGCGCGGGGCGGGCATGATGCCCTCCAGGTGGAAGCGTCCGAGCGTCCGGTTGTTGCGCGCCTCGGCCCGCTCGCCCTGCAGCACGTGGATCTCCACCTTGGTCTGGCTATCCTCGGCCGTGGAGAAGACCTCCTCGCGCCGGGTGGGGATGGTGGTGTTGCGCGGGATGAGCGTGGTCATCACGCCGCCCAGCGTCTCCACGCCCAGCGAGAGCGGGGTCACGTCGAGCAGCACCATGTCCTTGACGTCGCCCGAGAGCACGCCCGCCTGCACCGCCGCTCCGATGGCGACGACCTCGTCCGGGTTCACGCCCTTGTGCGGATCGCGGCCGAAGAACTTCTTGACCGTCTCCTGCACCATGGGGATGCGCGTGCTGCCGCCGACCAGCACCACCTCGTTGATGTCGCCGGTGCTCTTGCCCGCGTCCGCCAGCGCCTTGCGGCAAGGATCCAGCGTACGCTCCACCAGGTCGCCCACCATGGACTCGAACTTGGCGCGCGTGAGCTTGATGTTCATGTGCTTGGGCCCGGAGGCGTCGGCGGTCAAGAACGGCAGGTTGACCGAGGTCTCCAGCTTGGAGCTGAGCTCGATCTTTGCCTTCTCGGCCGCGTCCTTCAGCCGCTGCATGACCATCTTGTCCTTGGACACGTCGATGCCCTGGTCCTTCTTGAACTCGGCCACCAGGTAGTCGATCACCCGGTTGTCGACGTCGTCGCCGCCCAGCGAGGTGTCGCCGTTGGTGCTGATCACCTGCACCACGTTGTCGCTCACCTCCAGGATGGAGATATCGAAGGTGCCGCCGCCAAAGTCGTAGACCGCGATCACCTCTTCTTCCTTCTTGTCCAGCCCGTAGGCCAGCGCCGCGGCGGTGGGCTCGTTGACGATGCGCTCCACCTCCAGGCCGGCGATGCGCCCGGAGTCCTTGGTCGCCTGGCGCTGCGAGTCGTTGAAGTAGGCCGGCACCGTAATGACCGCCTTCTTGACCTCCTCGCCCAGGTAGTTCTCCGCCGCCTTCTTGAGCTTGCGCAGCACGTGCGAGGAGACCTCGGGCGGGGAGACCAGCTTGCCCTGGATCTCCATGGCCACATCTCCATTGTCGCGGCGCTTGACCTTGAAGGGCACCCGTCTGGTCTCGTCCTGGGCCTCCTCGAACCGGCGGCCGATGAAGCGCTTGGTGGAGTAGACCGTGCCTTCCGGATTAGTGATGGCCTGCCGCTTGGCGATCTGGCCGACGAGTATCTCCCCCTGCTCGTCCCATGCCACCACCGAGGGGGTCAGCCGGTCGCCCTCCTCGTTGACGATGACCTTGGGCTCCTTGCCTTCCATAACGGATACGACGGAGTTGGTCGTACCCAGGTCGATTCCGATGATCTTGCCCATGATGCTAGCCTCCTGGCGGGCAACGTAACCAGTGAAAATGACTCGTCAAGGGGGGAAAAAGCGGCTCTCAAACCCGCCCGATCAGCCCGTTCTTGATGCCCTCCCGCAAACGGACCACGTCGTCGGTCTCGGCCAGCACCACCAGGGTCATGTCGGTCTCGAGAACGAAGTCCGGCCCCGGGTTATAGTGGAAGCTGCCGTCCGGGCGTCGGACCGCCAGCACCAGCACGTCGGTATGCTGCCGGATGTTGCAGCCCTGCAGCGCGGTACCCGCCAGCGAGGAGCCGGCCGGTATCTTGATCTCCTCGATGCGCAGGTGCCGCTTCCGGTCGTAGAGCATCTGGTCCAGGAACTGCACTACCTTGGGCCGGATCATCTCGCTGACCATGCGCATGCCCCCGATGAAGCTCGGCGAGACCGTGCAGTCCGCGCCCGCCCGCAGCAGCTTGGCCTTGGCGCTGTCCTCGGTCACCTTGGCCACGATGCGCAGCTCGGGATTGAGCGCCCGCGCCGTGACGGTCACGAACAGGTTGTCCCGGTCGTCGCGCAGCGTGGCCACCAGCCCGGCCGCCTCGGCGATCCCGGCCTGCTGCAGCACGCTGTCCTCGGTCGCCTCCCCCAGTACATATAGAAGCTCCGGCCCGACCTCTTCCGCCACCCGGCTCAGCCGCTCCGGATCCTCCTCTATCACCACGAAAGGCGTCCTGGTCGCCAGCAGCTCCTCGACCACGTGAAACCCGGTGGCCCCCGCGCCCACTACGATGATGTGGTCGCGCAGCTTCTGGATCTCTTTCTGCATACGTCTCCTCCGGATCGCGCCCTGGATGTCGCCCTCGATGAAAAACGCGGTGAAGGTGGATATGAAGTACAGCAGCGTGCCGCTTCCCAGTACGATCAGACAGATGGTCCACTCCCGGCCGTACGGGACCTTGTCCATGTCCAGCAAGACCTCTCCGAACCCCACGGTGGAGAGCGTGATCACGGTCATGTACAGCGAATCGCTCCAGCTCCAGCGTCCGCCGCCCAGCAACACGTAGCCGCCGGTGCCGATCAGCACCACGAAGAGCAACACCACCGACGCCGTGCCCAGGCGTCGGATCAGCTCTCTGTACGGTTCGACTTTTCCCACGGATTCCCTCTATCGGAGGATTTATGGAGGCCAAAGTCAACGGATCACCCCCTAAAAAGGGCGCGCCTGCTCCCGCGCTATCGACGCGGTTTACCGTTGCTGTCAACTAGACCGTAGGGAGAAATCTCCTTTTTTAGATCTCTCACTTCGTTCGAGATGACAGCGGCTGACCGAACGCTCTTGACCCCGGGGCGTCATACGTGCACAGGTGTTCCCCGGACCTGGCGCCGGAGTCGACCCGGCCCCCGCACCCCTGCCCTGCCCCCCGGCTCCCCTGCCCGCACCCCTGCCTGCACTCCTGCCCGCACCCCTGGCCACGTGAACGCCCCCGGACCGACGCAGCCCACGGACGAAGCCCGCACCGCGGGCAGGGGCGTGCTCTCCATCACCGCCTCCAAGCTCTACTTCATCGTGGCCACCTACACGGTGTTCCTGGCGCTGCCCCGTTTACTAGGAAGCCCCGAGGCCTTCGGCCTGTACGCCGCCACCATCAGCATCCTGGCCATCCTCAACAACGTGATGATCCAGGCCACCATCCAGACGGTGAGCAAGCAGGTGAGCGAGCGCGGCCAGCAGCAGCCGGCCGTGTTGCGCCAGGCGTTGAAGCTGCAGCTGCTGATCGGCGGCATCCTCGCCGGCGCGCTGTTCTTGCTCGCCCCGTTGCTGGCCGAGCAGGTGCTGCTCGACCGCGAGATGGGGCCGCTGTTGCGCATCGCCTCGGCGGTCGTCTTTTCCTACTCCCTTTACGCAACCCTGGTGGGCTCGCTCAACGGGCGCCACCTGTTTCAGCGCCAGGCCGCGCTGGACATCACCTTCACCACCCTGCGTACCAGCGGGATACTCGGGGCGGCCGCGCTGGGCCTCGGGGTGGCAGGCGCCCTGGGCGGCTTTGCCACCGCCTCCTTGCTGCTGGTCGCGGTCTCGCTACTGGTGGTGGGAACGGGCGCGTCCGGCAGCGCGATACCCTGGAAACAATGGCTAGCCTTCATGGCGCCGCTCTGGCTCTACCACCTCAGCATCAATCTCACCTTGCAGGTCGATCTGATCGTGCTCAAGCGCACGGTCACGGCCATCACCATGGCCTCTTCCGAGCTCGCCTCCGGTGCCGCCTCTCTCGGGGCCGAGGCCGCGCAGGTCGCCTCGCGCTACGCCGGCTTCTACCGCGCGGCGCAGACCTTCGCCTTTGTCCCTTACCAGCTCATCATCTCGGTAGCCTTCGTGGTCTTCCCCATGGTCGCCAAGGCCGTGGGCGAGCAGGACCTGGAGACGGCGCGCCGTTACATCCGCCAGGCCATGCGCTTCTCGCTGCTGGTGCTGCTGGCCGTGGCCGCCCCGCTGGCCGGCGCCTCGCGCGGCGTAATGCGGCTGGCCTACCCGGACGCCTACCTGGCCGGAGCCGGGGCGTTGACCATCCTTAGCTTCGGCGTGGTCTGCTTCGCCCTGTTTGTGATCGGCGCCACCGCGCTCAGCGGCGGCGGCCACCCGGGCATTGCCGCCCGCATCGGCGGCGCCACCGTGTTGATCATCGTCACGGCCAACCTCGCGCTGTTGAACGCCGTGGGCGTCGGCCCCCATACCCTGGTGGCCTCGGCCGCCGGCACCAGCCTCGGCATGGCCGTGGCCATGACCGCCACCGGCCTCGCCGTCTACCGGCGCTTCGGCGCCTTCATCCCACCCGCAACCGCGCTCAGGGCGACGCTGGCCGCTGCTGCCGGCTTTTTGGCCGCCCAATACCTGCCGCACCAGACCCGTCCCGGGGCGGTGCTGGCACTGGTGGCCGGCGGCCTCTGCTATCTGGCGTGCTTGTTCGTGCTGCGCGAGATCGGTCGGCAGGACCTGGAGCTGCTGCGGCGGGTGTTACCGGGCAGGTAAGCCCGTATCCACGCAGAAGACGGCGGAAGCGTTTTTCGATATGCTACCGGAGAGCGGTGGGCCGGTTTCAGAGTGACGGGGTCCTGGTGGCCTGACGGCCCCTAGCGAGGGTGCTAATATGGGCAAATCCGATTCCGAGAGGCTCGAGGAGCTGCAGGACGCGATCGCGGACGTCCTATTCGTCATTACCGACGTGGCTATGGGGGACTACAGCGGACAGCTGCAAGTGCCGCAAGGCGAGGACACCGCCCGCAGCGCCCTTTATCAGGGGGTCAACCAGATGATCGAGGCCCTAAAAGAGACCCGCGACAAGCACGCCCGCGCGGTGGCCGAGCTCGAGGAAAAGGTCCAGATCATCTCCCGGCAGGCTGCAGCGATCAGGGAGCTCTCGACGCCGGTACTGGAGGTCTGGGACGAGGTGCTGGTCATGCCTGTCATCGGCTTCATCGACGCCAGCCGTTCCAGTGACCTGATCGATACCGCTCTGCGCGAGGTGGCGGCCAAGCGAGCCCGCCACCTTATCCTCGACATCACCGGGGTCGAGGTGGTCGACACCGCCACTGCGGACCACATCGTGCGGGTGGTCGACTCCACGAGGCTCATCGGCGCCGAGTGCGTCATCACCGGCATCCGTCCCGCGGTCGCCCAGACGCTGGTCGCGCTGGGTGCGGATCTATCGACCCTGACCGCATTCAACAATCTAGAGGAGGGGCTCAAGGCCTGCCTGGTATCCAAGGGAATGGGACCGTCACGCGCGCGGTAGAGGTGAGAGGGCGATGAGCGAGCACGAGATCAAGGGATTCGCCTTGCTATCCGGATTGAGATGGGTAGAGCAGTGCCTGGGCGAAGACGGGCGGCGTGCATTCGAGAGCGAAATGCCCGCCGAATTCCGGGAAGAGCTGCCGAGGCTGAGCGTGGAGCGCTGGTATCCCATCAGCTGGTTCGACGCGATGTTTGCCGGAGTCGTCCGGGAAGCCGGCGACGATACGGAGAATGGGATCGAGTTTCTCAAACAGTTCGTCATCTTCGTCGCCACGGACAACCTCAATACCGTGATGAAGCTCCTGGTTAAGTTCCTGACCCCCAAGGCGCTGGCCAAGAATTTTCCCAAGATGTGGTCGAAGTACGTGCGGGGCCCCTCTTCGCCCACCGTGCAGATCTTGCCGGACCGGAACCAGGCGATTATCGAGCTCGAGCGATTTCGCGAGGTACGATGGTTCTCGCACGCCGTCTCGGCCTGGCTCGAGACCGCCTTCGGCCTGCTCGGGGCCGACCATTGCGAGGTCCGCGAGGTGCTCAACGACCCATCGACGGAGCGCGCCGACCGATACCGTTGGGAGGTAAAATGGTGAGGCTCCGGTTCGGGGGAGACGACGACCGTGGATGAGCTGGAACGGTGCGGGCTCTCGGTTGTCGTACCGGTCTATAACGAGGAAGGGTCGCTGCAGAACCTTTACGGCGAAATCGTCCAGACCTGCGAGGGTACGAGTCGTACCTTCGAGTTAATCTTTATCGACGACGGCAGCAGCGACGGCTCGCCCGCCATCTTGGACGCGCTGGCCGAGAGCGACCCGCGCGTTACCGTCATCCGCCTGCGGCGCAATTTCGGCAAGTCCGCCGCCCTGGCCGCCGGGTTCCAGCGGGTGCGCGGCCGCACCGTGCTGACGCTGGACGCGGACCTGCAGGACGACCCGAAGATGATCCCCCAGATGCTCGCGCGCATCGACGCGGGCACCGACCTGGTCTCGGGCTGGAAGAAGAAGCGGCACGACCCTCTGGGCAAGCGGCTGCCCTCGCTCTTCTTCAACGCCGTCATCCGGCAGCTGACCGGCATACCGCTTCACGATTTCAACAGCGGCTTCAAGGCGTACGACATCGAGTGCATCCGGGAGATCAACGTCTACGGGCGCCAGCACCGCTTCCTGCCCGTGCTGGCCCGGGAGCGCGGCTTCAAGATCGAGGAGCTGGTGGTCGAGCACCGGCCGCGCCTGCACGGCAAGAGCAAGTTCGGGCTCGAGCGTTTCTTCGAGGGGTTCCTCGACGTGTTCACCGTGCTGCTGCTCACCCGCTTCCGCACCCGCCCCCTGCACTTCTTCGTGGTACCCGGCTTCAGCCTGGCTGCCGTGGGCCTGGGCGCTCTCGCTTATCTGACCGCGCTCTGGTTCATGAAGGAGCCCATCGGCACCCGCCCGCTTCTCACCCTGGGCGTACTGTGCACCATCGGCGCCATCCAGTTCTTCGCCATCGGCCTGGTGGCCGAGCTGCTGGTGCGCACCACCATCAGCCCCAGGGAGATCTTTTCCGTCCGCGAGATAAAGGGAGCGGTCGCACGGACCTTGCATTCGCCGCGGACGCCTTCACCACCGTCAGAAGAGCAGCCGACCCACCGGAGCCCAGCGGTAACCCGCACGCCCGACTAGTGCCGCGACCAGTAGATTTTGACCGGTTTGCGGCGGTCTTCGGCGCCGAATGGCGGCGTCGCTCCTCCTCGTCGCTCCTTGCCCGCGGCGCCGAATCCTCGCCGGTATCCGCTCAAAATCTACTGGTCGTGGCACTAGAGTGAGAATGTCGTCCGGCACCCCCACCCCCACCCCCTCCGACCGGCCGCCCAGCTTTCACTCCCGCAAGTACGGCACCCGAAATCCGCTGACACGCCTGCTCAGTGCCAGATTCCTCGACCGGGTACTCGCCGAGGTGGACGAGATACGACCCGGCCGTATCGTCGAGATCGGCTGCGGAGAGGGCCGTATCACGGCCGAGCTGGACCGCCTCGACCTCGAGATCGACTACGTGGGCTACGACATCGACCCGGAAGCGGTCGCCATTGCCGTCCGCAGATACCCCGATAAGACCTTTCGCCAGGCCGACCTGTTGCAGCTCCGGCCGCCCCAGGATCAGACCCACGCCGACCTGGTGCTCTGCCTGGAGGTACTGGAGCACCTGCCAGAGCCCGCCGGGGCCGTCAAGATCGTCGCCGCCGCTTTTGGCGAGGTCCGCGTCCGCACCGCCTTCCCCTAATTGATCGCCGTGGCCCGACAGCCTCTCCCCGCCGGGCCGGGGTAACCGCTCAGGCGTCCCTTCGCTTGAATCGCCCGCTTTTCCCCCCGCGCTTCTCGAGCAGCGCCACCTGTTCGATGACCATGGCCCGGTCCACGGCCTTCAACATGTCGTAGACCGTGAGCGCGGCCACGCTCACCGCGGTCAGCGCCTCCATCTCGGCGCCCGTGCGGTCGGTCGCCCTGGCCCGTGCTCGAATCCAGAGCCGCTCGCCGTCCGCGTCCGGCTGGAACTCCACCTGGCAGCTGGTGAGCGCGATGCCGTGACATAGCGGGATGAGTTCGGGCGTGCGCTTGGCCGCCTGGATGCCTGCCACCCGGGCCACGGCCAGCACGTCCCCCTTGCCAGCGCTACCCGAGAGCAGCAGCTGCATGGTCGCGGGCTGCATCCGAACCAGCCCGCCCGCGACCGCCTCGCGCTCGCTTACTCGCTTGCTGCCGACATCGACCATGCGCGCCTGGCCGCGCCGGTCCAGGTGGGAGAGGGATTTCTTAGTGGCCATTCAACCCGGGGGAGCGGGTCAGTTGGGCTCGGCCGCGCTTTGCTCCGGCTGCTCCCCGCCAAAGGCGAACATCGGCCCGGGCGAGCTGCCTTCGGTTCCGGCCATGCGAGCCACCAGCTCCACCCGGGAGTGTACCCCAAGCTTGGAGTAGATGCGCTTCAGATAGGTATGAACCGTGGCCACCGTCAGGTTGGACTTTTCGGCGATGCTCCGGGTGGAGGCGCCTGCCACCAGCAGGGACACTACCTGCTTCTCCCGTTGCGTCAACGGCGAGTGTTCCAACCGGTTGCGCACCTCCGGGGCCATGCGCCGCCCCTCCTCGGGCCGCGCCAGCCGGTTAGCGTACGACAGCCCGTAGGCCAGCGTACGGGCGCCCCAGCGGGCCAGCCGGAGGTCATAGCCCTCCAGCTTGCCGTTGCCCTCGGGCAGATAGAACTCGATGGTGCCCAGTACCCGGCGGCCGTGCCGCAGGGGAAAGGAAACCATGTTCACATCTGGGGGCGGCGGAGGGGTGCTGTCGTACTTCTTTTTCCTATCCTCGGTCTGGTACACCAGTCGATACCCCTGTGCATTTATCAGGCTGGCCACCAACCTTGCCCCTCGTTCGGGATAGGTCCGGATGGGATCCAGACGGATGAGACCTTCGGCTACTTGCATGAAGTCGGACGCGATCACGGGCTTACCTCTCGAATAGCTTTGGGTTTCGTGGACCTTGGTCCAGAAACGGTCACAACAACTCCAAACAACTTCCAGCGGCTTACAACTTCTCCTTACGCGACAAGTGTTCGAAAAAGGTTATGCAGAAAGCGTACATATTCGCAGTCTGGCTTGTGTGTTTTCGTATGTCAAGCGCGCCCCATGGACAACAATTGCATACAATGTAGGAAAAATTAGGGTAAAGGCGAAAATAAAGGAAATATCCATAAAATGTTCATGATTTTGGACCCCCCCCTCACCATCCGGAGTACGTGAATTCTACGGACACCTTCTCATCATCCGGAGTATCTGGTCTGCTGCCTTTCGGTTGGAACGAACCCGACCGCCTTCCATCGAGATCGAAGCGGCTCTTGCGGCACGGTGTGCCTGGCGGATATCTCGCCTTGCGGTCGAGGTAACAACAGCGAGGCAAAGCCTCGCTGTTGTTACCTCGACCACCCTGCCAGAACCCCGACCACCCCGCCTGTCACCTCGATCACCCCGCTTGTCATTTCGACCGAAGGGAGAAATCTCCCCGACAACATCCCTTTCAGTCAGATCGCGTATTTGCCAAACGCGGACCGAACTTGATAGCGTTCGTAATTGATGGACAGCATCCGCGAAGCGCTGGGAACGGTGAACTTATTCAAGGGCCTGGCGCCGGACGGCATCGACCAAGTCGCTGCCATCGCCACGGAAAAACGGCAGAAGCTCGGCGAATACATCTTCCACGAGGGCGATCCGGGCGACAAGCTGTACCTCATTATCGAGGGCAAGGTCCGTATCTCCCGCACGGTCCCGGGCATGGGCGAAGAGGCCCTGGCGGTACTCGGCCCGGGCGAGGCTTTCGGCGAGATGTCCTTGATCGATGATTTCCCGCGCAGCGCCGACGCCCTGGTGCACGAGAGCTGCCGCCTGCTCGAAATCTCGCGCGAGGCCATGGAGGACCTTCTCTTTCTACAGAAGGACCTGGCCTACGAGATACTCTGGAACTTTGTGCGAATCCTTTCCGTGCGCCTACGCGAGGCCGACGACAAGGTCACCTTCCTCTCGGTCACGGGCAAGTTCTGAACCCCATCTCCATCTCCATCTCCATCTCCTTCCCCTTCGCTGACCCTCAGGCTCAAGGGAAGACCAGCACCCGCTCCCCTTCGCTGACCCTCAGGCTCAAGGGAAGACCAGCACCCGCTCCTCCCCGTGAAGCGCGATGAGCGAGGTGATGTGCGATAGCAGCGCCTCGCGCCGATCGAACAACCCGTCGAGCTGCCGCTCGTCCAGGATGGTCCTCTTCCACTGCCCGGAAGCCGGATCCAGGCCCAGCTCCTCTTCCACTTCTTCACGACCGAGGCCCTGTACTCGCCCGAAAAAACCTCGACTGAACCGCTCGGCCCGCAGCAGCCGGCCGATCAGCCTTTCGTGCCCCCGGTCCGATAGCCGCCGCGGAAAGGCCAGGTCGTGGTCTCTTATAAAGAGGCGTCTACCCTGCTCGTCTCCTTTCATGTTGCCGCCGCTGAACCGGTCCGCGTTACCGATCAAGTAATCGAACGCGAGCATGTTGCTCAGGTCCGCGGCCAGCGTTCGTTTCTCGTCCTCTACTGAGCTTCCGTCCACTCGCAACCAAGACGACCAGCTCTCGATCCCCTCGCGGCTGTCCAGCCCGAGCTCCTGCATCCCCTTCACCCAGTAAACCGCCGCTCCCAACACCTGCCTGTCATCCCCCCACAGAAGCAGCCTTTCGAAGTCGTCCCATGCGCTCGCCGCCTCCCCTAGCAACCCGCCGCGTAGCTCCTCTTTACCGATCCTTCGCGTGATGGCCGGCGGCACGTTGTCCAGCCCCAGCAGGCGCGCCACCCGGTAGGCCGCGACCTCCGCCAGGTATCCCGAGGGCCGCCGCCGCCAGGACGGCTTGAAAGCCGCGTCCATCCCCCCTTCTAGTCCCACCTTAAACACGATCGACGTGTTGCCCACCGGCCTGAATCCTACCGGTCTCGCTTCCCCGCCGATTCGCTTCAAAATCTCGCCCGCCGTGACCTCGCCCCCGGCGAAAACCGCCTCATCCGCGGACGGCTCTTTCGGCGCCTCTTCGTTCGTCCTTTCGCCTACCGCTTCTTTGTCCCGCTCGCTCTTCGCCGTTCCTTCCTCTTGAACCGCTGATGAGGCTCGTCCTTCACCCCCTCTTCCGGCATCACACCCACCGCCCCCTACGGCCATAGCCACGGCCAACGCCGTAAACCGGGGCACACCACAACCGAACGGTAGGGGCAGCATGGAAGCGCTCATCATTCAGGTATCGGTCTCGCCTCGCTTATCGATCTTCCTTCATACGCGAACGATCGTAAACCCCGAATGACCGATCCCATCCCCATAAATGCTCTCGTCCTTCGACGGTCTCATTCAATCGCTCGATTCACGAAGACTGTCCAACGGGCTTCGCGCCCGTCCCCGCAGCTCCCGTACCACGTGCAGGTAGATCATGGTCGTTTCGACGCTCTCGTGCCCCATCAACTCCTGCACCTCTCGTATGTCCGCGCCGTTCAACAATAGATGGGTGGCGAAGCAATGCCTGAAGGTGTGTACCGCCGCATGCTTGGTGATTCCCGCCTCCTTTACCGCGTTCCTGACTGCTACCTGTACCGGCTTCGCGCTGATTCGGAACCTTCTTACCTTGCAGTCGTGGGGATCTACCGTGAACTTTTCTGTCGGGAATAGGTACTGCCAGCCCCATTCCCGGCCGGCGTTCGGATACTTACGCGAGAGCGCCTCCGGCAGGGGAGCCTCGCCGTATCCCTTCTCGACATCCCGCTCCCATACTTCTCTGACCCGTGCCAAGTGGTGTGCTTCCGGCAGGCGTGCAAGAGGCGGGAATTCGGGCCGGGGCGCCGGCGA
>CAYVFC010000115.1:0-25768 GCA_964450715.1 uncultured Sandaracinaceae bacterium | reverse complement strand
GGCTGGGGCGCCGGTGCGGGCGCCGGCTCGGGCGTTGGCGCCGGTGCCGGCTCGGTCGCGGGAGGCACGGGCTCGGCCGCGGGCGGCTGCGGTGGCTGATCGTTCGAGGGAGGCTCCGCCGGCTGCGCGCTGGTGCTGCCTTGCTGAACCACCAACGCGGCCAGAACCGTGAGAATGACGGATAGGGTCGTTCGCATGCCGGCAGTATAGACGCGGCCGAACGGCTTCGCGAGCCCTTCCCTGGCGAGTCGAGACGGTTGACAGGGGCGGTATTCGGAAATAGGGACCTCGTGGTCTGCAAACGCGTTCGCGAGGATCCGCCGACCGAAAACCGGTTCCGCCGTCCACTGTTTTCGGGAACCGCATGAGCCACAAACGCAACAGCGAAATCGCTACAAGCTTCGCCATCGCCGCCGCCCTCTTCGCGGCCGGGTGTTATTCCGATACGGAAAACCAGACGGCGGACGCTGGCGCGACCGCAAAAGATACGGGCGCCGCCGGCGACGGGCGCGGGCCGGAGCTACCGGTGCGCTGCGAGGGCTATACCCTCTTCAGCATGGGAGCACCCTATGCGGTCGCCGTACAGGCTATCCTGAACCCAGATGGTCCCGGACCGGGCGCCATCCTGGTGGACATGCAGGGATCGATCGTCCACCAGTGGCCCTCACCGGGATTTCCCGCCCTGATGCTGCCCGGGGGCTCTCTGCTGGGCACCGCGGGCAACTTTCCCAACACCCTGGCCACCGACGAGCTGCTCCAGCTCGACTGGGACGGCGAGCAGCAGTGGTCGTACTCCGGCTGGAGCCTGGACGAGAGCGGCGAGCCGAGCGCCAGGCAGCACCACGACTACCAGCGAGAGGGCAACCCGGTGGGCTACTACTCACCCGGTCAACCCGCGCTAGCGGAGGGAAGAACCCTCGTGCTCGGGCACGAGGACCTGGTGGCTCCCGAGCTGTATCCCGAGCCCATGCTCGACGACGTGATCTACGAGGTCGACTGGCAGGGGAACCCTACCGGTTTCGAGTGGCGCGGCATCGATCACTTCGACGAGATGGGCTTCGACGCGGCCATGAAAGAGACGATGTACGGCGCCCAGGCCGTGCTGGGGACCTTCGACTGGTTGCACCTCAACAGCGTCTCCCGCCTGGGAGAGAACCGCTGGTACGACGCCGGCGACGAGCGCTTCCACCCGGAAAACATCCTCTGGTCAGGGCGCAACACCGATACCATCGCCGTCATCTCCCACGACTCGGGCGAGATCGTCTGGCGGGTAGGTCCCGACTACTCCGAGGGCCGCCCCGAGCACGCGCTCGGAATCATCATCGGACAGCACCACGCGCACATGATCCCCCGCGGTCTGCCCGGCGAAGGCAATATCCTGGTCTTCGACAACGGAGGCCAGAGCGCCTACCGCTACCGCGCCGACGACCCGGTCGCCTCGACCCGGCAGCGGCCCTGGGCCCGGGTGCTGGAGTTCGATCCGGTGGCGCTCTCCCCGGTCTGGCAGTTCGGCGCCCAGAGCGGACCCGAGCACATGAACAGCCTGGCCATCAGCTCGGCCCAGCGGCTTCCCAACGGCAACACTCTGATCTGCGTGGGCCTGGAGGGCCGCATCATCGAGGTCACGCCCGACAAGCAGATCGTCTGGACCTACCACTCCCCGGTCGAGGGCAACCCCATCACCTCGGCCATTTACCGTGCCTATCGCATTCCCCCCGAATGGCTGCCCGAGGGGGAGAATATCGCGGGATACCGGCCCTGGGCCGAGGTTTACGGGGAGTAAACCTTCGAGGTTGTCTTCCCTACACGTAGGCGCGGGCCTTGCGCCCGCACTGCGGACGCAAACGCTTCGCGGGAGGGAGCAAGCCCCTCCCCTACGGCGCCGGCTTGCGGCCGCCGCGGCGCCGGTGCTCGTGCTTGGCGTTGCGCTCGTCCGGGCGGACCTCGACCGGGTGGCGCGGTGAGAAGAAGGGCTCGGCCATCAGGCGAGCGGGAGAGCGCAGGCAGCCGACCGGGCAATCGCTGCAGACCTCTTCCACGAAAAGGTTGAGCTCCAGGGTGATGATAGCGCCGATCTCCAGGCACTCCTTCTTGGTCAGGCTGCAGACCCGGGAGAGCGCGCGCGTCATCCGCTGCAGGTGCGCGTCTACCGATCGCCGTCGGGTATCGTTGATCAGATCGTAGAAACAGCCAGCGACCGCGTAGGCCATCAGCGGTTTGTTCTCGTCGCGCGGATGGCGCTCGCCGGGAATAAAACCGATCGCGCTGTCCAGGCAAACCAGGGCTACCTCGGTGAAATCCAGCAGCGCCAGATGCCTGCCCCGGGGCTGCTTCAGCTGCTGGAAGAACTTGCTCTTGAGATACTGGCGCACCTCGGGGGCCCCGAACGGTTGCGCCTCGCCGAGCCCTCGGCCCGGCTCGGCCTGCACCGTCTTCTCCAGCATGGCGCGTACCAGCACGCTGCCGGCGAAGTCGCTCTCCGTCTGCAGCGCGGCCGAGGCGCACAGGGCCGCCGCTTCGGCCTCCCCCTTGCTCGCGTGCCACATCTCCATGTGCCGGGCCATGGCGACCAGGCGCTTCTTGAGCTCGGGCTTGTCGAGCTTGCGCGCGGCCTTGCGGAACCAGGCGGCACCCGCCCCGCCGCCGGGCACCGGCGGTACGCGCGCGCTGGCCAGGTCGCCGGTGTCGAAGAGCCAGTTGCGGTAGATGCCGTCCGTCATCAGGCGCCGCATCCGTTCCAGGGTCGGCCTCGCGGCCGGTCGTACCGCCGCCCGGCGCCCGTCGCCCGCCCTGCTCACCTGTTGGAAGAGCCGTACGGCCGGGTGCGCATCCGCAGGAAGCGGCAAACCGAGCGCCGCGGTGCGCTCCACCGCGGCGGCGACCACCGAGGCCGCTTCGGCGAGCGAGATGGGAACGAAGCGGCAGCCGGTCCCCTCGCAAAGCTGCTCCATCATGCGCTCCAAATCGCTGGGCTTGTGGCGGGGAAGCACGAATCCGTCCCGCACGTCCGAAGCCGCACGGATGCACAGGTTAACCGTGGTAGAGAATCCGTTAGGCTTCTCGAACAGCCCGAGCAGCACGAAGGCTCCTTGGCCGTCGCAGCTGGCCAGGTAGGCGGTTCCGCTGGGAGCGGACGAACGGTAACCCGGTTCGATGGATCGGGTTCGGATGCGCATCAGCGCGCCCTGGTAGAGCCGGCGCGCCTGCTCGTCGGGGGCGTTGCGCTTGAGCTGCTCCAGCAGCTCGATGGCCTCGTCGCCGCCCTCCTCCACCAGCGCATCGACCATGACCGGATGCAGCTCCGCGAGCTTGGGACAGCCTAGCGCGTGACCGTAGGCCGTGACCGCGGAGACGCCCACGCCGCGACGGCAGCTGCCCAGCCGTAACAGCAAGAAGCCCCGGATCTCCTCCGGCGACTCCAGCAGAAACGCGGTCAGGTCCTCGGCGGCATCCGCGTCCGCCTCCACCGCCGTCATCAGCTCGATCAGCGGCCGGTCGGCCAGCTGGGAGAAATCCTCGGGATCCATACCGGCCACGTCCGCATCCAGGTAGTCGGGATCGTCCTCGGCCAGCAGCGTCATGGCCAGGGTTCTGGCCAGCGTATCGCGGTCCCGGTCGTTGACCAGGGCCAGCAGATCCTCGCGCTGGCCTCCGATACCCAGCTGGCTGAACACCTCCAGGAACAGGCCGTACTCCTCCTCGCCCACCAGCGAGCGCCGCAGCATGCCGACCAGCACCTGGCGGGCGCTCTCCTTGCTGACCGGCGACAGCCGCTGGCGCAGCTCGGCCTCGTTGACCGGGGGATGCAGGAACAGCTCCTCGATGACCGAGCGGGTGTTCTCCGGTTCCGCTTTTCGTTTTCGCGTCATGACAGGCGAGCGGTGCCGGTCCGCGAACGAACGGCAGCAAGCGCACGATCGCGCGACGAGCGGAGCCGCCGAAACCTCGGTTCCGCCTCTCTTCTAGGATTCATCGCTCGCGGGCGCATCGATCCGCTATCCCCTCGACGCTCCATAGCGCCTGCCCGTCAGCGATGCAACCGGCGAATCTCACCGCCTAGCAACAGCGCGCTTTACGCCGAAAAACCGCTCTCGGCGCCGCTGTCGGCGCCCGGCTCTCGGCATCGAGGGCGGGGCGGACGTCGGGCGGGGTCTGCGATCCGGGCTACGTGATGGGGCCGCAGTCGGTCCTCTACCAGATCGGCCCCTACTTCGTGGGCAAGACCTACCGCCACCAGGTGTCGGGCAATTGCTGCGTCAAGCACGCGGACGAGGGTGTTGAGCTACAGGACTTCGGGTTCGACCCAGATCAGTGCAACCTGCCCGGGCCCTTCGTTTCGCCCCCAATTCCGGGCGGCACGAGCTGTACCAACGTGAACATGCAGTACCCGGACCAGCTCACGCTCTGCATGAGCGCCCGCGATGTCCAGTGCATCCGGCCCTACCACCTGCTCACCCTGGCCGACCGCAACCTGAACTTCAACGACGGCGAGGGCGGGATCAATTACTGCGATTCGCTCAAAGACGAGGTGGATAGCGAATGGCAGGGACCGGGCTGGTACCGGCTGGCCGGGTACGCCGGCAGCCGGATGCCCGAACAACCGGTGGAGCCCTTTTCCTGCGGAACCGATGCCGCGGGTTGGCTCAAAGGCCCCCACCCGGCGGTCGAAGACGGCGTGGTTCCGGCCGAGGTCTGTTTCAGCTATGGCGATCCTTGCGAGTGGTCGACCGAGATCTCGGTGGTCAACTGCTACGGCTTCTATCTGTACGAGCTGGTCGATCCACCGTACTGCAGCTCGCGCTACTGCGGAGAGGGCGAGCCCATTTACGCCCTGTTCACCAACGCCACCACCGGGCTCAGGGGGGACATCCAGTACTACGACGTGCCGGACGGCGTGACCCAGCTGCGCATCGAGGCCGCGGGCGCCAAGGGCGGGGGCGGCAGGGGAGGCCTGGGCGCGAAGATCACGGGCACCTTCGAGGTCACCCCGGGCGAGACCCTGCAGATAATCGTCGGCCAAATGGGAGGCCTGACCAGCCAGGGCGACTACTGCGCCGGGGGCGGCGGCGGTACTTATGTCTACCGCGCGGCCGACCATCCCAGCTACACCGGCGCGGACGGCGGTTTTGGCGGCGGCGGAAGCGGCGCGGACAACAGCGGCTCCGGCGGCGGCGGCGGCTACAACGGCGGCGGCGCTGGCAACAACTACACCAGCAGCCAGTGGGACGCCGGAGGCGGCGGCGGTTCCTTCAACAGCGGCACCCAACATCTGAACGAAAGCGGCGTCAACGCCGACCACGGCTACGTGCTAATTATGGGGATGTAGCGCCTTCGGTCACCCCCGGCGGCCCCGCGTTTCGAGTTGCTCTCGACAAACGGCGACATCCGCCTTGCCGCCGGGTATACGCCCCCCGGGCGGGGATACCCCACCTACGGTCGATATGGTAGGTTAACCCGATGAGGCATGAACTCGTATCTGTTCGTATCGCGCTAGTCGCGCTATTAACGCTTTCATTACTCTCCGGCTGCTCGCTGGCCAGCGATTTCGGGGACTACGACTTCGGCAGCAATCAGCCGGACGCCGGACAATCCGGTGCCGGCGGAAGCGGCGGCGGGGCCGGTGGTAGCGGCGGTGAAGGCGGCGGCGGAGACGGCGGAGACGGGGGCGAGCCTGCCGACGGCGGACAGCCGGACGGCGCGGCCGGGGACGACGGGGGCACTGACGCCGGTCCGGGGCAGGTGGGCGACGAATGCGACGAGGAAAATCCCTGCGCCGACGGCCTGCAATGCAATGCCTCTGGCCACTGCGCGCGGGAGAGCGCCTGCGCGGGCGACGCGGACAGCGACGGTATCTGCGACGCGGACGACGAGTGCCCCGGACACGACGATACCCGGGACGCGGACGACGACGGAGTGCCGGACGGATGCGACCCCTGCCCGGACGACGCCGGCGACGACTCCGACTCGGACGGCTCCTGCGACTCCGATGACCTCTGCGCGGGACACGACGACGCGGCGGACGCCGACAGCGACGGGATACCGGACGGGTGCGACCCCTGCCCCGACGCGAGCGCCCCGGACTCGGACTCGGACGGAGTCTGCGACGAGGGCGACGCCTGCCCCGGGTATGACGACAACCTGGATGCCGATACCGACGGCACCCCGGACGACTGCGACGCCTGTTCCGGGTACGACGACAGCGCCGACGCTGATACCGACGGGGTCCCGGACGGATGCGACCCCTGCCCGGTCGACCCGGCCGACGACTCGGATAGCGATGGTTCCTGCGACTCCGACGATATCTGCCCCGGATACGACGATGGCCTGGATTCCGACAGCGACGGGGTGCCCGAGGGGTGCGACCTGTGTCCCGAGTTCGACGACAACGCGGACGCGGACAGCGACGGGGCGCCGGACGGGTGCGACCCCTGCCCCAGCGACAACCCGGACGATTCGGACGGCGACAGCGTCTGCGATTCCGACGACATCTGCCCGGATTACGACGACAGACAGGACGCGGACAGCGACGGAAAACCGGACGGGTGCGACCCCTGCCCCAGCGACAACCCGGACGATTCGGACGGCGACAGCGTCTGCGATTCCGACGACATCTGCCCGGATTACGACGACAGACAGGACGCGGACAGCGACGGAAAACCGGACGGGTGCGACCCTTGCCCCAGCGACAACCCGGACGACTCGGACTCCGACGGGACCTGTGACTCCAAAGACATCTGCCCGGGATACGACGACGGACTGGACACGGACGGTGACGAGAGACCGGATGGCTGCGACCCATGCCCTTACCACCCGGAAGACACCTGCATCTGCGCCATCCGGTTCGACGACGCCGTGGCCGCCTACGGGCACGGTTCGAATCCGGAGCAGTTCTACGCCCCCTACGGGGTGCATTTCGAAGACGGAAGCGCCCACGGAGTGATCGGCGGCATGGGAGCGGGCAACCCCGGGGACTTCGACATCGACGGGACCAACGGAACGGCGGCCTGGGCCGCCCCAGGGGGACGCAACGCCATCTTCTTCGAGGTTCCGGTTACCAATGTCTCGATCGATTTTCTCCGGGGACAGAACGACAACTCATTCGAGGTCGTCGCTTTACTGGGCGGAGAGCCGGTGGCCGGCGGTAGCGTGTCTCTCAGAGGAGCATTCGACTTCAACACGGTAGCCTTCGAGGGCCCGATCGATCAGATCTCGTGGGACGCGGAGAGCACCCACGGGGTGGACAACCTCCGCTATGACTTCGACCGGGAGCACTTCTGTCCGAGCCGCGTGATCTTTCGGCAGGACTTCCTGGGTTTCACGAACCTGTTCACGCAGGAGGCCTATCCATACGACGATCCGACGGCCTGCAACTTTTCGCCCCCGCCCGACGACCTGGTAGAATTCTACAACGAAGACGGGGAGCAGCGTATCGATCTCGGTTGTTACGACGAGGCGTTGATGGCGGCGAAAGTAGTGGCCCGGCTGGAGACGACCTACACCATCACCGTCGCATGGCGCACGGGAGACGACTACGCCCAGAATTTCAGTTGCGACGTTACGAACGCCGACGAGGTTTTCGGAACGGCCTGCATAACGCCCAAGCGGATCATCGCGGTCAATGGAGCGCTGGTCGACGAGGTTTCTGGAATGCTCACCAGCCACTCGGAGACGACGACCCTCTCCTATGACGCGCCCATCGACGATATCACGCTCTTCTTCGGCAGCCAGGGGTACAGGCAGGTATACACCACCTGGTACGACTACGTGGAGATATCTAATTGAATCGCAGCCAGAGTCGCGAAAAATTTACACCCGAAGCGCGCCCGGTAGCGCCTGGCCGAACGGGCGGCGGCACGAGCGCGCTCTTGGGAGCGCGCGGCGCGGTGCCGCGGCCGATGCTCTAGCCCGGAAAGACGCCGCGGTGACCGATACCCTGCTCATCGTCGTCGGCCTGCTGGCCGCCGCCGGTTTTATAACGGGTATTCTGGTCCTGCTCCGGGTACGAGGGGTGGGGGGCGGGGACCTGGATCGCTCGCTGCGCGAGGAGCTGCGGCTGAACCGGGAGGAGGGAGCGGGGCAAGCCCGGGCGCTGCGCGAGGAGCTATCCAAGACGCAGGAGCGGACCAGCGAGGCGCTGTCGGGCGCGCTCGAGAAACGGATGAACGAGCTCGGCGAGGCGCTCGGCCGGTTGACCGAGTCCAGCCGGCAGGAGCAGGAGAAGGCTCGGGCGCTGCTGGACGAAAAGCTGCGCGGCGTGCAGGAGAGCAACGAGAAGAAGCTCGAGCAGGTGCGCCAAACCGTGGACGAGAAGCTGCGCGGCTTGCAGGATAGCAACGAGCAGAAGCTCGAGCAGATGCGTCACACCGTGGACGAGAAGCTGCAGGGCACGCTGGAAAAGCGGCTGGGGGACTCCTTCAAGCTGGTCAGCGAGCGGCTGGAGGCGGTGCAGCGCGGGCTGGGCGAGATGAAGAACCTGGCGGACGGCGTCGGGGACCTGAAGCGAGTGCTGACCAACGTCAAGGAGCGCGGCACCTGGGGCGAGTACCAGCTGGGCGCCATCCTCGAGCAGATCCTGACCCCGGACCAGTACGAGCAGAACGTACGCCCCCGGGAGGGCGCGGAGGTGGTGGAGTACGCGGTCAAGCTGCCGGGACGCGAGGGCGCGGGCGGCGGCAGCGTCTGGCTTCCCATCGACGCCAAGTTCCCGCGCGAGGACTACGACCGCTTGCTTCAGGCGGCAGAGCGCGCGGACGCCGAGGCCGTCAAGTCGGCCACCGCTGCGCTGCTGACCGCGGTGCGCCGCTCGGCCAAGGATATCCACGACAAATACATCTGCCCGCCGCATACCACCGACTTCGCCATCCTCTTTCTGGCCACCGAGGGGCTGTACGCCGAGGTGCTCCGGCAGCCCGGCTTTCACGACGAGCTACAGGGCAAGTACCGGGTGCTGGCCACCGGCCCCACCACGCTGTCGGCCATCCTCAACAGCCTGCGCATCGGTTTCCAGACCCTGGCCATCGAGCAGCGCTCGCACGAGGTATGGGCGGTGCTGGGTGCGGTAAAGACGGAGTTCGGCAAGTTCGGGGAGGTGCTGAAAAAGGTCAAGAAGCAGCTCGATACCGCCTCCAGGACCATCGATAGCACCCACGTCCGCACCCGCGCCATGGAGCGCCGGCTGCGCGGGGTCGAGCAAATGCCGAGCGAGCAGGCCCGGGAGGTGCTGGCGCTTCCGGGAACGGGCCCGGAGGAAGAGAGCGAAGAAGAGGATGGGGAAGAGGAAGCGCCGGGTGAGAGCGACGACGCCTGACCGGCGCGGCGCCGCAGCCCACGACTACGCAAAGCGCGTAAACCGGTCCTTTTTCGCCTTGCAGATGGGGCAGGTCTCGGGCGGGCCGTCGCGCGCGCAGAGATAGCCGCACACGTTGCAGCGCCACACCGGATGGGAAAGCGCCTGGCCCTCCGCGGCCAGCCGGCCGGGTGCGGCCGAAACGGCCGAACGGCGCTCCTCGGCCGCAGGGCGGCGCTCCGGGATGGACTTCACCTTTCGCTGTCCGCTCACCACGGCCTCAGAAACATACAGCGCGCAGTAGCAGGCGCCGTGCTCGTCCAGGTCTGGATCGCGGTAGTCGCAGGGGCAGACGATGTCCCGGTCCTCGTCCGGCTTGCCGCTCGCCAGACGGCAGGGGCAGGCCGCGTACCCGTGCCGCATCTGGTTGACCAGCAGCCCGACCACCAGGTCGCGTACGAAATCCTCGTCCGGATTTAGGTGATAACCCGACTGCTCGGCGTCCTTGCGAAGCTTCTCGAAAAGCGCGTCTATCTCGGCTCGATCCGGATCGCTCACAGCCCCAGCGCCTCCCTGATTCGGTCCTCGTCGTAGCCCACCACGCATTCGGAGTCGTTGATCACCATGGTCGGGTAGTTGCTCCTGGGATTCCAGCGCCTGACCACTTCCTTGACCGCCCCCCGCTCCTCGTCCGGCAAGGTGTCCACGTCGAGGTAACGGTAAGCGACGCCGAGCTCCCCGAGGAAGCGCTTGGTCTTCTTGCACCAACCGCAGGTACTCAGCGCATACAGCATCACCTTGCCAGCGTCCTTGCCCGGTACGACCGTAGGTTCTGTGGCCATGAAGTCGTTCCTTTTCCCGGGCGTTCGTCGCCCGCTAGCGCCCGCCACTACTGCCGACGTTCAAGGGGATTGCTCGATCAGAAAGCCTTATACGCTACCGCGGCGGCTAAGGCAAAACGCCCACGTGTACCGGGTTGCCGTTGATGATCTCCTCGACCCACTCGGCCAGCGTCATCCCGATCCCGTTCTCCTCGAAGTAACGAGGCCGGAACAGGTGTTGGTGCGCCGTTCCCGCGGTGGCATAGGAGCCCGCCTCTTCACCGCCCAGGACGTTCTCTATGAAGTCGGTCAGCCCGGCCGGAAAGCGTTCCTGCGGGTACTGGTTCAGGGCGAACAGCGCCGGCATGCTGCAGTTGTTGAGACCGGCGGCAAAGAAGAGCTTGATGACCTCGTCCTGGTCGGACGAGATACCGCCCCCCAGTATGCGGCCCGGGTATTTCCACTTGATATAATGGGCCAGCTCGGTGAGCCCGCCGCCGTCGGGGTGGAAGCACTCCTCGCAATCCGCGGGCAGTATCTTATCGATGCCCCAGAGATCGCGCCACTTCCTCTG
Source organism: uncultured Sandaracinaceae bacterium (assembly GCA_964450715.1). Taxonomy (GTDB): domain Bacteria; phylum Myxococcota_A; class Polyangia; order Polyangiales; family JAFGIB01; genus CAYVFC01. The sequence continues at coordinate 15,087 of CAYVFC010000115.1, read as the reverse complement.
CAGGCACGGCTCCAGGTACTGGTCGCGGAAGGGAATGCCCGAATCGGTGATGGCGATGACCATGCTGTTGGCGAAAAACTGCTGGGTGCGGTCGAAGTTGAGCAGCGCGCCGAACCCGCCCGCGCTGGCTCCGGCCAGCAACACCTTGTCCACATTCATGAACCTGGGGCCGAAGCTCTGGTAGAACAGGCCGATGTTGGCATAGCCCACGAAGTGCTGAGGCGGCATGGGCGGCACGCCGGTGGAGGTAATGACCGGCGCGTTGGGCGTAGTCCCGGCATAGACGTCGCCCGTGCAGTAGGGCACGTAGACCATGTTCCAGTCGGTGACCGGGTTGCGCGAGTCCAGCTTCAGGATGCCCTCGTTGGGAGGCACCTGGCGCACCGGGGAGATCGAGCCCATGAACATGTCCAGGGTGGCGTCGGCGATCGTCTCGCCGGGCAGGCTCTGGTTCACGTTGGCCGGGGTGATGGCGCAGAAGAAGTCGTCGAAGCAGACGCCCCCGCCGTTCAGGAAGACCATCAGGTTGTTGCTGGTGCCCTCCCTGATGTAATAGCCGGCAGCCGATCCGTCGCGGCAGAGGGCACCCTGCACCTCGTGGTACATCCAGCCGTTGGCATAGGGCACCCCCGCGCTGGTCACTACGCCGCCGGTACCCCCGTCAATGGGCGGCAGGCCCGAATCCACGCCGGCCTGTCCTCCCTCGCCGGCGATGGCAGCGTCGACTACGCCCGAGTCCAGCGGGCCGGTACCAGCGCCGCCGAAGCCCCCGATACCGCCCGTACCCACCTCGGGTACGCCTCCCGTGCCCGCGGGATCGACCGTGCCCGCATATCCACCCCAACCGCCGTATCCGCTCACCCCGATAAACCCGCTGACGCCGGCGTTACCCGCGGAGCCACCGCTCCAACCGCTGGCGCCCATCGGTCTCACCTCGCCGATCGCGTTCCGGTCAAGAGAACAGCCCCAGGCTGTAGAATTAACCAGTATTACGGTAAAAAGGCAGTAACCGTGGAATCTGGTCATCGCGTTCCGGATTTTTTTGCGGCCGTGTTATCCTTTATCGGTGCTAAGAAAAGCGGAGATCGGTCGGAGGGAAACGTTTCTGTTAAGTCCTTCACGCGTTATTCATCGACCGGTAAACCTATCCGCAGAGCGGATGTACTAAATATTCGCTATCTCGACTCGAATTGTCAAACCGACCCGTACGCAAAAGCGGTCTACTGGAAGAAAGGTATTTCGATGATGAGTGTTCGAGCTGGTTTTTACCGGGTATTCGAGTCAACCTTTTTCCGTGCGCTGCTGGCAGCCACGGCGGCGGTCGTGCTCGTCGCCTCGTGCGGAGGCGACGACGATCCGGCTCCGGACGCCGGCGTGGACGGCGGGCAGTGGGTGCTGGCCGGAAGCGGGGGTGCGGGCGGTGCCGGCGGCGACCAGGGTGGGAGCGGTTCCGGTGCAACCGGGGGCAACGCGGGCGGCGGAACGGGAGGCTCGTCCATGGACTCGAGCATTCCGGATACCGGTGAGGGCGATGCCAGCGGCGAGGGAGGCGTCCCCCAGGAGGTCAGCTGCACCTACAACAACGAGTGTCCCCCGGACCACACCTGCATCGACGGTACCTGCGCCGCGGCGGTGCCCTGCCTGGACAGCAACGATTGCCGGGGGCGCACCGACGGCCGGACCATCTGCGACAATGACCTGTGCGTGGTCTGCGCCGAGGATCCGGACTGCGCGGCCGGGTACGGCGACAACTTCGTCTGCATCGCCAATACCTGCATCCGTTCCCGCTACTGCGAGCAGGACCAGGACTGCCTGGACCAAGAGACCTGCGACACGGCCGCCAACCAATGCGTGCAGTGCACGGTCAACGACGACTGCCAGGGCGACGACATCTGCGTCGACAACCACTGCGGCAAGGCCTGCGCCTCGGACAACGACTGCGAAAGCCCCCAGCTCTGCGACAAGGACGGCGGCATCTGCGTCGACTGCCTGAGGCACGAGGCCTGCGAAACGCTGGAGCACTGCGCCAAGGGCCGGTGCGAGCCCGACGTCTGCGCGCAGGGTCGGGTCTCTTGCCTGGGCGATTCCACGGTCAAATGCACGGACGCCGGCGACGGTCTGGAGGAGCCGGTACAGTGCGAGGTAGGAGAGACCTGCGTCTTCAAGCCGGGAGCCGACGCGGTATGCGAGATCCCGGACACCGGTCCGGTGGTCGACCCGGAGTGCACCGACCAGGAACAGAACGGAAACGAGACCGACGTGGACTGCGGCGGCAGCGACTGTCTGAAGTGCGCCGATGGTCTGCTCTGTCAGGAAGGAACTGACTGTTTGAGCGGTGTATGCGAGCCGGGTTGCTCCGGGCTGCTCTGCTTGCCGGGAACCCGAGAGAGCCGCTGCCGCCCCGCCGAATGCAGCGACGACGTCAAGAACGGAAACGAGACCGACGTGGATTGCGGCGGCGGGATCTGTCCGCGCTGTCCGGACGACAGCCCCTGCCAGGCGGACTCGGACTGCTGGAGCGACTCCTGCCAAGGCGGCACCTGTGCGGCCTCCTCCTGCCAGCCGGATCTCTGCCCCCCCTGCCTGATGCTCACCGATGCACCCTGCTGCATTCCGGCCGGACAGACCTGCGGCTGCCAGACCGTGTTCCCGGTCCCCTTGGGCGGCTGCCGCTAGACCACCGAGCCGGTCACCTGTCGTCGTCCGGCTCCACGTAGCCCATATTGCGCAGCTGCTCCAGCAGCTCGGGGCTGACCGTCACGTCCGAGCGCGGCATGGGCGGCGGCGGTTGCGCCGCGGCGATCGCCTCGAGCTCGGCGCGGTACTGCCCGGCCAGCTCTTTCTCCCTCCCGGCCAGGTTGTGTCGCTCGCCCGGATCGGCCTTCAGATCGAACAGCTCCAGCTCCGTCTTTCCCGCGCTCGACCGCGAGACGATGAGCTTGCGGTCCCGCTTGCGGATCGCCGTCGTGCGGGGTTTGGGCTCGCGCAGATCCAAAAAGAGCGTCCGGTCGGCGAGCGCTGGCGGGACCGATCTGCCCCGCTCCGCGCGCAGCAAGGGGACCAGGCTCTGACCCACGATCCCTGACGGCGCGCGCAGCCCGCACAGCTCCGCCAGGGTGGGGTACAGGTCGACCAGGCTGACGGGGGTCTGCACCGTTCGTCCGCCCCCCAGCCCTCGCGGCCAGTGAAAGAGCAGCGGAACGTGGACCTGCTCTTGGTAGAGGGTGCCGCCGTGCTCCAGCCCGCCGTGCTCGGCGAACTCCTCGCCGTGGTCGGAAGTGAATACAAAGAGTACATCTCTATGGGTGAGTCGCATCTTCCGAGCCAACTTCTCGAACTGGTGATCCCAGTAGAGGATCTCGGATTCGTAAAAGGGCAGGGCTCGACTTTTGTAGTCCGGGCCGGGATTCTCGTGCAGGGCTCTCTGTTCTGGCTCGTCTTTCTTGGGCGGAAAAACGAAGGGTTCCTGCTCGTAGTCCGGGGCCAGTCGATCGATCCAGGGGGAGCGCGGAAAGTAGGGGCCGTGCGGGTCGAAATAGTGCAGGAAAACGAAGCTCTTCGAGCGCCTCCAGGCCGTGGCCCACCCTTCTCCGAAGGCTCGACGGAAGTACTCTATCGCTACCCGGTTCAGCTTGGCCGCGTTGTGGAAGTAGGCCTTGGGGTAGTAGTGATCGAAGCCCTGGTCGTAGCCGAAATCGGCGGAGAGGTAGCGGTTGGCGGCCACCCCGACCGTGGCGTAACCATCGGCATCGAACAGCTCAGCCAGGGTTAGGAAGGAATCGTCGAGGATGGGCTGGCCGAACTTTTTTCGAATCTCCTCGTTGGTCAGGCTGGAAGCGACCACGCCGTGCGTGGCCGGATAGGTCGAGGTCATCAGCGAGGCCATCGACGGCGCAGTCCAGGAGCTGGGCGCGTACGCATTTGAAAAGACCACGCTGTTGGCGGCGACGGTGTCCAGAAAGGGCGTGGTGGAGCGCGGATAACCCTGAAAAGAGAGCATGTCCGCTCGCAGCGTATCCAGAACCACCAGCACCACGGCGTCGGGGCTGGCCGGACCCGCCTCGGTCTCGGCGGTCCGCGCGCGATCGCTCGCCTGACCCGCCGTCGTTCTTCCGGTCGGGTCGGACCGGCCCTCCGTCTGCTCTCTAGTATCCTCGGCCGCCTCGCCGCCCTGCCGAGCTCCGAACCCGTACCACGCCAGCGCGCCGACTGCGCCGAGCGCCAACGCCGCCGCCAGCCACCCGAGCTGCGCCCGACCCCTGCGCGAATCCGCGGAAGGCGATTCTACCGGCGGGGTTGCGCCGGACCGGGGTTGCCGCTCGCCCTGCTTCGGCCGGCCCGCGGCCTTACCGCTCGCCCTCTTCGATCTCTTCTTCTTCGCCATTGTTCGCGCTCGCTACAGAGTCGCGCACCCGGGTTTTGTCTTTACCGGTTCGGGACGGCGGCCCCTGCTGCAGGCCCCGTTTAGAGGCCATTTCGTAAATACGGACCGAGTGTTTCTGGGCGCGGCGGCCCTAGATGCAAGGAACGCCGACGAGGAATAGCACCGCTATTTTGAGGAGAAGCGACGCAGCAGATGGGGCCTCCCCGCCCGAAAGACGACCGGAGTATTTATGAGATGGCTTCTAGTAAATCCCGGCGCCAGATACCAGGCCCCGAGCACGAAGAACGCTACATTTCCCGCAAAACCCCGGCCTTGACAATTTAGGCCAATCGGCCTAAATTAAATGAAAAGGTGCAATGGGAGGCTGACATGGAACCGGTCTTCGTCGTCATCGCGTTGGTCAACACGGTCTGGATCGCGCTGTCGCTGTTCGCGGTACGCCGGGTGCTGAAGGCAGAACAGAGGGCCGAGCCGTTGCCGAAGCCGAGCGGAGGGGTGACGCTACTCAAGCCCCTGTGCGGAGCCGACGCTTGCCTGGAGGCGAACCTGGAGACCTGCTTCGCACAGAACCATCCCGATTTCGAGATCGTCTTCGGCGTGCAGGGCCACGACGACCCGGCTCTGGGCGTGGCCCGCCGCCTCCGGAGGCGGCACCCGGAGATACCCAGCCGCATCGTGGTCCACCAGGGCGGGGGCAGCCTCAATCCCAAGGTGAGCAACCTGCGAGCCATGCTAAGCGCGGCCAGCCACGACACGGTCGCCATCAGCGACTCCAACGTGGCGCTTCGCCCGGACTACCTGAGGTCGACGCACGCCGAGCTCGAGCGACCCGGCGTGGGCCTGGTCACCCATTTGATCGCAGGCGTGGGCGAACGAAGCGCCGGAGCGACGCTGGAGAGCCTGCACCTGAACGGTCATGTCGCCTCGGCCGTGGCTCTGTCCACCGCCCTGCTGGGTATACCGGCAGTAGTAGGCAAGTCCATGATGTTCCGCCGTAGCGAGTTCGCCTCGCTGGGAGGCTTCGAGAGCGTGGCCCACCTTCTGGCCGAGGACTACGTCATGGGAAAGATGTACGGCAGCGCGGGTTTCCGAATACGGCTCTGCCGGGATCCGGTGGCCAACGTCTGCAGCCAGGCCACGCCCGGCTCATTCCTGCGCCGCCACCTGCGCTGGGCCGCGCTTCGCCTGCACGTGACCCCGCTGGTCTACTGGCTGGAGCCGCTCTCCAGCCCCTTATTCGTCGCCCTCTGCGCGCCGTTGCTGGGCGTCACCGGATATGGCCCCTTGCTCTGGGCCCTGTGCCTGAGCGCGTTGCGCGACACCGCGCAGTGGTGCTGGTTGCGCGGACCGCGCGGTCTTCTGTTCGCGCTTCCCCTGGCACCGCTCAGGGAGCTGTTGCTCGGCGTCGCCTGGTTGCTGGCGCCGTGGCAGCGGCACGTGAGCTGGCGCGGCAACCGGGTGCGCCTGAGCGCCGGCACCCGCCTCTACGCCGAGCGTCCCATGCCCGCCGCGCGCATCCTGCAGGTGGAGGGGTAACGGTAGCCGCCGGACGAAATAGACCATCGGGGAGGGGCTTGCCCCCTCCCCTCTTCGTTGACCTCAGATGGCGACCGCTGCCTTGACCGCGTTACGGCCCGAGTCCTTCGCTTTCCAGATCGTATACTGCGCGATCTGCCAGACCTCCTTGTGGGAACGAGCTGCTTCCGGCGGAACGTGCACCACCCCCACGCTCAGCGTGACCCGGTCGGCTCTCTTTCCCTTCTTGCCGCCCAGCCTAAGCTGGATATTCATATCAAACACCCCCTGCCGGATCCGTTCGGCGAGCTGGTCGGACTGCTTGGTATTTGATCCGGGTATCAACACCGAGAAATCGTCTCCACCCAGCCGATAGAACTCGCCGTTTCCGGCCTGCTCCTCGATCTCGAACAGCCGGTGAATACGGGCCAGAGCCAGGTCGCCGGCCCGATACCCATGGGTGTCGTTCAGGGCCATGGAATGATCCATGTTGGCCAGGACGAGCGAACAGCCGTCGCCCGAGCGCAACTGTTGCTTGACGCTCTTCAACAGGTTATCCAGCCCGACCCTCGGCGTCTGCGCGGTCACCTGGTAACCGTCGCTCCGCATCGACAGCCGTACCGTAACCGTGTTGCTCTGCTCTCCCTTCACGTTGAAGACCAGCGGGCCGTCCCCCTCCGGCTCGCCGCCCGCGTGCGCGCCGACCGCGGCCATGGCGCAGGCGGCATTCAGGGCCGACGGCTCCTGGTCGGAGTAAGCCTCGGCGGTGGCGGCTCCGTCGACCTCGGCCTCGACCCAGGTGACCTGCTCCACCTGGTCCAGCAGCAGATCCACCGCTCGCAGCTCCGCGCTCTCGCCTCCCTTTCGCTCCTTCGCCGCCGTTGCCTTCGCTTCCCGGGCTAGCACCGCTATACGGCCGGGGATCTCGGCTACGTGAAAGAGGAAGCCGGTCTGCCCCGCCTCGGCGGAACGCGGTTGCTTGCCCCGGGGCGGCATCACTGCCTTGTTGCTGGAAAGGTCCACCCACCCCAGGCCGTCCTGGATCCTGACCTCGGCGTACTGCTGAGTGGGACGGGACACGCTCACCAGAAAACTGAAACACAACCGTCTGTTCAAATCAAGAGGGGCGCCCCGGCGCCCGAGCCGGGCGCGGAACCGAAAAACAAGCGTCCGAATTCCCGGACGGCACTCCAAATAGACTGTGTATTCATCGCTCTGTTTTTGTATCTACTATCCTCCACGCGGGCGGGCGCAAGGCCCGCACCTACGTCGGTTGAAGACGGCTACCGTGGGGGAGACCGGCGGGCGCAAGGCCCGCACCTACGTCGGTTGAAGACGGCTACCGTGGGGGAGACCGGCGGGCGCAAGGCCCGCACCTACTCCTTCGACCGAAAGACGCGCGGTCCGGGCACCCATCTTGCTATTGTCCGTCGAACGCGATAGCTCAGGGTTGGAGGTGGATCATGACCAGAACCCGTTGCCTGAACCCCCTGCTGCTTTCCCTCTTCCTCGCCATCAGCGCCACCCTCTTAGCTTGCGCCGAAGATACCGGCGACGAGGGCGATGGCGAAACCGCCGACGCCGGGGGCGCGGGCGGCTCCGAAGCCGGGGCGGGTGGCTCCGCCGGTGCGGACCCGGTCGACGAGATGCTCGCCGACCTCGAGGAGGCCGGGCTGTTCGAGTATTTGGGACAGTACACCCCCTCCTCCGAAGAGACGGTGGGGAACGTGACCAAGTACCGCTTCGCGGTCGAGGACGGGAGCCCGCAGTGCATCGACTCCTCCGAATTCGGTGTCGCGGTACGCGACCAGGGCTCGGAAAACCTGGTCATCTTCCTGATGGGGGGCGGCGCCTGCTGGACCGGTTTCAACGCCTGTACGCAGTCGGTGGGCCTGCAGATCAACATGCTCGACAACGACGGCGGCCTGATCATGATCAATCCCACGGACACTGACTTCCCCACGGCCAGCTGGAACCACGTGATGGTGCCCTACTGCGACGGTTCGGTCTTCATCGGCGATCGCGAGGTCGACCTGTTCGACGAGAGCACGGCTGCCTGGGCCTCGGGTACCGAGGTCCTGTACGGCCTGCGCAACCTCTCCGCCGCCCTGGACGTGGCCAAGTCCAGCTTCCCCGAGGCGACCCGCATCCTGGTCACCGGTACCTCGGCCGGCGGCTTCGGCACCATCGGCGGCGCCGGGCTGGTGCGCAAGCTCTGGCGAGAGGCCGAGATCATGGTCTTCAACGACGCGGGGCTCGGCGTGCTGAAAACCTCGGACCCGTCCTTCACCGACTGGATTAAGAACGAGTGGAACATCGGTGGGCTTCTGCCCGCATCGTGCGACGAGTGCCAGACCAGCACCCACATGACTCCGGTGGTCGCCTGGGGCCTCGAGCGCGACCCCATGATCACGGCCACCGGCGCCTTCAGCTCCTACGGAGACATGGTGATCGCCGGGGTCTTCCTCAGTGTCACGGAGGAGGAGTTCAAGACATCGATCCTGGAAGAGACGGACAGGATCAACGCCGCCTTTCCGGACCGTTTCCGCCGCTTCTTCATCGAGGGCACCCAGCACACCATCGCTACCGGCAACTGGGAGCTCACCGCCAAGGAGGGCACCACCGTCAAGGCCTGGCTCACCGCTATGATCGACGGCGACCTGGACGGCTGGGTCGACCTGCCCTGATCCCGTTCGTGCCGTACGGCAGCAGCCAGTGTCATTTCGACCAGAGGGAGAAATCTCTATTGACGGAGATCTCTCACCTTCGTTCGAGATGACAGCGGAAGCCGACCCCCTCACCCCCTCCCCTTCTTCCAAAGGTGGAAGGCGGGGAGCATGAGCAGGGCGTAGGCGGTGGCGGCCAGGAAGAGATTGGTTTGGATGCCGCTCCACATGGAGATAGCCACCGCCGTCACCGAGGCGAACACGCTGCAGGCGCCGTTCACGCCCCACATCCAGGGCAGCGCGTCGTCGGCCAGGCGCGAGACCAGGCGCACGCCGATGGGGAAGCAGAACCCCATAAAGAAGGAGGGCGGGGCCACCATGGCCACCGCGATCAGGCTGCGCGAGAGCAGATCGCGGGCGATGGTGGCATCGAATACGGCCTGAAGCGATAGGGTGACCCCGAGCAGCAAGGCGGTGATGAGCAGCGGCCCGGCGACCAGCGGCCCGGCGCCCTTTTCGAGATCCACCCGGTCGGAGAGCCAGCTGCCCAGCCCGGCCGAGAGGATCATGCAAAACAGGATGACCACCACCGCGTAGACCGGGTGGCCCAGGTAGACGCTGAAGCGCTGCATGAGCGGTATCTGCACCCACATGAAGCCCAGACCAATCAGGGTGAAGTACAAGATAGATTGTACAAAACTGTTCCGGTCCAGCGAAGGCAGCCCGGCCCGAACCAGCGGCCCCAGGACGACGGCGGCCACCAGTAACATGGAGATGGCCCAGAGGATGAGCAGCACGCGGGTGGCTAGCAGGTTGCCCGTCGCCAGCGCCCCGTAGCCCACCTCCGATTCCGAACGCAAAAACAGCCCTATGGGCCGCAGGATGTTAAAGAAGTAAGGCCGGCGGTCGTCGGGCGGCGAGTAATCGAAGAGAGGATCCTCTACCAGGTGCTCGAGCTGCTCGAGCGAGCGGCTGGCGGCGATCTGGGACAGGAAGGGAGCCTGCTGCTCGGACCCCGGCAGCAACAGGACGGTGAAGCCCATGCGCTGGGAGATCTCGGCTAGCTTGTCGATGTCCTTCTGCCGGAAGGGGCTGGGCGAGACGATCAGCGTGGCGCAAGTGTGGCGGGAGATGAGCGCCATGTGCCGGGCCGGTTCCTCGACACCGGTGCGCAGCAGCGAGGCGGTGGCGAGCGAAACCAGGCGGCTGGTCTCGGATGCCGTTGTCGGCGAGTACCAGCGCGAGACGCTGAACAGCCCTCGGGGTTTGAGCCTGCCCAGGAAGACCTCCCAGGCGTCGGTGGTGTACAGGCCGTTCTCCGACAGGGTGAAGGCGCCTGCTCCGGTCGCCGCCCAGGTGTCTATCAGCGACATCTGGATGATGTCGAAGCGCTGCCGGCCCCGCGTAAGGTAGGAGCGTGCCTCGTCGTGCACCAGCGTCACCGCCGGGTGGTCGGCGATACCGGTGTAGCGGCGGAAGGGCCCGGTCAGATAGTGGACAAAGGCATGGTTGATTTCGATCCCGGTCACGCTGTTGGCCTTGGACCAGAGCGCGGTGAGCATGTCGCGGCCCCCGCCCACGCCGATCACCGCCACCTCGCCCTTCTTGCGCAGGTGGTAGGGCAGCGAGGTGACGTCGTACTTCACCCATTCCAGCTCGTGCCGCGCGCCGCCCCAGCGGGTCATGCCCGTGCCCGCGAAGCCGTCGATCATCATGCTCATGTTGTTGACGCGGAAATGCTGCGAGCCCTCGCCGCCGCCCCAGTAGCCGGCCGGGCCGTCGATCGGCGCTCGCACGGTGACGAAACCGTGGATGGTCCAGTACTCGCTCACCGTGGCGCCGGCCCACTCGGCGGGAAGCGCCATGCCCTTGGCATAGGCCACCCTCAAACCGCGCCCGGTCCCGGCATTGAGCGCCGCGGCTGCGAACAGCGCCAGACAGAGCGCGGCGTTGCGCGGTGCGCGATTGGTACGGGCAAAGCGGTGGAAGCAGACGGCTCCGACGGCTGCCCCGCCCCCGCAGACCAGGACCGCGGAGGAGATGTTGCTGCCCTGCAGCAGAGGCACCACCAGCAGGCAGCCCAGCGAGGCGCCGATCAGATCGACCGCGTAGATCAGCCCGCTCGGCCCGGGAATGCGGGTGAGCGCGATGGCCACCGCCACCCCCGAGAAGTAAAAGGGCACGGCCACGGCCACTGTGGTGTAGGCCAGGCCGGCCACGGCCAGGGCCGTTACATCGGTCTGGATGGGGATGAGCAGGTTGAGGATGTGGCAGAGCGGTATGCTCAGCGCGAAAAGGGTTCCGTGGCGAGCCAGCTCGGTGGCCGCACTCTGGTCCTGGAACCGGCTCCCGCCCAGGTAGACGCGGATGGCTCCGGCCGACATGCCGAACAGCGCCATGGAGACCGCGAAGAAGGAGAGGTGGTACCAGGTGATGACCGAAAGCAGCCGGGTGTTGAGGACCTCCAGCGAGAGGGTGGCGAGCGTGGTAAAGAAGAGGCCCGCCAGGAACCATGCGCGGCGTTGTTTCACTCTACCTCTTGTCGGGAACGGACCGAAAAACCGCGGTTACGAGCGAAAGCGATGAAGGCTATCGGTAAACCCGACTCGTGACTCGTATTTCGGTCCGCTTCCCTTTATCACGACGACCTTTCCCTTGTCACCCCGGTCGGTGGACCGAACGCCACCCGGTCGTGCGTCACCCCTTCTAAACGGTCACCGCTCCCATCTCGCTAAAGCTGCGAAACGGTACGCAGCCGGGCGACCAGCGTCCGGACCAGGGCCGTGGCCACCTCGGTCTCGGTGGCGAGCAGCTGGTAAAAGTCTTCGGACCAGAGGCGTAACAGCCGCGCGTCCTCTGCTACCCGCGCGGTGGCCGAACGCGTCAGCCCGCCGATCAGCGCCATCTCGCCCAGGCAGGCGTTCTTGCCCAGCCGGGCGACCTGGTTGCCGTCCACGATGATATCGATAGCGCCCGCGGAAACCAGGTAGAGGCAGTCTCCGACGTCGCCCTGCTGGAACAGCTCCTCTCCCTGGTAGAAGGTGACCTCCTGAACGATGGTGGCCAGCCGGGTCAGGCTCTCGGTCGGCAGATCCTTGAAGAGCTCGACCTGCTGCAGGAAGGTGATCTTGGAGATGATCTGCTGCAGGTTGGGGATATCCAGCAGCGAGACCATGGATTCCCGCGCCGCGCGCTGCTGCTCCTCGGGCGGAAGCGAGATCTTCTTGCCCCCCTGGGTCCTGCGGATGCGGTGATCGAGCGTTCTCATCACAGCCCGGGCGACCGCGGGCTCGTTCTCCAGCAACTGCTGAAATCCGATGGCGGTTACCAGCAGCAAGCTGGCGTCGGTGGCGGCCGTTACCGTGGCCGAGCGGGGCTGGTCGTCCAGCAGGGCCATCTCGCCGAGGCACTCCCCGGCGCCCAACCGATTGACCTCCACGCCATTGATGAGCACCAGCACCTCGCCTTCGGCCACCACGTAGAGCGCGTCGCCCGGGTCGCCCTGTTCGAAGAGCGTCTCGCCCTTGCCGAGCACGACCCACTGGGCCACGTCGGTCTGCTCGCTCAGGTAGTCGGCCGGCAGGTCCTTAAACAGCGGCACGCTCTTCAGGAACGCGATCATGTCCAGCTTTTCGTACAGCTCGCTCTCCTCCGCGGACAGCTCGACGGCCGCAGCGCGCGGCTGCCCCGACGCCTTGGCGGCCAGGTGACGGGCGGTAACCGCCCGGATCCAGCTTTCGGACTTCAGCAGCCTCTCGACCGTACGTTCCGAGAGCGCCGTGCCGGGCCTATCGGGCGCCTCGATGGCGGATCCGACCAGCGAGACGATCCGCGGGGCCAGGGCGCGGGGCAGCACCACGTCCAGCAGCTCCAGCGCGCGCGAGCGGACGGTGGAATCGTCCGCGAACAGGTTGAACAGGGTGCGATCCATCTGGTGCGGCGCGTGCTTCAGCCCGTACAGGGAGAGCATCAGCTCGACGTTGAGCAGCGCATGATCTCGGTAGGCCTGCGCGGTGAAGGCGTCCGCGCCCGCCACCTCCACCCGCGCCTGGTTGAGCAGCTGCACCGAGGCCTGCAGCCCCGCTTGCAGCTGCTTGGACCCACGCAGGTCGAGGTTGTACAGACCCTCGCTGATGCGGAGCGATCGCAAGGCGCGGGCCGCCTCTACCCTCAGGATGAGCTTCTGCTCGCCGCGGCCGACCTGCTCCCAAAGCACGCCCACCGCCTCCGGGCCCCCGATGCGGGCCAGCGTGCGCAGTAGAAGGCGCCGCTCATCGGTGGAAACCCCCTCGCTTCCGATCCGCTCGGCCAGGCTGGCCACGTCGGTCTGGGGCATGCTGCCGAGCGCGCGAATGGCAGCCGCGCGCAGCTCGGCGTCGCTCATCAACCCCAGCAATACCGGGATGAGCGCGACGTCGGCCGTCAGCGCCGCCGCCTCCGCGGCCTGCCGGCGGACCGCGCTCTCGGTATCGAACAGCAGCTGTTCCAGCATGTCGGCAGATCCCGGCAACCCGATCATCCCCACGATGCGCGCCGCGGCCCGACGCAGCTCGGGATCGGGGTTGTCGAGGTAGAGCTGGAGCGATGAGCGCGCGATGAAGCGACCGGATTCACCGCAGTAGCGGGCCAGGCCCACGATGGCCGCGTGTTTTATCGCTCTATCCTCGGAATCCAGCAGGGCGGCTATCTCCTCGACCTGGTCCGCGCCGCTGGCCTGGCAATACGCCAGCAGCGCGGCCTCCCGCACCGCTTCGCGCTCGTCCTGTTGCCAGGCGCGTCGGATCAACGGCAGCCGCTCGGGGCTGCGGTCCGCGCCCAGCCTACGCAGCGCCTCGACCGCCACCGAGCTGTCGGCGGAGCGGATCAGCCCGTCGAACAACGGCATCAGCTCCCCGATGGGCCGCTCCCGGATCAGTCCCAGGGTGAAGCGGACCGCGGCCGGATCGGGCGAGCGCAGCAGATCGGCCAGCACCGGATCCACGCTGGGGCTCTGGGCGACGGCGGCGAGATCGGAGCTCCCCGTATCCCGCGCCCGCAAGGTGGCGGCCAGCGTTTCGCTGTACCTGGGCCGCAGCTTGAGCAGGACGAAGATGAGCAGCAGCGAGCAGCCCGCCGCCACCAACGAAATGGTCTGAACCCGTACCTGCAGAGTGAACAGCAACAGCAACAGCAACCCGCCCAGCGCCTGGCCGGCGGGCGCCAGCGCCACGTCCATGATGGGCTGCGCGCGCAAGCGGATGCGGGTGGGTAAAGGCAGGAAAAGCATCTCCCGCGAGGGCAGGTGCAGCGTCTCGAACAGGGTCAGGCGCACCGCGTTGGTGCCGGCGGCAAAGGCCAGCAGACCGAACCCGAAGTAGTTGAAAGTCGAGCCGGTGAAAAGCAGAGCGCTGGCCAGGCCGACCATCATAGGCAACACCATCAAGCAGTTGATGATCCCCAGCTGTCGCAGCAGCGGCGGTACCACCAGGAATTGCACCAGCAGCTGCGCGACGCCGACTCGTTCCCAGAAAGCGCCGAAAAAGAGCGCCAGCTCCTGCTCGTTCTTGGTGCTCGCCACCCACTTCATCTGGTAGTCGACCACCACGGAGAGGACCAGGGCCAAGGGGACGCTCAGCGCCACCAGCCGCACGAAGGGGCGGCTGAAGATCACCTTCATGGAGACGCGCTCGCCCTCGCTCTCCTCGGCTTCCAGCTCGATGGGAGCCGGAATGGCATAGCGGTAGATAACCCAGCTCAGGCAGGCGTTTACCAGCAGCAGCGCTGCGGCGATGTGCAACAGGTTGCGGATTCCGATCAGGCCCACCAGCACACCGATCAAGTAGCCCGAGATGAGGGTGCCCAGGGCCATGCCCCCCGCCAGGTAACCGTACCAACGCCTGGCATCGCGGGCGGTGAAGTAGTCCCCGGCAAAGGAAAAGAAAATGGTGATGGAGACCAGGGCGCAGGCCTCGATCCAGACCACCAGCGCCAGGTAGAGCGCACCGATTTCGAGATCGATGAGCAACCGGAAGCCCACCACCGAGAGCGCCAGGACCAGCGGGGTGCCCGCCACCACCCAGAGACGGCTGAACCTGGCCTGCACCGCGTCCAGCAACAGCGCCGCCAGTACGTTGGCCACCCCTACGCTGACGTAGACCCAGGGCAGCAGCGAGGGCACCTGTTCGGGCGGCAGATGGGAGAGAAACAGGGTGTCGCCCACGGTTGCGCCGACCGTATAGAACATGCCAACCGCGGTGAAGTAGACGAAGAAGAGCTGAAAGAGCGCGAACCCCTTGATACGAAAACGGGATATCTGTTGCGAGGGCCTGCTCATCGTACCCGGGGCGTCCGTAATAATAGCAGGGCGCCGGGACCCCGGGCCGCATTTCATCAGAAACGGAACGGGAGGAGCCGTGTTTCGAGTCCCGGTCCGCCGCGCCGTAGGGGAGGCGGGGCTTGCCAATAAACTCGACGGGCGGCCGCAAGGGCTAAAGATCCTACACAATTTTGCTGGTACAAAACCGCCAGGTGTGATCTACGGTG
>CAYVFC010000114.1:0-25825 GCA_964450715.1 uncultured Sandaracinaceae bacterium | reverse complement strand
CGCATCTCACGCACTCTCGGGCGTTTCTGCTCGACGTTTTTTGCAGCATTGAGGTCTATTTACGGGGATATCGAAACGCCTTCTTCGCCATCTCCTCGCGTATGCCCTCCGTTTGCGGCTTATCGCACTCGCCGAATACCAACTTCGCCCGCAAATATCGTAAAGCTCACATCGCCCCCACCGACTCTCCCATCCGACCATATCCTTCAAAAATTCCTAAACCGCTTCCCCCAATAATTTGTTATGCGTATTTTAAAATATGAAGAGAACGGGAACATCGATCGTCGCGGTAGTTATAGGCGTATTGTCGTGCGAAAGAGGACCGGTCAAATCGAAAAAGGAATTCGAAGAAGGCGATACACGGAAGGAAGACGCCGCTCTTGAGGTCGAAAACGTAAACGAAAGAAGATTATCAGGAGAGACGTCGAAGGAAGATTTCTCTCAAGCGGCGAATGCCGTGCACCGGGACCAAGGAAAGGAAGAAAAAATGTGATGAAAAAGGCGACCCTAGTGTGGGAGATGTTGACGAAAGGACGATGGAGAGGGACGCCTTGAGAAGACTAGAAGCCATTGCATAAGTACTCCCGTCGTCTTTCGGGCGGGGCGGCCCCATCTGCGGCGTCGCTCCTCCTCGAAATAGCCCCGCTATTGCTCGTCGTCGCTCCTTGCAGCTGGGGCCGCCGCGCTCCGAAATACTCGGTCCTTATTTATGCAATGGCTTCTAGAACTAGAACTTGGGAGGTTGAAATCAGGTCAGAATACAACCGATTTCGGAGAAAGAATTTCCGACTATATCGAAAACAAGGAAAGACCGTTAGAGGAGATATTCAGGAAAGTAGTAAGAGAAGAATTGAAAAAGGCATCATAGAAATAATAAATACAATTCGGCTAACAAAAAGCTGCAGCGAACCGGGGGAACCAAAACAGGGCGGCAAGACCAACGGCCGTAGCCGGTTGCTGAGTTCTACGTTAGACCATTTCATATTAGGACCGACGATGTCTGCCTTTTCGATAATACAAATACAAATAAAGGACTTTTCGACATATGAAAGTTACACAGAAAAGGTCCCGGCAGTCATAGAAAAATATAAAGGAAAATATATAGTAAGGAGTAATAGCGTCGTAGCGCTTGGACGTTATTGGAAGCCGGACCGAGTAATTATATTAGAATTCGAGGATCTTGAGGCGCTAAGGAAGTGTTTCGAATCGGATGAATATAAGGAAATAGCTCCACTACGAGAACGTTCGACGGAGTCTAGAGTTCTTATCGTGGGGGAATAGAAAGAAGAATGTATTAATAAAGGATCTAACCGCGAACTGGAGCGTACCGGCCGAATAGAAGCGTCGACGCGGTACGTGGTGACTAAAACAGGGTGGCAAGACTGACAGCCGGGGGCCGACCGCTAAGATTTACGTTGTAAGATCATGAGTATTTATGCAATGGCTTCTATACGAAGATGAGGGAGGAAAGGAGATGGGGACTGGATGAGCAGGGTGGCCAGAAAACGGAAGGAAGAGGGAAAGGGACTGGATGAGCGGCGTAACCGGAAGGCGGAAAGGAAAGGGATACTTAACGAAGGTTCGAACGGAAAAGTAAAGGGAAAGTAGAGAGGGAAAGCGATCGGGGGCGGACGAACGGGTGGGATCGGAGTCTGAAGAGCGGGGTATCATAAGAGGGGGTGGAAGTAGGTGAAGGTAGTCAAAGGGGGGGGAAGATCGAACAAGGGAAGATGGTGAGACGAAGACGGGGCGGTAGGGGAAGCGTCGGCGGCAAGAAGACCGGAATTAAAGGAAGGAAATGCCGGGGGCGGTGTAGAGAGTAAGAGGGGAGTAGAAGATTTTCGAGGAAGAATCAGGGGATTGCAGCGGTATGCGCAGCGCCGGGGGTGGGGTATAATTAGTGGTGCTTACCGTCGTGGCCGACTTGCACAAAAGCGAACTTATCGGAGGACGCTACCGACTGGAGGACCGGATCGGGCAGGGCGGGATGGCCAGCGTCTGGCGGGCCAAGGACGAGACGCTGGACCGGCCGGTGGCGGTGAAGTTCCTGCATTCGGGTTACTCGGGGGCTCCCGATACGGCGGGGAGTCGAGATGACGCGACGGACGGGTTTTTACGGGAGGCGCGGATAGCGGCGGCGGTGCGGCACCGGAACGTGGTGGCGATACTCGATTTCGGTGCGCATGAGGACACGACGCCTTTTATGGTGATGGAGTTCCTGGAGGGGGAGAGCCTGGAGGACAGGCTCGAGCGGGGGGAACGGCTAAGCCCGCAGGAGGCGGTGCGGGTGGCCGTCCGTGTGCTGCAGGGGCTGACAGAAGTGCACGCGGCCGGAATCGTGCACCGCGACATGAAGCCGGCCAATATTTTTATGGTACGGGAGAGGACGGGATTCTTCCCTAAGCTGCTGGACTTCGGCATCTCGCGCAGCGTGGATCAGCAATCGGGAAGGCGCTCGGCGCTGACCACCAAGGACGGGCGGATCGTGGGCACCTTGCAGTACATGTCGCCCGAGCAGGCCCGGGGGCTGATGGATATCGACCGGCGCACCGATATCTACAGCATGGGGGTCATCCTCTACGAGCTTCTCGCCGGCCAGCTTCCCTTTAACTCGCCGCACGAGGGAGACCTGCTGGTGCAGATCATCACGGCCACGCCGCCCACGGTGCTGGAGCTGGCGCCCGGGGTGGGAAAGCCGCTATCGGACGCGGTCACGCGCGCCATGCAGCGGGAGCGGGAGGACCGCTACCAGGACGCGGAGGAGATGCAGACGGCTTTGATGCAGATAGCCGAGCAGAGCCGCGTGGTGCGGGGTGGGACGCTGGCCATGTCGGTGCCTCCGCTTCCCTCGGGGGCGAGCCGGGCGGTTGCCGGCGGGAACGGAGGGGGCGGTGCCGCGGCCGCGGAGGGCGCGGATCGGACACCGAAGCGTAGAGCCCCGGTCGGAGGCACGGTTCAGATGTGGAATGCGGCGGAGTCGGAACAGCAGCCCGACCGGCCCGGGCAGCCGGGCGCGTCCGACATGGAGGGGGCGCTGCTTCCAACACTGAACGGGGACGTACCGGCGCAATCGGAAGCGGTCGCTGCGGCCTTTGCCGCGGAAACGAGGGTGATTCCGGAGCAACCTAACAAGCGGGCGTGGGGTCTCTGGTTGGCGGCTGCGGCGGCGGTGCTGTTGCTCGGGGGAGGGGCCATGGCCGTGGCGCTGGCCTGGCCTCGTCAGGGCGAAAGCGAGGCCGAACCCCGCTATATCGTGGTCAAAGGGGGAGCGGATAGCGCCGACAAGGTTGCGAGCGGGACCGCGGACACGCCCGCGGACACGCCTGCTGGCGCGGATACGGGCCAGGTTGGGGGAGCTGTGCCGGGCGAAAAGCCGAGCGCGGTTGAAGGGCCGAGCGATGGCGAGGCGTCGAGCGCGGGCGAAGAAGCAGCTGCGGAAGCGGAAAAACCGAAAAGCAAGGCCGCGCGCTCCCGGATAAAGTCCGGTTCCGCCTCCAAGTCGGGGCGCGGCGGCGAAAGTCTGGGAGCTTCGCTGGGCCGGGCGTTTGCCGGGCAGAAGCAGGGCGTGGAGAAGTGTTTCCGGGAGCACGCGGCCGGGCAGAAGGAGATCCCGCGGCTCTCGGTGCGGCTTGAGCTCGGTAAAGACGGGTCGGTTGCCTCGGCGCGGGTGAAACCGCGAAAGGAGGCCGAGACCGAGCTCGGCAAGTGCTTGCAGCAGGCCTGCCGGGCCATGAAGTTCGAGCCGCAGAAGGAAGCGGTCTCCTTCACCATTCCCTTGACGGCGCGCCTGGGGAGGTAGGTAGTTATGAAAAAGAAGTCGGTGATATCACGGGTCTCGTTACTGAGTCGTTTGATCGGCTGTTCGATAGTGTGTTTGATCGCTCTAACCCCCGTTCTGGCCGGTTGCGTTCTGATCGGCTACGACCGGGAAGAGAGGCGGGACGCCTCGGACGACGGCGACGGACAGGGCAAGGCCGGAGCGGGCCACGGCGACGGTGCCGCGCAGGACGAGCCGGACACCGGCCCGACGGCCGGGGACGGCGGCGCTCAGGATGACGCGGCGGACGGCGACCCGGGGCAGATGGACGGGGGAGATGCTTCCGGCTCCGAGGGAGGAGTGGACGCTGCCGAGCCGCCGATCGACCGGGACTGTACGACGGCCGATAGCTTTTGCGACGGCGATAAGTTCGTCAGCTGCGCCGATGGGGCGGAGGTGTCGCGGGAGGACTGCGCGCTGGTCGAGGGACACGAGCAGCAGTGCAAGGTGGGGGCTTGCCATCCGGACACGGGTTGCGAGCTGCAGAACGCCGAGAACATGTCCGAGTGCGAGGACGGGCTATTCTGCACGGTAGGCGAGCACTGCAAGGAAGGGGTTTGCAGCTGGGGGAGCGAGAACACCTGCGCCTCGGTGACGAGCGCCTGCCGCGCCGGGGTCTGCAACGAGGACGCGGACCGCTGCGACACCGTGGCGGCCAATGCGGGCGCGCCCTGCGGCGAAAACGCGACCTGCAACGCGTCGGGCTTGTGCGTGGGCGGCGGCGAGATGTGCTCGGGCGTGGAGTGCGCGGTCTCCTGCGATAGCCGGGTCAGCCCCTGTTCACTGACCTGCTCCGGGGCGCTGTCCTGCCACGCCACCTGCGGCGCGGGCTCCGACTGCATGGTGGACTGCACCGGCAGCGACGAGCTCTGCCAGGTCAGGTGCGTTCAGGGGTCGCTCTGCGATATAGAATGCAGCGAGTCGCTGGTGTGCGGGCCCATCAGGTGCGAGACCGGGGCTCAGTGCATCCTGCGCTGCCCCGCCCAGAGCGATACCTGCGCGTTCTCGGAGTGTGTGGGCGAGGAGCCGGTCTGGTGCCCGGACAGCAGCGTCTGGGTCTGTCACCGATCCTGCCCGTGATCGCGGTGACCGCTTCGGCAAGGCCGCTGTAATGCCGCCGTAGCCGCGCAGCGCTCCCGAAGGCGATCCCGCGGAACGCCGTGAATAACGCCCGAAATTACGGGGGGTTGGCAGACGAGAGGGAGGGGGCGCTCGCTCGCAGCGCGGCCGGTCCGGATTTTGTTCGCTTCTGACGCATCCCTATGATAGCTTTCCGATCCCTTTTGGTGGTCAGGAGCATCCGCCCGAGGATTAAGAAGCCCCGACACTCGTCAGGGTCATTGCGGGTACCGGCCAACCGAGCGTTGGTAGACATTCATGCCACGCGCCGAGGAAGTCGAGGAAAACGAAGCCGCGAACACGCCGGTTCAAAGGTCCTTTGGATTCCAGGGACTTTCCTACCCCAAGCCGCCAACCTAACAAGGAGAGAAAAATGGCAGAACTCAGAGAATGCGTAATCATTGACGGCGTTCGCACCGCCAACGCCAGGGCCCACGCTGAAAAGGGCTGGTTCCGGCAGGTCAGCCCCGATAAGCTCTTGATCGAGGTGTACAAGGCCCTCTTCGAGAGGAATCCCAAGGTCAAGCCCGAGGACCTGGACGCGGTGTTCGTGGGCGCGGCCAACTTGTCGGGCATACAGAACGACATCGGCCGGCTGGCTTGGCTCGCCGGCGGGTTCCCGGAGTCGGTTCCCTCTCAGTCGATCGGCAACCAGTGCCCCTCGGGCATGTCGGCGACCATGGACGCGGCCCGCGCCATCATGTGCGGCGAGGCGGACATCATGATCGCGGCCGGAGCCGAGGACATGGAGAAAGTGTCCATGGGCGCCAATATGGCTTTCCCGGCGGGTATAATGGAGCGCTACAACGTCTTCGAGCTGCCCATGGGCAATACGGCGGAGAAGGTCGCTGAGCAGTACGACATCTCGAAGGACGACATGATCACCTTCGCCATCCACTCGCACAAGAACGCGGCGGCTGCCCGCGATGCCGGCAAGTTCAAGAACGAGATCGTCCCGGTCAAGGGCCTGAAGGAAGATGGCACCGAGTTCGTGGTGGACCGCGACCAGTGGGTCCGCGACTCGCTGGATCCCGAGCAGATGAAGGCCATGAAGACCCCGTTCAAGGAGAACGGCCGGGTCACCGCGGCCACCTCGTCGCCGCTCACCGCTGGCGCGGCCGGGCTGCTGCTGATGGCTCGCGACAAGGCCGACGCGCTGGGCCTCAAGTATACCCACAAGTACAAGGCCGGTGCGCAGGCCGGAAACGATCCCACGGTCATGGGCGTGGGACCCATCTATGCCGTATGCAAGCTGCTGGAGCGGACCGGCGTGAAGATGGATGACATCGGTCCCATCGAGATCAACGAGGCCTTTGCCAGCCAGTCGCTGGCCTGCATCCGCGAGCTCAAGATGGACAACCCCAATGCGCCCTTCAAGAGGGTCAACGTATGGGGCGGCGCCACGGCTCTGGGGCACCCCCTGGGCGAGTCCGGCGCGCGCATCCTGGTGACGCTTCAGAGCATCCTGAAGACCGACTTCACGGATGCCAAGTACGGCATGGCCACCCTGTGCGGCGGCTTCGGCAACGCCAACGCCGTTCTGCTGGAAAAGGTCTAGTCACCACTTCCTTTCGGTTTCGACCGCTCAAGCCGCGGGCGCTACGCGCGCTCGCGGCTTTCCTTTTATCGTATTCCGGGCGGGCGCAAGGCCCGCCCCTACGTTCGGTAGACACCAGCGCCCGTAGGGGAGTGGCTTGCCCTCTCCCGTCGGGCTTGCCCCTCCCTCGGTTTGCCCCCTGTGCCCCGGTTAGCTAGAACCCCTGGCGGCTGTCCGCCCGAGTACACCTGGCCCATGACCTCCCAGCCTCCCGACCGCTTTCCCTCGGTTGAAGGGCTCTCGCAGGCCGACGGCGGCCTGGATGAAGCGCTGCGGGCGATGCGAGGCAAAGAGAGGGCGGACCTGTCCGGGCTGCCCCCGGGCGCGGCGGCGCTTTTACTGGCGCGCGCACAACAACAGAGGGGCAGCGGCATGGTGGTAGTGGTGCCCGACCTGAGCTTTGCCCAGCGGCTGGCCGCCGATCTGCGCTTCTTCGGCGGGTGGGGAAAAGGGTCGCAGGGGGAAGAAGGGAGCGAGGGGGACGAAACCGACCCGGTGCTACTGATGCGCGCCGCCGAGAGCTCGGCCTTCTCCCAAGTAGCCGCGGACCGGCGCATCGCCATGGAGAGGCTCGCGGTGCTTTTCCGCCTGGCGCAGGGTCTGTCCTGGCGCTTTCTGCTCTTGCCGGCGGCGGCGGCGGTCCGCCGTGTTCCTCCCCGGGAAGCCATCGCCGAGCGCAGCTCGCGCGTCGAGCCGGGAGGGGCGCTGGAGCGGGACGGGTTGCTGCGCCGGCTGGCCGAGAACGGCTACCTGCGGGTGCCGCTGGTGGAGGATCCGGGCAGCTTCGCCGTGCGCGGTAATCTCATCGATGTATTCTCGCCTTCGGCTTCGCATCCCGTACGCCTGGAGCTAGACGACGATCTGGTCGTCTCCCTCAAGCGTTTCGATCCCGCAGGCCAGCGTACCCTGAACAGCGCGGAGGCGCTCTGGATCCACCCGGTGCGCGAGGCGCTGCTCGGTCCGGACGAGCTCGCGCTGGCCAGGAGCCGCATCGGTGAGCTATGCGACGACGTCTGCCTGCCCTCGCGCAAGAAGGCGGAGCTGCTGGACGATATCCAGAGCGGCCGGCTCTTCTTCTCCATGGAGGGAATCCTGCCGGCCTTCTACCGCGAGGGGCTGGATACGGTCTTTGACTACCTGCCGGCGGATGCGCGACTGGCGGTGATCGAACCGGCGGAGGTGATCGGTGTGCTGGAAGCCGAGATGACCCGCGCCGAGCGCGATCGGGAGGCGCGGTGCGAGGAAAAGGCGCCCGTTTTTGCTTTCAAGGAGCTATACCTTTCTGCCGAGGAGCTTTCGGAACAGCTCCGCCGCCGCCTGCCGGCGATCTTCCACCGGTTGGCGGTATCCGGAAGGGACGAGGCCGAACCACCCGCCGGCGCGCTGGACTGGCTACAGAGCGTGCCCGCCGGTGAGGTGTTGCGCCTGGCCGGCAGCGATCAGGGCGAGCTGGTGAGCGAGCTCCGGGGGGTGCGCGCCGCCGCTCGCGGCGCCGATCCGCTGGGACCGCTGGTGGAACGGACGCGCGGCTGGAGCGAGGAGGGGCTGCGCGTCTTGTTTACCGCGCGCACCGCCTCGCGAGCCGATCGGCTCTCGGGCCTGCTCAGGGGCGCGGGCCTGAAGGTGTCGGCTCGACCCAAGCGATTTGATCCCCGTATACTGAAACGGTTTTCCGCTGCCCGGTGCGAGGTGGTGATCGGCGAGCTGGCCGACGGCTTTCTGCTGCCGTCGGAAGCGCTCTGCCTGGTCACCGACGAGGAGATCTTCGGCGAGCGCCGCAAGCGGCAGGCGGCGCGGCGGCCGGCGCGGATGCGTGAGATGCTGCAGGATCTGGGACAGCTGGAGGTGGGCGACTACGTCGTGCACCAGCAGCACGGCATCGGCCGCTACCTGGGGCTGCAGCGCCAGGTATTGCCGCTCTCGCAGTACGAGCGGATACAGGGGGTAAAGAGCAAGGCCATCGAGGTCCTCTCCATGGAGTACGCGTCGGGCGACAAGCTCTTCGTGCCCGTCACCCGTCTCGACCAGGTGGCTCGCTACTCCAGCGCCGACGGGAGCAGGCCCAGGCTGGACCGGCTGGGGGGACAGACCTTTGCCCGAGCCCGCTCGCGTGCCCGCAGCGCTGTGCGCAAGCTGGCCGACGATCTGCTGGTGCTGTACGCGGCGCGCACCGCCCGCGAGCGGCCGCCGCTGGGTCCGCCCGACTGGACCTTCGCCGCCTTCGAGGCGGCCTTCCCCTACGAGGAGACGCCCGATCAGGCGCGCGCCATCGACGAGGTGCTCTCGGACCTGGGCTCGCCCCGTCCCATGGACCGGCTGGTCTGCGGGGACGTGGGCTTCGGCAAGACCGAGGTAGCGCTGCGAGCAGCCTTTCGGGTGGCCATGAGCGGCAGGCAGGTAGCGCTGCTCTGCCCCACCACCGTGTTGGCCCAACAGCACCTGCTGACCTTTCGCGAAAGGCTGCAGGGATACCCGTTGCAGGTCGAGGTGCTCTCCCGCTTCGTCTCCGGCCCGCGCCGGACCAAGGTCCTTTCCGCGCTCAAGCAGGGCGGCTGCGACATCGTCATCGGTACCCACCGCCTGCTCTCTCGTGACGTGCACTTCAAGCGGCTGGGGCTGCTGATCGTGGACGAGGAGCAGCGCTTCGGAGTTGCCCACAAGGAGCGCATCAAGCAGCTCAAGACCGAGGTCGATGTGCTCACCCTCAGCGCCACGCCCATCCCTCGCACGTTGCAGATGGCCATCGGAGGGCTGCGCGAGCTCAGCCTTATCGCCACCCCGCCGCAGGACCGGCTGGCGGTGCGGACTTTCGTCACTCGCTGGGACGACAACACAATCGCCGAGGCGGTACGGCGCGAGCTCGGACGCGGGGGGCAGGTGTTTTTCGTGCACAACCGCATCGAGGGGCTGGACGAGCGGGCGCTCAGGCTCGCGCGCATCGTTCCCGAAGCGCGCATCACCGTGGCCCACGGGAGAATGCGCGAGGCGCACCTGGAGCGGGTGATGACCGACTTCGTGGATGGCGCCACCGATATCCTCTGTTGCACGGCCATCGTGGAGAACGGCCTGGACATCCCCCGCGCCAACACCATTCTCATCGACCGCGCCGACATCTACGGCATGGCGCAGCTATACCAGCTGCGGGGAAGGGTGGGTCGCTCCTCGGAGCGGGCCTACTGTTATCTGATCGCGCCGGCGCCCAGCCAGATGACCGATCAGGCGCGTACGCGCATCGAGGCGCTGGAGCGCTTCAGCCAGCTGGGTTCGGGCTTTCAGCTGGCCTCGCTGGACATGGAGCAAAGAGGGGCGGGCGATTTGCTGGGCGCCGAACAGAGCGGC
Source organism: uncultured Sandaracinaceae bacterium (assembly GCA_964450715.1). Classification (GTDB taxonomy): domain Bacteria; phylum Myxococcota_A; class Polyangia; order Polyangiales; family JAFGIB01; genus CAYVFC01. Next base: position 15,953 of record CAYVFC010000114.1, on the reverse strand, counting down.
AACGTGGCGGCGGTGGGGCTTGACCTGTTCGTGCGCATGCTGCAGGAGGCGGTCGCGTCGCTACGTGGCGAGAGCGTCGCCGCTTCTATCGATCCAGAGCTGTCGGTAGACCTGGAGCACTACCTGCCCGAGGAATACATCGATGACGTGGGCATTCGCCTTTCGCTCTACAAGCGGCTGGCCTCGGCCGGCGACGAGACTTCGATACACGAGATAGCCGAGGAGATGGAAGACCGTTTCGGTCCCTCTCCCCCGCCTGCCCGGCAACTGGTACGGGTGATGGCAGTCAAGCCCGCGCTACGCGAGCTGGGCGCAATCGGCTGCGAGGCGGCCGCGGGACGGGTGGTGCTGCACTTCGACGAGCGGGCGCCGCTGGACCCGGTCGGGTTGAGCCGGGCGGTGGAAAGCCGGGACGAATGGCAGCTCACTCCGGAGATGAAGCTCATCCGCCGTTTTACCATCGAAGAGGGCAAGGATCCGGTCGACCACGTTCGCGCCTTGCTGCGGGAGCTGGAACCGTTCCGTTTGGCGGAGGCGTCCCCGTGAGCGATTCACCCGAGACGTGGAGGCGCGTGTCGCGCCACCGAACCCCGTCGGGGCGGGCCTTGCGCCATCGAACCCCGTAGCGGCGTTCCTTGCGCCCGCCCGTGATGCGGGAGGGGGCAAGCCCCACCCCCACGGCTCGCGCTGCTATGGACGCCTCCATCGCGATCGCATACAACGTTCGTCACCCCCAACGAGGAGTCGAAAGATGAAAGAGCTTCCGTCCGGCTTGCTGGTTTTCTGCCTTCTGCTCTGCGGCGCTTGCGGCGGCGATGACGATGACGACGGCACCAGCGGCGCCGGCTCCGGCAGCGGGGGCGGCGGAGCGGGCGCCGAGGCGGATGGCGGCGACGGGGTTACGGACGCGGACGCGGGGGTGGCCGACGCCGGGGATGCCGGCACCGAGTACCAGGGCCCTATTTGCGGCGACGGGGTGCAGGAGGGGCTGGAGCAGTGCGATGACGGCAACTACGACGACCGGGACGGCTGCAATTCGCTCTGCGAGCTGAGCTGCGAGACGGACGAGGACTGCAGCGATCTGAATCCCTGCAACGGCGAGGAGAAGTGCACCGCGGACAACGCTTGCGAGGTCGGAGAGAGCCTGGCCGACGGCGAGGCCTGCGGCAACGAGCGCTCCTGCTGGAACGGGCTCTGCCTCTCGGACATCTGCGGCGATGGCGCCCAGCAGGTCAGCGAGGAGTGCGACGACGGCAACCTGGTTGCGGACGACGGTTGCACGCCCTACTGCAAGTTCACCTGTCTATCCACGGACGACACCCGCGACTGCTCCGGGGGCGACCTCTGCTCGGGCTCCGCCACCTGCGACGACGCCACGCACACCTGCAGCGGGAGCGCGTTGCCCGACCAGACCGACTGCGCGCTGCTCGACGGCGGCGGACCGGGCTGGTGTATCAAAGGGGTATGCGTGCCGGCCGCTTGCGGTGACGGTGTCTCCTCCGGAGACGAGCAGTGCGACGAGGGAGAGGATAACGGCGCGCCGGGCTCGGGCTGCTCGATAGACTGCCTGATCACGCAGTGCGGGAACGGCACCATCGAGGCGGGCGAGCAGTGCGACGACAAGAACCTGCTCGACCTGGACGGCTGCGATGACGGGTGCCGGGCGGAGATCACCCACCGCATGATCCGGATGGACGTGCTCAAGGATCTGCCCCCGGACTTCTGTGTCTACGACAGCAACCGCTTCGGCGACGCCTTCCCCGGTCCGGTCGATCTCAGCTTCGTGGGCATGGGGGTGGTCGACGTGATGGGCTTCATCAACGACTTCCTCAACGCCTCCATCGACGACGGCGGGATCAACGTCATCTACCAGATCCGGGGCTCGAGCGATCCGTCGTTCATCACCTCGGACGACGAGATCTGGCTGGCCACCTATCGCGCCGAGCCGGCGGAAACCTGGCAAGCGGGCCCCCCGCTCGATTTCCCCTTCCTGATCGCGGACAACTTGGACCAGGACCGCAAGCCCGTGCAGACCATCGAGGCCAGCCAGCGGGGCGGAGGGCCGGTCTCGACCTCGGAGCCGGTGAACGTGGCCGCGCAGACGCCCATCGGCGAGCTGACGCTGTTCAACATGCTCATGCAGGTCGTATACGACGTATCCTCAGCCAGCACGCCGGACGCTCCGCCGGAGATGGCCGCGGGAATCGAGATACCGGAGACCTTCGGCGTGGATCAGACCGGCAGGCAGCCCTACCGGCCGGCGGGCCGTATGTGCGGAGCGACCTCGGCGGAGTCGTTGAGCCAGATCGCCTGGGCCGAGCAGGCCGTGCAGTGCTGCCCGGACGAGGGGGGCAGCTACACGGTATGCCAGGAGGGGGACGAGGTGGGCGTCGATTGCACCTCGTTCCTGGACCTGATCGAGGGCGGCTGCAACATCTGCCTGGCCGGCTGCACGCCGGGCTGCGGTTTCAACCTGATCACCGGCATCGACCCGGACGTGGATATCGACGGCGACGGGGTGCTGGACGGCTTTTCCGTGCTGCTCGGCATCGAGAGCCGCCGGGTGCGGGTCAGCGGGGTGTCGCAATAGAGCATTTCGACGATGTGCTCTAGCCATTTGAACGTTGTAGCCCTGTGAGCGGCGTACCGGACAAGAGCAGGCAGGACCTGGAGTGGGAACGGTTGCAGCGGGCCGTAGCCGAGCGCTGCCGCGGCCCGCTGCGGGAGAGGCTAGAGCTCGAGCTGGCCTCGGACCTCTCGGAGATGGCCGGTTTACTGGCCGAAACCGCTGAAGCGGCGGCGTTGCTGCGCGACGACGAGCCGCTGCCGCTCGGCGGGGTGCGGGAGATCGGCGAGCACCTGCAGCGGCTGCGGCGCGGAGGGGGACTCGGCGGCCCGGCGTTGGCCGATCTTATGTCCATGCTGGGAGCGGGGCGCGCGCTGCGCGCCTTCTTGACCGAGAGAGCGGCACGGGTCCCGCACCTGCTCGGGGCCTGCCCGGTCGACCGGGTTCTGGACGGTATCTTCGGGAGCCTGCAGACGGCGCTCGAGCCGGACGGACAGCTCAAGGACGGCGCCAGCCCGCGGCTGGGGCGGTTGCGGCAGGAGGTGCGCCGGCTGCGCGATCGCATCGTAAAGAAGCTGGAGGAGATCATCCACAAGCAAGGGTCGCTGCTGCAGGATAGCCTCTATACGGTCCGCGAGGGGCGCTACGTGCTGCCGGTGCGACGCGACGCGCAGCCGCGTTTGAGCGGGATCGTGCACGGCGCCAGCAGCAGCGGGGCGACCGTCTTCGTGGAGCCGGGCAGTGTAATCGAGCTGGGCAATAACTTGGTGCTGGCCGAGGCCGAGCTGGAGATCGAGCAGGAGCGCATTTACGGCGAGCTCTCCGCCCTGGCGGCGGAGCACTGCCACGAGATCGACGGCTGCCGGGCGGCGCTCGACCGCGCCGACCTACGGGGCGCGGCGGCCGCGCTGGGGCGCGACCTGGGCGGAAACGTGCCGCGAGCCGTCGAGGAGCGGCGCTTGCGCCTGCTGCAGGTGCGCCACCCCTTGCTGGTACTGGCCGGCGGCGGTGCGGTGGCCAACGACCTGGTGCTCGGGTCGGGCGAGGCGCTGGTGTTGTCCGGGCCCAACGCCGGCGGCAAGACCGTGGCGCTCAAGCTGCTCGGGCTCTGTGCGCTCATGGCCCGGGCCGGGCTTCCCATCGCTGCCGACGAGGAGAGCGAGTGCGGTTTTTTCGGGAATGTCTTCACTGACGTGGGGGACGAGCAGAGCACGGCTGCCAACCTCTCCACCTTTTCCGCACACATCACCAATTTGACCGGGATTCTGGCCAGGGCCGACCAGGGGACGCTAGTGCTGCTGGACGAGCTGGCCGGCGGCACCGATCCTCAAGAGGGAGCGGCGCTCGCCTGCGCGCTGCTGGCGGCGCTGCTCGATCGCGGCGCGGCGGTGGCCGTCACCACCCACTACCATCCGCTCAAGGCCATGGCCGGTAACGACCGGCGGGTGCGTAACGCGTCTTTCAGCATCGACTCGCGGAATATGGCGCCCACCTTCAGCCTGGCCCTGGACCTGCCCGGCCCCAGCAGCGCGCTTTTCATGGCGCAGCGCTTCGGAATACCGGGGGCCATCGTGGAGAACGCCTCGCGCCTCTTGCCCGAGCAGACCCGGAGGCTGGAGCGGTTGGCCGCCGAGCTTGGCGATCGCATGGAGACGGTGCGCAAGCAGAGCGTCGAGCTGGAAGAGGAGCGGTCGCGGCTTGTGGCCGCGCGCGGCGAGGCCGAGCGGTTGCTTCTCGAGCAGCGTGAGCGCGATCGGCGGGCGCTGTCCAGCGAGACCAGCCGTCTGGTGGGCGAGGTCCGGCAGGCACGCGAGGAGCTGGAGCGGGTGCGGGCTAGTTTGAAGAAGCGCCGCCTGGTCAAGCCCGAGCAGCTGGCCGCGGCCGCCGAGCAGATCGGCCGGGCGGCCGAGCTGGCCGCCCCGGGCGGCGAGCTGGGGCGGGAGATGCGCGGCGGGGGGGAACAGCCGGCGCTGGAGCCTATCGACGAGAAGGAGCTACGGCCGGGCACCTCGGTTTACATTCCCTATCTCAACTCCGAGGGCGTGGTGATGCAGGGGCCCCGGAAGGGCCGGGTGCGGGTAGCCGTGGGCTCGGTCAAGCTCTGGGCCGAGACCGAGTCGCTACGTCGGGGAAAGAGGTCCGCCAGGAAGGGTAGAGGGGGACCGTCCAACGCGAGCTCGGCCGGCCGCAAGGGCACGGCGCGTAAGCCAGCTCCGGCTGCGGCCCTGGACGACCTTTCCGCAGCCGGGCCCGCCCCGGCCGACGAGCTTCTCATGCGCACGGTCGACAACACGGTGGACGTACGCGGCCTGCGGGTGGACGAGGCCCTGGCCGAGATCGAGCGCTTCATCGACCGGCTCTACCGCCAGTCGGTCAGCGTGGGTTTCGTGGTCCACGGCCACGGCACCGGCGCCCTGCGCGAGGCCGTGCGCGCGCACCTGCGCGGCGAGCTTTCCTACGTACTCAGCGCCCGCGCGGCCGACTTCGAGCAGGGCGGCGAGGCGGTCACCGTGTTTCGGCTGGATACCTGAATCGCGGGTGGTGGATCTGGACCGGGTCTACGCCACCGGGCTTTCCAACACACAGGGGCCGCAGGCCCCGAGTACACCGGCCCGAGGACGCCCGGGTGCTTGCACAGAATCGCCCCAGTTCTGAGGGGGCGAGCCCCTCCCCCACGGGTCATACGGTCGCCTTGCGCCCGCCCGCCGTAGGCAACCGATTACACCAACTACCGTAGGGCCGGGGGGCGCGATCCCGTTCGTCTACGAGGGGTGCAGCCCCTCACGCGCGAATTTAAGGAAAGAAGTGTGATAAAGTACGACTCTGTTGTTGTAGCCTTCTGCTCGGTCTCCCCGGCCGGTAGCGGGTCGGACGGACAGGGGCCGGGCAGCCCTCAGAGGAACATTCGTGCACACGGAGAACACCACCGCCGAGATTCAGATCGCGGACCTTTTCGATGTGGACGAACGGGAGCAGCGCAGCGCGTCCATCATCTTCCACGGACCGCGGGAGGCGGAGGTGGTGCACATGACCGCACCGCACGACGCGGTGATGGTGGGACGGCTCCCGCCGTCGGACGTGCGGTTCGACGACTCGAGCGTCTCCCGGCAGCACGCCCGCTTCCGTTGGGTCGAGTGCCGGCTGGTCGTCGAGGACCTGCAGTCCAAGAACGGCACCTGGGTCGACGGCAAGCGGGTGCCGAGCGCGGTCCTTTCCTCGGGCCAGGAGGTGATGCTGGGCAACCTGCGGGCGGTGGTGGCCATCGCCGGCGAGGCCGGGGGCGGTCGGCCGACCGAGCCGACCAGCGCGGCCGGCGGGGAGGATGTGGTGATCGAGAATCCGATCATGCGCGCCCTGTACGAGCAGGTATCCCGACTGGCTTCCCGCGACATGCCGGTGCTCATCCTGGGGGAGACGGGAACGGGCAAGGAGCACGTCGCCCGCTCGCTCCACGCCGGGGGGAATCGCGCGAGCGGACCGTTCAAGGCGGTCAATTGCGGCGCCATACCGCGCGACCTGGCCGAGAGCGTGCTGTTCGGGCACGAGAAGGGGGCCTTCACCGGCGCGGTCAACCGCAGCACGGGCCTGTTCCTGCAGGCGCACGGGGGGATCCTCTTTTTGGACGAAATCGGCGAGCTACCCTCGGGCGCTCAAGCCTCGTTGCTGCGATCGGTGGAGACCCACATCGTCACCCCGGTGGGTTCCTCTCGCGAGGTCGAGGCGGACGTTCGCATCGTGGCGGCCACGCACTGCGACCTGGATGGCATGGTACGCGATGGGGGCTTCCGTCAGGACCTGCTCTACCGCCTCAACACCGTCACCCTGGAGGTGCCGCCCCTGCGGGAGCGCCGAGACGAGATCGGACCGATGGCGCGGCTGTTCGCGCGGCGCGCCTGCGAGCAGTGGGGATGGCCGCGGAGGCAGCTTCACACCTCGGCGGTCGAGACTCTGGAAGGCTACACCTGGCCGGGCAATATACGCCAGCTGCGCAACGTGATCGAGCGGAGCGTGCTGCTCTCGTCCAGCGAGGTGCTGACGCCCGGCGATCTGCCGAGATTCCTGCTCGACCCGGAGAACGACACGGCCGAATCGCTCCGCTCGACCCTGCCGCCGACCAAGACCGAGGGCGAGGTCGCCGATCTCTCCTTCAAGGATCGCCTGCGGCGCTGGGAGATCGAGATCATTTCCCAGGCCATGGCCTGTACAGCGGGAAACCGGCGCGCCGCCGCTCGCCTGCTGCGCATGCCGCACCGCACCCTGGCTTACAAGCTGCGTACCTATGGCCTGGCGCAGAAGAGCTGGGGCTCGTAGCGCGGCTGTCGATCGAGCGTGCGTTATCGCTCCCGCGCGGCGGTACGGTACTCGGCCGGGGTCATTCCGGTGCGGCGTTTAAACGCCTTGTGGAAGGAGACCGCGTCCGCGAACCCGAGCAGGAAGGCGATCTCGCGGATGCAGTGGCCGGTTTCGCGCAGGTAGCGCTGCGCCTGCTCTTCGCGTAGCTCCTGTACGATCCGGTTGAACTTCAGCCCCTCCTTTCCCAGGCGCCGGCGCAGGGTAGCCACGCTCATTTCCAGCGCGCGGGCCACGCCCTCCATGCCGATGTCCCTCTGGCTCAGCCGGGGCAAAACGATGGCGCGCACCTTCTCGCCCACGGTGTGGTTCCGCTCCACGCGCTGCAACAGCTGCCGGGAACGTTGCTCGAAGGCGGCCGCCAGTGCCGGGTCGGCCAGCCGCATGGGGGAGTCCAGCCACTGTCGGCGTGCGACCAGCGCCGTGTGCTCCGCCCGGAAGCGGACCGGTACGCCGAACACCCGGTCGTACTCGTTCAGGTACTCAGTGGGTCCGTGGGTGAAGCGTACCTCGGTGATCATGCAGCTGCCGGTGGCGTGGTGCCGGGCCAGGTTCATCAGCGCAGCCATCACGAAGTCATCGGCGGCCGGGGGGCGCTCGGTCGGATCATTGGAGCGGGTGTAGATGATCGCGTGGTCGCTCTCCTCGATTACGCCGACTTCACCCGCGTCGTTCATCAGGCGCGCGTAGCGGCCGATGCAGGCGATGGCATCGCGCACGGTGGCGCTGCTGCGCGCCGCGTAGGCCAGCGCGTCGAAATCCCCCGCCTCTGCGAGCTCGCCCGCCCGCAGACCCAGGGTCGGGTCGCCGGAGATGCGGATCGACTCCCTCAGCAGATGAAGTGCGTCCGCGTAGGGGATCCGGGTGTCCGGGTCGGCGTACTCGGCCGCGCTGATCCCGATGACCGATACCCGGGCCAGCCCTTGCGGGTAGCGCCGTACCAGGCGCGCGTAGGGCCAGATGAACCGGATGGACACCCTGGTACGGCTGGTATGGCTACGGGTCATGGGGCTCTCGCAGGGGCCGCCGTCTCGACGACGTCGAATAGCATGATACTTTTGTCGCACAGCGAATGAGGAATTTTGGTTGACATACGGACTCGTATGTGAAAATGTTGTTTAACATACGGGTTGGTATTTGAAATTTTACGCGCGCGCGGCCCGGGCCGCAGGCCACCCGGGAAGCGGAGAGCTTGCCCGGACGACGGGTCGCGAAGGACAACATGAATTCTATCGAACGAGAAAATATCTTGCAGGGCAGCGAGCCGCTGGTGGTAGGCGTCGACCTGGGAAAGACCACCGTTTCCCTGGCCGCCGCCCGCCTGTCGGCCGACGGAACCGTCGCCGAACCCTACGCCGTTTCCGAGCGCCACCTCGGTGACCCTCTGGACTGCTTCTCCGAGCTGTACCGCGGGCTCGATCCGTCGCGCATCTGCTGCCTGGCCGCTACCGGCGTGTTCAGCGAGAGGCTGCGGCCGCCCGTGCTGGCCGGGGTGCCGGAGGAGACTGCACAGGAGATCGTCACCGCCCGGCTCTACCCCGGGGATAGACCGATCAATGTACTGCGTATCGGCGGCCGCGGTTACTCCATCCTGACCGTAGACGAACAGGGAAGGGTCCGCTTCGAAGAGAACGACAAGTGCTCCTCGGGCACGGGCGAGACCATGGAGAAGATCTGCCGCCGGCTGGGACTCGGGCTCGACGAGGCCATCCGGCTGGCCGGGGGCGCCGAGCAGAGCATCTCGGTCAGCGCCCGCTGCTCGGTCTTCGTCAAGAGCGAGATCACCCACTTCGCCAACCAGGGTGAGTCGCACGACCGGTTGGTCTTGGGCTACTTCGAGAGCGTGGCCCGCAACCTGTTCAGCCTCTACGAGAAGTACAAGGTACAGGGCCCGGTGCTGGTGATCGGCAACGGGGCCCTGATCGCGCCCGTGGTCGACGCCGTTGCGAAGATGTGCACGGTGCCGGTGCGCCTCTCTCCGCAAGCGGGCGTCTACGAGGCGCTGGGCGCCATGTACCTGGCCGCGGACCGGGCGCTCGGGGAAAGGAGCGCCGGTAAGGGGCCGGGAGCGTGGCCCTCCGATCCGCGGCAGCTCATCGGCGAGAAGCGCAATCGCATCGAGAGGCTGGAGCCGGCCGCGGCGGCCGGGGGAAGGGTGATCCAGGCGAACGACCGGCGCGCGGAGGTCGCCGCCGATTCCCCCGTCATCATGGGCATCGATCTGGGGTCGACCGGGTCCAAGGCCGCGCTGGTGGACATCGAGAGCGGCAGCGTGGTGGCCGATCTCTACCGGCGGACCGACGGCAACCCGGTGGAGGCGGCCCGGGCGCTGGTGGCTGGCCTCTCGCAGATGACCGACCACCCGGTGCTGGCCATCGGGCTGACGGGCTCGGGCCGCTACGCCGCGGCTACCGTCTTCAAGGCGGCTTATGCCGACAGCGCCTCCCGCGTCTACGTGGAAAACGAGATCCTGGCCCACGCGCGCGCGGCTGTGGAATACGACGAGGAAAAGGGCCGCAGCCTCTCCATCGTGGAAATCGGCGGACAGGACGCCAAGTTCGTCAACGTCGAGGGCGGCCGGGTGATCGAGAGCGACATGAACCGCGCCTGCAGCGCCGGTACCGGCTCCTTCCTGGAGGAGCAGGCGCAGCTGTACGGCGTCAGCGACATCACCGAGTTCGGGCCGCTGGCCGCGCGCTCCGGCTCGCCGCCGGATCTGGGGCAGATGTGCACGGTCTTCGTGGCCGACCTGGCCGGGGAGGCGCGCAGCGAAGGATTCACGCTCGAGGATCTGTTCGCCGGTTTCCAGTACTCGGTGATCACCAACTATAAGAACCGAGTGATGGGCAACCGCAGGTTCCTGGATCGCATCTTCTTCCAGGGCAAACCGGCCAGCAATCCCTCGCTGGCTCGCACGCTGGCCGCGGTCACCGGCCGCGAGGTGGTGGTGCCGCCCAACCCGGGCGCTATGGGCGCGGTGGGTATCGCGCTGATGGCGCGCGACGAGCTGGCCGACCTGGCCGGGCAGGCGTCCCTGGACGCGGAGCGCGTGTTGCGCGCGTCGATTACCTCGCGCAAGACCGCCCGCTGCCAGGACAAGGGGTGCGGGAACCTCTGCCGCATCGAGTCGGCCCGGATCCAGGTGGGCGAACAGAGCCGTACCATCGTCAGCGGCGGGCGCTGCCCCAAGTACGAGGAGGCGGCGGCCGGCAGGAAGAAGCTGCCGCGGGAGGCCCCCGATGCCTACCGGGAACGCGAGCGACTGCTGCAGGAGCTGATCGGTACAGGGAATAGCTCGGGTAAAGATGCGGGGAGCGCGGCGGAGACAGGCGCTCCCTCCGTTTGCCTGCCCTACGGGCACTACCTGGCCGAGTTCACGCCCTTCTTCTACACCTTCCTGCGCGAGCTGGGCCTGCGGCCGACGGTGGCCCGCTCGGATCGAACCACGCTGCCCCGGGGCGACGGCCGTACCTCGGCGGCCAACACCTGCACCCCGGTCAAGATCATGCACGGGCTGGCCGACGCCTCGGCGGACTATCTCTTCATGCCCCGCATCGTGACCGCCCCCCGGGAAGCGCCCCGCTCGGGTGCGAGCACCTGCCCCATGACCCAGGCCGCGCCCCAGATGATCGAGGAAGCGCTGCGGGCCGAGGGCGCGGCCGTACCGATCCTGCGGCCGGTCTTGCACATGGAGGATGGTCTGGGCAACTGGCGGCTAGCCCGGGAGCTCAAGGGCTTCCACCAGCAGCTCGGCGAGCAGCTGGCCCCCTCCGGGGTCCGGCTCGGTTCCTTCTTCGCCGCCTATCGCAAGGCCCTCTCGGCCCAGCGGCGCTACCAGAAGGGGCTCGAGGCCATCGGCCGTCGCGTGCTCGATTTCGCCCGACAGCACGGCTTTCCGGTGGTGCTGGTGGTCGGCAACTGCCACGTGATTCACGAGCCCATCATGAACGCGGGCATCCACGACATCGCAGCGCGCGAGGGCGCGATAGCGCTGCCGGTGGACTGCTACCCCATCGATCCGGCCACGCCTTCGCTGGAAAGGGTATACTGGGTAAACGCCGCCCGCACCCTACGCGCCTCCATCGACGCGGCCGAGCGGGGAGGGATCTTCCCGGCGCTCATCATCAGCTATGGCTGCGGGCCGGGCTCCTTCCTGGAGCAGCTGTTCAACGATCTGTTGGAGGGCTATCCGCATACCGTGCTGGAGTCGGACGGGCACGGCGGACAGGCGGGATACGTGACGCGGGTACAGGCCTTTCTGCACGCCGCGCGCAGCTATCGACGGGGGAACGGGCCGGCGCTGGATCGGGAGAGGATCAGGAGCTACGACCGCTTTCCCGTCCGCTCCCAGCAGGAGCTACAAGCCTCGCATATCTCGGTGATGACGGTGGGCCCCACCTTGGGCCGGCACATCACCGCCTGCCTGCAGGCGCACGGCTTCGACGCCGAGTTCGCCGGGCTGAGCGATCCAGAAGGCTTCAAGCTGGGACGGCGCTCTTGCACGGGCAAGGAGTGTCTGCCCTACCAGCTCATCTGGGGCTCCTTCGAGAAGCACCTGCGGCAGAACCCCCCGCTGCCCGGGAGCCGGAACCTGCTGCTCAACGTCACCGGGTTCGGCCCCTGCCGCAACGGCATGTTCACTCTGGGGAACGAGATAGCCCTGAGAAAGATGGGGCTCGAGGACCGGGTACAGCTGGTGACCTACGGTAGCTTCATGGAGGACAAATCGGTCTTCGGCGGCATCTGGTACTCGATCGTCGTGACCGACCTGCTCAACCAGATGCGGTATCACTACCGGGCCATCGAGAGCCGGCCGGGCGACTCGGACCGCTTGTTCGAGCAATACGCGCAGAAGACCGAACGGTTCATTCGCCGCATTACCGGCGGCATGCGCGCGATTTCCGTGCTGCTGGCGCTTGCCGCCTTCGAGAAGCTGGTGGTCGAGGCCGCGCGCGCTTTTCGCGCGCTTCCCGTCTCGGCCGAGCGCGAGCGGCAGGCGCGCACCGTGTTCCTCTCCGGCGACATCTACCTGCGGATCGACGAGTGGGGCAGCGACGAGCTGGCGCGCAAGCTCAACGAGCAGGGGCTGTACGTGGTGCTGGAGCCGTTCGCCGAGATCCTGGAGTTCCTGGCCAGAGCCCGCTCGCCCGAGCTGGTCGAGATCGACACCCGCTGGCTGCAGAACCGCGGCATGCGTTTCACGCAGGAGCTGTTGAACCACAGGCTCTATCAGCGGGCCGAGCGTGTCCTGCCCTTCATCCGTCCCATGCCGGTGGCAGAGGTGGAGACCGAGACCCGGGAGCTGCTGGATGACGCCGTCCCCTTCAGCGAGTCGCTGCTGACTATCGGCAGCTCGCTGCTGGCCTGGCGCCAGCGCTACGCGGACGGCGTGGCCGTGGTCGGGCCGTGGGGCTGCGGCCCGGCGCTCATCTCCGAGGCCCAACTCAGGCGCAGGTCCGAGATCCCGCTGCTGTTCGTCTACAACGACGGTGATCCCATCGACGAGGCCAAGATCGCGGGGTTTGCCTGGAGGCTGAAGAGGGCGCCCGCCCGCGTGACCTACAACGGAGCCGCGGGGGCGCGCCCCGCGCCCGCCCCCGCGCGCCGTTTTCCGCAGAGGGAGGGGGCAAGCCCTTCCCCTACGGCTTCGCGCTTCAACCATCCGTAGGGGCGGCCCTTGCGGCTTCGCGCTTCAAACCCTGTAGGGGCGGGCCTTGCGCCCGCCCGACTTGCGGGAGTGGGCAAGCCCCTCCGGGGGGCGCGGGTGGCAGGGCGGCCGAAAATCGGGTATCGTCCGCCGTCAATTTCAGCACCGTTTCCAGCGTCGCAGCGCAGTAACAGGAGGCCGTAGTGTCCACCGATCAAGAATATCCCTGGTTCAAGGAGTACGACCTGCTCGGGATCCCCAGGACCCTGAAGCCCTATCCGGACAAGCCGGTTTACGACATCTTGGAACGGGCGGCCCGTAAGTATCCCAAGATGGGGCTGGTCCAGTACGGTTACAAGATCACCTATCCCGAGGTCAGGGAGCAGGTCGACCGGCTGGCCACGGCGCTCAGCCGCATGGGCGTGGAAAAGGGCGACCGGGTGGCCACCATGCTGCCCACCAGCATCCAGTTCGTGGTGGCCGACTACGCCATCTCCCGGGCCGGGCTGGTTCACATCCCCACCAGCTCGCTGGAGCCGCCCGACCAGCTGCTGCACAAGTTCAAGGAGGGCTCTCCGCGGATCCTGATCTGCCTGGACAGCTACGTCGACGTGTTCAGGCAGATCCTCAAGGAGACACCGATCAAACAGGTTCTCGTCTGTAGCCTGGAGGACTACTCCGACAATCCCGCGGTCAAGCACCCCGATCTCGATCTGCCGGGCGCGGCCTGGATGATCGATCTGATCAGTCAGACCTCGCCCGACCCCCCGCGAGTGGAGATCGACGTGGAGAAAGACATCGAGACCCTGCTCTTCACCGGCGGCACCACCGGCCTGCCCAAAGGGTGCATGCTCACCCACCGCAACATCTACGCCAACAGTCTGCAGAATTCCACGAGCATGGGGACGCAGTCGAAGTTGATCAACGGCGCGGTATCGGTGCTGCTGGGGCTGCCCTTCTTCCACTCCTACGGCCACAACGTCATGCACACCATGACGCTCAAGGGCTTCGACCAGCTGCTGATCCCGGACGCGCGCGATACCAAGAACATGGTGGAGATGATCAGGGAGCACCGCCCCTTTCTACAAATGGGCGTGCCCACCCAGTTCATGAAGCTGCTGGAGGAGGAGCTGGAGGGCATCTTCATGCTCGGCGTCTCCGGGTCGGCGCCGCTGCCCCCCAAGGTGCAGGAGAAGTTCGAGAAGAAGTCGGGCGGGGGCATCATGGAGGGCTACGGCCTCAGCGAGATGTCGCCCACCACCCATCTCAACACCTCGTTCATGATCCGGGCGTCCGGCGGTCGCACCCGGGCCAAGATCTCCACCATTCTGTACGGCGCTCCGGGCGTGTCGCCCGCCATCAACGGCCTGTTTCGCGCCCTGGGGAGCAAGAATGCCGGCCGCTTCCTGGGAGGGCTGCTCGGTTTCATGGTCAGGCAGTCGCGCAAGGACCAGGAGAAATCGATACAGCAGAAGAAGTTCGACATGGAGAAGCGCGGTACCATCGGCATCCCCTTCCCCGACACCGAGATCCGCATCGTCGACGTGGAGACGGGCCGGGATCTCAGCCTGGACGAGATCAAGGCGGGCAAGACGGGAGAGATGTGCCTGAGCGGCCCGCAGCGCATGCTCGGCTACTGGCCCACCCCGGGCAAGGGCATCGACGAGCGGGGCTACATCCACACCGGCGACGTGGTGCGGATCGATGAGAACGGCTACTTCTACATCGCCGATCGCACCAAGGATATGATCATCGTATCCGGCTACAAGGTCTACTCCCGCGAGGTGGACGACATCCTCTACGAGCATCCCGGCGTCGACATGGCGGCTACGGTGGGCGTGCCCGATTTCAGCCGCGAGGGCAGCGAGCGGGTGGTGGTCTTCATCCAGCCCAAGCCCGAGCACAGAAGCTCGCTCACCGAGCAGGAGATCACCGACTACCTGCGCTCCAAGGTGGCCAAGTATGCGGTGCCCAAGCTGGTGCGCATCGTCGAGCAGATGCCGCTGACCGAGGTGCAGAAGGTAGACAAGAAGGTCATCCGCGCCATGGCGGTGGAGGAGAGCTCGAGGCTGTAGCGGCCCCTCTACCGCGGGCGCGGTGGTGCCGTTTCGCCAGATGCTGTAGGCTAAAGGCGGCGGTGCGACCGATCCCGGCCGTCTACCGGTGGTGCCGGAGGAGACGTTCGGGAACGAATCGCGCCCGACCGAGCCGGGAGGTCGCACATGTTCAGACGGGTATTGCTTCTCCTTCTGTTTTCGCTCTTGCTGACGGTCGCCTGCGACGACGAAAAAGGGGATTCGGCAGCGGACGGGGGCGCTGGCGACGGAGGCGTGGTGCTGGCCGGCGATGCGGCTGTCTCGGCCGGAAGCGGGGGCGGCGGTAGCGGCGGGGAGAGCGGGGGAACCGGGGGAACCGATCCGGAAGCGGGCACCGGAGGCGGCGTTTCGGGCGCGGGCAGCGGCGGCGAGCCGGTGATGGACGGCGGCCAGAGCGACGGCGAGATCGCGGACGCGGGCGCGGCACCGGACGCGGCGGATATCCCGAGCGACGGGAGCTGGCTCTCGATCTGCTACGGGAATAGCGAGTGCATGGGCGACGACCTGGTCTGCTTCGCGGACGGCGGGGGCTACACGGGTTTCTGTACCGAGGACTGCGTCGAGGATATCCATTGCCGGCCCATCGACGGCATGGATGCCGTCTGCTCGCAGCAGGGCGAGTGCTACGTGCCTTGCGACGGGGCGGACGACACCGACTGCCCGGACAACATGGAGTGCCGGCAGACCGGTGGCGTCGAGGCCTTTGGCTGCGCCTACCCCGAGGGCACAGGAACCGGCGCGTCGGGGCAGTGGGAGAGCTGCGAGGTGAGCCGCGGGGACGCCGATTGCGAACAGGGACTGGTCTGCTACCTGCCGACCTGGCCTCCGGCGAACGGGGGCACCGGCTTCTGCACCACGACGTGCGCGAACGTGACCGAGTGCGAGCAGCCGGCGGACGTCACCATCACCTCGACCATCGCCTGCGGCCCCACGGCCGCCGGTGATCGGTGGTGCCGCCTGGATTGCACGCTGGAGGGATCGACCTGCCCTGACGGGATGGCCTGCGAGGACGTGGTGCCCAACCCGCAGCAACAGGTGCTGGTCTGCCGCTACCCACAGATGTGATATCCCCCTCACCGTAGGTGCGGGCCTTGCGCCCGCCCGCTGCGCGACCCTTAGGTGCGGGCCTTGCGCCCGCCCGAAAAGCGGCAGGGGGCAAGCCCTGATGATTCTACACATCTCGTTTCGTTCTTCTTCTTGCGTTTCGGTGGGGGCGCGGGCGGTCCGGGGCCGGCCGGCGGGGGACGCGCGGGTTGCATTGGCCCGCCCGACGGAGTCATTCGCACTGGCGGGC
>CAYVFC010000113.1:0-25895 GCA_964450715.1 uncultured Sandaracinaceae bacterium | reverse complement strand
CGCTCCGCCGACGCGCCCGGTCTCGTATCGTTTATTTTGCGGTGCCTCCTTAGGCCCAGAACATATAGAAAAACAACTCTACCGCAAGGCACGGCAGAGCAACATCGTTCCGTATCGCTCTGTACGAGTCGGTAATAGCCGGTGGGCGAGGCACGCCGTATCGAAGCCGTCCCTGCGCTCGGCGATCGGCGCGCCGATCGCCGACCTGGGTCCCTTCCGAACCAGCGGCAGACTCGAAAACGAAAAAACGCCTTGAGCACACCTGCCTTCGGGAAAAAAGGGCCGGTGGACGGAGAATTGTTTCTGATGGGACCGCTTCAAGGGCGCCTTTCGACGCGAAAACAGCGGAAGGCGCGTGTGTAGCCAAAAGTGGGACCAGGTAGCCAATCGCGCACCTTGTTGCACAAGGCGCGCAACCGGTCGCGCAAATCGCGCAGAAGGCTCGCAAGTGCCAAGCGGCGATCGAAAATTACGTTGTAATTACAGCACTTTGTTACCGGCACGCTCGTTGCTTACACCAGAAGAAACAGTGCAATAACCAGGTCGCCTTCGCGCACTGTCCCTTCGTCCCATGAACAACCGCGGAATCATACGTCCTCACGAGGCCAAGCTTGATTTCCTCGCACGACTCGCCGACGCAGGCCTGATCGCCCTGGCCATGTACCTGGTTTGCCTCGTGTTTTCGGAGCAGTGGGGGAACCGCAATAGCGTGGCCGTGGCCGCAGCCGTTCTGGCCTTCAACCTGATCGGGCAGTTGAACTACCTGTACCGGTCAAACCGCGGAGAGCCGGTCGGCAATACGGTCGGCCGGGTCTGGAGCGCGTGGCTCGCGGTCGTTACCCTCCTGCTGATGGCCGCGTTTGCTACCAAGACCTCGGCCATCCAGTCGCGCCGCGTGATCCTCATCTGGTTCGTGCTGGCGCCCTCGTTGCTCTCCGGCTTCCGCGTCCTGCTTGCTTTCGTGGCGCAGAGGCTGCGGTCAGAGGGGCACAACTCCCGCCGCGCGGCGGTCGTGGGCATTTCCGAGGTCGGCGAGCGCATCGCGCATACCATCGTGAGCTCGCCCTGGATGGGCATTCGCTTCGGCGGGTTCTACGAGGACCGTACGGGGGAGCGCGTGCATCGCACCGACCCGTCCCTGGGAGAGGTCGCAGGGAATTTCGACGACCTGGTCGAAGGTGCAAAAAGCGGCGAGATCGATCTCGTCTACATCGCGTTGCCGCTGAAGGCCGAGCCGCGCATCAACCAGCTGATCCGGCGGCTGAGCGATACCACCGCCTCGGTTTTCATGGGATTCGATTTCGGCGGATTCAACCTGCTCTCGGCCCGCTGGGGCAGCGTGGGAGACGTGCCGGTGATCGGCGTGGTGGAAACCCCTTTCTACGGCGTGGACGGGTGGGTGAAACGAGCCGAGGACATCGTGCTCGGTAGCCTGATCCTCTTGCTGATATCCATCCCGATGGCGATCATCGCCGTCGCCGTCAAGCTGACCTCGCCCGGGCCGGCGCTGTTCCGGCAGCGCCGCTACGGGTTGAACGGCGAGACCATCAACGTGCTGAAGTTCCGCTCCATGACGGTGTGCGAGGACGGGGAAAGAGTCCGGCAGGCCCGCAAGAACGACCAGCGCGTCACGCCCCTCGGCGCCTTTCTCCGTCGTACCTCGCTCGACGAGTTGCCGCAGTTCCTCAACGTGATCACGGGCGAGATGTCGATCGTGGGGCCTCGACCGCACGCCATCGCGCACAACGAGCAGTACCGCGCGCTGATCGAGGGCTACATGCTCCGCCACAAGGTCAAACCGGGTATCACGGGCTGGGCCCAGGTCAACGGGTGGCGGGGTGAGACCGATACGCTGGATAAGATGCAGCACCGCGTCGAGTACGATCTCGCCTATATCCGCAACTTCTCGCTCGGTCTGGATCTGAAGATCATCGCCATGACCGTCTTCGGAGAAGCCGTACGCAGAAACGCCTACTGAGGAGGCAATCATCCCGGCGTTTAGGTGCCTCGATCGCGTTGCCGGGGGCGCTGCGTTATCCTGGCGCGGGCGGTCCGGATGGGCCTGAGCGGTCCATCGTCGCGCCAGTGCCGGGGTCCGCGAGCCAATGTCGCAAGCCATCGAGGTCGTCTCCGTCAGCAAGGTCTTCGTGCCAGGGACTGGCCTGCGTTTCTGGCGCAGTGGCGGGCCGCCGGTTCGGGCCCTTATCGATGTCTGCTTGCAGGTCGCGCCAGGCGAGATCTACGGGCTGGTCGGACGCAACGGCTACGGCAAGACCACGCTGGTCAAGTGTATCGGCTCCCTGATCGAGCCCACCGGCGGCACCATTCGAGTGCTCGGTCAGGACTCGAAACAGGCATCCAGCGCCCTGCGCAGCACCATCGGTTTTGCCGGCGCGGACGAGCGGAGCTTCTACTGGCGGCTGACCGGGCTAGAGAACCTGCTCTTCTTCGCCCGGCTGCAGGGCATCGAGGAGCGCGCCGCGCGGCGAAGGATCGATGAGCTTTGCCGCCGCTTCGAGGTAACCGAGCTTCTACCCCGCCGTTTCCACGAGTACTCGACCGGTAAACGGCAGCGCCTCTGTCTGGTACGAGCCCTGCTGCACGACCCCACCGTGCTTTTACTCGACGAGCCGACACGCAGCCTCGACCCGTTTGCCGCGGCGCAAACCCGCAAGGCGCTCGGACGCTGGGTCTCCGAGGAGCCCCGGCGCTGCGCCCTGGTTACCAGCCACAACCTGGAGGAGATCGCGGAGCTCAGCGACCGGGTAGGGATCATGAGCCGGGGAAGGCTGCGAGAGCAGGGCACGCTCGCCGAGCTGCGAGAGAAATTCGAAAGCCGCGAGCTCGTCCGCATCTGGCTCGACCGGGCGGTCGATCCGACCTCTTGGTCCGGCGATATCCGGGGCGCCGAGGCCCTGCAGTCGGGCGACGACCCGGAACGCGGCCCTTTCCTCGAGCTACGCCGCGACCGGCGCGACGGCGCGCTCGATGCGGTGCTGCGGCGGATTTCCGCGGACGAAGCCAGGGTTCTTTCCTTCGATCGCGTAGAGATGTCGCTTCAGGACATCATCGACCGGGTCGATTCCGGTCAGGACGGCGAAGCATGAACGACCTGGCACGTTGCGCTCTGGCCTTTTTCCGGCGCGATGCCGCGCTGGCCCTGAGCTACCCCCTGGCCTTCGCACTGGGCGTGCTCTCCACCGTGGGACGCGTTCTCATCCTGTGGCTTCCAGCCCAGCTGCTGGCCGATAGCCGCGTTTTTGCCGAGCACGGCGGCTTCCTCCCCTACTCCGTGGTCGGAACCTCGATGATGGGGCTTCTGATGGCGAGCTACGGCGGTTTTGCCGGCGCGGTCCGGGGCGAGCAGGCCATGGGCACGCTCGAATCGGTGCTGATGACCCCGGCGACCCTGACGGCGCTGGTGATCGGCTCGAACCTCTGGACGGTCGGTTACGCCCTGCTCGACTCGCTGGTGACGCTCGCAGCCGGCTCTCTCTTCTTCGGTCTGCGGTTCTCCGGCAACCCGCTGGGCGCCGGCCTGGTCGTATTGCTGACCAACCTGAGCTTCGCGGCCGTGGGTATCCTCTCCGCGGCCTTCACCGTGGTCTACAAGCGAGGAGACCCCTTTCGGGTGGTGGTCGGAGCGGCTTCATTCCTGCTGGGAGGCGTCATCTACCCGGCCGAGATCCTCCCCGGCTGGATCCAGATATTCGCCCAGGCGCTACCGGTGACCCACGGAGCGCGCGCGCTGCGGGGCATCCTGCTCGAGGGGCGGAGCCTGTACGAATTCCAGTCCGAGTTGCTCGTGCTCACGGGCTTCGCGTTTGCCGGCATACCGCTGGCCATCTTCGTATTCTCGCGCGCCGTGCGACGGGCCAGGCGCGACGGTTCCCTGATACAGTATTGAAAAGGCGTGCGAACGCTGCGGAGGGAGCTTTTCCGGGCTACAATCAGACGGTCGGCTCGATCGGTGCATCCATCCATGTCATCCCAGATCACCCCCGATACCGTCATAGTGGCCCGCAAAGACCAGGTCTCGACTCCCCTCAATCAGGAGACGGTGCTGCTGAACCTTAAAAGCGGTAAGTACTACAGCCTCAACCGCGTCGGCGGCGTCATCTGGGAATTGCTGCAAACCCCTCGAACCCTCTCCCAGATCGTCGATGCCCTCCAGCATCGCTTCGACGTGGACCGGGCTCGTTGCGAGAACGACGTAAAAGAGGTCATCGAGAGCCTGTCGGATGCCGGTTTTATCGAGATTCGCTCGTGAGTTAACCGCGCTGGCTCGGCTCGGACGCCGCCCGCCCCGCCACAAGCTTCTCGCGCTCGAGGCCGCGGTGAACCTGCTCGCGATCAAGGCGGCGCTGACGCTCGTACCCTCCAAACAATGGCTGGCAGGCCCGATTCGCGCGCCGGGCTCAAGGCGCGCATCGCTGCCCGAGCAGCGGGTGGCCGAGGTCGTGTGGGCGGTGGACCAGGTCAGCCGCCGCTTTCCCGGCCTGTTCGCCTGCCTTCCGAGAGCCGCGGCTGTTCAGCGTATGCTCTCGGTGCGAGGCGAGGCCGCGCGCCTGGTGGTGGGGGTGGCTCGCGACGAAGGCGACGCGTTCGAGGCTCACGCCTGGGTGGAGCACCGGGGTCAGGTCATCATCGGACGGATCCCGGATCTCGACCGCTATCAACAGCTGCCGGCCTGGCCGCGAAAAGGGCAGTTGCGGTCGAGTAGACAGGCCTCATGAGCGGGATCTGCGGCGCGGTCGACTGGTCTGGGCAAGGCGAAGACGGGCTCGCGGACGACCTCGGCCGGATGTTAGAGCGACTATCCCACCTGGGACCGGACGGGGCGATAAGCTACCGGGAACCGGGCCTCGCGCTGGGGCAGCTCCTGGACTACCAGACCCCGGAATCGACGGGGGTGACCCGGGTTGTTCGCGACGACGGAAGCGGGGTGTCGCTGATCGCTGACCTTAGGCTCGATAACCGCGAAGCGCTCGGAGAGAAGCTCGAGCTCGCGGAAGCTCTTCTCGCGGAGACCTCCGACGAGGCCCTGCTATTGCTGGCTTACGGTCGCTGGGGAATCGATCTGGTCGAGCATTTGCTCGGCGACTTCTTCTTCGCCTTCTGGAGCACTCCCGAGCGCCGACTCTGGCTAGTGCGCGATGCCATGGGGATACGGCCGGGCTGTTACGCGCGGCTCTCGCAGGGACTCGTCTTCGCGTCCGAGGTCAACGCCATCCTGGCCTGCGAGACGGTGGGGCGAACCCCCTGTATCGAGCGGATCGCCGACTTCCTGGCGCTCGACTTCGAGGACCTCGAGACCACGTTTTACGAGAGGGTGATGCGCGTGCCGCCCGGAACCGTCGTGGAAGCCGGGCCCGAACGCTTCGCAAAACGGCGCTACTGGCGGCTCGAGTTCACCCCGGAGCTCAGGCTTCGCGATAACCGCGAGTACGCCGACGCCTTCCGCGAGCTTCTGGTAGACAGCGTGAAGCGGCGCCTGCGCACCCGTGTACCGACCGGCTTTCTCTTGAGCGGCGGGCTCGACTCGTCGTGCATCGTCGGCATCGCCCAGCAGTGCCGCCTGCCGGAGGGCCAGGGAGCGCTGCGCACCTTCTCTGCGCTGTTTCCGGACTACCCCCTAATCGACGAGCGAGAATGGATAGACCTGGTGCTGGCCACGGGGGAATTTGCACCCAGCTTTGTTCGAGTCGACCACAGCACTCCGCTAGGTTTGCTGGAGAGGGAAGTCGCCGCGCACGGGGAGCCTTTCTTTTCGCCGAACAATTACCTGGACTCGGCGCTTCTCGACTGCGCCCAGCAGGCCGGTACCAGGCTCGTCCTGGACGGTCTAGACGGCGATACCGCGGTCGGCCATGGATGGGAGCTGCTGGGTGAGCTCTTTCGCCGCGGGAAGTGGCGCGGCATGTGGCAGCACGCGCGGCGGCTCGACCACAACACCGACCGCTCCGCCCTCTGGTTTCTGTGGCGCCACGCCTTAGCGCCGACCGCGGCCGGCCTCTGGAATCTGGCGCGCAGCGGCTTCAGCGGCCACCGGCCGGCCATCATGAACCGGGATTTCGCCCGCCGCACCGGGTGGGCTGACCGAAAGCAGGAAGTGGATAAGCACTGGTCTTCGCTGCGGCTCTCTGGCTTTCGCCGCCAGCACTGGGGTTTGCTCACCTCCGGTTTGATGCCCTCGATGTTCGAGATCGCCGCCCGGCAGGCCGGACTGCGCGGCATGGGACGGCGCCATCCTTACTTCGACCGCAGGCTCGTCGAATTCTGCGTCTCGCTTCCGGCCGATCAACGGCTGAACAAGGGTTTCGACCGCGTGATCCAGCGCCGGGCAGCCGAGGGGTTGGTACCAGAAAAGATCCGCTTCCGGCTCTCCAAGTCGATCTGGGTCGACAATTTCCGTGACCGCCTGCGCCAACAGGAGCGGACGCGGGTCGAGACCTGGCTCGGACGGCGGAATTCAGCCGCGGCGGAATTCATCGACCTGAAGGAGCTAGAAACAGCCTGTCGGGCAGCCCTTAGAAAAGGGGCGGACGAGCGATTCTTAACCGAAGTTTGGCTTGCCCACGCACTTGACGCGTGGTTAGCTGCCCCACATATGCCGAATCCGGGTGCCTTTTGAGGCGCGAGAAACGGTTCGGTAGCCCTGGAAGGGAGGGCGTCAGATGTTGGAGAAAGAGCTCTACGAAACCCCGAAACTCAGCGAAATCGGAGACATGTCCGAGCTCACCAAGCAGTGCGGCTGGGGCTTGCAAGAGCTCTTCGCCTCCATCATCAACGGCGGTCCGATCGATATCGGCGGCTCTTGCCGGGATACCGGTACGTGCACGCCCAGTCTCTCCTGAGAGAGAAAAGCGCGTTCTCGAAGCGGGGATAGAGAGGCGCCTCTCGAAGGCGCGTAGGTCCTAGCCAAAGGAAAGCCTCGTGCCAGCCTACCTGGCGTTCGGTCTTCGAATCGAATCGGAGCGCGAGCTTTCGGCAGCAGTGGCGGAGGATTATCGCCGTATCTCGGATCGCGGTGTTCAGACCGATGTGACCGTAAGCTGGGCGGCTCTCGATAAACCTGACGCGGGCGCGGCAGGTAACGGCGAGCTGGCCTGGTATGACTTGCGCCAAGGTCTTCACCGCTTTGGCTGGCCGCAGGTCGGCGTCATCGAGGTTCGCGACGGCCGGGAGATCGTGGTGCGTCCTAAAACCGACATCATCGACGGCTTGACGGAACAGGCGCTTTTCGGCCCGGTGATGGCGGATATCCTTCTGACCCGCGGGCTGTTGCCGCTGCACGCGAGCGCGAGCTTCGTGGCCGACAGAGCCATCGCGATCGTGGGCCGCTCGGAAGCGGGCAAGTCCACCCTGGCGGCCGCGCTCGAGCTCTCCGGCCACTCGGTCTTCGCCGATGATCTTCTCGGCGTACCGGTGAAATCGCAGACGGTCGTGGATCGCGGGCTACGACGTTCCAGGCTCGATCCCGAAACGACTCGGAAGCTCGACGAGCTTTTTCCCGGACCTCGTGCGGCTGGCGCGGCCGAAAAAACCCGTGGCAAAAGCGGTGATGCGGGACCGGATCGAT
This sequence comes from uncultured Sandaracinaceae bacterium, assembly GCA_964450715.1. GTDB lineage: Bacteria > Myxococcota_A > Polyangia > Polyangiales > JAFGIB01 > CAYVFC01. Next base: position 18,313 of record CAYVFC010000113.1, on the reverse strand, counting down.
CGCGCGCGCCCCTGTGCGCGATGTACCGGCTCGACGAGGGACCGGTGATCGCGATCGAACGGATCGATCCCCGGCAGGCGATCTTCGATATCTATCTCAACCTTTTCCGCGTCGAGGTGGAGCAGCACGTATTCGGAGCCCAGGAGCTGCTGCGTCGCTGCTCTGACGTAGCTACCCGTGTACCGGTTTTCGCCTTGCGTCGGCCGCGGGATCTGGCGACGCTCCCGCGGGTAACCGCAGCCGTGGTAGCGCACGCGCAATCGCTCCCGCCAACTTGATCCGGCAGAGGCTGCGCGCGGGGGCCAGCGGCCGGGCCTCGCGCGCAAGCGAGCGCGCGCTGGATGTCCATCGCCCGATCCCTCGGCCGGTTTGCGCGGCCGACAGATATGCTCTAATTTGCGACGAACCGGGCTCGGGGGCTAGTTATGAAGGATACGTACCAGAGAGACTCGAGCAAGAGAGATGCTCAGCTGTCGGCAAGGAGCGACAGGCCGCTCGCCGACCCGCGCTCGACAAGTGCGAATTCGTCGCCCCCACGCCCCGCCTCGCGGACAGGATCGAACGATACGGCGTCGACCCTGAACAGCCCCGATTCGAACCGATCGGCCGCACGCTCGTCGAATCGGCCGCCAGCGCTACGAGCGGTACTCTCGGAAACGGCCGCCGGATCCGCCTTGTGGGGACAATACCAAAAACCACCTCTGTTCGCCGTTCCCGACCTGGACCCGCCGGAGCCCGAACGCCGGGAAAAAACCAGCGCCGAGAACGCGGCGGCCGTATCGTCGGCTCGATCGGAGGGGCCGACCGCTGACGAAAAGAACGGCGATCATGGCCCGAACGCAGATCGCCGCGCGGAGGTCGCGAGCGCCCCTGCGCGCGTTTCTGGGGCTACGGTTTCCTCTGAAGGCGACCCGTCGACCGAGAGCCCCGAAGTCGTAGAGGCACTACCGGCGGCAATCCATCGCCAGGCAACCGAGAAACCCCGCGGGCGCCGGGTGTTGTTGCGTACCGACTCGGAGCCGGTCGCATGGAGAGAGGCCGAAGAGTCCTCCCCCGTCTCGATCGCGAGCGAAACCTCGCGACACGCTACGGTCAAGACGTTGTACTCGGCGCTGATCGCCGCCGCGCTTATCGGCGCGGGAGCGTTGGCAGGCGCAAGCCTGAGCGAGAAGCCGGGCGCGGAGGCGGCTGGTGCAGCCGGGAACGGCGCGTCCTCGACCGACTCGCAGCCCGGCCCGGCCGCAAGGGATATGGAATCGCGGAAGACAGCAGCGCCAGCCGCATCCCCCGCTTCGAAACGCGAGAGCACCCGGATCGAGTCCGTACCCGCCGGGGCCGAGCTCATCCATGAAGGAGCGGTAGAGGGCAATACCCCGATCGATATCGAGCGACCGGCTTACGAGCAGTTATACCTCCTGCGTCTCGAGGGGTACCGTTCCCAGCTGGTTCGTATCGGCCCCAGGAGCGTTTCGACCATCCGGGTGACGCTAAAGCGGTCGGAGCCCGCGGAACGAGATACGCCTCGATGAGCGCCGGAGCACCGGACAGAAAAAACGAATAGAGATCAAACCAGGCGCTGATCGTGGACGCAACCGGCAAGCGCCGGCGATCCCGCCGAACCCATTTGAAACGGGTTCCTAATCGCGTACGGTACCGGTAAAGTACCGGAACGCAAAGACGTCAATTCCGCCACTCTGCCCGACGGCAAACGGAAAACACTAAAAGGGGAAAGAACATGAGAGAGATCTTTAAACTAGTAACCATGCTTGCTCTGGCCGTAGGAATCCTGTTGTGGACTGCTACCGCGGCGGTGCAGACTGCGACCGCACAGGAGACGGTCGGTACTTCCGGGTCGAGCACTGGACCGCGCATCGGACTACAAGGCAGGCTCGACGCGGTAAACATACTGGCCCCCGGGGGGGTCGCGGCTCCCGGGCTCAACATCGACATCCGCGGGCTGTTCGTGCCCATCGTCACCCCTGGCGTGCGGCTGATCGACGACCGACTCTATCTCGGACTGGGCTTCGGCTTCGCGGGAGTAAGCCAGGACAATCGGCCCGCCGACCGCGACGAGTCGCGCAGCGCCTTTTCCTTCAGCCCGCTCGTCTCGTTCGATCTGTTGAGCGACCAGGTCGCCTCGTTCGGCCTGGTCGGCTGGTTGAACCTGCTGAGCATCGGCGAGACCGAAGAGTGCGAAGGGGGCGCCTGCAGGAACCTCAACGACGACGGCTTTGGCTGGGGCATCAACCTGGGCGTTGGCGTAAGGGGAAAGATCTCGCGGGGATTGGCCGTCGGTTCCGAGTTCGGCTGGGGATTTCTCAGCATCGCCTTCGACAACGAGCAGGATGTCTTTTACCACGGTGTATTCGGCATCATCCTCTTCGAGGCCACGGTCGGGGTCTGAACGCGCTATACCGACGACCTCCGCCATTAATCGAGCAGGTGCAGTAGCACCCCCGACAGGATTCGAACCTGTGACCTTCGGCTTAGGAAGCCGCCGCTCTATCCAGCTGAGCTACGGGGGCAGGGAAACGGCAGGGGAAGATTTCTACCACGAGAAACCGGAGGGGACCACCGGGAAGCGGGGTGGTCCCTCGGAGGCACATGCGAGCAGCCGGCAGCCTGCAGGCGGGCGGGAGGCGCGCTATGCTTGCCATGTGCGGATATCGATTTCGATCGCCGTTTGTGCGTGGTTCGCCAGCGCGCTGCTCGCAGGACCGGCGGACGCGCAGCAAGCTCCCGGCAGACGGCGGTCGCAGGCGTCGGGCCTGCCGGCCGGCTCGCCCTGGCGCTCGCTCGCGGAATGCGAGGCAGCGCTGGTGCGTGACGGAAAGGGAAAGGGACAGGGAAAGAGGAAAGCGGGAAAAAGTGACGGCAAGAACGGACAGGTGAGAATAGGAACCTGGAACCTGAAGTGGTTTCCGGACGGAAAAAGCGGCAAGCCAAAGCCGGGCGAGGGAACGGAGGTGCGCTGGATGGCCTGTGCGATTGCCGGGTTGCAGGTGCAGGCGCTGGCTGTGCAGGAGGTGGTACAGCACCATCGTGGCAGGATCGCGGTGGACGACCTGTTGAATCACCTGGACCGTTACACAGGCGGGCGCTGGCGGGCGAGGTTGGACGATTGCCCGGACGACGGACGGCAGCACGTGGGGCTGCTGTTCGATTCCAGCCGGCTGCAGGTGAGCGCGATAAGGTCGCTTCCCTCGATCAATCCCGGGCGTAATGGGTGCGACAGGAGGTTGAGGCCCGGGTTCGCCGCCTATCTTCGCTTCCCAGGGGGCGCGGATCTGCACCTGCTGACCGTTCACCTGGATAGCGGCGTCAGCGCGCGCGATCATGCCAACCGACGAAAGAGTTGGGACGCCATCGGCAAGGCGGTCGCGGCGATGAGAAAGGGCGACCGCGACGTGGTGGTGTTGGGAGATTTCAACACCATGGGATGCAAGAAGTGCTCGCCCGACGTGCTCGCAGAGGAGGAGACGAGGGGGCTTCAGGCAGCGTTGGGCGGGGATGGAACCGGGTTACGGAGGCTGGAAACCTCGCCCGGTTGCACGCACTACTACAAAGGCCGGGGCGAAGCGCTCGACCTGGTGCTGGCCACACGCGATATGCAGGAGCTGGCGCGAGGGGCCGGGGCGCGAGCTTGCGGCGTGTGCGCCGAGCTCGCCTGCGGCAAGCCTGGCGGCGAGGCGCGGGAAGCGCTCTTTCGCTTGAGCGACCACTGCCCGGTAGTGATCGAGCTGGCAGACGAGGACCGGGACTGAACGACGCCGGTCAAACGGGACCGATCAGTAGCTCCCCTGCTGCTCGAAAATGCGGCGGGGGTTGTCCACGGTCATCAACCGGATCTGTTCCTCGCTCACGCCCTGCTCGCGGAGTGCGGGCAAGACGCTGAAGCAGATAAAGCGGTGGTGGTAGTCGGGGACAAACATCTCCAGGGCGCCGGCCGGAAACCAGTCCATGTGGCAGGAGGCGTCCTGCGAAAGCACCATGCGGTCCGCGTATCCGCGCCTGCACAGCTCTGCCACCACGGCCACGCGCTTGTCGGTCGGCAGCAGGATATCTAGACCAAAGCGGTCCATGCCGAGGAAGCTGCCGGCGGAAAGCACCTTTTCCAGGTAGTCGAGGTCCTCGGTGTCGCCGCAATGGCCGATGACCACCCGGGAGAGGTCCACTCCCTCCTCGCGTAAAAGCGCCTGCTGGTCCAGGCCGTTGCGGTGCGCGGATGAGGTATGAGTGGTGATGGGGACGCCGGTGGCCCGGTGCAGGCGCGCGGCCGCCTGCAGCAGCTTGCGGTTGTACTCGGTGACGCCTGGCGCATCGGTGGCGCACTTGATGATGCCCGCCTTGACATCGGTTCCCTGGATGCCCTTCTCGATATCGGGCAGCATAAACTCGACCAGCCGGTCGGCCTCCCAACCCATGAGGAACGGCTCGTCCATCCAGTAAAAGCCGGTGGCCGCGATGATCTGCATCCCGCTCTTCTCGGCCACCTCTCTCACCAGATGGATGTCGCGCCCCAGGTTGATGGGCGTCACATCCACCAGGGTGGCCACCCCGGCCTTCCCGGTCGCGCGCAGGTCGGAGACGGCCTTCTGTAGAAAAGCATCCCGGTCGAGCCAGCCGGGAAACGCCTGGCGCATGGACCAGCTCATCACCAGGACATGCTCGTGCATCAGGGTGAAGCCCAGCTCGTTTGTATCTATGGATCCGAGCACGCTATTGATCTTGGCCATCGTCCTTATCCTATATGCAGACGTATTCCTCGTCGGTGATTCCGTACTGGGTACAGGTGCCCTGCTCGCAGGTAGGGCCGGACGCGCTGCAGAGCTGGCGGCAGGCAAAGGTGCTGGGATCGGATACATCGCCGATACAGATATCCCCCGTTTCGCACCCCACGCCGTAAAGGACGTCGCATGGCTCGCCTCTCGCCGCCGTCGTACCGCACACGCCTTGCGTGTCGGAGTCGATGATGCCAGTCGCGCATACCTGGTCGCTCTCGCACTGCTGAGCGGGGTCGCCGGCCAGGTCGCAATAGACATAGCAGACGCCCAGCAGGATGGGCTCGAGCCAGACGCACCTCATGGCGTCGCTGCAGTGCGAGGTATAATAGGCGCCGCACAGCTGGTACTGCTGCTCTTGCCGCAAGGAGCAGAAGCGCCCTCCTCCGCGTCCGGCGGTGATGCACTCCTCGCCCGCGTCGCAGTCGGAGTCGGTCTCGCAGCTCCGCGCGCAGATAGCGTAGACGCCGGCCTCGGCGGTGACGCAGGAAAGCCCGGTCCAGCACTCCGTGTCCTGCATGCACAGGTCGCCCTCTACCAGCCTCGCCGCTGGCGCGCCGGCCGCCCCTGCCGCGCCCGCAATACCGGTTCCGCCCGAGCCCGCTCCGGACGGCTCCGGCCCGGCCGCTCCCCCATTGCCCGCGCTAGCGTTTCCTCCGCTTCCCGCGGCCGCTGACCCGTCACCATCGCCGGCGGTTCCACCGCTGCCGCCGGCAGCGCCCCCGGAGCCCGCGTCGCACTCGCACTTATCGCAATTCTCATCCACGAAGGTGCACCCGGGCCCGAGCAGAGCGAGAACCGAGAGCAGAAGCAACAGCCGCGATCGAGCGCAATATTTCATGAATCCATATTCCTTCCCTTTCCAGGTATATGCGTTGAGTCGACAATTCGCGCAAGTACCGGTCCGCTCAGAGCCGCTCCTGGCTCTCGGTGTCGGCGACGGTCGTACCGGAGCGCCCGGACAACTGCAAATAGAGCGCGTCGAGCCGTACGGTGGCCGCCAGAAAGATAAGCGTGTCCGTGTTGAAAAGGGGGTTGCGGCGCGAGCCGTTCGGATCGAGCTGACGGGTTAGCGCGCTGACTCCCAGGGCCAGGTGCAGCGAGTCGCTGAGCAGGTAGCCGAGCGCCAGCGAGCTGTCCGTGTAATAGCGCCAGTGGGTGGCGCTGTTGTCCGGAAGGACCACCTCGCCTCCCAGGGTTTCCACTACCGCTTCAGAGAGATCCGTGGCCAGGACCCAGATCCAGGTAAAGGAGGCCGTGAGATCCAGCTCGGCCATCAACTGGAGCCGCGCCGACACCGCGGCGTCGAGCCGCTCGGACATCAGGGTCGAACCGCCCAGGCAATAAGAGGGGCTGGTAGCGATGCCGCCGTCGGTTCGCAGCGCCGGGGTGCAGGCGATGTCGGTTTCGGCCAGCGCCACGTTGGTGAGGTTGAAGTAGTGGTAGTAAGCCGTCAGCAAGCCGAAACTGGTGCCTTGAAGCGGCTCAGGGAAATCGCGGGCAACGGTCGCCTTTACCCCGGCGACCAGGACGCGCCGCCAGGCGCTCGAGGCGGGATTGAGGGGGAGCGCCACCTGCCCCGCCGCGCCGAGCCGGGTACCGTCCAGATCGAATATGTCCGGATCGGCCAGCTGCAGGCGCGTATCCAGCGCGAAGATCCGCTCCCGCTCCGTATACAACGCGTAGGGACCGTAGGCATCTGGCTGGGTGAGCTCCAGGATCACGTCCTGGCGCAGCGCCAGATGGAGCGAATCGGTGAAGTACCAGCGGGGCCTCAGGCTGTAGGTGTGAAGATAGAGCGGGTTGTAAGACAGCTGGGTATCCTTGATCAGTGTATTTCTGGAGACGCTCTGTTCGAAGACGAAAGAGGTGCCGCGCCAGGAAAGGTCGTTGTCGCCGCCCGCGAGCTGTTCCTGGTCGCGAAGCTCCTGGGCCCGAGCGGGAACGGCGGCGAGCAGTGCCAGCAGCCAGACCCAGAGCGGGAGGGGGAGGGGGCAAGCCCCTCCCCTACGGTTGTCGGGATCGACGCGGTCGGGTCGCTTCATCGCGCGGCTCCGGGATCAGTCGTAGACCAGCGAGAGGTCGCTGCCGAAACCGAGCAGCCAGGTAAGGCGGCGCATGATATTCAGGTTATCCATCCAGTAGTGCAGCTGGACCTCCTGGCCTTGCTCCTGCAGCTCCAGCGCGTGTAGCAGCATCTGGGCGGCGATCCCTGTCTCGCGTCCTTCCTCGTCCGGATAGGACGGAGCCAGATAGACCAGGCCCGAGTCGTGATCGACGAACTCGATCAGTATCGCATCCTCGGGGAGCGCGAGCTCGACCGACTCGGCCCCGCCCCGTACAAAGAGCCTCGCCCGGTCCACGAAGCTCTGGTCGAAGCCGCTGGGCGCACCCGCCATCCCGAAAACCATGGCGTACAGCTGCAGGGAAAAGCGGACGTTCGGATCGACCGGAATACCCTCCAGCGACCGGTCGACCTGCTGCCGCGCGTCGGCAAAGAGCAGCTGCTCCCCGGACCAGCGCGGCGCGTAGCAGGACCAGTCCTGCCCGATGATGCCGCGCAGCAGGCTGAAGAGCGGCTCTGGAAAACTGTTGTAAAAGTTGACCTGGTAGCTCCGCGTGTCCGCGTCCACGTCCGCACCGCGCACGTAGACGCCCGGGGTGGTCAGCGCCTCCAGGGCCAGTGTCTTGTCGTTGAAGAAGCCTGCTCGAGTGTAGTACCAGAAGCTCTGGTCCGGCCCCAGCGCGATGGTCGTGTATAGCTCGCGCCCGTCGAAGGCGTCGATATAGGCGCCCCCCGCCGAGGCGCACTCCCCGTAGCTGCCGCCCGAAAGGAGCGCGGTTTCGCCCTCCCCGATCTGGTAGGGGAGATGGCATCCCGAATCGGGCGTGGCGATCACCCGGGAGAGCAGCTGATAGGCCGCGCCGACCGCCGCGGTATAGGCGCCAAAGCCGTCCGGGCGCTCAAAGAAGAGCTCGTCGGCGCCGATCTGGTAGAAGAGCGCACGCAGGAATGTGTAGTACGTATTGGCAGCCTGTAGCTTTAGAAAATAACGACTGTAAATCTTGCCGGGCACGTCGTAGGGATCGAATCCGATTTCCTGACGCATGAAGTTGTTGAAGATGTAGTAGTTCCAGTAGGAATCGATAATGGACATCAGGCTCTCGTACTCGTCGGCGCCGGCGTCGTACCGCATGCAGCTCGGTTCCTCGTCCACGAACTCCTCGCTGCAGTACCGGTAGGGAACCGCCGGGCGGCCGTCCGGCGTCGAGGTCAGCACACCCAAGGCGTAAGCGGGGTCAGGATGCGTTCCGTCCACCAGCGTGGTGAAGGGCACGTCCTCGCGGGCCTGAAGCGCCCCCACCCCTCCCATCAGCGCCGGGATCTCGGTGTAAGGGATCAGGCGCAGCGTATCCAGCACCAGCCAGCTGGTGTCGAAGGCCACTATGTTCTCCAGCTGGCGCGCGTACAACTCGGCCGCCTGCACCCGGTTGCGCGATGGCACCTCGGTGAATACCTCCACCAGGTCGCCGTACCCCAGCTTGATGGCGGCGCGGTCATAGTGGCCGATGCCGGCCGCATCCGTAACTACGTGGTTGTGCCCGTAGTCCATCACCGATGCGTACTGGTGCTCCCGGATGCGGGCATCGATCTCCGCCTGGCTCACCGGATCCCAGGCTCGCGGCTGCATGTCGCCGTCGTCGCGCGCCCGCCAGTACTCGGGACCGTAGTTCAGTGAGTCGAAGGAACCGGCGAAGTTGTGCCTCAGACCCAGGGTGTGACCCAGCTCGTGAGTGGTCAGGCTGAAAAAGATGGGATGGCGCAGCATATCCTTTACAAGCGCGTAGTCGATGGCGCCGCTATCATCGGTTACCCGGTAGTCCCTGCCGTACCAGCGCACCGTGCCGTCTCCCTGGCGCGCAGCGCGGTTGATCTCGCGCACCAGCCCCAACAACCCGTCGTCCACGAAATCGCCGTAGAGCAAGCACCCGTTGGGCTTGCTAGCCGTCTGCCGGCGCAGCCGCTCGCGCTCACGGAAACCGCTCGCGCTGCCGGCGCCCAGCGGGGAGGCCGCCCGTATGACCGGCTCGCTCAGCGGCGTTCCCGGCCGGTAGCCCGCGGCCAGCAACACCTCGTCGTCGATTAACATCTGTTCGATATCGGTCCCCTCGAGCCGGCTCAGGTTGGCCCGCACGCGGTCGCCCGGTCGCAGCCGCTCCATCCCGGAGAGCAAGCGGTCGCGCGCCGCGTCCAGCCTGGGCAGCAGTTGCTCGGGCGCGGGCACGCCCGCCGGCGATGCGTCCGGACCCAGCAGCTCCGGTATCCAGGAAAAATCCATGGAGCGATTGATGCGAGCGGCATGGCGGCCGTCCACCTCGATCAGATGGTTCTGCGCCTCGAACTCCGATGCCTTGAGCTCTCCTGCCTCGGCGAACCGGTCGATCCAGACGCCGAAGGCGTAGTTGCTGCTCAACGTCTCCTCCGGCAGGTCGTCGTTGATAAGCGCCAGGACGTCCCGCGCCCTGGCCGCGGCCTTCTCCATCGCCGCACCGTAGACGTTGGCGTTGCAGGAGATGATCTCGCCCGTCTCCGGATCGGCGAACGAAGGCCCGTAACCGAGCGGGGAGAAATCGTGGGGATCGCCGACCCAGGAGATCAGGTTGTAGCGGATATCGCCGATCTCCGGGCTGGTTCCCTCCGGCCCGCAGGCCTCGTGGTCGTCCGCGGCCACCGGGTTCCCGCAGAGCACGAAGATCCGTTTTGCGTCCTCCCTCTCTCGCTCGGCCTCGCATTCGCCCTCTTCCCCACCCGCGTTACGGCACTCGATCTGGCGAAGCGAGCCGACTGTCCGTACGAAGGCTTCGTTCCAGGTATCGGCCACCGAGCGCGCGTCCTTGACCAGATCCTCCGGGAACGCCCGGGTGAGATGGAAGGCGATGGGACGCACCTCGCGCTCGCGAAAGGGGATGGTGCAGGCGGCGATGTCATCGCTCCGGGCCGCCTGGCGGGCCAGATCGCAGACCGAGCCACCGCCCCCGCAATCGGCGTTTTCGCTGCAGGCCAGCAGCTCTCCTTCGGCGTCGCGGCGGTGGCTCTGCATCCAGAGGTTATGGCGGTTGACGAAACGAAAGCGCCGCATGGCCGTGGTCCCGTAGTCCGGATCGTAGCCGTCGCGCACGGTAAGGAAGTACCCGAAGCGCTGCATCCGGTCGTAGTCGTAGATCATGGGCTGGTAGTCCCGCGCGGGGTCCACGCGCAGGAACGAGCTGCGCACGGCGATCTCGCCGGGCTGGCAGTCGTGGTGGGCGCCGGTCAAAAAGAAGCAGGAGGGCAGCTCGCCGCCGCCTGACACCGCCACCATGCCCGGCTCGGCGAAATACTTGTTGACGATGTCTATATAATAGATCCGTCCTTCCTCATCCCGTTCGAACTTCGGTGCGAAGGGGTGGTCCGGCTCCTGCACGTAGTACTCGAGCGGCTCCAGCTCTATACCGTAGAGCGAGCTGGTCAGCGGGAACGTTTCCTCCGCGACCAGGTTCTTCGACCAGTCCACGCGCATGTATGCTCTCTCGTACCAGACCCGGTCGGTGGTGTTCTCGACCACGACGTTGAGCTCCTCGCCGGTGGTCGGGTTGTACTCCCGGCGGATATCGAAGTGGCTCTCGATGGCATACATGGCTACCAGCGGGCTCTGGTTGACGCCCGCGCCGGCCACCGCATCGTCCTCGCTGTCCCGGATCTGCTGATGGGTGCGGCGCGCGATCAGGTATTTTTCCTGGATATCCCACTCGATCCGGTTCAGATCACCGGCCTCGCCGACAAAGCTCGCGGGCGAGGTGTAGGGGGTGTCGATGACCGTCCTCAACCCGTACCACTCGGAGCCGAGGAAGATCTGCTTGTCCACCGCGTTGGCCTGGACCCGGTTCACGGGCGGTTGGGCCTGCTGGCAGCCCGCCAGGGCAAAGAAGCTCGATGCTACGGCTATGAACAGGGCGATAGGCATGACTCGATTCCCACTTCCCCCCACCATTGGGCCCGGCTCGAAATGCGCGGCCGACGACGCAGATGGCGGCCACTCGCACGAGTACTCATCTGGCGACGAGAGGGTCGCGCATTTCGAACCGGGCACCCATACCGAATTCCCATCCTGCCGAGAGATTAGTGTCTATTCTATCAATATGAAACCGGCATCGCTGACCCTCCCGTTCTCCGTCTCACAACTGACGCTCGTTCTATCCTTCTCGCTGACCGCCTGCGGAGGCGCCGCGCCGCAGCCTTCCGAGCCGCCGGAGGTCGAGCGTTTCCCGCTGCGCGCACCGGCGGCCAGCCATTACGACTCGCGAGCGACCGACCGGCTGCCCCCCCGGAGCGATGCCGAGAAACTGCTGCGCGAGACGGTGGCGAAGCGCTGGCGAAAATCCGCACCGCCCCTCTCCGGAGACGGCCGGTTAGACCAGGCGGCGACCTGGGTGCTCGAGGTGATGCAGGAAATGGGGAACCTGCCGCCGCTCGGCGCGGTGGAGCAATTCGCGCACCGGCAGGGCGTGCCGGAACCGGTGCCGCAAGTGCAGTTCAAGGAGCTGCCCGAAAACGCCCTAGCCGAGGAGGTCGGCGCCGAGATCGAGAGACTGGCCCTAGCCTACCCCTATACCCACCACGGTGCCGCGCTGGTAACGGTGAAGGGAATGTCGCGGCTGGCGCTCGCCTTCAGTAGCCGCTGGTTCCGGATGGCACCGTTCCCGCGCCGGGTAGCGCCGGGCGACGCCATCCGACTGCAGGGCAAGCTCACGCATGGCTTACGCGAGCCCGTGATCGCCATCACCTTGCCCGACGGCACCACCCGCCGCCAACCAGCGGGCGACGGTACGAAATTTGATATGGTCATTCCAATCGAGGAAAGCGGCACCTACCGCGTGGAGCTGCTGGCCACCGGGATACACGGGGCTTCGGTCCTGGCCAACTTCCCGGTCTTCTCCGGCGCCCAAGAAGAGAGCAGTGAGATCTTGCTACCGGTCGCCGGCGAGGATGGAACGCCGGAGGATGAGCAGAGCTTTTTGCTCAGTCTTTTCGCGCTCATCAACCAGGAACGATCCGGCGTGGGGCTCGATCCGGTGACCATCGATTCCGAGCTGAGCGGGGTAGCCGACTCCCACTGCCGGGACATGCGCGACAACGGATTCGTGGGGCATACCTCGCCATCGACGGGCGCGCCGCATGAGCGATTGCAGAACGCCGGTATCGCCTTCTCCCTGGTCATGGAAAACATCGGCCACGGCTCCGGCTCCGTGGAGATCCACCGACACATCATGCGCAGCCCGGGGCATCGGGAAGCGGTTCTGCATCCCCTAGTCACCCATGTCGGTCTGGGAGTGGTGCAAACGCAGACCGGCGGAGAGCCGAGCTTCCTCGTCACCGAGCTCTTTATCCGCAGGTGACGAAGCGGGTGTCGGTGATAAGGGTCCGTGACAAAATAACTCGATCAGATTTCGGAGCGCGACGGCTCCGGATGCAAGGCGCGACGACGAGAAATATTGGGGATATTTTGAGCAGGAGCAACGCAGCAGCCGGGGCCGTCCCGCCCGAAAGATGGATGAGTTATTTTGCGGTGCCTCCTAAGGGCTACTTTCCGGTCAGCCGCCCCTGGATCTCCAGGGTCTGCTGCATGACGACGTTCAGCTCGTCCGCGTCTTTCTTGAAATCCTCGAACAGCTTGGGCGGTTCGCCGAGCATCTGCTCGTTCGCCTTCTCGTCCACCAGAAAGGCGTAGGCCCCCGGATTGACGATGAAGTCCGACTGGCCGTCGTAGAGCGTCTTGGTTACCGTGTTGCCGCCCAGGCGCGAGGCCAGCTCGGCCTCGTACTGCGCGTTTTTCCCCTTGCCGTCTTCCATTTCTTTAGGGTCCCCGATCACGAAGACCAGACCGCCTAGGATGTTGTCGTTCACGAGCCGTATGGCCAGGCCGTACTTGACGTCCAGCTTGCCGCCCGTCTTCGCCGCTTCGTCGAGAACTTCGCGCTTGCTCTGCCCGGCGGTCTTGGCCCCCAACGCGGTAAACCTTGCCCAGAGCGTGTCTACGTTGTGAGCGTAGCGGAAGAGGTCGTCCACCGCGTCGGCCTGGAAATTGACGAAGAAACGACGGTGGAAGGCGTTGGGCGCCATCGGCCTTTTCAGAGCGACCAGGCTCTCTACCGCGGCGTAGTCGATCTTATTGGAGTTGAGGCTGCCGACGAGCCTCTGCATGTGCCCGCCCGCATCCGAAACCGGCTTGGAGGTCGCCTCCATGGTATTACGAACTGCCACCTCGTCCTGATCGGCGAGATCGGCGATTTTGCTATCGCTCGACATCATGCCCATCATGAGGCCGGCCACCAGGCCTCCGACGAATCCAGCGGCCAGCAAGACTTTGTTCTTTGCGGCGGCTTGCTTCGTCCGCTTGCTGTCCCTGAGAGCCGAATCGTCCACCACGAAGGTGACTTTTTTCTCTCCCGCCGCCGGCGCTGCGGTCTCGAAGGGGCTGGCCGGCTTGGGCTTGGCAGCCGGTGCCGCGGCCGGCTGCTGCGCAAAGGGCGGTGCCACGATACCGCTGCCCGGAGTCGGAACCCCCGCCATCCCGGGCTGCGAGGTGGGCGCGAAGGGCGCCTGCACCGCGCCCGGGGGCGGCGTGAGGGGAGAGCCCAGGCCGGGGGGTCGGCTTCCCGGCGGGAAGCCCAGTCCGGGCGTGGAGGGAGGGCTCACCGCCCCGGGCGGAACCGATCCGCCCGGCGATGACAGCGGTTTGCCCGCGCGGCCGAGTCGCGCCTTGAGGTCTTTGATGTCCTTGGTCTTCTTGGAGTCCGTCATGCTATGGCCCTGTTAATAGCGATCGCCTAGCAGGTGTCGCGAGGAGAACGATATTTATACACCAAGCGCCCGGGCGATTCCACGTAAGTTCGGAAAAACGGTGGCAGCCATATCGTTTCGAGCGAAGCGAGAAAACTCACGACAGAGGTTTCTCGTCGCCTACGGTTCCCCGAAACGACAGCGTATACCGGCCTACAACAAACAGGCGGGCGGGGGGACGCAGGTCAGCTCGTCGCTACACTCGCCGCTGTAGCAGCTCGGGCTCCCCTCGCAGGAGCCTCCGTTGTCTTGAATCGGAACACAGGCCTCACCGCTGCTCTGGTAGGTATCACAAACGAGACCTGAGCTGCACCTGCGGTCCTTGTTTTCCGGCCGACACTCCTCGTACAGCCCCGGTAGATCTGTGCAGGTCCCCTCCTGGTTGGGCTCGGCCTCACAGTACTGAAGCTCCGGACACTGGCTCGGTACCGATCGGCGACAAGCACCGTCGGCAGCGACGCGCTCGCGGCAGAGGGCCGAACCGCTGGACTGTTCGGCGCAGACCAGCGGCACCTCCCCGTCGACGCGACAGAGCTCGTCGGCAAACGGGTCGCAAGCCTCGTCGAGACCGGCGCCATAGACGCTCTGTTGCGGCTCACAGGTGCCGGCAATACAGAGAAGCCCCGTCCTGCAGAGCTCCGCGGCGCCAGTACAGTCCGCGCCCTGTAAAAGGGACGCCGCGCAGGTGCCTCCGAAACAGACGAGCCCGTCCTCGCACTGCTCCGAGCTCGAGCAGGATTCGCTCTCTGGCTTGAGCGCCACGCATTCGCCCGGACACGCCGTTCCGTCGCTCCCCCGGTCGCAGTACGCTCCATCGCCGCACTCCTCGTCGATAGCGCACTGCCCGCCCAGGTCTACCGTTCCCTCTACCGTGGATCCGCAAACCTGGCGCCAGCGGCTGGCCTTGACGTCACATCCAGCGTCCGCGAGATCCTCGACGCAGAAGGCCGCGTTTTCCGGCCGGAAGATCACGCGACCCGCTCGCACGGCTTCGGCGAAGTGGGCCATGTTGCGGTTGGCGAATACCCCGCCGATTCGCGTTTCACACGTCTGGCCATCCAGGGACTGGGACAGCAGCTCGGCTCCCTGGCAAGCCTCGAGCGCCGCGCAGATCCCGGCCGCGCGCATTCCGGCCAGCTCCTCTGGATCCGGAAGGTCGCTGCCCCCGCTATCCGGCTCCGCTCCGGCATCATCCTCGGGCAACGTCTCAGCATCGGTTACCGGAGAGCCTGCATCGGCGCCAGAGTCCATGCTCGCTGCGTCGGCAGAGCCGGCGTCTTCGTCGTCGTCGAAACTCAAGTCCACTTCGCCTTCTTTGCAGGCACAAAAGAGCAGTAGAACGAGCGCGAATCCCCACCCGTCGATCCGAATACCCATGTCCCGCTCCTTTCAGTTCCGGTTCGAATCCGACGAAACAATAGAAACTTTATTTTTACCCCTGGCGGAAAAAGTCAAGCCAAAGCACATTTCCAAAACGATCCTGTCGTCTTTCGGACGGGGCGGCCCCATCTGCGGCGTCGCTCCTGCTCGAAATAGCACCACGAATTCTCGTCGTCGCTCCTAGCGTCTGGAGCCGCCGCGCTCCGAAATACTCGGTCCGCGTTTTGGAGATGTGCTCTACTCCCCGTTTTCGTGCTAGACGAACAGCGGTGATACACCTCTCGGTCGCAGCCGGTACGCTGGAGATACGCGGGGTCGAAGCGCGAGACCGTGCGCCCCTTCCCGAGGCGTGCGTCTGGGATGAAAGAACCGCGTGCTTTCGCGCGCCGGCCGCCGCCTACGCAGACGTGGTGATGGCCCTGCGTAAGGCCGGCATCGGGTACGAGGACGAGGCGCGGCGTTACGAAGACCTGCAGCGCGGGGTTAAGGTGCACCGCACGCCCAGGCCCTACCAAATAGAGGCCTTGCGAGCCTGGAGTGAGCAGGGATCGCGCGGAGTCGTGGTGCTTCCCACCGGCGCCGGCAAGACCCAGGTAGGGGTAATGGCCATCGACGCCAGGCGGCGCAGTACCCTGGTGATCGCACCCACCCTGGTTCTGGTCCGTCAGTGGTACGACGTGCTGCGCACCATGTTCGCCCTGCCGGTCGGCGTGATTGGGGGCGGGGACTACTCGGTCGAGCAGCTCACAGTGACCACCTATGACTCGGCCTACCTGCACATGGAGCACCTGGGCCCTTGCTTCGGGCTGGTGATCTTCGACGAGTGCCACCACCTGCCGGGCGAGAGCTACGCCCTGGCCGCGCGCTGCTGCCTGGCCCCCTTCCGGCTGGGGCTGACCGCCACCCCGGAAAGGACCGACGGCCGCGAGTCCGAGCTTCTCGACCTCATCGGCCCCATCGTCTACCGGCAGGACATCGTGGATCTCTCGGGCGAGTATTTGGCCGAGTACGAGACCGAGCGCGTGTCGGTCGAGCTCACCCCCCAGGAGCGCGAGCAGTACGAGAATGAGCGGATGATCTACCTGGGCTTCCTACGCTCCCACGGCATCCGCATGAGCGACCGCAAGGGCTGGTCGCGCTTCGTGATCGAGTCGTCGCGAAGCGCGCAGGGCCGGCGCGCCATGCAGGCCTACCGCCGCCAGAAGCAGCTCGCCTTTACCGCACCGGCCAAGCTCGACTACGCGGCGCACCTGATCCACCAGCACCGGCACGACCGGGTGATCGTCTTCACCCAGGATAACGAGACCGCGTACCTCTTATCGCGACGCTTGCTCATCCCGGCTATCACCCACCAGACCCGGGTTACCGAACGCAGCGAGATCCTGGAGCGATTGCACCAGGGTATCTACCACGCGGTGGTGACCTCCAAGGTGCTCAACGAGGGCGTGGACGTACCGTCCGCCAACGTGGCCATCGTGGTGTCGGGCAGCGGCTCGGTCATGGAGCACGTGCAACGGCTGGGGCGCGTGCTGCGCAAGCAGGGCGAGAAGCGTGCGGTGCTCTACGAGCTGGTGACAGCCAACACCGGCGAGGCCTTCACCAGCAAGCGCCGGAGGGAGCACGTTGCTTACCGCTGATCTGGCCCGCACCAGACGGATTCGCGGCGAGCTGCGGCTGCTCGGGCTCGACTACGCGGTGCGGCAACGAGCCATGGAGCTGGCCGCGGCCTATCTCGAGCTGGCGCGCGAGCACCTGGGCCGGTCGCGCGGCGAGCTGGAGCAAGCGCTGGAAGGGGTCGCGGTGCGCCCGGGCGACCTGCGGCTCGCCTCGGGCCTGCGCAAGCTCGTCGACGACCGTTGCGAGTTCGATACGCGGAGCGAGATCGATCCGCGCGCGTTGCGCGGCGAGCTCTTCGTCGCTGCCAGCGGCGCCGTGCGCGGCCTCGAGGAAGGCGAGTCGTTCGACCGGGATACGTTCGTCGCCGAAAAGGCCGCGGAACGGGGATGGACCCCGGACGAGCTGGAGCGGGCCCTGTACTGCGACCTGCGCGCGGAGCAGCTGCTGTCGGCGCTTGACGACACCTCGGCCGAGCTGTTGGTCCGCCAGTACGAGGATGCCCAAGCCCAGGCCGTGCTGCTGCGCGCCGTCAAGGTCACGGCCGAGGTGCGTTGTCAGACGCCATATGCCTATCGAACCCTCTTCAACAAGCTCAAGTTCCTCAGGCTATTGTATGCCATATCCCCTTTGCCCGACGGCGGTTACCGCATCGACATAGACGGCCCTTACAGCCTCTTCTCCTCGGTGACCAAGTATGGGCTGCAGCTCGCGCTCGCCTTTCCCCACATCCGGGCCTGCGACAGCTGGAAGATCAGCGCGGACCTGCGCTGGGGCAAGGCCAGGGAGCCTTTGGGCTTCCGCTTGCAGGGAGGGACTGTGCAACTCCGACCGCCCGCGGCGGCCGAGCGGGACCCCGGTTCTACGCCAGGCGTACCGGACGGAGTGCCCGACGAGGTGCGATCGCTGCTCGACCGGCTACGGGCATCAAAAAGCGCCTGGCAGGCATCCGCGTCGGCTGAAATCCTGGAGCTACCCGGGTTCGGTCTCTGCCTGCCCGATCTCAAGCTCGAAAACCGGCTCACCGGCGAGGTCGCCTATCTGGAGGTGCTGGGTTTCTGGAGCCGGGAAGCGGTCTGGCGACGAGTGGAGCTGGTACAGAAAGGCCTACCCTACCGCATCCTGTTCGCGGTCAGCAGCCGCCTGCGGGTAAGCGAGGCCGTGCTGGACGGCGATCTGCCCGGAGAGCTCTACGTCTACAAGAGCGCCATGAGCGCCCGCGAGATACTCGCCCGGCTGGACCGGAAGAGACCCGGGTAGGCGTCCAATTTCTTGGCTTACGACCGCTGGTGGGTAGTATCGAAAAGGGATTCAATTTCGGGAGAAACGAGATGAAGCGCGGTGTAAAAAATATGACCAACAGGACCTCGATGCTCGGCTTAGGCTTAGCCCTGGCGCTGCTCACCGTCGGCTGCGGGGAGGACGAGATACCCACCGGCACCCTGCTGGTGCCCTTCCAGCTCGGAAACGGCACGGCGACCTGCGGCGAGCAGGGCGTGGTCCGGGTGCGGGGTATGCTCGACGACGGGGTGTACGAGGCCGAGGTAGAGTGTGCCGCGGACGACACCACCGGCGAGATCTTGTTCTCGGACGTGGAAGAGGGCAGCACGCGTGATCGCTTAACAGCCGGCCCAAACGGTTTCTGACGGCGATTTAC
>CAYVFC010000112.1:0-26384 GCA_964450715.1 uncultured Sandaracinaceae bacterium | reverse complement strand
AGTCGCGAGTTTCTGCGCTTTTGGCGCAAGAACTCCGCCGTGAGCCTCCTAAGTCACGAGTTTCTGCGCTTTTGGCGCAAGAACTCAGACGCAACGGGCCCCGGGATGGAGTGCGTTGGGCCGCAACTTCGACAAACTCGATCGTTCTCGGACGTGGCTTCACCGAAGTGCTCGTCGCCTAAAAAGTCGGCGAGAAGATCGGCGAAAAATGTGACTAATGGTGAGGCATTGCGCCCGTCCGTCAAAAGGAATGTATAGCGGGGAGGGGGCAAGCCCCTCCACTACGTTCGTGCGATCGGGGTGGTGACGTCGCGCGCGAGCTCTGCCGGGGCCTCGAAAGGCGTGTGCCCCTGCTTGCACACGGCCGTATGCGGGTGTGTAGCGCGGTGCACACGTCAGCGGCCGTGTTTTTGGTCTAAATCGTGTGAATACGGAGAAAACGAGGATGGCACGTTTGTTGAAATGATGCTCCTCGAGCGACGGCAACGCTCGGAGGGTCATCATGCAACACGCGATAAGAGCGGGGGCGGTATTTCTGGTAGCGGCCGGTTCGTTCTTTCATCTCGCGGCCCGGGCTCAGTCCGTATCTGGGACGAAGGGGGAAGTGAACGAACCGGCGAGGGGGACGATAGTCCGTATAGACGGCGACGATATCCTGGTCGACGTGGCGGGCGCCGAGGCGCGAAAGGGCCTGGAGCTCACGGTATACCGCTCGATAGAGGTGCGCCATCCCCTCACGCGCAAGAAACTACGCGATCGCTTCGCCATCGGCGTCGTGGGGCTGACGCAGCCGGGTACATCCCTCAGTATAGCACGTGTAAAAGAGAAGCCTTCCCGGACGATCGCGGTGGGCGACGTCGTGGAAGCCGTGCGGCCGGCGAACCTCGCGCCGGAGGCGGCACGGACGGCGCCGATCGGCGGACGCGCGGTCGGTGCCGCCTGCCCTCCGCCCCCGATCGCGAAGCCGTGCCCGAAATGCGAACCCGGAGCGAGCCACGAGGAGCTGGCGGTGCTCGCAGCCTGGAAGGCGACGCTGGCCAGGCCCCCGGTACAGCGCGTACAGATTTATCAAAGGTACCTGGTGCAGAACCCGCGTTCGAAGTACCAGGAGTTCATTCGGCAGGAGATCGCCCACCTCGCTTCCCGGGAGCGGGATCTGGCCGCGCTGCGCTCGACGCGGGCGAGGGAAACGATACCGCTGTACGCGCTGGTGGAAATCGATCGCATCAACCGGGCGCGCGAGGGCGATACGGTGGCGGTGGCCGCGTCCTACGATCCCGCCGATCCGGTGCGCGCTCTGGTGCTGCACTCTCGCGCGACAGGCGGCGAGTCTCAGTACGTCTCGACCACCATGCAAGCGGACGGGCGGGGGCACGCGCGTGCCCGGGTTCCCGCGGAGACGGTGCGCGCGCCCGGCTTCGAGTACTTCGTCGAGGCGGTGGACGAGAAGGGCGAGACATCCGCGGTCCACGGCAGCGCGAGCGAGCCCAATCCGGTGGTGGTCGACCAGGATCTGGAGGGGCTTCAGGACCTGGGGCGCCGCGTTCGCGTCCGCTTCACCAGCGAGTACATCAGCTTCGATAAGCTCTCCGGCAACGACTGGTCGCTGCTCAACGAGGGGGACTTCCTCTACCGTTTGCGGCTCGATCCGCTCTACGGCGTGCGCATCGGCTACGGGCACTACCACGGAGCGGGCGGCACTGTGGAGAATCTGGACGAGCTGGGGCTGGACCCGGATCCGGCGAGCTTCACCTACGGCTACCTGGAGGGCGAGCTCAAGCTGCACCGGTTCTTCGCCGTGGCGGGTCGCGCCACGGTAGGGCTGGGAAGGCCGGAGGTCGAGGACGATCAGCGCGAGGGGCTCACCGGGGGATTTCAACTGCGTATTCGCATCGGCCCCGAGGACGGGACATCGCTCCTGCTGGCCGGCGAGGCCATGCCCGAGATCGGCCAGCGCGCCTACGTGGGGCTGGCCTGGGAGGCCATCCGCGGTTGGCCCATGGCCGCCGAGGTACACGTCACCGACCAGCCGGTCAACTCCGACGAGCTGGCGGTCCGGCTGGTCTACGAGCTCGGCTGGCGGATGACCGAGCAGTTCGCGCTGGCCGCTCGGGCTTCGGTACAGGGGCGAACCTTCGAGCATACCGGACCGGGCCTCGGTCTGGCGGCAACCTTTGACTGGTGATGGAGAGGGTCATGCAACGGTTACCGATCGCATTTCTGGTGGTAGCGCTGTCCGGCGGCGCGCAAGCGCAGGCGAAAGAGGGCAGGGCGGACAAGCCGGCCTCGGCTGCCGAGCCGTCCGACCCGGGCGAGAAGGCGCCGGCCGCCGACGCTTCCGAGCCGTCCGACGCGAGCGAAGAAACACCGGCCGCCGGCGGTTCCGAGCCGTCCGCGGAGGCCCGAACGAGCCCGGAGTCGCGGCCGCCGGCCGGGAAACCGGCAGAGCGCGCCGTCATCCGGCACTTCCCGCAGAACGAGCTGGTGACGGGGAACGGCGAGCTGCTCTTCACCCTGGAGCACCCGGAGCTGGCCGGAGAGGTGCTGGTGCGATTCCGGTCCGACAAGATCGAAGGAGGCAGGGTGCAGCAGGTGCAGGCCCGCCGCTCGACCCACGGATATGTGGCACGACTGGCCTCGGACGACGCCGAGCCGCCCGGCTTCGTCTACTGGGCCGTGGAGCGGATGCCCGACGGAAGCGAACGGCCGGTTTTCGCCGACAAGAGCCATCCCCACCCGGTGCAGGTGGTCGACCCGGCGGAGGTGGCGCGGGAGCGCAAGGAGCTCCAGGCGCGCGGCGGGAAAAGCTCGCGGCTCTTCCTGACCGGCGAGTACGTGGACTTCGGGTCGCGACGGGTACGGGTTGCCGACGCGGTACCGGCCGCGGGAGAGGCTCCGCAGCCCCGCAGCCGGCGTTTCGATGATAACTATTACCACCTGCAGGCCGGCTACGCCTACAGCTTCTTCTCCACCGTGGAAGAGATCCGTTTCAACGTGGGCCGCTTGAGTGGAAACGGAGCGACGCTGTACGAGCTCGCCGAGCCCGAGTCGTTCGAGCCGGCTATCTACTACGGCGAGTCGGCCATCACCTGGTTCCTGATCTCCGGGCTGCGGCTGCGTACCTCGCTGGTGTTGGGCATCTCGCACGACGGATTCGAGGGGGGAGGCGGCGGTGAATTCGTGTTGGGACACCCGGACCGGACCAGTCTCTGCCTGGGACTGAAGGGGGTGACCACGCTGGGGATCACCGGCCGCATTCGGCTCGGGTTTCTGGCCGTGCCGCGCCTTCCCATGGGCGCCAGCGTGGAGATCACCGATTTCCCGGTAGGCAGCGACTTCGGGGTGCGGTTGCTATACGATCTGGGATACGAGATCGCGCCTGGAACCACGGTCTCGGTGTACGGCGGCTACCAGGGACGCACCAGCGTGCTGGGGGGCTTTGCGGCGGGTGGCAGTGCGGCGGTTGCCTTTTGACGCGCGACCAATCGGGAGGGGGGAGGGGGAATTTCGTTGTGAAGGCAAAGGCGGGTATCATTATTTCTCAGGGACGACCGGTGCAAAGGAGGCGGCAGATGCGGATCTCAGTGATGGTGACGGCGGGGCTGTTGTTGTCGGGGTGTTACGATTCGAATAGCGGCGGGGGAGGGTCCGGAAGCTCTCCGGCGGCGGAGCAGATGAGCGAGAGTGCGGGATTCGTGGGGAGCGACCAGATCAGCGGTGAGATGCCGGAGCCCACGGCCACCGGGGTCACGGTCACGCCGGTGGGCGGGTCGTCTGGCGAGCCGTCGGTCAGCATCCAGCCGGGTGAGACGATCGACCTGCGGATCGAGATCGACAATCCGGACGAATCCTCCGATCCGGTGGTGGCCACCCTGATCCGCTTCGGGGACGCGGGTGAGTACTTCGAGGTGCCGATTATGCAGAGCAGCGCGAGCGGATCGTATATCGGTAATATCCTGTCCGTTGCGTCCGACGCCTGCGACGGCCTCTGTGACACGGAGCACGAGGTGGTCGTGTTCGAGGCGGTACTGCTCGAGAGCGGCCAGGTGAGCAAGTCGTCCCGGCGGACCATCGTCCTGGATTGCACCAGGGACGGCGATCCGAAAGCCTGTCCGGGCTACGTCCCGCCCGGGCAGGTATCGGTGACGCCCGGCAGCGCGGGCGCGCGTTACATCGCGGCGTTCGAGGCGATGACCGAGGAGATGTGCAAGTGCATCGGATCGCGCGAACCGATGTGTGACCAGGGGGCGTTCATCGACATGGACATGAATTGTATCGCCGGCGTGCTGAATCGATACGAGAGTCAGATGAAGAGCCAGCTCGATTGCGCCCTGGGTTTCCTGGAAGAAGCGGTGCAATGCATCCGCACCGCGGGCTGCAGCCAGACCGCCGTCGAGTCGTGCTTGGACTTCATGACCACGACTTCTCCCGGCTCGGGAGACGACCCCATGGCCGCGGCCTGCGGCGAGTTCCCTCTCGCTTTCCAGCAGGACATGGATGCCTGCACCCCGCAGTTCACCTGCGACAGCGGCGCGACGATCCCGGCGGATTGGGAGTGCGACGGCGAACCCGACTGCGCGGACGGCTCGGACGAGGTGGACTGCGGTACGGGAAGCGCTTCCGGGGGCTATGTCCCGAGCAGCTTCTTTCAGTGCGAGAACGGCGACATGATCCCCGGGGATTGGGAGTGCGACGGCGAACCCGACTGCGCGGACGGCTCGGACGAGGCCGGCTGCTTCAGCGCCTGATCGAACATCTGTCGACCACTTCGCTCGTGCGGAGGGGGCGACTCGCTACAGCTTGATGCCGCCCTGCTGCAGCTGGCGATGAAGCGATTGGTCGAGCGGAACGTAGGCGTTTCGATCGGGATGCCGTATGTATAGCGGATCGGAAATAATGGACGGATCAAACCCCTGCTTCTGAAGGTCGACCTTCTTGATTTTTAGCGTGCTGGTGGACTCGAGCTGACTGCAGATCCGCAGGAAAAGCGGGCGCGCGTAGGAGGGCAGCGCTTCATCCACGTGTGCCCGAAACGCGGCGGGGTCGAATTCCTCACCGTTGACCAGCACCAGCGACGCCATGCCCGCGCGTCCCTCGGTGCCCGCGACCGTGACGCCGTAGACATTGGCCTCGGCAACCGGCGCCCACTTGCAGAGCTGCTGCTCGACCTCGAAGGTGGAGACGTTTTCGCCTTTGTAGCGAAAGGTATCGCCCAGCCGATCGACGAAGAAGAGACGGCGCTGCCAGTTGTAGCGCAACATATCGCCCGTGTTGAACCAGGCATCGCCCTGCTTGAACGCATTGCGCACGATTTTAGTTTCCGTCGCGCCGGCGTCGGTGTAACCGTCGAATGACTGCCGGGGCGTGATCTTGGCCAGCAGGATGCCGGGTTGGTTCATCTTGCACTTGATCAGCCGTCCCTTGGCGTTACGTACGAAATCCTGCCGGTCGTCGTCCCAGCGTACCAGCGCCATCTTGGGCAACAGCGGGCCCACCGAACCCCCGGTCCCGCCGGGATTAATGGTGATGGCATTGCCCTCGGTAGACGCATACCACTCGCTAATGCGCTCTATACCAAAGCGACGCTGGAAGGGCTCCCAGAGCTCGGGACGCAGGCCGTTGCCGGACATAGCGCGCACCCGGTGCTCCCGGTCGCGCGGCGAGGGCGGCTGGTTGAGCAGGTAGCGGCAGAGCTCGCCGATGTACATGAAAGCGGAAGCGTCGTGGGCGCGGATCTCGTCCCAGAAGCGCGTGGCCGAGAACTTGCGGCCCAGCGCGATGGGAATCCCGTAGCTGATCGCGCAACCCGAGGCCAGCATGATGCCGTTGCTGTGGTAGAGCGGCAGGCAGTTGTAGAGGATATCCGTCTTTTCGAAACGAAACGCCAGGCCACCCCAGATGCGTCCCGCACGGTAGAAGCGGTGGTGCTTGATGACCGCGGGCTTGGGCATGCCCGTGGTGCCGCTGGTGTAGATATAGGCGGCCGTATCCGCCAAGGTGTGCCTGCCCGTTTCCGGCGGGTTTTCGTCGGAAGCGGCGTCGACCCGCTGCTGCCAGGGCGGCCGGTCGATGCCCTCCGCGGGATGCTCGGGATCCATATCCACATCGAACGCATCTGCCGCAATCCCGTCGAGTTTATCCCGTACATCCGCGAAGGCGGGCCACACCTCCGAACCGACCACGATGCGCGCGGGCGCGCAGACCCGCAACGCATGAGCGAGAACGTCGCCCGCGGCGTTGGTGTTGATGAGACTCGCCACCGCGCCGATCTTGTTCAGCCCGAAGAAGTGCCAGTAGAACTCGGGACGGTTCTCCAGGTCCAGGGCGACCACGTCGCCCTTCTCGACGCCGAGTGACTTGTATGCGTGCGCGTGTCGGTTGATGAGCTGATTGGCCTGCTGGTAGGTGTACTTACGGTCCTTGTAGATGACGAAAAGCCGCTCGGGTTGTCGCTGTGAACGCCGCTCCAGCTGGGCGGCCAGCGTATGGCCCGAACGAAGGTCGTAAAACAACAATCCCTGCGTCACCTTTTTGATTCGTTCCAATCGCACCGGACGACTCCTGATTTCCCGGTTTTCAGTTAAGGGGCAAGCGCTCCATTACCGCCCTCTCGCCTCGGCATCCAACGCCACCGCGCCTGCCAGTATCGTTTCCATAAGCTCCTGGGTCGTGGCGAGTAGCTCGTGGCGGCGCTGCGGTTCCTCCAGGTACTCGATGCAGTGCCGGAATACCTCGTTCACGCTGACTTCGAGCAATCGTCGCATGTAGTCGGGATCGACGTCGGGAAGAAAGCCGATCATCGTCAGGTCGCGCTGCGTGTCTCTGGTCAGCTGCTCGAGCATACGGTGCACGGCGTCTCGAACGGGGCCCGGCGGGCCGAAGCGCTCGCGCATGGCGACGATGAACAGGTCGCGGTGGTCGAGCGCGAAGTCGAACAACCAGCCTATGACCTTCTGCGTGGGTACTTCACCGGGACGCAGGGTCGCGCGAACGTCGCTGAGGCCCCGGCGTAGCTGATCGCAGAACGACTCGACGACGTCCCGCATCATGGTCTCGAGGTCGTCGAAGTGGCGGTAGAAGGTGTTGTGATTCAGGCCGGCCTCGCGTGCGACCTCGCGCAGCACGAGCGAGCTGGCACCCTGACGGGCGGCCAGACGCGCCGCGGCTTCCATCAGGAGCTTCTTGCCGTTCGCCATCTCCGTGCCGCGGTCGGCTTTGGGTCGCAGTGCTGGCACGCGTGCAGTCATCATATGCCCTTCGTAAAACGGTCGCGCAGCTCGCGCTTGACCACCTTGCCCGTCTGGTTCTTGGGGATCGCGTCCACCAGCTCGATCGCCTGGGGGATCTTGTAACCGGCGATCTTCCCTCGGCAGAACACCTTTACCTCTTCCAGCGAAACGTTACAACCGGGCTTAGGCACGACGACCGCGGTAACCGCCTCGCCCCATTTGGGATCGGGCAGACCGATGACCGTCAGCTCGGCGATGGAGGGATGCTGGTTGAGAACGACCTCCACTTCCTGCGGATAGACGTTCTCGCCGCCCGTCTTGACCAGGTCCTTCTTGCGGTCGATGAAGTACAGATAGCCGTCCGCGTCGAGCCGCCCCAGATCGCCCGTATGCAGCCAAGCGCCGGTATAGAGGGCTTCATCGGCTTCGGGGTTGTTCCAGTAGCGCGCGGTCATGGGCGAGCGGACCATGATTTCCCCGACCTCGCCGGCGGGGAGCGGCCGGTCATCGTCGCTCCAGATCTCCAGGTCGGTGCCGGGCATCGGTTTGCCGCAGGTGTAGGGATTGGAGAAGGCAACCTCGCCGCTCACGATCGTGACCGGCCCGGTGCACTCGGTCTGCCCCCAGATACCCATGAAGCCGCAATCCAGCGTGTCGCACAGCAGCTTGAGCATCGGCATGACCTTGGAGCCCATCCCGCCGCCGCTGATCAGCAGGCGTAGGGCGGAGAAGTCCCGCCCCTGGTTCAACGACTTGTCGAGCAAGGTCATGCCTTGTTGTGCGGACACCATCATCGTGATGCTGACCCGCCGCTCCGCCATCAGGTCCGCGACCGCGTCCATCTCGAGCCCCTCGGGGACGACATTGCTCCCGCCGCGCAGCAGGACCGCGCGCGAGCGGATCATGCCCGCCTGGTGGAAGTAGGGCATGACGGCCATGTACACATCCCCGGCCGTGGCGGCGATGGCGTCGGCCGTCAGCTCATCGATGGTCGTCGATCCGAGTTGGCTTTGCAGGCAGCCCTTGGGTATCCCGGTGGTGCCGCTCGTATAGATCAGTAGAACGGGGTGATCGGGGGAGAGGACCGGCGCATGAAGGGCGCTCTTGCCGGCGCTCACTAGCTCGTCCGTGGCGTAGTCGGCTCCGCTCACCGACCCTATCCC
Organism: uncultured Sandaracinaceae bacterium; assembly: GCA_964450715.1. Taxonomy (GTDB): domain Bacteria; phylum Myxococcota_A; class Polyangia; order Polyangiales; family JAFGIB01; genus CAYVFC01. Next base: position 17,992 of record CAYVFC010000112.1, on the reverse strand, counting down.
GGCGACGAAACGCAGGCTCGGGCAGAGGCTTCTGAGCTCCTCGGCCGCCGCCGCGTGGGACTCATCGACGATCAGCGCGCTGCTGGCCGCGTCGTTGACCGCCCACGACCATTCCGAGACCACGTGGCGCGTGTTCATGACGTGGAGGATCACGCCCAGTATAGAGGTGGCGTAGTGGTAGGTCAGGTAGTCCGCTCGGTTCCGGGCCAGGATGGAGATGCGGTCCCCCGTCTTCAGCCCCAGCGACTCGAGCGCGCCGGCCAGGTGCTTCACGCGACTCGCGAGTTGGCCGAAGGTCAGGGGCTCGCCAACGCCCTGGACCGCGGTCCGGTCGGCGTGCTTCTCGGCGACGTTCAGCAGCTTCTGGTGCAAAAGGTCCATGTCAGCCCAACGCGTTCTGTGACTCGCCAAGCGGAGGGGAGTAGATCACGAGCAGCTCCAGCGGCTCTGCGACGCCACCGCCGGTCCCGTGCGGTACACCCTTCGGGTAGTGGATCAAAAGGGCTTCGCCCGCACCGCCGAGCAGGTACAGGAGCTGCTCGTGGTCGCGATGCGAGTGCCGCTCCGCACCACCGCCGCGCTCGATCGAGCCCCTTACGATTTCCATGTACTCATCGATAAACAGACATCGATTCCGGGTCTTGGCGTGACCTGCCGGCTCGTACGGCTCGACCTCTTCGGGATCGACCACGCGGACGGGAGCTGGTGGCTGGCTGCTATCGACCGCCCCTAGGCCGGCGCGGGCGACCTCGAGTAACACGAGCTCACCGGAAAGCAGCGAAAGCTGTTCTTCCCAGCGCGCTCCCGCAGGGATGACGATGAGCTGCCCTTCACCGACCTCCCTTTCGTCGTGGTCCTTCAGGATCGCGCTGCCTTCCAGCAAGTACGCCGCCCGAGCCGTGGCGCAGGACCCGCGGTCCTCGCCGTCGCCAGGCCCCTTCATCCGCATCTGCCGGATCTCGAGCCGCTCGGTCGCCAGTAATTTCTTCTCGAAGGTCCGCGCGCAACCAGGCGCCAGCTCGTACTCCACGTCCTGGACCGAGATGTATTGGGCCTCGGAACCGCTTGATCCGGCAGGGTTGCGCATGCTTTCCTCTTTCTACGATTGCTCCGATCGAGGCCCTACTATAGTAGCCAATTGGCTGCATAGGCGCAATCGTCAAAGAAATTAGAGCGTAATGTGGTAGACGATAGATAGCCATCTGGCTATATGGTAGTTGTCCTCTTGACGACCGGGACCTTCTCGGGAGGTGGAAATGCAGAAACGCGTGGCGGCGATTCCCGGGGAAGACGCGGCTCCCGAGGCCATGCAGCCCAGCGTCGAGCTGATCGAACGGATGGGGCTCCCGATACAGTTCGTATACCCGAAGGTGGGCGCCGCCGGCATACAGGCGCACGGCAGCCCGTTCGCAGACGAAGCGCGGGCCGAGATCGATGCCACGGACGCCACGCTCTTCGGCGCTACCAGTGGCCTGAGCGCGGGTGCGCTCTTCTACCTGCGCTGGGGTAAAGGGACCTACGCCAACGTACGGCCGACGCGTTTCATCCCGGGCTTCAAGAGCCCCCTGGCCGATCCGCAGGGCCTCGATCTGGTGATCGTGCGCGAAAACCTCGAGGACACGTACGTCTGCACCGAGGGTGAGCTGAGCGAGCCCGGCATCGCTGAACGCATCAGCCCTACCTCCGGCAAGGCCCTCGGCGAGCTGGGCCAGGGCCGCTTCGCGATCAAGGCCATCACCGAGCAGGGCTCGCGTCGCGTCGGCCGCTTCGCCTTCGAGCTCGCGCGCCGTCGCAAGCAACAGGGCGGCCCCGGCCGCCTCACCTGCGGCACCAAGCACAACATGCTCAACGCCGACGGGCTCTTTCGTGACGCGGTGCGCGCGCTCGCAGCCGAATACCCGGAGGTGGAGCTCGAGAGCCTGATCGTCGACGACCTGGCCCACCGCCTGGTGGCGCGCGGCAAGAGCCTCGACGTGATCGTGCTGCCCAACCTCTACGGCGACGTGCTCTCCGACGCTGCCGCGGCGCTCGCCGGCGGGCTCGGGCTGGCGGCCAGCGGCTGCTACGGCGACGACTACGCCTACTTCGAGTCGGCGCACGGTACCGCGCCCGACATCGCGGGAAAGGGCATCATCAATCCGACGGCCACGCTGCTGTCGGCGGCGATGATGCTCGAATACCTCGGCTGGGCCGAGGCGGCCGCGCGCCTGCGCAGCGCGATCGAGGCGGTCTACGCCGACGGCCGCGTGCTCACGCCCGATCAGGGCGGCAGGGCCACCACGGTCGAATTTTGCGGCGCTATCGAGGAGCGTCTTTGAAAACGCCGCGGACGTTGGTCCAGAAGATCTGGGACGGGCACGTGGTGGCCGAGCTCGGCGGCGGGCTCGACCTGGTACACGTGGACCGCCATCTGCTGCACGACCTTTCCGGCCCGGGCTCGCTCGCCATGCTTCAGGGGCGCGGTCTGCGGGTACGCAACCCTGAGCTGACCTTTGCCACGCCCGACCACTCGGTGTCGACCCAGCTCGAACGCAGAGACGACAGCAGCGAATCCGGCGCGAGCCTGGTGCCCGCACTGCGCGACCTCTGCGCGGCCGAGGGCGTCCGGTTCTTCGACATCGACGACGCGCGGCAGGGCATCGTGCACGTGGTCGGCCCGGAGCTGGGGCTGACCCTGCCCGGAACGACGGTGCTCTGCGGCGACAGCCACACCTGTACGCATGGCGGGCTCGGCGCCCTCGGTTGGGGGATCGGCTCGAGTGAGCTCACCCACGTGCTCGCCACCCAGACCATCGTCGAGCGCAGGCCGCGGCAGATGCGCGTGCGCTTCGAAGGTAAGCTCGGCAAGGCCGTAACCGCGAAAGACATGGTGCTGTATTTGATTGCGACGCTGGGCGCCGACGCCGGCAGCGGTCATGCCGTCGAGTACGCCGGCGCTGCCGTGCGCGCACTTTCGGTCGACGCCCGCATGACGCTCTGTAACCTGGCGGTCGAGCTCGGCGCCAAGTCCGGGATCGTGGCGCCCGACGACACGGTCTTCGAGTACCTGGCCGGGCGCGAGTACGCACCCGAGGGAGAGCTCTGGGAGCGCGCGCTGCAGGACTGGCGAGCGCTGCCGGGTGACGAGGAGGCGGTCCACGATCGCGAGCACAGCATCGACGCGGGTACGATCGCCCCTCGGGTAAGCTGGGGCACGAGTCCCGCCCATTCCATCGCTATCGATGAGCTGCTGCCCGATCCGGGCGCCGCCCCCGATGCCGCCACCCGGGAGACCCTGCGCGACGCCCTCGCCTACATGGACCTGCGGCCCGGCCGTCCGATAGAGGGCGTGCCCATCGACCGCGTCTTCATCGGCTCCTGTGCCAACGGCCGCCTGTCGGACCTGGAAGAAGCCGCCAAGGTCGTGGCCGGCCGGCGCGTCGCATCTAACGTGATCGCCTGGGTCGTCCCGGGCTCTCAGGCGGTCAAGCGAGAGGCCGAGGCGCGCGGCCTCGACGGTATCTTCCGGCGGGCCGGCTTTGACTGGCGCGCACCGGGTTGCTCGATGTGCCTGGCTACTAACGGCGAGCTGGTGGCGCCGGGTCAGCGCTGCGTCTCCACTACCAACCGCAACTACGTCGGCCGGCAGGGTCCGGGCGCGCGAACGCACTTGACAAGCGCCGGTATGGCGGCTGCCGCGGCCGTCGAAGGCTGTATCGCCGACGTGAGGAAGCTCTGATGGAGAAGCTCGTGCGGGTGAAGGGTCTGGCGGCGCCGCTGCTCGTACACAGCGTCGATACCGACGTGATTAGCCCGATGAAGCGCCTGCTGGAAGGCGGAGACGCTTTTGTACGGTACGCGTTCGAGCCCCTGCGCTACCTGCAGGACGGCAGCGAGAATCCCGAGTTCCCGCTCAACCAGGAGCGGTATCGCGGCGCCAACATTCTGCTCGCCGGCGCCAACTTCGGCTGCGGTAGCTCGCGCGAGACCGCGGTCTGGGCCATAGCCGGCCTGGGCTTTCGCTGCATCATCGCCTCCAGCTTCGGAGACATCTTTTACAACAACTGCTTTCAGAACGGCATGCTGCCAACTCGTCGCCCGGGCGCAGGTATACCCAGGGATTGACGAGATTGAGGGGCCTGAAGATCACACCGGCAGGCGTCCCGGAAAAGATGACCGTCCCGGGCCGATGCGGATTTGGCCGCGGTGTGAATCGGCGGCCAGTTAAACGGAAGTATCCCGCCGACCACGCCGTAGGGCTCGAGGAAGACCGTGCAGTGAATCGGGCCGAGATCGAGGAAAACGCCGGGCAAGTTCCCGCTCAGACCCCCGAAATACTCGAAAGAGGTAACGCAGTTGTCGATATCGAATAAGGCCTGCCAGACCGGTTTACCATTCTCGCGGCACTCCAGGTCTGCCAGCTCTTCCATGTGCTGCTTGATGAGGCGGCCGCATTCCTTCAACAACCGGCCGCGCTCCTGCGGCGCCGTCCATCGCCAGTAGTCATTGAAAGCTCGATGGGCAGCGCGAACGGCGGCGTCGATTTCGGACGCGCCCCCGCCCTGCACCGCGCTCAGGACCGCGCCTGTCGCCGGGTTTTCCACTATGAATCGGTCTTCCTCCCTGCCGGAGGACCAGCGCGAGGTGTGAACCGGTGTATCTATGGACATGTGTCCTCCATTCAGCGTTCCGCCCGCTGCAACTCCACATCCCAATGTTAAACATTATTCAAGACTGCTCTTGAATTGCGTTCAACTCCGGGTCGAATACAAGAACTAAGCGAACGTCGCGTAGCAATTGTGCTCTAAACGTGAATCGCCCGGCCCTCGGCCGCTCGCATGCTCTCCATCACCGCCTCGGAGAGGGTGGGGTGGGCGTGGACCACGTCCGCTACATCTCGCGGCGAGAGCCCGCAGGTCGCGGCCACCAGGATCTCGTGGATGAGCTCGGTGGCCGCCTGTCCGCAGATGTGGGCGCCCAGAATACGGTCGTCGCTCGGGTCGTATAGCACCTTGACCATGCCCTCGGGCGCCTCGACGGCCACGGATTTACCGGCGCCGCGGTAGGGAAAGACCGCCTTGGCGAACTGCAGGCCCTGTTCGCGCGCCAGCTTCTCCGTGTAGCCGAAGTCGGCCATCTCGGGCTCGCAGTAGACTGCGTGCGGGATCAGCAGGGGATCGAGCCGTCGCTCGCAGTCCATACCGGCGATGTGCTCTACGACCATCTCCCCCTGCCTGGAGGCCGCATGCGCCAGCAGCGGTGATCCCTCGACCACGTCCCCCACCGCGTAGATGCCGGGGACCGATGTCTGGTAGTGATCGCCGGTCTCGATGAATCCGTTCCGGGTGGCGATACCGAGCTTTTCCAGCCCGAGCCCCTCGGTATTGGGAATCCTGCCGGCGCAGACCAGTAGCCGGTCGTACTCCTGCACGGTCCGTTCGCCCTCGGCGCTTTCCAGCTCCAGCCGCAGCCCGCCCGCGGCTCGCTGCAAGGAGACGGCTCGGGTGCAGACGCTGATCTGCAACCCCGCTTTCTTGAGCTGGCGGGTCAGGAACTGGGCCAGCTCCTGGTCTCCCAGGGGGAGAATATGCTCCATCATCTCCACCAGGTGGATCTCCACGCCGAAGCTGTGGAAGATGTGGGCGAACTCGACGCCCATGGAGCCGCCGCCCACGATGGCCATCCTTCGCGGCAGATCGGTCATCATCAGCGCGCCGTCCGAGGTCATCACCACCTTTTCGTCCGCTTCCAGGCCGGGCAACCCGGCGGGCCGTGAGCCGGTGGCGACGATGATGGTATCGGCCGAGATCTTCCTCCCGCTTTTCAGGGAGATCTCGTGCGCGCCGCTCAGCCGGGCCTCGTCCTCGATCAGCTCCACCTTGTTCTTGCGAAAGAGGAATTGTACCCCTTTCAGCAGCGTATCGGCCGCCGCGCGCGACTTGCGGTGAACCCGCGCGTAGTCGAAGCCCGAGCGGTCCACGGTCACCCCCAGCTCTTCCGCCCGCCCTAGCTCGCGGTATACGGCGGCCTGATGGATCAAGGACTTGGTGGGGATGCACCCGGTGTTGAGGCAGACGCCGCCCGGTCGATCCCTCTCGACCACGGCGACCTTGAGCCCGAGCTGCCGGGCTCGGATGGCCGCGACGTATCCGCCCGGTCCGGCTCCGATCACCACCAGCTGGTAGTCGCGATCACTCATACGAGTTTCCTCCATCGGTACGATTCGACCGTAATAATAGCTCTTCGACAACGGCGGCCGAGCAACAACAGCACGACCAGCGGTCCGAGCAAGCCGAGCGGCAACCTCGTTCGCCCGGCGCGCGTTCCCTGCACGCGGCAGCCGCAGCCGCCGCTCGACGCCGAAACCTCCGCCGATCCCTCGCCGCCGTCGAGGGCGGCCGCTCCATCGGCCGCCGCCCCGCCGTCCCTCGCCGTCGCGTTACCGGCCGTGCCGCTGTTTCCTCCGCTTCCGGCGCTGTCGCCGCTGCCGCCGCCCCCGCCCTCTGCGCCGCTACCGCCGGTTGCGTCGACCGTCGACTGCGAGCAGTCGGTGCGGCAACCGCCCGGCTCGCTGTCGTTGTTGTCCTCGCCCCGGTCGCACTGCTCGCCCGTGTCGATCACCGCGTCGCCGCACCGCGGTTCCGTGCAGTCCTCGCGGCAGGCGTCGGGTACCGTATCGCTGTTGTTTTCCCCCCGGTCGCACTGCTCGCCCGTATCCAGCACGCCGTCGCCGCACCCCGGATCGAGGCACCAGACGCGGCAGGCGTCCGCTACCGTGTCGCTGTTCTGCAGGCCGTCATCGCACTGCTCTCCGGGATCGAGGAGGCCGTTACCGCAGCGCGGAAACCAGCCCAGGTCCTCCAGCATGGCGACCGTCAGGTCCGTCTGGTGATGGGCCTGTTCCGGCCGTCCCGACGGTTCCATCAACAGGTTGGGCCGCGCCAGCGAATCCCAGTGCGAGATCGAGCTCGACTCGAGCACCGGATCGGTGGCGCTGAGAAAGACCCTGCCCGAGTCGTCGGCGCCGACCAGCAGCGTGGGGTTGGAGCGTAGCCGCGCGCTGAGCGCGCCCTGGCCCAGCGCCGCTTCCAGCAGGTCAGCATCCGCGACCGTAATGCTCAGCGCGGGAATGGCTATGGTGGCGAGGTCGAGGCTCTCGATATCCTGCTGCGATGCCTCCAGGCCAGTGGGCGGGCTCTGCCAGGCCGCGTCGTAGGCGATCAGCACGCCGACGGCTCCTGCTTGCTGGGCGCGCCTCACCATGCGGCCGAAATGGCAGATTCCCCCAAAGAGCAGGACCACCCGACCGGTGGCGTCGGCCAGCGAGCTGCAGCCGTTGCTCGGACTACCCAGTACAAGCTCGCCCTGTACGCCTTGGGCGGTCAGCGCCGCGCCGAAGTTGGCCTCGCTCACCAGGCCGCTGAAGCCGGCCGGCTCCGGCGTCACGCTCAGCACCGGAGCCCCCTGGTCGAGAACCCCGGGGGCCTGCGCGGTCACGCTCTGCCCGTTCCAGACCACGCGTCTGGGGTTGGCGGCCGAGGCCGCGCGCTCGGAGGCGGTCATCTGCAGCCACCCCTTGCCCGCGTCGAGGTCGAAGACCCGAGCCGCGAAGGGGTCGCCCCGGCCGTCCGCCAGCTCTCCGGTCAGCATGTCGACGAAGTGAGCCACGCAGAGCCCATGGCCCAGCTCGTGCAGCACGTTGGTGACCAGATCCGCGTCGCTTCCCGGAACGGCATCCAGCCCGTAGTACCAGTTGACGCCGGGCAGGCAGTCCGGCAGGTCCAGGTCGGCGTTGAACTCGGCCACGACGTCCGGCTCGTTCTCGAAGGTGTCCCGGCCCAGCAGTCGGTTGGCCAGCGCCGCGCAGTAGTAGTAGTCGGGATCGGCGCCGGGCGCTTCCAGGTTGGCCACCGCACCGTAGGGATTGGAATGCCCGAGCTCGGCAGCACCGCTCTGGGCGCAAGGAAGCGAGGTGAAGCTGACCTGCACCACGATGGGCACGGCGCTGTCGATCAGCTCGGCCCAGATGTCGGCGGCATATTGCAACGCGATCAGGCGTTGCTGGCCCAGGGTTGTGCCCGGGTTTCCCCCCACTGGAGACACCGGCGTGGGGTCGTTCAGGCCCACCCCGGGAGGATCGGCATTCTCGATCACGAAGGTCGCGCGAGCATACGCGGTTGAAGTCATCAAAACGCCGGCGACGGCGAGCGCTGCAGACGCCGCTTTCACCGGGGCTCCCCCGCCGCTCGGTCGCCGCCGGCTCCGCGATCGGGCGGCGCGCGTAAAAACGCCTCCGCCCTTCGCGGGTTGTCCAGGCAGGCGCGACGGAGGCTTCCGTCGGGCATCCGTTTGAGCAGGGTCACGTGGCTGAAGCGTTCGCCGAAGCGAATCGTCTCCAGCCCGTCCGGCCTCCGTTCGCGCACCAGCCCGTCCGTCGAGCGCGAGAGCCGGCCGCGCAGCTGTTCGATCATCTGTCGATCGCTGCGTAGCTCCACGGGCGCTCCCGGACCGGCAGGTCGCTCGTCGGTCTCGGCACGCGTCTCGCTCGACTCGCCGGCCGGCTCGGGCTCGGTCTCCGCTTCTTCGGGCACGGAGAGGTCGGCCGTTCGCGAGCCGATCTCATTCTCACCCCGGTACGAAAAGGTCGCACCAGCCTCTCCGTCCGCGGTCTCGCATCCGACCAGGCAGAGGAGCAGCAGCAACCTGGCTTGGTTCGCCTTCATCACAACCGGCTCACACTCTAGCACCCTATTCGACAGGTTCGACCCGGTAATCGCTAGGCCGGGCGGGCGCAAGGCCCGCCCTTACAGGTGTAACGAAGCTAACTTCGTAGGGGAGGGGCTTGCCCCCTCCCTCGACTTTTCTGCTATACAGCCGACAGGAGGGTTCTCATGCCGCAAGACCTGTTTTCGGTAGAGGGCAAGCGGACGTTAGTAACCGGCGGCGGGGCGGGTATCGGCCGTATGATCACCGAGGGGCTGGCCGCCCGGGGTGCGCGCATCTTCACCGTATCGCGCAAGAAGAAGGTGCTCGACGAGTTGCTGGGCGAGCTCAAGGGCAGACGCGGTCTGGACGTGGCAGCGCAGACGGCCAACCTGGCGGACGACGCGGAGCTGCGCGGGGCGGTCGAGGCGGCCTCGGCGCACTTCGGTGGGGCGATCGATGTACTCATCAACAACTCGGGGGCCACCTGGGGAGCTCCGCTGGATACCTTTCCCATGGAGGGCTGGGACAAGGTCTTCGATATCAACGTCCGGGCGCTGTTCCTGCTTTCGCAGCAGTGCTTACCGCTTCTTCGCCAGGCCGCGCGGTCCGACGATCCGGCCCGCATCATCAATATCGGATCTATCTCCGGCATCGACTACCCCACCGACAACGCCTGGGCCTACCACCCCGCCAAGGCGGCGGTACACCACCTGACCGGGACCATGGCCAAGGCGCTGGCCGGGGAGAACATCACGGTCAACGCCATCGCCCCGGGCCTGTTTCCCAGCCGGATGACCGCCTTCTTAATGCCCGAGGGCGACGACCGGGAGGTCGCCGAGGCGATCCCCCTCAAGCGGGTCGGTCGTCCGGACGATATCGTGGGCACCGTCCTGTACCTGGCCGGCCGCTCCGGCGCCTTTACCACCGGCGCGATCATCAAGGTGGACGGGGGCTCCGCATTATAGAGAGGCGCCGCGAGAAGCCGTCAGCGGATGCTTCTGCCGTCCTCCGTGTTGAATACCCCCTCTCGCTCGAAGTCCCGGATACGTTGCTGAAGTTGCCGGATCAAATCGACTCGCCGTACCAGAGTATCCGGCTTGCCAGAGGTCTCCTGCCAACTTTCGCCCCGGCAGGGAGCGGTCACGGTACGTACGGTCTGGTAGGCGTCCGCCATCTTCATCACGGCGAATACGAATAACCCCAGTAGCGAGAGCACCTGGATAGACATTGTAAGGGTACGCGCCCACTGGGGTGCGCTTATCCTGCGCAACGCAAAGGGCGTGGCCAGTAGCAAAAGCACGATGATGGCCGCGACCACGACCAGGGGCTTGAACTCGGACCAGACCTTGGACCACCAGCGGTCCCTCTGCTGCTTGAGCGCCAGGCGGCAGTAATCGGAGCCGAGCAGGGCCTTGTGCTGCTCCTGCAGCCTGGCGTCGATCTCACGGCCTACCTCGGTGTTGAGCGATACCCGGGACAGGTCCACGACCTCCGCGTTTTCGCGGCTCGCGGTCGGAACCTGGTCCCAGATGTTGGTGAAACTCTCCCGCCCGGATTCGTTCCGGTAACGATAGATGGTAGAGAGAGGGTCCCGCGCGTCTTCCGCCCCGTCGGCCCAGGGCAGGCTCTGTTTCTCCTCCGGATCGCTCCCCCGAGGATCGACCGGCTGGGCCGTGGCCCGATAACGCTCGGGAATCTGCTTCCAGCCGGCGGCGCAGATGTCATCGCCGTTTTCGTCCCGGTAGGTGTGCGTGCAGGATTGCTCGTCCTGCGCCCAGGCGGGGAAAGCTGCCCCGGCCAAAAGCAGAAAGGTTAGGAACCGTACCGCGCGGATCTTCGTCGGATAAGCCAAGGCCTCGTTCCGAACGCGGATGTTAGAGGAAATCGTATCCCGTTGCCAGGAAGCGGTCGCTAATCCGAGATTATGAAAAAAATCGGTAATTGCAGAAATTTTCCACGGTACTCCCAGAACGGGTACATATTGCTGGTTCGGAAGGGAAAGCCCGCGTACACTTCCGGATTTCCGTGGGGGCGGAGGCGACGTTAGATCGTTCTTTCCCGCGGGAGTAAACTGTTTTCGGGGATTTTCCGGCGGCTGACAACCATGGCAGACGGCAAGACTGACGATAGTTCAGTATCGGGAATATCGTCGAACCGAGAGGTGGATTCTTCGGTCGACGTGTCGGGCCAGCGCCCGTACTCGCGGGGCTCCCGGGCCACTGGGGCCTACGCCGAATCGAGAGACCAGGACGAGAAGCCGCCTCTGGTAGACGCCAGCGGCCTGCCCCCCGAACAGGTCCAGGACAAGGATCGCTACTCGGAGCTCTCGTTGTTGGCCGAAGGGGGGATGGGCCGGATTCACGTCACCTCCGACCAGCGCATCGGTCGCGACGTGGTCATGAAGGTGTTGCGCCGGCGCTATCGCTCGCAGGCCGACACGCTGGCGCGCTTCGTGCGCGAGGCCAGAATCCAGGGGCAGCTGGAGCACCCCTCGATCGTGCCGGTCTACGACCTAGGCCGGATGCCCAACGGCGATGTGTTCTTCACCATGAAACGGGTGCGCGGCCGCTCCATCGAGGAGATCATCGAGGGCCACATCGCCCGTGAGAAGGACTACATCGAGCGCTACCCGCGCCGCGACCTGCTGCGGGCCTTCAGCAACGCCTGCATGGCGGTGGATTTCGCGCACACGCGCGGGGTGCTGCACCGCGATCTGAAGCCGGCGAACATCATGCTAGGGGACTACGGCGAGGTCTACGTTCTGGACTGGGGCCTTTCCAAGGTGGCGGGCGTGGGTGACCTCAACGATCCGGTCTACATGGTCAGCGTGCCCGAGGACAACGGGACCAAGACCGTGGATGGGGCCGTGCTGGGCACGCCCGGCTACATGTCGCCCGAGCAGGCGCGGGGCGAGACCGCCTCCCTCGACGCACGCGCCGACGTCTACTCGCTGGGCGTCATCCTCTACGAGATGCTGGCGCTACAGCCGCTACACTCGCGAGGGCGGGTTTCGGCCATGATGGTCTCCACCATGCGCGGGGTGGACGGGCGACCCTCCTTTCGCTCTCCGCAGCGCAGCATACCGCCCGAGCTGGACGCCATCTGCGTCAAGGCTACCCAGCTCAACCGCGAGCACCGTTTCGCCTCGGCGCGCGAGCTGCACGACGCCATCGTGCGCTACCTGGACGGCGAACAGGACATGGAGCTGACGCGGGAGATGGCCAGTGTGCACGCGCGGGGCGCAGAGGTCGCGGCCCAGTACGCGCTGGACGGCGGCAGCAGCGCTAGAGAGGAGCGGGTGCGCGCGCTGCGCGAGCTTGGCCGGGCGCTGGCGCTCGACCCGGCGCAACCGGACGCGCGGCGGGTGCTGCAGCGTTTGCTGGCCAACCCGCCGGTCGAGCTGCCGGACGAGGAGCTGTCCAGCGGAGAGAGCGATAGCGAGCGGCGTCGCCTGGCCGCTACGGATATCAACGGTTGGCTACAGGTGGGGCTGACCGTGATCACGCTGGTCATGGTTTCCATCATGGGGATCCGGAGCTGGACGGGCCTTTCCGTCTACGTGCTGCTGGGCGCGGTGGCGGCGGCCGTATCCTTTCTGGTCGGACAGGGACAGCTGCGCGGCCGCAAGGGGCTCTACGCCAGCCTGATCTCGACCTCGCTCTTTCTGGGAGCCATGTCGGTCATGTTCGGGCCGCTGTTCCTGGTGCCCGGACTGGCGGCGGCCAATGTAATGGCCTTTTCCCTGAACGCCACCGATCGCCGCGACCGCGGGGTGATCATCGTCATCCTGACGCTGGCGGTGCTGGGGCCGCTGGCGCTGGAAACCGTGGGGTGGTTGCCGCGGTCGTACTCCTTCCGGGACGGGGTCATGATCATCATGCCCCGTATGCACGAGCTACCCCTGCGCTCTACGCTGGCCTACCTCTGCCTGGTCTCCACGGCCCACATCCTGGCGGTCTCGGTCCTCATCGGCCGTTTCCGCGACGCGCTGCAGCAGGCGGATCGGAAGTTGCGGGTGACCACCTGGCAGTTCGAGCAGCTCATCGCCGACGAGTCGCGTTTCAGCAACAACCGGAACAATACCCCCAGGCCGTGAAGGTCATGAACAGCTCACCGAACCCGCACAAGCCCCAGCCTCTATTCGTTGCCGGGGATCTCGATGGTTTCTTCGGGCTGGCGGTGGACAACCTCATCCAGTTCCTGTTGATACTCGGTCTATGCGGAGCACTGCTCGGCTTTTCGCTTGATCTGCTTCTGCATACCATCTTGCCCGGGGCGGCGCTCTCCATCCTGTTCGGCAACCTCTTTTACAGCTACCAGTCTCAGAAGCTGTCGCAGCGGTCCGGGCGCACCGATGTCACGGCGCTGCCCTACGGGATCAATACCGTATCGCTGTTCGCCTTCGTCCTTTTGGTGATGCGCCCCATCAAGCTCTACGCCGAGGCCGAGGGTGTCCCGCCGGCCGAGGCGTCGCTGGTAGCCTGGAGAGCAGGCCTGGCCGCCTGTTTCCTCTCCGGGATCATCGAGTTTTTGGGATCGGCGGTGGCCGAACGCATCCGTAAGGCCACGCCGCGAGCGGCGCTGCTCTCCACCCTGGCGGGCATCGCCGTCAGCTTCATCGCCATCGACTTCGCCATACGCACCTTCCGTATGCCGCTGGTGGCGCTGCTGCCCCTGGCGGTGATCATCGCTACCTATTTTTCGGGCATCAAGATGCCCTTTCGCGTTCCGGGCGGGGCCTGGGCGGTGGGGCTAGGCACCGCCATGGCGTGGCTGCTCGGCGCCTTTCCCGAAGCCCGCGCAGCGACGCCGGTAAACGCCGAGAACATCGCCGGCGCCTTCGACAACCTGGCGCTATACCTGCCGGTCCCGGTTCTATCCGATCTGATCAAGGGGCTCGGCGATCCGTATACCCACCGGTTTTTTGTCCCGGTGATCCTGCCCATGGGGCTGTTCAACGTGCTGGGCTCCCTGCAGAACATCGAGTCGGCCGAGGCCGCTGGTGACGGCTATCCTACCGGCCCCTGCCTGGCCGTCAACGGCCTGGGCTCGCTGGCCGCCGCTCTTTTCGGTTCCTGCTTTCCCACCACCATTTACATCGGGCATCCCGGGTGGAAGGGGCTCGGCGCGCGTTCCGGCTACTCCATATTGAACGGCGTATTCTTCACGGCGGTAGCGCTCTTCGGCCTCACCTCTTTGATCAGCGCCATCGTTCCCATCGAGGCGGGCATGGCCATCGTGCTCTGGATCGGCATCGTGATCACGGCACAGGCGTTTCAGGCCACGCCGCGGGAGCACGCCTCGGCCGTGGCCCTGGGGCTCTTTCCGGCGGTGGCGGCCTGGGGCCTGCTGCTCGTCACCCAGACGCTGGGAGCGGTGGGTATCGCCATGAACCGTTTCGATCTGGCCGAGATCGTCCTGCGGGACGCGAGCGCTTTCGACCGGGCCGGTCTCATGCTGGGCGGGCTGGTGGCGCTCTCGCAGGGCTTCATGTTGACCTGCCTGATCTGGTCGGCTGCCAGCGCCTGTCTCATCGATCGCCAGTTCACCCGAGCCGCGATCTGGCTCTTGATCGGGGCGGTCTTCTCGTTTTTCGGCTTTATTCACGCCGGCGAGCTGACCCCAGCCGGAGGGGTGAGCCGGATCGGCTGGGCGACCGGCTGGCAGTGGTCGATCGGCTACCTTCTCTCCGCGGGATTCTTCCTCATGCTGGCCATCTGGTCCCGCTCGCAGCGCGCCGGTTTCACCGAGCCGCATTGAAACGGCAGCAGAAAAATTCAATTGCCCTCCGCCGGTATTTCGAACAAACTAAAGTACGGGAAAAAGCGATCTTGCAGGCAGCGACGCCGCGGGCGGTTTCCTCCGAAAGTCCCATCTCAGGTACAATCCGGAAAACGGATTTAACAGTACTGCGGTTCTTTTCCCGTCGCGACGGCCGGTCCCCGCCGCCGGGGCCTGCCCGCACGAGATTGCTCCTTACTACCGGAGGATATGTCGACGATGAGTGACAGTGCAGAGACACCCCTGGACGCCATGCGCTTCTTTCGCGAGTACGCCGAGAGGCTCACGCGGCTGAACACGAATTTGATCGAGGCGGGCGGCAACCAGGTGATCGCGGCCCAGACTTACATGTCCGGGATGCTCAAGTACCTGAAGGAGTTCATGGAGCCCTACTGGATCGCGCAGAACGCTTTTCTCAACACCGAAAGGGTAAAGGTCTCGCGGACCTCGTTGTGGAAGACCTACGAGGATTATATGGAGCTGTTGCTCTTCAACCTGCAGGTCGCCGAGAAAGGCGGCCAGAGCTCCATGAAAGCCCTGAGCGACTACCATTTCCGCAAGGCGAATCAGGCCCTCTCCGCCTGGATGTCCACCCTGAACGGCGGAGAGGGGCAGGACATCGCTCAGTTCATGGAGCGCGAGGTCAAGCTGCTGGACGGCGTGGTCAACCGCTACCCGCAGGCCATACTGGACATCGAGGACGAGTACGGCTTTCACTTCGACGAGCCCGGTTATGTCAAGGTGGCGGAGACGGACAGGTTCTTCCTCTACCACGTGTTGCCCACCGATAGCAGCGTCAAGGTACGCCAGGACGGCAAGCCCATCATCATCATCCACCCCTACGTTTTGGGTGCCAACATCCTCGGCTTCCTGCCCAAGCGGAACAAGAGCTACACCCACGCCTACGCCAACCAGGGTATTCCCACCTACATCCGTATTCTCAAGGACACCAACACGTCCCACGGCGTTCAGGTGATGACCGGCGAGGACGACGTCCGCGATACCCAGGAGTTCTGCCGGCTGATGAGGGAAAAACACGGCCGCAAGGTGACCCTGAACGGTTTCTGCCAGGGTGGGTTCATCGCCATGGCCGAGGTGCTCTCGGGCGAGCTGGATCCCTTCGTGGACGCTCTCATCACCTGCGTGGCTCCCATGGACGGCACGCGGAGCATCGCCCTGGTCGAGTACCTGGCCCACCTGCCGCCGCGTTTCAGGGATCTGGGCTACGCGGTCAAGATCCTGCCCAACGGCAACCGGGTGGTGGACGGCAAGGTGATGAGCTGGGTCTACAAGCTCAAGAGCATGGAAAAGGAAGCGCCGGTCTTCAGCTTCTTCCGGGATCTCGAGATGTTCGACCGCCCGGGCGCGGAGGAGTTCAAGGTTTCGCCCACGGCGGCGGCCATCAACTACTGGCTGATCTACGATCGCAACGATCTGCCGGAATCGATCACCAAGATGAGCTTCGACTCCTATACCATTCCCGTGGACTCCGACGGCAACCTGCCCATCAAACTCTTCGGCAAGAAGCTCAGCTTCAAGCGCCTGAGGGAGAAGAAGCAGAAGGTGCTGATCTGTTACGCGGCCAAAGACGACCTGGTGGACAAGCCTACCGCCGTCGCTCCGGCCGACTTCGCCGAGGTCGAGCTCACCGAGTTTCCCAAGGGCCATGGCGCCATCGCCACCTCCTGGTCCGACCCGAAGACGGAGTACGCGCTGCACAAGCGATTCGCCAACGGCCAGCGGGGACCGGTACGCTTCCAGCTCGACCTTCAGGACGAGAAGTGACGAGGCCGGTGGGGGAACCGGTGGCGGAGAGCGAATCTCGACGCGGTAGCCGATAGAGAACCGAGGGGGGGCGAGCCATGCGAATCCTCTATCTGGATATCGATACCCTGCGCCCCGACCACCTCGGGTGCTACGGCTACCACCGCAATACCTCTCCCGCCATCGACCGCCTCGCGGCCGAGGGAGTGCGCTTCGACGGCTGCTACTGCTCGGACGCGCCCTGCCTGCCCTCGCGCACCGCGCTGGTGACCGGGCGATTTGGGATCCACAGCGGGGTGGTCGGCCACGGCGGAACCGCGGCCGAGCCGCGCGGCGAGGGAAGGGAAAGGGGATTCAAGAGCCGCCTGGAGGTGGAGAGCCTGCCCGGGGTGCTGCGCGGCAACGGTTACCGCACCGCCTATGTCGGCGCCTTTCCCGCCCGTCACGGGGCCTGGGGGTTTTACGCTGGCTTCGGCGAGATGGTGGACACCGGCCGCAGCGGGATGGAATCGGCAGACGAGGTCGCGCCGGCCGCGCTCGAGTGGCTGGAGCAGAACGCGGATCGGGACGACTGGTTCCTGATGGTCAACCTCTGGGATCCGCATACCCCGTATCGAGTCCCCGCTGACTTCGGCAACCCCTTTGCCGACGATCCGTTGCCCGCCTGGCTCACCGAGCAGGTGCTGGCCCGGCATCGCGTGTTGCCCGGCGCGCACAAGCCCGGGAACGTCGCCGGCTTCTCCAATCAGCCCGACGCGGTCACCGCCACGCTGCCGGCAGCAACGGTGAAGACCCCGGCCGAGATCTCGGGTCCGGCCGAGCTCAGGCAACTGTTCGACGGCTACGACATAGGCGTCCGTTACGCCGACGCGGCCGTCGGGCAGCTGCTGGAGGCGCTGCAGCGGAAGGGCGTGCTCGGCGAGACCGCCGTCATCGTCAGCTCGGACCACGGGGAAAACCTGGGTGAGCTGGGAATCTATGCCGAGCACGGAACGGCCGATCAGGCCACCACGCGCATTCCCCTCATCATCCGCTGGCCGAATGGGGTGCAGGGGCGCGTCGAAAAGGGGCTGCACTACCATTTGGACCTGGCGCCCACCCTGGCGGAGCTGCTCGGGCTGCGGCCGCCGCCCATCTGGGACGGGAGTTCCTACGCGGCCGCGGTCAGCCAGGGGGCGGAATGCGGTCGCGACTACCTGGTCCTAAGTCAGTGCGCCCACGTTTGCCAGCGGGCAGTGCGGTTCGACAGGTGGCTGTATATCCGCAGCTACCACGACGGCTTTCACCTCTTTCCCCGGGAGATGCTCTTCGATATCGAGGCCGACCCCTACGAGCAGAACGACCTGGCCGCGGAACGTCCCGGGGTGTGCCGCGACGCGGTCTACCTGCTCAACGAGTGGCACGACGAGATGATGCGCAGCATGGACTCGGACGTCGATCCGCTCTGGACCGTAATGCGGGAGGGTGGCCCCTACCATGCGCGCGGCGCTCTTGCTGCCTACGCCGAGCTGTTGCGCGCGACCGGCCGAGGGCAGGCGGCGGAAGCGCTCGAACGTAGCCACGGGCAACCGCCCGAGGAGAAGGAGCGGTCGCGAAGCTACGCGAGAGAAGCGTATGTAAAGAATCTATTCGAGGGATTCAAGAAGCGGAACGAGAAACCGCCTACCTGATCGGGGGCGGTCCGAAACCTGGACGATTTGTTTCGACCGGCCTCCTAAGGAGGCACCGCAAAATAAACGATCCGGTTGCGGCCGCGTGGGCG
>CAYVFC010000111.1:0-26625 GCA_964450715.1 uncultured Sandaracinaceae bacterium | reverse complement strand
CTCCCCACCACACTCCCCCGCCGCCCCCCCAAAAAAAAAAAAAAAAAAACCCCCCCCCCCCCCCCCCCCGTCTCTACCCCGTCTCTAACGTCCCCCGTCTCCCCCGTCTCCCCCGTCTCCCGATCTCTTAATATCTAGCGCCCGCATGCGCTTGTGCAGGCTGGTTCGTTCTACGCCCAGGATCACGGCCGCCCGCGAGATGTTCCAGTCGCAAGAATCGAGCGTCGACACGATATACCGGCGTTCGGCGTCGTCCCGGTACGCACGCAGTGTCAGCGGCGCTCCCGACGGTAGCCCGGCCTCGAGCTGTTCCCCCGCAGCACTCGCTACCGAAGACGGTGGTGTATCGCTCGCCGCTCGCGTCAGGCTGTCCTGCTCGGGCAAGTCCTCGACGGTCAGGTGCTCGCCCCCCAGGATGACCATGCGCTCGATGACGTTTCGGAGCTCGCGCACGTTACCCGGCCAGGCGCGCTGCTCGAGCTGCTGCAGCACCTCCTCATCGATGCTCTTCTCCCGGAAACCGTTGTCCAGGCAGCAGTCCCGCAGAAACACGCGCGCCAGAAGCGGGATATCGTCCTTGCGTTCGCGCAGGGCCGGGCTGCGGATGGGGACCACGTTCAGCCGGTAATACAGGTCCTCCCGGAACCTTCCGGCAGCGACCTCGGCTTCCAGCTCCTTGTTGGTGGAAGCGACCACGCGCACGTTCACCGCGATGCTCTGTTCACTGCCCAATCGGCTGATGGTACCGCTTTCCAGCGCCCGTAGGACCTTGGCCTGCGCGTTGGCGCTCATGTCCCCGACTTCGTCCAGCAGAAGCGTTCCCCCCTCGGCCAGCTCGAACATGCCTTTCTTCTTGCCGTGCGCGCCGGTGAACGCCCCCCGTTCGTAGCCGAATAGCTCGCTCTCGATCAGCTCCGAGGGGATGGCCGCGCAGTTGAGCATGATGAAGGGCGCGGCGCGCCTGGGGCTCAGCGCGTGCACCGCCCGCGCGATCAGCTCCTTGCCCGTCCCGCTCTCGCCGGTGATGAGCACGCGGCTCTTGCTGGGCGCGACCTTCTCGATGGCCGCGTATAGCTCCTTCATGACCTTGCTCTCGCCGGTCATGCGGTAGCGATCCTCGACCTGCGCGCGCAGCGCTGACAGCTCCCGCTCTAGCTTGGAGGAGCGCAACGCGTTGGTCACGCTTATCAGCACCCGGTCGCGGTCGAGCGGTTTCTCGAAGAAGTCGGACGCACCGAGTTGGACCGCGTGCACCGCCTCCGCTACCGAGGCGTGGCCCGAGATCATGATCACCGGAAGCCTATACAGGTCCTCCCGACCGCGGATCGCTTCCAGCATCTCGATACCGCTCATGCTCGGCAGCCGGACGTCCAGGATCATCAGGTCGACGTCTTCCGCGTCCAGAAGTTCCAGCGCCTCTTCCGCCGAGGCCGCCTCCAGCACGCCGTATCCCGGCTCGTCCAGCACCATGTGCAACGTGCGCCGGATGTTTCTCTCGTCGTCTACCACGAGTATGGTCGCCGCCATCCGTTATCGCTCCGTTCCGGCGACCTTCGGTTCCGACGCGGGCTCGGCAGCGACCGCGCTGCCGGAGTCCTTTTCCGCGGTCCCGGCGTCGGCTCGCGCGAACAGGGCTGGCGCGGTTTGCGCGCCGGCAGCCCGGTCATCGCCTGCTGTCTGCTCGTCCGTTTCGCCCTCGTCGTTGTTCTCGATTTCCTCCACCGCGTCGTTCGCCGCTATCACCGGCTCGCCGGCTGCTACTTGCGGAGCGCCGACCGGTTGCGGGGTGTTATCGCCCGTGGCCTGCTCCAGGGCAGTCGAGTTTCGACGGGAACGGGCAGCGGCGATTTCCTTTCTGGAGCGGATGCGCCGGCCGTTCCGGTCCATGGTCAGATCCAGGGGCTCGGCCGGCTCGAGCGCTCCGGAAGCCGGCTCGCCCTCGGTCGAGCGGGGGCCGTCCACTATGGTCGCGCCCGCATCCGGGTTCTGGCGAAAGCGCGGGACGTACCAGAGCCCGACCGCTGCCACCAGCAGCATGGCCGTAGCCACGGCGAACTGCCGTCCCATCAACAGGCGTCCTGCTCGGCCCACCCTTTCGCGCCAGTCGCTGTTTCGCGAGTTTTCGGCCGCCGAGCGCGCCTGGCTCTGGGCCGACTGCAGCGCCAGGGAAATCGCCGCATCCCGCGCTTCGATGAGCAGTGGTTCGGTCGGCTCGGTGCACGCGGCGGGCCGCCCGGCAGCGGAATCCGGGATGCCCAGCCGCTCGAAGGCCAGACGGCACGACTCGCACGTCTGCAGGTGCGCCCGGGCCTGGTCAGCAGACAGCTCGTCCAGCTCTCCGGAGGCCAGATGCTTGAGCTTCGCCTGGCATAGTTCGCAGTTCATACTTGATACCGACACGCGTCCGTACTGTAACCCCGTCCCTCGAACGACGTCACGTATGATATGGTAGTTCCAGATGAAGAAGACACTACAACGATTCTGAGTGGTTACGGAGGAAATCGAGAATAACACCGATGTCTGGCGAGAACAGAACGAAAAACGGACGCGGTCGTTCCCCGTGCCGGCGTGCCCTGCGCGCTTCGCGGGCAGGTGAGCGGAACCGGCGAGCGCCTCGCCCCGGCTCGCCGGGACCGTTCCCGAACGAATTCAGCGGTCGATCCTCCCGTCGATGACCACCTTTCCAGGGACGGCGTTTAGCCCGGGTTTTTTAACTGCTCGTTGACCGCAAAGCGGTCGCTTGTTATAGAGTCGACTGCTTGGATAGCTACCAACAAGGGGAACTGCACGATGCCCAGATTGACCAGGTTATCGGCGTACATGGCACTCGCGCTGGCGGTCTCGACCGCGGCGTCGGCCCAGGACGATGCCACCGAGACGGAGGAGGCCGAAGCGGCCGGGCCGTCCGCGGCAGAGGATGCGGACGCCGCGCAACCGGAGGCGGCAGAGGAAGCCTCCGCAGAGCCTCCCGACGGCGTGGAGGGCGAGACCACGGCCACCGCCGAGAAGGCGGAAGACCTGAGCGCCGGGACGTACAACGTACGTCTGATCGACCTAGAGCAGCGGATCAACGAGCTCAAGGAGCAGATATTCCGCTCCAAGGCCCGCCTCTCGCTGCTGGCCGAGACCGTGCTGCAGGGTGTGGTGGCTGGCGGCCAGGCCCGCATCGTTCACGAGAACAAGATGGGCGGTTCCTATCGACTGGTGAAGGTCCTGTATGCGCTGGACGGCGCGCCGATCTTCAACAAGGCCGATGAAGAGGGCGGGCTGGACGAGCAGGAGGTCTTCGACGTCTACAACGGAAGCATCGTACCGGGCGAGCACACGCTCACTGTGAACCTCGAGTACCAGGGCAGCGGTTACGGTATCTTCTCCTACCTCAAGGGCTACCGCTTCAAGGTGCGCTCGGACTACACGTTCAACGCTCCCGAGGGCAAGACCGTGACCGTGCGGGCGGTCAGCTACGAGAAGGGCGGCCCCACCGCTCCGCTCGAAGAGCGACCCGCCATCCGTTACGTGGAACGCGTATCCAGCGGCACCACCGGCACGGGCAAGGGAGAAGAGGGAGGCGAGTGATGAACGAGCGGCCGTCGGCGCTGCTGGCCGCAAACTCCACCCTCCCGCTTCCGCTCCGATACGACGGGGGAGGATCCGCGAGAGGGGTCTGGCGATGGCTCGCGCGCGCGCGGCTGGGGGTCGCCCTCGCGTTTTCGCTCGCCCTGCTGCTGCTATCCGCGGCCTCCGCGGCCGGTCCCGCTTCGGCCCAGGACCTCTCGAGCGTCCTCAAGAAGCTCAACGACTTGGAATCGGACATCAACCAGCTGTCGAGCCTTCCTCTGCGCAGGTCGCAGCTGCGCAGCGCCACCTACGTAGAAGAGCGCCTGGCCGACGGCGAGCTGTTCTTTCGCCTGAAGGACTATGTACGGGCCAGCGTCATCTTCACCGACGTGGTCGAGAGCTTTCCCAGGCATCCGGCCTATCCGGATTGCCTCTTCCTGCTCGCCGAGTCCCTCTATCACGCCGGCGACTATCTGGGCGCCCGCTCGCGCTTCCGGCTCATCATCGACCGGGCCGACGAGCCGCGCTTCCGCCCCTTTCTGCAGCGGACGCTGGGCAGGTTGATCGAGATAGCCATTCTTATCCGCGACTTCGACCGGGTGGAGGATTACTTTTCGCGCCTGAGCCAGCTGCCGACGTCGGACATCGAAGCGGCCACGGGCTACTATCGAGCCAAGTACCTGTACAGCGTCGCACAACCCGAGACAGTGGCTGCCGACGACGACGAATCCGAGGGGGGCGGCGCCGCCTACGACCAGCAACGTCTGGAGCAGGCGCGTCTGGCCTTCGAGAACGTACCGCCGAACACGGCCTATTTTCCGCAGGCCCGCTACTTCGTCGGTGTCATCTACACGGTGCGCGGTCAGTACGAGCAGGCGGTACGCGCCTTTCAGCAGGTGGCCGAGTACAAGGCTACCGATGCCGCCGGTCGCAAGGTGGTGGACCTGGCCAAGCTGGCCTTGGGTCGCCTCTTCTACGAGACCGACCAGATCGAGCGGGCGGCGGAAGCATACCAGTCGATCGGGCGCTCCTCGACCGACTTCGACGTGGCGCTCTACGAGATAGCCTGGGCCTATATCCGAAACGGCGACTCGACCCAGGCGGAGAGGGCGTTGGAGGTCCTCGGCGTGGCGGTTCCCGACAGCCGCACCATTCCCGACGGGATGATCCTGCGCGGCAACCTGCTGCTGAGGAACGGCAGCTACCTTACTGCGGACGAAGTCTTCGCGGAGGTCAGCAAGCGGTTCGAGAAGGTGCGCGAGCAGCTCGACGAGATGTACGCCGATCAACCCAATCCGGCCGAGCACTTTCGCCGGCTGGTACGCGAAAACGTCGAGTCGTTCGACGTGGCCAGCTTTGTTCCGCCTCTGGCGCTCAAGTGGACCGATCTGCAGGGCGACATCAAGCAAGCCCTGCAGATCCTGGCCGATCTCAGCCAGTCGGTGCGCCTGGTCCGGGAGACGGAGAACATTGTCAAACGGATGAATTCGGCGCTGGCCTCGCCCAATCCTGTCAACATCTTCCCAGACCTGCGCTCGCATCGCGAACGCACGGTGGCGTTGCGCACCCGGCTGGAGAAGGTCCGCAAGCAGCTAATCGCGGCCGAGGCAAAGGCCTCGGGCGCCGGGGGCTCGGAGCTAGCTGCGCTCCGTAAGGAGCGCCAGCAACTGGAGAAGAGCCTGGACGCCATACCGGACGACCCCGACGAGATGCACGCGCGCAACGCCAGGGTCCTGGAGAAATATCGGGCGCTGAACAGCGAGCTCAGCAAGCTCGAGGTACAGACGACCGGGCTGGAAGCCCGCATCGTGGCAACCGACCGCTTCATGACCGCCACTATGAAAGAGCGCGAGGACGCAGCGGGTGTGGCCGCCATCCGTACGGAGCTCGAGCAGCAGAAGGCCGCGGTCGCGGAGTACCGCGACCGCATGGCTACCCTACGCATGGACATCGAGAACGGGCAACTGCAGGTCGGCGTAGGCGACGCGGCCTACCGGCGCGACGGCGCCCTGCGCGAGAAGTACGGCGAGCTGGTGGAGCGCGAGCGCAAGCTGATGGGCGCGGGCAAGGGTGGAGACAACGCCTGGTACCGCATCGTGCAGGCCGAGGCGAAGATCGTCGAGCAGGACGCGCGGGTGGACGCGGTGGTCGCCGAGCGGGTAGCGGAGATGCGAGCGGTCCTGGACGAGGAAAGCGGGAACCTGGAGCGGTATCGCGAGCAGCTCGACGCGCTTCAGACCGAGGCCGAGGTAGTGATCGGCGCGGTGACCCGGGAGAACTACGCCCAGATACGGCAGCGGTTCTACGAGATCGTGTTACGGGCCGACGTCGGCCGCGCGGACGTGGCCTGGGCCGAACGCGAGGAGCACCGCATGCGGGTGGAGATGCTGACCCGCGAGCGGACGCGCCAGCTGCAGGCCCTGGACGACGAGTTCCGGGAGATCATGGACGAAAAAGCCAAGCAAGGGAGTCAATAGTGACCAGCTCTCGCATGGTGTGCCTGATCCTTGTTCTGCTCTGCTCTGCCGCGCACGCCCAGGCTCCTGCCGGCGTGGGAGGCGTCCTCACCGGCGCGATCAAGGCGGCGCCCACCGAGAAGCCCCTGCCCTGGGCCGGCATCAGCGACGTGACGGGTGAAGACGAGCTCAGCAGAGCCGCCAAGGCCGGTGGGGTGGAGCTGAAGCGGGAAGACGACCGGCCGCCGCCGACCGAGCAACAGGTGGCGGCGCTGAAGCAGTTGGAAGCCGAGGTAGAGAGCTTCGCCCGTATCGGCGGCGCCTACCAACAGACCGTGGCCTCCATCCTCAGGCGCTCCTATCTCTGGCAGCGACGGGGAATGGAGCAGGAGTTCGAGCGCCAGATCACCGAGGAGGAGCGGCTGCAGCACGAGGCCCGGCTGAGCGCTATCGAGCATTTCGAGCGGTTGATCGAGAAATACCCCGACGACGTCGAGTACACGCCCGACGCCATGTTCCGCTTGGGCGAGCTCTACTACGAGCGCACGGCCATCCAGTACCAGGACGCCATGGACCGCTTCATGGAGGAGCGCGACCGGCTCGCGCGCAAGGGAGAGCCGTACGACGACCTGAAGGAGCCGCGCAAGGATTTCAGCGATACGGTCGGCCTGTACACCGAGCTAGCGCAGCGCTTTCCGGAGTACTCGCGGCTGGACGGCGTCTACTACCTCATCGGCTACTGCCAGAACGAGAAGGGCGAGCCCGAGAAGGCGCGGCTGGCCTGGCTCAACCTGGTATGCGCCAACCGCTACAACTACCCGGAAGACCTACCGCCAGAAACGGCCGAGGAGCCCGATGCCCGGGAGAAGCTGGCCGAAGCGCATCCGGCGATCGAGATCGAGGATCCGGTGGCCGAAGCGGGCGTCTACGTCGACCCCTTCGCCGGCTGCGAGCCGGTGGTGCCGGACAGTAAGTTCTTCGCCGAGACTTGGCTGCGCATCGGTGAATACCACTTCGACTTCGACTTCTCCGAGCACGGCCTGGACAAGGCCATCAGCGCCTACAGCCAGGTCCTGCAGAAGCCCGAGGACCGCAACTTCAACCTGGCCCTGTACAAGGTGGCCTGGGCCAACTATCGCGCCAGCCGCTATCCGGAGGCCATCCTCAACTTCTGGAAGCTGGTGGAGTGGTCGGAGGCCGAGCGTCTGCGCACGGGCAAGGGCTCGGAGCTCAGGGAAGAGGCCCTGCAGTACCTGGGCATCGCCTTTGCCTACGACGACTGGAACGAGAACCAGGTCCCGGATCCAGAGGAGGGACAGCCGCGAGGCATCGAGCGCGTGCAGAACCCGGAGCTGATGCCGCAGGACAAGGCCTGGACCCCGGAGGTCTACGAGCGGCTGGGTTACATTTACTTCGACGAGGCGCGCTACCCCAAAGCGGTAGAGGTCTGGAAGCTCACTCTGCAGCGTTGGCCCCTGAGCCCGAAAGCGCCCTCCATCCAGAACATGATCGCGCGCGCTCACACCCGTAACAACGAGCACGATCTGGCCATCGAGGCGCGGGCCAAGCTAGCCGATTATGCCGAGGGCACGGCCTGGTGGGAGGCCAACAAAGATCACCCCAGGGAGCAGCGCGAGGCCGAGCGTTTCGCCAAGGACTCCTCGATCAATACCGCCATCGTCTTCCACCAGCAGGCGCAGACCGTACGCCGCAGGTGCGTAGAGGAGCAGGCCCCGGAGCTCTGTCTCAAGGCGCAGGAGCTCTACGGCCTGGCCGCCAAGAGCTACCAGAGCTACATCCAGCGCTACCCCAACGACCCGGAGGCCTACGAGCTGCAGTACAACCTGGCCGACGCTTATTACTGGTCGGAGAACTACGAGGCGGCGGCGCGCGAGTATGCGGGGGTGCGCGACAGCAACCTGGACGACAAGTTCCTCTCCATCTCGGCCCGGCTGGTGGTGGAGTCCGTCAAGCGACTGGCCGACAAGGCCCAGCAGGACGGGCAGATACAAGTGCGCGAGGAGGCGCCGGAGCCCGCGGGCGATCCGGCCACGGTCAAGCCCATCCCCATCCCCAAGCTCTTGCTCCGACTGGCGCGGGCGCGCGAGAACTACGAGGCGCGCGTGGGCGAGGAGCACGACAAGGAGCACTTGCTGGAGTCTTACCGCTACAACAACACGCTGCTGCTCTACCAGTACGGCTACTGGGACCACGCCCGCAGCCGCTTTGCCGACATCTACAACGAGCGTTGCGTGGGCCCGAGAGCGGACGAGACGGGCAGGGTGGCCTGGATCAACCTGCGCAACATCGCGGTCAGCGCCAACGACACGGAGCTGGTGCGCCAGTTGAGCGTCGACTTGCAGGAGCGTAAGTGCACCTTCAGCCCGGAAGGTACCGAGGTAGCGGCGGTCGACTGCTCCAAGAGCGAGAACAAGGACGATCCGCGCTGCATCGCCGGCTCCGATCTCACCAACCTGCGTTACCGCGATTCGGTGGCAATCTTCGAGAGGGCCGAGAAGGCCAAGAACCCCAAGAAGGCGCGCCGGCTCTACGAGAAGGCGGCCAGCGAGCTGGTCAAGGCGGTCAACCAGGAGCCGAATCACGCGCAGGCGCCGCTGGCCCTGGAGAAAGCGGCCATCGCGCTGGAACGTACCAGCCGCAACGAGTCGGCCGGCAGGCTCTACCAGCGCATCATCGACGAGGTCGGCCCGCGCAAGGCCGAGACCGATGAGGAGCAGAAGAGCCTGGACGCCATCCTTAGCAACGCCTATTTCCGGCTGGCCTATAACGCCAACCGCTTCTTTGATTTCGATCGCGCGGTGGAGAGCTACCGCGTCCTGGCCGACTCCAAGCGCTTTGCAACCTCGCAGGATCCCGGAATGAAGACCAGGCGCGAGGACGCGCTGATCAACGCGGCCAAGATCCTCGAGTACCAGCAGCAGTACTCGCGCGCTGCCGACTACTACCGGCAGGCCGCCGAGATGATGAGCGACCAGGACGAGGTGATGGTCGCTTATTACCGGGTGGCCGAGATGGCCTTTAAACAGCGGCAGTGGGGCAAGGCCATGACCGCCATGCGGGAGTTCATCGCCCGCTACTCGCGCGACTCCAAGGCGGGCGAGCTGGTGGTGCAGGCCTACTGGCGCATCGCCCAGTGCCGCGAGGAGCTACGGCAGACCCGCGACTACCGTGGGGCTTTGCAGGACGTGGTGACGGCCTTTACCCGGTCCGGGCAGAAGCCGGGCTCGATGGCGGCCGAGTACGCGGCCGAGGCCAAGTTCATCCTGGTGGACGAAGGTTTTGCCGACTTCGAGAAGTTCGCCATCAAGGCGGGCAAGCCGGCCACGCTCAAGTCCTACGTGGAGTCGGTCACCAGCCAGATTACCTCGGGCAGCGTCGAGGCCAAGAACCGGGCCGAGGGGTATTCCGGCGTTCCCACCTACCGCAGGCCGACCTGGACCATCGCGGCCTTCGTGCAGCAGGGGCGTATTTACGAGGTGCTGGCGCGCTCGGTGCTCAACACGCCCTTCGTGGTGCCGAACGACCTGCAGAAGAAAATGCGCGGGCTGCCCGCCTACGCGAAGGACGACATCAAGATCCAGGTCGAGGACACCATCCGCCAGCTGCTGGACGCCAAGGTACGTCCCATCGAGTGCCTGGCCGTGGCCCGTTACGCGCTGGCCTCGCGGGCGGCCCGGGCCGGTAACGTCGACAACCAGTATACGCGGCAGGCGATAGATCGCATAAACGCCTACGGCGACGAGCGCATCGCGGAGTGCGTGGCCGAGGCCGCGGCCAAGGACGCGAGCTTCCAGGCCTACCGGCCGGGCGAGTTCTCGCGGGCGCTCAGGGGCCGCAACCTCGGTATTCAAGCGGGCGTGGCATCGCCGCCTGTGTCAGGAGAGTAACATGCGCGTCAGTAACAGTTGCCGTGGCTACCTCGCGCTCCTGGCGCTACTCGCCCTCGTTTTCGTGGTTGCCTGCGGCGGCGCGGACGAGCCGGGCGCGCAGGCGCCCGGGCAGCAGGGGCAGGATCCCACCGCCGGCGGGGAGCAGGACCCGGCGGCCGCCGGGCTGGTCTCGCCGACCGACCAGCAATACGACGGGTACGACCCCGAGAAAGACGCGAGCGGATCGGGCAAGTCCGCCGGCGCGGAGGGCTCGGACGAGGAAGGGGAAAAGGAAGCCAAGAGCGCCTGGGGAGCTCCTGACGGCGAGACCGGCCGCGCGCTACCGCCCCGGCCCAAGGTCAGCGCCGAGGCGCAGAAGTACATCGACAAGGGCATGAAGGAAGCGCGCGCCTTTGATAACCGCAGGGCGGAGAAATCCTTCCGCAAGGCCTACAACCTGGACCGCAAGGCCTACCAAGCCGCTTACAGCCTGGGCGTCATGCTCGATCGAGGCGGCAGCGAGAGCAAGGCGTTGGACTGGTACCGCCGGTCGCTCAGCATCCAGGCCGACTACGAGAAGGCGGCCGAGGGCATCGCGAACATCTATCTGCGCAGGGGCTCGGCCCAGCAGGCGCTGAGCTTCATCGAGCCGCTGGCCAAGAAGTGGGAGCGCAACCTGCACCTGCAGGCCATCTACGCGGACGTGTTGGCGAAGACCAACCGGCTCGACCAGGCGGACGAGGCGGCGCGCAAGGCGCTCAAGCGGGACGAGCGCTTTGTGCCGGCTATGATCTCACTGATCAAGACCAGCCGGCTTCGCGGTCGCAACGAGCTGGCGGAGTCGATACTGAAGCAGGCGCTGGAGGTCGATGAGGAGATCGCGGAGCTGCATTTCCTGCAGGGACAGGTATACGAGGAACAGGAGCGAACCGGCGATGCGCTGAAGTCCTACGAGAAAGCGGTCCAGCTCCGTCCCGAGTACGCCGAGGCGCGGATGGCGCTCGGCATCCAGTACATGGCGGGCGGCAACTACGAGCAGGCGCTGGACCAGTTCCAGAAGGTGGCCACGATGTTGCCTAAATCGGCGGCCGTGCACCTGAACCTGGGCGATGCCCTTCGCGCTACCAAGCAGTGGGAAAAGGCGAAGAGCACCTTCCAGAAGGCGCTCAAGTTGGACAAGAACCTGCCCGAGGCCCATTTCAACATGGGGCTGATGTACATGGCCGCCGGTGATGAGTTCCCGGGGCTGGACAAGATCAAGGCCTTTACCTATGCCATCAACGAGTTCACCGCCTATCGCAGCCAGATGGGCTCCAGGCTCAAGCGCGACGACATCTCGACGAGCTATCTGGAGGATCTGCAGCGCAGCATCGAGCGCGAGAACAAGCGGATCGAACGCGAGAAGGCGCGCAAGCAGCGGGAAAAGGAGCGCGCGGCGCGCGCGGCGGAGATGGCGAAGGAGAAGTAACGGCGGCCCGAGTAGGGCCGGGGGGCCGGATCGAACGGCGCCGGTAGACGGAAGGACCGAACCAGGGAGCATTTGCGATGAAGAAGTTACTCTGCATTCTGTCTCTTGCTTTTGCTCTTGCGCTGCTCGCGCTTTCGCCGCTCGGCCCGGTTAAGGCGCAGCAAGCCCGGAAACGAGCCCCCAAGGTGATCCAGCTGGAGGAGATCACCATCGAGGGCCGGGTACAGAAGCCCAACGCGTTCTACATACTCAACCGTTCCAACATCGGCTACGAGGTCATGGACCTGAGAACGAGCTTCGTGAAGAAGGTCGTCCGCTCGGTCGACCAGGAACCGTTCTGATCCGGCCTTCCCCGCCGTTTGCCTGCATTGTCTCTCTCTCCGACGTCGCCTACTCGCCGCCGTAGTGGCGTCCCTTGCGGCCGCCCAACAACGATCGAAGCGTTAAGCCGTCGTAGGGGCGGTCCTTGCGGCCGCCCGAAAACCCGTCCGGACTCCCCATGACCGCATTCAACGCCGTGCAGCTGCTGCTGGCCGCCGTGGCCCTGGCGCTGATCGCCGAGCGCTTTCGCACGCTCTATTACCGCGCGCGTATCGACCCCGGCCCCTACTTGGAGGCGCTGCGGGAGGATCTGCAGGCGGGAAGAACCAAGGCCGCCATCGCGTTGGCCGAGGCCGGCCGTCCGGCCTGGGTCGCCGAGCTCGCGCACGCAGTTCTGCGAGTCGAGGCAAACGGGGAGCGCTCCGAGGGGGTCGCGGACGAGGTATGCGCGGACCGGCGCGACGAGGCCGGCAGACGCGTGTACGCCGTGCACGGCCTGGCGCGGGTCGCCACTCCGCTGGCGCTGCTGGGAGTGATCCTGGAGCTCACGAGCGCCCTGGGCGTCAGGGGAGGGCTGCAGGCGTTGCAGGCGGGGCTGGTGGAAAGCGAGGCGCTCTCGCACGCGCTCTGCACCCTGGCTATCGGTATCGCCACCTCGGCCGTGTGCTTCGCGGCTTCCGGTATGTTGCGCAAGCGGGCGGTGGCCCTGGTCCGGGATCTGAAGCGGACGAGGGAGATCCTGGAGGACGCGGCGGTCGGCGGCGATTCCCCCGAGAGCACCTTCTGCGACGGGCCACAATCCCCTTGACCCAAGGAAAGACAGGAGCGAGCGTCTATGGATATGACTATGGACCCTTCCGGCCGACCGGTGTATTGTTCGCCAGCCACCTACGGTATATCCGACCGGCGGACGATGGTTCCGCCGAAGGCGGCTTCTTAGCCGGAATAGAGCCCACGGGCGGGAAGAACATCGATGCCTGAGAACGAAACGCAACAGCCGAAGCAGCCAGGTCGCCCCGGCGCGATGACCATGGCCATGCAGGCCGTGCAGGTTAAGGCCGAAGGCCCCAAGGTTCTGCGTATCGGGTTGATCCAGGCCGGCAAGATCATCGAGGAGCGCATCATCCGCAAGCGGGAAAGCGTGTGGGTGGGCAGCAGCGAGAAGAACCACTTCGTGATGCAGGCCGAGGGTATCCCGACCCGCTTCGAGATCTTCCAGCTGGTGGGCGACGGGTACGTGCTGAACTTCACCGAGGCCATGCACGGCAAGGTGGGGCTGCCGGGCGGGGTGCAGGACCTCGACCAGATGCGCAGCAGCGGCACCGCTCGCAACGCCGGCACCCACTGGCAGGTCAAGCTCAGCGACAAGTCGCGAGGGAAGGTCGTATTCGGCAACACCACGTTGCTCTTCCAGTTCGTGCTGCCGCCCCCCATCCAGCCCCGCCCGCAGCTGCCGGCAGCGGTGCGCGGCGGTTTCGTGGGCAACATCGACTGGGTCTTCACGGCTTTCGTCGTGTTCACCTTCATGAGCATGTTCAGCTTCCTGGTCTACCTGGAGAACGCCGACTGGCCCATCGACGAAGGGCTGGCCGGCGTACCGGAGAACTTCGCCAAGATCATTTTCGAGGAGCCGACGCCTCCCGTAGAGGAGGTCGAGGATATCCCGATCGAGGAAGAAGGCGACGTCGCGGTCGAGGAAGCGCCGTCGAGCGGCAGCAGCTCCTCGGGAGGAGGCGGCCCTAAAGGCCCGGCCGGCGATAGCGCGGCGGTCGCGGAACAGACGGCGCGAATCGCCGCCGAGGCGGCGCAGGCAGCCGAGTCTCTGATCGTGGGCGCCCTGAGCGCGGAGGCCGGCGGCGCGCTGGCCGACGTGCTGGCCGGGGGCGCGGTCATCGGCAACGCCGAGGAGGTCATGGCCCAGGCCTCGGGCGTAGGCGTGGCCAAAGGCGGCGCCGGCGGCGTGCTCAGGACCCGTAGCGGCGGCGGCTCGGGCAGCGGTGGCACCAAGGGGCTGGGATCGCTGGCCAAGGCCGGCGGCGGCGGCAAGGCGGTTGGCGAGGGCGGCAAGGTCACCGAGCGCGTAATCAAGGGCTCGGCTAACGTAGGCTCCGGCGGAGATATCGGCGGAGCTGGCGACTTTGACTCCAGCATCGTGGTCCGGACCATCAAGACCCGTATCCGGGCCATCAAGGCCTGCTACGAGAAGCAGTTACGCCGCAATCCGACGCTCAAGGGCAAGGTTACTGTCCAGTTCACCATCCAGGAGCGGGGCAACGTCACGGGTATCAGCGTAACTACCAACACCACGAACGACCCCCAGCTGGCCCAGTGCGTGACGCAAACCGTCGGCCGTTTCCGCTTCAACCCGGGCCCGGAGGGCGGGAGCGTGACGTTCTCCTATCCCTTCGTATTCGCCCCGCAGAACTAGCGGTCCCGCTTTTACGGCTGCTGTAGAGGAGGGGCTTGTCTCCGCCCGATATTTAAGCTGGCGGGCGCGAGGCCCGCCCCTACTAGAGGTCGCGGGAATTTATGTAGAGGAGGGGCTTGCCCCCTCCCGTTATTTAAGCTGGCGGGCGCGAGGCCCGCCCCGACGGACGGATGACCACCTCCTATCCCTTTGTTTTCTTGCCGTTGCATTCGTAACCAACCGAAAATACCCGGGTCGGACACTCAAGGCGTAGGGCGACCCGGGGTCCGGGTGGATGGGTAGGCAGCTCGCCCCCGTCGAATCCGGGCTCGGCCGGCCGCGGAGCGCGGTACCGTTTCGATCCACCGTGTTGACACCTGGACGGGCCGGATTATACTCAATGCCTCAAATAGCGGGGAAATCGAGCATGCGAACGATACGACTTTTTGTAGTGTCTATTTGCCTGGTCGGCCTGCTCGGCTTCGGCCTCGCTCTGGCCCAGGATGAGGCCAGCGGCGAGCTGAACGTCACGGTCGGAGGGCGCGTGGCGGCGCTCTCGGCCGAGGAGCAGGTACAGAAGGGACGCAAAATCGTGGCAGGTGGCGAAAAGTTGAGCAAACGGGTGACCGCCATGCTCAACGAGGCGCGCAAGGAAGCAGATATTATTCGGATCACCTGCCTCAACGACAAGCTAACCCAGATCAACGCCAACCTGCGCAACGCCCAGCGACGCCTGGAGGCCCTGGTCGCCGCGGTCGACCCCAAGACGGCCAGCCACGAGTACACGGTGCTGACCGTGCTCCAGCAGAAGTTCGAGACCCTGGAGCAGGAGGCCAACCAGTGCGTCGGTCAGGATATCTATGAGATCGGCGCCACGGAGGTCATCACCGACATCGATCCATCGATGGTACCCGACGACATGGGCGACGTACCCGCTGGGGCGCCATCGTTCCCGGTAATTCCGCCTCCGGCGACCGTTTACTACTAGAACACTGGATTTCGAATCTAAAACGCGATAAGAGGGCACTCTCTATCTTCGGGGGAGAAGTTCCCGGCCCCCTCTAGCCGAACACCGGGACTATGCGCGTACGCTTCCATCTCTGGCTTAGCCTGGCAGTCATAGGGGTTGCAATAACGACGGCCTCCGCCGCGAGCGCGCAGGACTGGCTCGAGGATCGCGAGCGCACCGAAGGTCCGGGAATCAAAGCGGGCGATCTGGAGCTTCACCCCGGCATAGGAGCCGAGGTCGGTTACGACAGCAACGTCTTCTACGCGGACGAAGCGGAGGAGGGAACCGGCCTGCTCCGCGTCAGCCCGCACTTCTACCTCTCGACCCGGACGCGCCGGAGCGAGGATAGCCCGCCTCCTACCATCAGGTTCCGGGGAGGCGTGTCCGCCGCTTATTACGGTTACTTCGCCACCCAGTACGGCGACGATATCGGCGAGTCGATCTCGACGTCCGCGGGGCTGGATCTCATCGTGCTTCCGGAAAGGCCCTTCAATATCACGTTCACGGAAGAGGTGACGCGGACCATCCGGCCCTTTACCGAGACCTCGGGCGCGGATCCCACGTTTGCGCGCTGGCGCAACGACGTAGGAGTCAGGCTCGGTTTCGCCAGCAAGGGTAACGTACTCCGGGGCGGCCTAGGGTACGTCTTCGGTTTGGACGCATTCGAAGCCACGATTTTCGAGGACAACAATAGCTTCACGCACACGGTCAAGTTGGACACGGACTGGAAGTTCCTACCCAAGACCACGCTGCTTTACGACGCGAACGTAGCCTTCCAGGACTACCCCAACGCGGACACTAGCTCGGCGACTCGGCTCAGCGACAACGTGCGGCTCGCCTCCCGTGTCGGCATCAACGGCATCCTCACGCCGCGAATCTCGCTCACCGCCTTGGTGGGTTATGGAGCAGGCTTCTACGAATTGGGCGAGGACTACGACGACATCGCCGGCGCGCTGGAGGCGCGTTTCAAGGCCAGCCAGACCTTGAGGTTTGCCTTGGGCTACGAGCGGGGATACCACAGCTCGTTCGTGGGCAACTACGTCCGGCGCGATCGAGGGTACGCGACCGGGGACCTGATGATCGGCGGCGCTTTCCTGCTCTCGGCCAAGCTTTTCGGCGGGCTGTACAGCTACGGAGTGCCGCGCACCGGAGCGGGCGCGCTCTATACGACGAACCCGGATCCGCGTGAGGACGTGAGGCTCGGAGGCTCTCTGTCGGGCGAGTACAGGTTCACTGACTGGCTGGCGATGACCGCATCGTTCCTGTACGAAGCCAACCTGACCGACTACGAGTACGATCTGCAGTTTACCTCAGCTACGGGGCAGCCGGTCCCGCCCGACCCGGCCGGCTACGACAAGATAGAAGCTTGGCTCGGGCTGCGGGTGTTCTACTAACCCCCCCTTCTTGTTCGCGGCTCGAAGTGCCTCCGCATCGCACAGACGAAGCGGCGGCACCGTAAGCCATATTGGTATGAGCATTTCGAGCCGCGCGTAGCCCACAGGACGCCAACAGGCCACTCCGCGAATCCTAAAAATAGGTCATTCCAGCCCCCAGAATCCGTTTTTTGGGGCGTTTCGTGTGAAAAGGGGGTGGGGGGTGAGGGGGGAGCGGTTGGTGGCGTACTCGGCGCCCTCTTTCGGTTCCTCTCTACTCTCGGGGAACAGGGGGCAGGGATGATCCGGGAAAAGGGGCAGGGCGAGGAACCCTCACTGCAGTCTTCTCTTCCGAAGATATTGCTTACATGCAGGTAAATGTAGTATAAAGCATACATGATCGGCTTTCTGATAAAGACCAGCCTGAAGCTTCTGTCGCTTTCGGCGCTGCTCTACGTGACCTTTTTCGTGCAGGTGGGAGAACGCACCGTGTACGAGCACGTGAAGCGCATCGGCAAGAGCGCGGAGGCGGCCGAGCTTTTCTCGGGCATCGATGATGCTGCTTCCAAGGCGAAAGAGAAATTTGCTAAGCTCCAGCTGAAAGAGGTCCTGGACAGGGTCGCCAACTGAGCAGCAGGCGCTAGAGTTCTCGTGCCGCGCCGGGCTACCGCGAACGAGCCAGAGCCGGGACCGGCGGCGGAATGGTCGCCATTCGCCCGGTAAATCCGAGAGAGGGTAGCTTCTTGAATCAAAGGCCTTTACTCGGCGCAATGCTGGTAGCCGCGGGCAAGATCACGCCCGAGGCTCTTGAGGAGGTCATCGCCGCTCAGAAGGGCACGGGAAAGCGTCTGGGGTCGCTCCTGGTGGAACGGGGGGTGATTAGCGAGCTGGAATTGACGCAGATCCTCTCGAACCAGCTCAGCGTTGCCTGGGTATCGCTCGAGTACGTGGACTTCACGGACGAGATACTCGACGTCATCCCCGGGGAGCTGGCCCGCCAGTATACGCTAATCCCCGTCCACTACCGGATCGACGAGAAAAACGAGCCGATCCTCTACGTGGCCATGGACGATCCGACGGATATCGAGGCCATGAAAAAGGTGTCCGAGCGCTCCCACACCCACGTGCGGCCCATGATCGCGCCGCTGTCAGAAATCAAACGCGCGATCGAGACTCACTACACAGAAGAGCGAAAGAAAAACGCTTTTCCGTTCTAACTCTCCCCCTCACCCGAGCAGCTTCGGGTGGCAGCGCCCCTGGTGCGCCTCGACCTCGGAGGTACGGATGCGGTGCACCAGCTCGATCGAGGGCCTGGCATCCCGCGGTCCGAACCCGCCGCCCGAGAGGATGTCCCGGTAGACCTCGGTGTGCAGGTCGGTGAACCCGGCCGAGAACTCCACCTGGCTACCGTCGATGGTAAGCGAGCGGAACGCGGGATTCTCGTCTACCGGGTGCCCCTCGGGCAGATCCCTCCGGTCCAGCGAGAGAAACCACTTCACCGTGGCCCGTTCCAGCTCCAGCAGCCCGGCCATCTTGCCGTCCTCTTTCAAGTGAAGCTCGCTGTTCTGGCAGCTTCCGAAGAGCCAGAGCAGCAGGTCGAAGAAGTGAACGCCGATGTTCATGGCGATACCACCCGACTTGGCCTGATTGCCCTTCCAGGAGACGTAGTACCAGGGGCCGCGAGGGGTGACGTACGAGAGCTCGATCTCGGCCATCCGGTCCTGCCTGCCCGCCCGCAGCTCCTCCCGGAGCCGGACCAGAGACGGCAACAGCCGGAGCTGCAGCACGGTGTATACGCGGCAACCGTACTCCTCTTCGAGCTCGGCCAGCGCGTCCACGTTCCAGGGGGTGATGACCAGCGGCTTCTCGCAGATGGCGTTAGCCCTGACCCGTAACGCCAAGCGCACGTGCGCGTCGTGCAGGTAGTTGGGTGAGCAGACCGATACGTAGTGGACCCGTCCCTGCTCGGACTGGCGTCTGACCTTCTCCAGATACCGATCGAAGCGCTCGGTTTCGGGAAAGAATCTGGCTTGCGGGAAGTACTTGTCCAGCAC
The DNA here is from genome assembly GCA_964450715.1 of uncultured Sandaracinaceae bacterium. Lineage (GTDB taxonomy): Bacteria > Myxococcota_A > Polyangia > Polyangiales > JAFGIB01 > CAYVFC01. The sequence continues at coordinate 8,089 of CAYVFC010000111.1, read as the reverse complement.
GCCGACCGAATCGTTGGGGTCGGTGGCGGCTAACAGTCGGTTACCCGTGTCGTGGATGGCCTTCAGGTGCCGCGGCGCGACAAACCCTCCGGCTCCAATGAGTGCGAAGTTCTTCAAATCGGTTTCCTCTCGGGTCCGTCTCTGGTTGTCATCTCGAACGTAGTGAGAGATCTCCCGTACACGAGATTTCTTCCCACGGCCGAAATGACATTGATTCTGCCATCCTACAGCAGACCACTCCGGCGGCCCATTCGCCTTACCGCAGCCGGGTAATACCCGTGCGGACCCTCGACGTGCAAGGAGCAGCGCGACGCGGCCGACGATCCAGGCTGCTACGCTTTTCTTTTCGGCCCGGATCCGCTTGCGCCGGATGGCCCTGTCGGACTAAATTTTTGCCTCTGCCCCGGGGCGGAAGCTATCCATGCGCACTGCCGCGAAACCGCTTTTTTTACTCGTATTGCTGGTCTGGGGCTGCGCCTCGTCGCCGACTGTAACCCCGAAACCGCTCAGCGTCGGCAATCAGGATACCACCCTGGACTCGGGCGACTCCTTCGAGGTTCGCGTCTACGGCGAGAAGGAGCTGTCCGGCAAGTACCGCGTGGCACAGGACGGCACCATCGATTTTCCCCTCATCGGCCGCATGGAGGTAGCCGGTAAAGAAGCTACCGAGGTGGCCGACGAGATCCGCGACAAGCTCCGCGACGGGCAGATCCTGCGCGATCCCCAGGTTTCCGTACTGATAGCGTCCTACGACTCCAAGCGCATCAGCGTGATGGGGGCTGTCTCCAAGCCGGGGAGCTTCGCCATGACCACCGGGCTCACGCTGGTCGAGGCCATCGGCCTGGCCGGCGGATTCACCGACTTGGCCAAGGAGGACGACACGGTGGTCACGCGCCAGAAAGACGGCAGGTTGCATCGTTTCCGCGTACCGGCCAGGCAGGTCACCGAGGGCAGGGCCGAGGACTTCTCGCTCCAGGCGGGCGATATCATCTACGTGCCCGAGCGGATCTTCTGAGCCGCTGCCGGCATCTTTCTACCGCGTCCTTCCCCCCGGTTCGAAATCCGTCGAAAGGGTGCGGGCGCCCCCACGTCATTTCGAGTGAAACGAGAAATCTCCTCTCGTTACCGCCCGGTCGTCAAGGCACCAGCGCGGCCGACCAGTTGCCGACCCCGCCCTTGGTAGGAAGCGGCGGCAACAGCGCGCCCGGTTGCACGTCGGGCGGGGGATAGAAGGCGCCGGTCTCGTCGCGCTCGGTTACCCCCCAGACCCCGTTGACAAAGGCGTGGTTGAACGGGTCGTAGTTGGCGCGTAGCGGCCCCTCGAACTCGGTCGGCCCTCCGCCCGGCGAGGTGTAGGAGCAGTTCTGCATGAAGCCCTCGAACACGCCCGTGGTGCAGTCGAGCGAGCCCACGATTTCGCCCGTGAAGGCGTAGACGAACAGGGCCAACCCGTCCATGGTGCCGCCGCTGACCTCGAAGAACTCGCCGGTGGTCGACTCGCCCAGCTCAAACGAAACGTTTCCCATCACCGGTATGCCTACGAACGAGCCCCCGGACTGGTAGAAGCCGTCGAATACGCCGTCGTAGCGACCGGGCTCGCAGGTGCCGCCGGTGGGCACGAAACGCTCCCACTCGAAGTCGGCCAGCGCCTTGTTCGCCGCCGGGTCGATCGCCCCGCCTCCCGAACCTTGCGCGATCGTGCTCGGCAGTATGGTCTCCGGCGCCTCGGCGCATTCGCACTGCGCCCAGCCCAAGGCCAGGCTGCAAACCTGCCGCCCGGCGAGCGTCTCGCCGTCCTTCAGGCAGGTGCAGGCTCGCGTGGCGTTATCCGCCGGGCAGAGCGCACCCGGCTGACCGCTTCCCGCCCCACCTGCCGCGCCCGTACCGGATGCGCCACTGCCGCCGTTCTCGCTCGCCCCGTTCCCGCCGCTACCGGCGGAAGTGGTACCCGGACCCCCTCCCGGTCCATCGCTGCTCTCCGCCGTACAACCGATCGCGGCCGCCGATCCGGCCAGGAACGCCAACATCACCACAGTGCGCATCCAGAAAGAGTAGCGCTCCAGAGCGTGCCCCTCAACGGGGAGGCCGCCCCCTTGTCATTTCGAGCGTTAGCGAGAAATCTCTCGGGGTGCGTGAAGATCTCTCCCACCTGTCGAAGCGCCACGCGCGCCTTGAAGCAACGCGCCGCTCATTCCCACGACCATGTAGCGAACGCCGCGGCGCTCGAGCTCGACGAAAAACGCGCGTTCAGCGCGGGTCAGCGCGGAATCGGCCATGAAGAAGCCCGATCCTGAGGCGTTCGGCCGGGGTCCGCCGAAGGTTTTTCATGGTGCGGTAGATGCTTTTTTCGTCGCGACCGTGCTTCCGGGCGAACGCTCGAGCTTTCTCGCGCAAGGCGTCGTCCTCGCGTACCCAGGCGAGCTCGGGAGCGGTCAGTTCTTGAGAAGAAGAGACGGCCATGGCCATGTCGACCTTGAATCGACGGTATCACTGTCGCGCAAGTGCGTCGATCGCTGCAAGGGAATCGCCATCCCCACCTACCAGGGCAAGAAAGTCCTCGGGGACCGCGCCAGGCGGTTCGGCTTTGACCTGCAGGCCGCCGTCCGCTAGCCCCGGCAGCTCTTCGAGCCCCGGGGCGCGCGAGAGGACCGCGATCGATGCCGAGCCCGGTACGAAGCTCGGCCGCCATGCAGCGGGTGCTCGCCGCGGTGCGCGGCGATGATGACGTTGGTATCTACGGCGATCACCGCTGCTCGTCGTCCAGGTAGTCGTAGAGCGCGCGCCGGTCGGATACCTCGACCGCCGGCGGCCCGGTGCCCCTCGCCACCCTCACCCCGCCCCTTGCCCCCGGCACGCCGAGACCCTATGCTTGCCCGGCAAATCGTTCCAGCTTGGTCGTCTAAAACGCAAGAAATTCAGATACTTACATCACGGCAACTCAGGAGACAATCCAATGAAAACAGCCCTGGTATGTGGCGCAGGAGGATTCATCGGCAGCCACATGGTCAAGCGCCTGAAGAGGGAAGGGTTCTGGGTCAGGGGGGTGGACCTCAAGTTCCCCGAGTATTCCCCGACCGAGGCCGACGATTTCGCTATCGGCGATTTGCGCGAGCAGAGCCTGGTCCGCGCGATCATCGACCGCCGCTTCGACGAGGTCTACCAGTTCGCCGCGGACATGGGCGGAGCGGGCTACGTGTTCACCGGCGAGAACGACGCCGACATCATGCACAACTCCGCTCTGGTCAACCTCAACGTGCTGGAGGCCTGCCACAAGCGCAATATCAAGCGCATCTTTTACTCCTCGTCGGCCTGCATCTACCCCGAGTACAACCAGCTCGACCCGGACAACCCCAACTGCTCCGAGCACACGGCATATCCCGCTCACCCCGACAGCGAGTACGGCTGGGAGAAGCTCTTCAGCGAGCGGCTTTACCTGTCGTTTCACAGAAACCACGGCATGGAGGTCCGGGTCGCCCGCTTTCACAACATCTTCGGCCCCGAGGGCTCCTGGAACGACGGCCGCGAGAAGTCGCCGGCCGCCCTCTGCCGCAAGGTAGCCCAGGCCGAGGACAACACCTCCATCGAGATCTGGGGCGACGGCATCCAGACCCGCTCCTTCCTCTACATCGACGAATGCCTGGAAGGCGTGCTGCGCCTGACCCGCCACCCGACCTTCACCGGCCCCATCAACATCGGCTCGGACGAGATGGTCTCCATCAACCAGCTCACCGACATCATCATCTCCATCGCCGGCAAAACCCTCTCCAAGGTCCATATCCCCGGGCCTCAGGGAGTCCGCGGCCGCAACTCCTGCAACAAGCTCATCGAGCAGACCCTGGGCTGGCGCCCCACCCAGCCGCTGCGCGCCGGCCTGGAAAAGACCTACGCCTGGATCGCGGAGCAGGTCCGCGCTTGTGCGAACGCCGACGCCAGGGCGCAGCAGCTCGCCGCCACTGCCGGCGCGGCCTCCGGCAGCGCCGCTTCGCTCGGATGCTGCGGCCAGCATCGGGTACAGGGCGACGGCAGTTGTAGCGGCTAGCGAATACCGTGCAGGAGAAGTTATCCCTCTCTTCCGAGCGGATCGCCTCGCTTAGAATCGAAGCGAAGTACGTCGTTCTCTTTCACCATTTCCGGCGATTCCTGGAGGCTGCGGCCGGTTGCGGTATCGACGTCGCGCCGCTGAAAGGCGCGCATCTGTTGACCAGCGTTTACCGGAGGGGCGAGGATCGAGGCGCGCTGGCCGATATCGACTTCCTGGTTCGAGACCGAGACTGGGAAAGGACCGGTGTCCTTCTGCAGAAGCAGGGCTTCATTCGCCTGCCCATCCCACGCCGTCCGGTATCGGAAAAGGAGGGTTACGAGGCCGATTTTTCCCTCGAAGCCTCTAGGGGACGGAACATCTCCTTCGAACCGCACCGCTGTCTGATACAGCCCGCACGCCATCCTATCGACTATGACGCGCTATGGGATCGTTCGGTCGCGTCCTCGTTCGACGGCGCGCCCTGCCGGCGTCTCTCGGTCGAGGACCATTTACTTCACGCCGTCATACACGTGGCGCACCATTTCTTCATCGAACCGGCCCGGATGCTGCGCGACGTCGAGCTGCTGGTCTCGCACGGTGGGGCCGACCTGGATACGGTGGTCGTTCGCGCCCGGCAGTGGCAGTGTGCGCGCACGACCTGGCTCGTCCTCACCCTGCTGGAAGAGGCCGCGCCGCACCTGGGAGCGAGCCGGTTCGCCGCCCGACTGGCACCGCCGAAACGCGTGCAGGGGGCTCTGCGAAACCTGGTTCCGGATGTCCGGGGCTTTCGCCAGACCGGCGCCAATGTCCGCGTCATGCAGGCGAGGCTGCTTCCGCTTCTTCTCGACACCCCACGGCAGATGATCCGTTTCTTCGGATACTACGGGGCGCTTAGAGTACGGGACGAGCTCACCTACCGGCGAGAGCAGGTGGCCGGACGAACGAGCGGACGAGCCGGTGCGTCCTGACGGACGGAACAGGACGGTACCTCGGATGATGGTCTACGGGGAAACCTCCGGCCACCGTTCGCCCAGCAGAGACCTGTACAGCCCCGTCATCCTTTTCACGAAGATCGCTTCCGAATACCTCTCCTTGACCAGGACCCTGGCGTTCTTCCCCATGAACGCCCGAAGCGCCGGGTCGCGGGCCAGGCGCGAGATCGCGTCGGCCAAGGCGTCTGCATCTCCCGGAGGTACCAGGATGCCGGTCTGGTCGTCTCGAACGATGTCCCGGCAACCGGGCACGTCTCCGGCGATCAGCGGAAGCCCGCAGGCCGCCGCCTCCAGCAGTGACTTGGGCAGCCCCTCGCCGCCCCGCGATGGCAGCACCGCGATATGCGCTTGCGCCAGAACCGCGGCAACGTCGGTTCGAAAGCCCCACCACTGCACGAGCCCACGCGCCTGCCAGCTCAGCAGCCGTCTCTCCGGAATCGAGGTGGGGTTCTCCGGGTCCGGTTCACCAACCAGCACCACCCGTACCCGGACGCCCCGCCTCGCCAGTACCCGGCCGGCGGCGACCAGGTCCTCGATGCCCTTCTGCCGCAGCATACGGGAGACGGCCATGACGACCGGAACCGCTGGTTCGGTTTCCCGGTCGCGCGAGGGCCGAAAGCGTTCCGTATCCACGCCCGAGCCCGGAACCAACTGTACCCGGTCGGTATGCACCGCCTCGCGGTTGACCAGCGTATCGCGGTCATCTTCGTTTTCCAGCACCAGCAATCGCCGCTGCCCCGGCGACCATCGCTCCCCACCCCCTGTCACCACCGTTCTCAATCCCGCCGTAATCAGCGACCGCAAGGCCCGTGCCTGTAGCTCCTCAGTCGCGAAGACGTATCCCAGCCCGGTCAGCGCGTTCACCACCACCGGCACCCCGGCCAGTCGTGCCGCCAGCGAGCCGTAGAGCGTCGGCTTCACCCCCATGTGATGGACCAGCACCGGGTCTTCCGCGCGATAAAGGCGCACCAGCTCGGCGATCGACAGCGCCTCTCCCCAGGGGTTTCTTCCGCTGCGCCTCAAGCGGAGCGGTACTAAATCGAATCCCTCGCCCCTTATTCGATCACCGTATCCGCTTACCCGTGTCGCCACCGTCACCCGGAATCCGGCATTCCGCATGGCCTGCGCCACCGGCAACGGATGCGAACAGAAGAATCGATCCCCGGTCACCAGATAGACGATCGCCGGCCGTGATCCTTCCCGGACCCGCTTTCGGTTTCCCGATTCCATGAACGGCCAACAGTAGCCCGAACCTCCGGCGTTGGCTTTACCGGCGAATAAAAAAAGAACGTGCCTGGAACGGCTGGCCCATTACGCCCCTTCGAGCTGGCTCGCCAGCGTCGATTCGAATCCGGGAGTCAGCCTTCCCTCGGCGTCGGTCTCGCAGTCCAACTCGGGCTGCTCACGGTTGAGCACCTGGCGCTGCTGGCCCGGATACCAGAGCGTGGGCATCTGCCCGATGAAGGAGGCCCACATGCTGAAGGTCGACCCGGACGCCACCAGGACCTTTCCCCTGGCCAGCGAAAAGATGTCGACGATCGAGGGGTTCGGGAGCGCGAGCTCGGTACGCTCGAGTCGCAGTATATCCGCCAGCTCGTCCGGCTTGCCGTCGCTATAGATGATAGCCGGCAGGTCGAATCCGGGGCAATTCCGGATGTTCTGGATACAAGCGACGTACCACTCGTCTGCAATACGGTAGTTCCACGCGCCGCGGGGGGCGGCCTGACCGGCGGGAAGTTGTATGAAGTCGCCCCGCCTTACGTGAACCGCTATATGGTCGGGCACCGTCCTCTCGAGCTTCGGCTTCAGGCGCGGATGCAGGATCTGGCGCAACCGCCCCACGATCCATTCTCTCTGCGGTAGCAAGGGAGCGAATAACCCCTCCATGCCCCGGAACTCGACGACCAGCGGTCGCAGGCTGCGCTGCTGTTCTTCTTCTAGCCGTATCCGGGGCTCGATCTCCGTTTCGTCGATCCGTTTTCCGCCGAGTAAGACGCCGTATCTCCGCGGCCCCTGAAGGTAGCCGGAGTTGTCGAAGAGACCGACGTAGTACCGCTTGTCCTTCTCCCCCCGGAGCAACGGCCCGATCTTGGGCTGCGACCAGCGAGGGGCCAGAACCCGGGCACCGTGAACACCGGCGAACGCCTCGGCGCGCGCCCAGGTGATCAGCAGGTTTCCCAGGCCGCTCCGGTCGAGGTTTGGAAACGCGTATAGCGCAGACATCGTGAATATACCGTGCGCCTTACCTTACGGCTTCTGGAAATGGTGATGGGTTTCGTTCCCCCGTTGTCGGGACCAGACAGACCGGTAACCGAACCCGGCCAGCCATTCCATCAGCTCACTTTCGCCGGTTCCGGCGGAAACGAGCTTGTCTCGGTGAATTTCCAGGAAGATATCGCGGACCGTTCCCGATTCGAGAAGGCTTTTCATTCCGCGTAAAACTTCCATTTCCGCACCTTCGACGTCGATCTTGGCGATGGTGGGTGAAATCCCGTGCCGCTGCACGAATTCCGAACCGGTCACAATGTCGATTTCTATGCGTTCTCGATTCGTCCCCGGATCGTTGAGCAAGGAGTGCGTGCCTTCTCCGGTTTCGCCGCTGACGAAAAAAGAGGCCTTTCCCGCCTCGCTCGACAGCCCGATCTCGTGTGCCACCGCGTTCTCGATTCCGTTGATGGAGAGGTTTTCGCGCAGCCGCTTCGCGTTCCTCGGTTCGGGCTCGAAGGCATGGATGGAGAGACGACCGCTATTCGCGGACGCCGCCGCTATCATGCTGATCATGCCGATATTCGCACCCACGTCGAAGAAGACGTCGCCCGGGCGAAGATGGTCGATGATGCGCCGAACGAAATCCTCTTCATAGATGAGCGAGTCGATCCGGGTCACTTCCTCCGGGGTGTCGATCGCGAAGCGCAAGCGGTGCCCGAGAAGCTCCGTTTCGAGGACGCCTTTCCCGATCGCGCGACGCTCGTAGTATTGCTTGACGTATCTAGCGACACCCAGCCTGTCGAGTAGGTTGCGGATCCACGCGTGTTCGCTTAAGCCGCCTAATCGCGCATAACCATTATTGAAAAAG
>CAYVFC010000110.1:0-26804 GCA_964450715.1 uncultured Sandaracinaceae bacterium | reverse complement strand
GCGGCGGCACCAGCGCGCAGAGCCGGGCGATGAAGTCCAGGGGGTCGAGCACGATCGCTTGGGTTCCATCGGAAACCTCGGCACAATGCACGTGATTGCCGGACTGATGATCGTCGGGCCCTGGTGACACATCCGTTCCACCCTTTGCACGGCAGAACCTTGGATGTTGTCGACCGCCGACGATACTACACGGACGAGTACGTCTACCTAGAAGCTGATGAGCGCGTTTACCGCCTGCCGATCGGCTGGACAAGTCTGGGACCGGTCGAACCATTCCTTGTAGTTGCGCGCGGCCGCTGTCTGTTTCGAATCGACGATCTGAATCGCTTGGGCGAAATCATCTTGCAGCTGTGCGAGCGGGGATCGTCGGAGGACGTGTAAACACAATTACGCCAAATATGTTAAGGTAAATATGTCAGGCGGTGAAAAGGTGGGAGACAGAGAACGGGTAGTTATGTGAGCGAATGACGCGTATTCGTCGGGGTATTACTCACAGAAAGATGTTGACAACCATGATGGTATGTCGTAATTACATTTACACGCTCTCAGCCCGGAGAAAGGCTCATGCCTCGCCGAAAACCAACCGACAGCAAGACAGATGCCCTCATTCGTCAAGGCGCCCTCAACCGCCGGCCCGATGCGGTACGCGACGAGATCTTCGCGAGCAGCGATTTCTTCGACCGCCGCGACCTGGTGCAGGTCCGCTACGAGATGCTGCGCCGCGTCCGCGTCGAAGGCGGTTCCGTCGCCGAAACCGCAAAATGCTTCGGTGTTTCGCGACCGACTTACTACAAGCTCGATGCCGACTTCGGGCGCAGCGGTTTATCTGGCCTGCTGCCCCAAAAGCGCGGACCCAAGGGCGGACACAAGCTGACCGCCGAAGCCCTCAGCGCCATCACGGCCGAGTTGGAGGCAAATCCCTCGACGCCGCTGGCGTCGCTCAAAGCTTTGCTTCGGCGGCGATTTCGAGTGGCGGTGCACGACAGGACCATCGCGCGCGCGTTGGCCCGCGAGAAAAAAAAAGACCGCTGACCAGCAATGCGCTCACTGGTAACGACTCCTCGGCCCGCGGCGATTGGGTGCAGGGCTACGAGGAGCTGCGCCAGTTCGCGCTCGGCGATGCTCGAGCCGCGCCAGCCGTCCGTGGTCTCGCCCTGTTCATTCGCAGCGGGATGGCCGAGTGGATGCGTGCCTGGGCGAGCTGTGGCACCGAGACGGTGGGCAGGCCGCCCGGTATCGTTCAAGAGCAAAGGGCAGCGGTTGCGCATGACGAGTTGGTGTCCGTTTTGACGCAGATGGCGATGACCGCCTCTGTACAGCCACAGGAGATGCGCTATGAGCAATGACCTGCATGACAAGGTAACGCCCGACCATTTACGCCGCACGGCCTATCTCTACGTGCGGCAATCGACTCTGCAGCAGGTGATGGAGAATACTGAAAGTACACGCCGGCAGTATGACCTGCGCCGACGCGCCGTGGCTCTCGGCTGGCCGCAGGAGCGCATTGTTGTGATTGACAGCGACCTGGGCCAATCGGGCGCCTCGGCTAAGGACCGCGCGGGATTTCAGCGCCTGGTGGGCGAGGTTGGAACCGGTCGCGCCGGCATTGTCATGGGCCTGGAAGTCTCCCGCCTGGCGCGCAACTCGAGCGACTGGCATCGGCTCCTAGAAATATGCGCTCTGACCGACACGCTGATTCTGGACGAAGACGGCATTTACGACCCGGCTCACTTCAATGACCGCTTGCTGCTCGGATTGAAAGGGACCATGAGCGAAGCAGAATTGCATATCCTGCGCGCCCGTATGCGCGGTGGCTATATGGCCAAGGCGAAAAGAGGCGAGCTGCAGATCCGCCTGCCGGTCGGGTTCGTTTACGACGCCGCAGGCAAAGTGCTGCTCGATCCCGACCGACAGGTGCAAGATGCGGTGCGCAGCCTGTTTACGACTTTTCGCCGCACCGGTTCGGCGGGAATTACCGCGAGGGAATTCGCCACAAAAGCCCTGCGCTTTCCGTGCCGCCCGCCTCATGGGCCGCGCATGGGTGAGTTGGTCTGGAACGAGTTGAGCTACAGCCGCACTCTCGAGGTTCTGCACAATCCACGATACGCCGGCTGATACGTGCTCGGCCGCACGCGACAGCGAAAGAGCAGCAACGAAGGCCGGCGCACCACACGCAAGCTGGCGCGTGAGCAGTGGTCTGTGCTGCTGCGCGACGCACATCCGAGCTACATCAGTTGGGACCAATTCGAGGAGAATCAGCGGCGCTTGTACGAGAACAATTGGCGTACGCGGGGGCACAAGGGCACAACTCCGCCGCGCGAGGGCTCGGCGTTGCTGCAGGGAATTGCTCTGTGCGGCATCTGCGGCAAGCACATGTCCGTTCGCTACTATCACCGCCAAGAGCGCCGCGTGCCTTCGTACTTTTGCTCGCTGGGCCCCGTGCGCTGTGCAGCTGAGAAGTGCCAGGTGATCCCCGGCGGCAGTATCGACGACGCGGTCGGCAAGCTCATCGTCGAAGCTGTCACTCCTATGGCGCTGGAGGTTGCGCTGTCGGTTCAGGACGAGCTCGCGCAGCGCTTCGAGGAAGCGGACCGGTTGCGCAAGGAGCAGGTCGAGCGAGCTCGCTACGAGGCGGGGGCAGCACGGCGGCGCTATTTGCGAGTAGACCCGGACAACCGTCTGGTGGCCGATACACTCGAGGCAGATTGGAACGATAAACTTCGCATGCTGGCGCAAGCGCAGGAAGAATATGAGCGCCGTCAGCAAACGGACCAAAGCACTCTCTCCCCGCAGAACCGCGATCGGATCGCCGCGCTCGCTACCGACTTCCCTGCGATCTGGCGAGCAGAGACCACGGACGACTCGAGCCGCTTGCGGTCGCGCCCGTCTACGCAGGTGGCGGCGTGTACGCTGACCCCGTCGATGCGGGCGACGAGGTCGTGCTTCTCGCTGGCGCCCTTGCCGGTGTCTATTCCGGCGTTTGCCAGGGTAACGAGCCGGCCTCCGGGTCAAGACCTACAACGTCTTCCTTACCGAAACGCTTGAAAAACACGCTATGATTGGAGGAAGGCGCGGTTAATGATAACTATTAACTTATAGCGGGTTGCGGGCGTCGCGAAGCGCATGCGCGCAACTCGCGAGACCGGGTCGATGAAAAAGGAAACACCCGCGATTCGAGGTAAGGCCGCCGACCTGAAGGTTTTTATCTCCTCGCGGAGTTCCACCTGCGCCGAGTGCCGCGAGAAGCTCGGTCGCCAGGCCTGGATCATGCTCGCCGGCGACAGGGGCGCGTTGTGCCTGGCCTGCGCGGACCTGGATCACCTCGAGTTTCTGCCGGCCGGAGACGCGGCTCTCACTCGTCGGGCGCGGAAATACTCGACCCTGGCGCCGGTCGTGCTCAAGTGGAGCCGGGCGCGGAGGCGCTACGAGCGGCAAGGCCTGCTGGTCGAAAAGGCCGCACTCGAGCGCGCCGAAACCGAATGCTTCGCTGACGCCGATGCCAGGGCCCGGAAGCGAGAACGCGCAGCTGAGAGAGAGAAGGAAAGGGATGCCGAATTCGTGACCCGCTTTGCCTCGCGCGCGCGAGAGTTGTTCCCGCTCTGCCCGCCCGGACGCGAAAGAGAGATCGCCGAGCACGCTTGCCTGAAGTACTCGGGCCGCGTCGGACGTACGGCCGCCGCCAAGGCGCTGGACGAGAACGCCGTTTTATTTGCGGTGCAGGCCCACGTTCGTCACCGCGAGACCGACTACGATGAACTGCTCGCGAACGGACTGGACCGCCACCAAGCGCGCCTTGAGGTACAGGGCGAAGTCCAGCGAGTGCTGGAAACCTGGCGATAGGTTTTGCGACGGCGTGGGGGCGCTCCTGCGACGCGGCTTCTCCCGGGGCATCGAGTCCGCCGCGGAAACGCTGCACGAGGACCTCGTGGCTCGCCTGCCGGACGAAAGCTGGAATGGCGAAGCAACTCCGACCGGGCGGCAAAAACGGCGTGACAATGATCCCGGCGTGGAAGTACATAAAGGCCCGGTAAAGGAGCGGCGAGGTTGAACAAACGGAAGAAAAGGAAAGGCGGCAAGAAGCGAAACCCCGGCAAGACGACCGCCATGAAGCTCTCCGAGATAAGCGAGAAGAGGGGCCTGCCCGACGTCCCCGAGAGCCGGCCGCGCTCGAGCGTGAACAGCTGATGGACCAGCTCTCGCTCGATGGCGCCCAGGGAGACGGTGAGACCCTGGTCTGTCGCCTGACGCCGAGCGGCCGCATCGACGTCCAGACCGGAACGTCAGGGGATGGTCCCCCGGTCCCGGCCAGATCCGCCAGGCAGATCCTCGACGCCTTCAACACCGGCCGCGGTCGCGGAGCCCTGCACCTGGCCGTGGCGCAGCTCTCCGCAGACCTGCCTGCGGCGCTCTCGTACTGGCGAGACGTGGGAAGGGCCTTCGTCGCCCGGGTGTGCGGCGCGCTCGATCCGACCGATCCCGGGGCGCTCGTCATTCCCGACCCGGACCCGGACGAACTCGAGAGCCTGACCGAGGTGGCGCCCCCCATGCAGGGCGCCGAGTTTCTCGACGCCGCCCTGCTCGGTGACGTCTGGTCCGACATGGGCGCGGCACTCGCGAGCGAGGCCGCGGGGTTCGAGGACGGTGTGCAGGGGTACCTTAGGAAGCACGGCTCGGTCTGGAACGTGGTCGGCCGGGTCTGCTTCCATCTCGCCGAGAACAAGCGCGACCCGGAGTATCCCTTTGCCTTCATCGCCACCTATGTCCACAAGGTCTCCAGGCAGGCCAGGCCCCAGCACCTGCCGCTGGGGCGCTCTCTCAAGGACTACGCCGGCGCCAGGAACCGGCCGAAGCTGCTCGCACTGCTGGCGCCGCTCTCTCGCGCGGCCGAACAGAGCGAGTTCATACGCGAGCTGGTCGACGGCGGCGACATCTACCATCCGCTCTCCTGGACCCCCGGGGAGGCACACCGGTTCCTGTGCGAGATCGCCCTGTACGAGCAGGCCGGGCTGGTGGTGCGCATGCCCGACTGGTGGAGCGCCACAAAAAGGCCGCGGCCCAGGGTCTCCGTATCGGTGGGCGGCAAGGCCCCTTCTGCCCTGGGCATGGATGCCCTGCTGGACTTCGATGTCGGCCTCACCCTGGACGGCAAGAAGCTCACCAGGCGGGAGATCGACGAGTTGCTCGCGTCGAGCGATGGTCTGGTGCTGATCAAGGGCAAGTGGGTCGAGGTGGACCGCGACCGGCTTTCGCAGGTGCTCGACCGGTGGCGCGACGTGCAGAGGCAGGCTCAGGCCGGCGGGGTCAGCTTCGGCGAGGCCATGCGCATGGTCTCCGGTGCGCACCTCGGTGGCGAGGACGAGGGCACAGAAGACGCGCGCGCCCAGTGGTCGGAGGTCATCGCCGGCAAGTGGCTCGCCTCCAGGCTGGATGCGCTGCGTTCACCCGAGCTGCGGGCGGATATCGAGAGCAACGCGGGCCTCGATGCCGAGCTGCGCCCCTATCAGAAGCACGGCGTGCAGTGGCTCTCGACCTTGCGCAGCCTCGAGCTGGGCGGCTGCCTGGCCGACGACATGGGGCTGGGCAAGACCATCCAGGTGCTCGGCGTCCTCAACATGAGCAGGCGCAACCAGGAGAAAGGCACGGATCTGCTGGTGGTGCCGGCCTCGCTGGTGGACAACTGGCGCCTGGAGATCGAGCGCTTCGCTCCCCGCCTGAAGGTGCTCATCGCCCACCCGTCGCGGATCCCCTCGGCGGAGCTGAAGAAGCTCTCGAAGAAGAGGGTGGAGGCGCACCACGCGGTGATCACCACCTACGGCACGGCCATGCGCACCGCCTGGATGAAGGAATACCCCTGGCGCCACCTGATCCTCGACGAGGCCCAGGCCATCAAGAACCCGGGTGCCAAGCAAACCCGGGCGGTCAAGGCGATGCAGTCCAGCTGGCGCGTGGCGCTGACAGGGACGCCGGTGGAGAACCGCCTCGGGGATCTGTGGTCGATCTTCGACTTCCTGAACCCGGGCCTGCTCGGCTCGGCCAGGGCCTTCAACGGGCTCTGCAAGTCCATGGCGAAGAGCCGGCAGGGCTACGCGCCGCTGCGCCGGCTGGTTCAACCCTATATCCTGCGCCGCCTCAAGACCGACAGGAACGTCATCGCGGACCTGCCCGACAAGACCGAGGTCACCGCCCACTGTCTGCTGAGCAAGCGGCAGGCTGCCCTGTACCAGCAGTCGGTCGACGAGATGAAGAGGACGATAGAGGAACTCGAGGGCATCGAGCGGCGCGGTGTGGTCCTGGCCTTCCTGATGCGCTTCAAGCAGATCTGCAACCACCCGTCCCAGTGGCTGGGCGACGGTGCTTACGAGCCGGGCGACAGCGGCAAGCTCGCCCGGCTGCGCGAGCTGTGCGAAGCCATCGCCGCCAGGCAGGACAAGGTGCTGGTGTTCACCCAGTTCCGCGAGATGACCGGGCCGCTGGCGGATTACCTGACCGAGGTTTTCGGCCAGAGCGGGCTGGTCCTGCACGGCGGTACCCCGGTGAAGAAGCGCCAGGGCCTGATCGAGAGCTTCCAGGAGGACGACCGGGTGCCCTTCATGGTGCTCTCGCTCAAGGCCGGTGGTACCGGGCTCAACCTGACCGCGGCCTCGCACGTGATCCACTTCGACCGCTGGTGGAACCCGGCCGTGGAGAACCAGGCGACGGACCGCGCTTTCCGCATCGGACAGAAGAAGAACGTGCTGGTTCACAAGTTCGTCTGCCGCGGCACGGTGGAGGAACGTATCGACGAGCTGATCGCGGGCAAGCAGAAGCTCTCCGACGAGGTCCTCTCGCAAGGGGCCGAGTCCAGCTTGACCGAGATGAGCAACGAGGAGCTGATATCGATGGTGTCGCTGGATCTCAGCAGCGCGCTGGAGGGATAGAAGAAGCCGGCGGGCTGCGGCCCATCGTGCTACGAGGTGAGGGATAGATTCATGTACAGACACAACCATAGCTACTGGCCCCCCTACGTCTCGGTTGCCGAGCGCCGCCGCCGCGCGGCTCAGAAGGCAGCCAGGATGAAGAAGGCCGGTCGGGACGTCTCGCCGATCGAGGTCGTCGGGCGCAAGATCACCGCGACCTTCTGGGGCGACGCCTGGTGCAAGAACCTCAAGGCGTACAGCGACTTCTCCAACCGCCTCCCCCGCGGACGCAGCTATGTGTGCAACGGCTGTGTGATCGACCTGCAGATCGAGGCCGGCCGCGTACGGGCGCTGGTCAGCGGCACGGATCTGTACACGGTCGATATCAAGATCAAGCCGCTACCCAAGCAGAAGTGGAAGGAGATCAAGGGGAAATGCGCCGGCCAGATCGGGTCGCTCGTCGAGTTGCTCCAGGGGTCCCTGTCCAGGAGCGTGATGGAAATAGTCACTCGCAAGGGCGAGGGACTCTTTCCTTCGCCCCGCGAGATAGCGCTGAACTGCTCGTGCCCCGACTGGGCTACCATGTGCAAGCACGTGGCCGCCTCACTCTACGGCGTCGGCGCTCGACTCGACCACGAGCCCGAGCTGCTGTTTACCCTGCGCGGGGTAGACCCGGCCGAGATGGTGGAGGCCGCCATCGATCAGCCGGCAGGCGCGAGCAAGGCGCGCAAGGGCCGTGTGCTCCAGACCGACGCGCTGTCGTCGGTCTTCGGAGTCGATATCGACATGGATGGAGTGCCCTCGGACGAGGCGCCTGCGCCTACCAGACCAGCCAAGGGGAAGCGGCGCACGGCGAAGACCCGAAAACCGGCAGCATCGACGCCGGGTACGAAAAAGGTCACCTCCAAAAGGACCACCAAGAAGAGAGCGGCCGCCAGGAAGAAGAGCACCGTCGGGACGGCCACGACGAAGAAACCGGCTGCCATAAAGAAGAACGCCGTCGGAAGGGCCACGACGAAGAGAGCTGCCGTCAAGAAGAAGGGCTCCGCCAAGAAAACCAACCCGAAGTAGGCAGCCGCATAATAACCTCGACGAGTGGGGCTGCTATACCTTCAAGCCCGACGCCTCGGAAACCGTTGCTACCCTGACGGAGTCGAATACACCGGCCCCGGTTGCGCGGGGCCGGTTTTGATTGCGTTTCTCGATCTCCTTCAATGCCTCGAAATATTCCTCGCCGATCGTTTCCTGGATGGTATCGGCGTAGCGCAGCGTCATCTGGTAGCTGGAATGGCCGAGAAGCATCATCACCGAGGTCAAGCTCATGCCGGCGCTAAGCAGAGATGTGGCGTAGGTGTGGCGAAGCCGGTGGACGGTTATCCTGTCGGGTATATCCAGACCCTGGCAAAGGGTTTTTATCGCGCGCAGGTAGGCGGCGCGTTGCGTTTTTACGTCGGCGGTGGTCGTCAGCAGCCGGGGCCGGGGCTTGTTGCCCCGCCGCCGGAAGTATTCGACCAGCTCGACGGCGGCATCGTCGAGCGGCACCAGCCGTTCGTTGTTCGACTTGCCGGGCGACACCTTGAGAAAGCGGCGGCCCCGGCAGTCGGTGCGGATACAGTCGAACTCGAGATTGATGAACTCGCCGATTCGAAGCCCGGTTTTTCTGGTTAGAAGAAGGGCCTTGTGCAGGGGATTGCGGGAGCTCCGCAGGCGGTCTTGCAGCTCCTGGTCGATTTCCGGAGGCAGAGGCCTGGGCAAGTACCTGGGCACCCTGGGCAGGTCGGTCCGGCGGACAAGCGCTTCTGCGTCCGTCCGGATGATGCCTTGCTCGCGAAGCCAGCGCAGGTACATGCGAACGGTGACGATCTCGCAATTACGGGTCATGGAGCAGACGCCCTTCTGGCTACGGTAGACGAGCCACCGGGTTATATGCCTGCGGTCGAGTTGATCGAGGCAAAGGCGGTTGTCCTTCAGCCAGCGATGAAACCCCCGCAAATGACTCTGGTACGCGTAGCAGGTTGTTGCGCGGCGGGTGGGCTGCAGGGTCGCGATGTATCGTCTGACCGGTACCGGCAGCGGCTCTGTCGTGTGGAGACTCATCGGCCGTTGTTGTCTGGTTGCCGGTAACGTCGTTCGATCCGTTCGACGTCAGTAGCCACAGAAAGAGCAACGCACGGAGCCGCCCCGACGTACGGCACCGGGCTCTCTACCGGGATCGAAAACGCCGTGGGACGCCCCGGGTGAAGCGGAAGCCGCGTCTTGAGCAGGTCGTGATGGAAAGTATCGGTCACCAGAAACCTGGCGCCCTGCCTGTCCAGGCTCGGTATCACATCGTAGGCGGTCATTCTCGTCCTTCCGACCGGCAGGCTCGGGTTTTGCCGGTACGGCTGATAGCATCGGCACCGCCGGCTTCAAGCTCAAAGCCTGATCCGTCACTTCTTGCGCTTGCTGCTTTCTTTTACGGTAGGCGGCCTGCCTGGCCGCGTGAAGCCGCGCACCCTGCGGCGTCCGCTGATAGGCAGCCCGGTAGCCCCTCAGTGCCTCCACGCGTGTCCGGCACGCACACTCGCCCCCCGGGCAGTAGCGCTGGCCCCGGTCGCAACGCCGGCACACGCACACCAGCCGGCCGCAACACGCACAGGAGAATAACCGAACCGCCGCTTCGTACCCTCGCTAGCGCCAGCGACGAGCTCGTGGATCCCACGAAAGAGCCGCATCCGACTGCCCCAGCAGAGGATCCGCAAAGCCCTGGACGCGTTCGAGCACCTCGGCGAAATTCGCTGGAAGCCGATCTCCGAGCCGCTGCTTCCGCACCCACGCCGCCCAGCGTCCCTGGGCGAGCTCGGCATACCCATCGAGCACCTCGCGTAGCGGCAAGAGGTCGGTCTGTCGAAACTCGGCCACCTTGCGCAGAGCTGCCAGGAGGGCCTCGGCCTCGACCGGGTGGTGTCCCGACAGGAGGTAGATGTCCGCGAAGTCGCGCCAGCGGGTGTTCGCCGTGCCCCGCTGGATTGCCGTGACGATCTTCTCGGAATGCACCATCTCGAGCGGATAACCACGCACGGAAATGGTGCCGCCGAGCAGGCGCGGGAGGCTTACCTCTCGCGGCTCCGGCCAGACCGGATCGCCGAAGTTCACGTCCACGTGAAAGCTCACGCGCGCCGGGGCGAGCTGGCCGGGGATGGTCACGCGCACCCCGCCGTACTCGTCGTCCTCGCGAACGGATTCGCCGCTCGGCTTGCCGAAGGACCAGCCGTCGTCGCGCGGCTCGGATGCGATGGCGCCGATCAGTTCGACCGTCGCCTCGACGCTGTTGGGTACGTCGCGAGCCGACAGGTCGATGTCGCGTGTCGGTCGACGCATCTCGTACGCGGCGAGGAGCATCCCACCCTTCAGCACCAGGCCGCTGCCGCGCTCGCTCGTGGAGAGCCTGTCGATGAACGCCTCCAGGGCGTAGAGCTGCAGGAATTCGTCCGTGGATCGCCCGTCTGCGCGGGCCTTCTTCTGTAGCGCCAGATAGGCCCTGCCCGCCGGGGTGGCCCGCGTCGGCGCGCGACTCACAGAAGCACCTCCAGCGCCTGACGGATTGCCGGCACCGTCCGCGGGAAGTTGCTCGCCAGCTTCAGCAGCTTCGCCGGGTTCGATCCGCGCCTTTTCAACCAGCGCTTGAGCGACTCGTACGCGAGCTCACTCCCACCGTGGCCCCGCGTCCGGAAGGCGTCGATGATGCTGCGCTCGGGGCTATAGAGCCCGATTGCCGTGTCGCCCTCAAGTGGCAGCAGTTCCCGGCCGACCTCGAAGGTCGTTCGATCGAAGTGATGCCATTGCGCGGGCGCCCCCGTGACGGGGGTGCGGGTGCCCCGGGGAAGTGCCAGATCCAGCGCTTGCGGGATCTCGTCGGTGAGCCCGTGGCGAGCCAGCGCAGTGGTCAGGCACAGAGTGGCGGTGGGGGCGCGCTGTGCGATCTCCAGCAGCTCGAGGTCCGCAGTCTTCCGGTCGGTGCGCCGGTACAGCCCCCGGGACAGGGGCTCGATGCGGCCCTCGTCGCGTAGACGATAGAGGGCGTGCTTCGACAGTCCCGCGTCCCGAGCCTGGGCGTAGGTGAAGGTGGTGGGCAGTGTAGGGGGAAGGGAGGCCATCGGAATAAGCGTATACACAAATCGTATCTTGTCAACACTTATTCCGCAGCCGGTAGCGACTCGACCTCCTCCCCCACATCCCCCGAATCTCGATTTTTATCCGGCACAGTTCCGGAACGGTCCTGTATTTTTCCGGTTTTCATGGTATTTGCGAAGCAGCGCACAGCGCCGAACGCGACCTAGGGAAAACCCTGCACCTGTTTTGATGTTGTCGTGAAGGCCAAAAGAGTTTTCCGGGGGTTGGGCAGATCCCTACGGCAACTGTAAAGGATTACAGGAATGGGGGTGTTGATGCCCCGGGGTGGATACCGCCACTTACGACGGCGAGTGCCCGGCCGACCCGCCGAACATCGGCGCGCTGTAGGAATCCGGATCGATCGGGAGCGGGTTTACCACCAGACCGGGTTGTCGGTGATGAAGTCCATGGCGGCCTGGTACTTGGGGTAGCTGAAGTCGTCCTGGACCAGCAGGATGCCCCAACGGCCGTAGATGCTCTGGCCGCTGATCAAACTGAAGAGGGTGAACATCTGGCCGCCGTCGGTGCGCCACTGGTCGAGATACATGGTGTAAAGCTCTCCCATGCGGGAGGCGTCGTTGGCCTGGTCGTAGATGAGCTGGACGGCGTCCCCGGCGGCGTCGTTGCGGATGTGCTGTCCGCCCTCGTAGGAGATGAGCGGGACGCCGTGGCTGCGGGCGGCGTCGCCGATCTCTTTGGCGCTGGCCAGGGTATCTGCGACGTCGGCCTGGCAGGCGTCGAGCAGATCGGCGACCGTTCCCGGGTCGTCCGAAGGGCTGCCGCAGAAGTAAGGGGCCACGGCCCACGCGTCCGCGTCGTCAATGGCGCGGCGGCCGGTGGTCGGGTCTTCCCAGTCCATCATCCGTAAGGCCCACCAGGGGCTGTTTTGAGAGGCGATGACCCGGACCAGGCCCTGGCGTCCGGTGGCGGCAAAGGCGTTCTCGAAGATGCTGAAGATCTCGACCGAGCGACGGCAGTAGTAGCGGTCCGCCGCGTCGCGGTCGCTGCCCAGACCCGCGGCCGAGCCCATGTCAGCGGCGTGGGCGTACTGCTCGAAGCCACCGTTCCAGACCTCGTTGGAATACTCGACGTAAACCTTCAATGACGGGTCGAGCTGGTCGCGGACCAGCTCGGCAAATTTTAGCACGTAGTCGTCGGTGGCCAGGTGGGGGATGTTGAACCAGGCATCGGCCTTTACCCGGTTGGCCAGCTCGACCAAATACTCGAGAGCGACGCCCTTGTCGGTTCCCTGAAGCGCGTCGGTCGGTAGCGGGCGATCGGCCCAGTCGCTCTGGGTGGAGCCGTTGGTGCGCATCAGGTCCATGAAGCGAAGCGTGCTGAACCGCTCTATGCTCCGGAGAAAATCGGGGTGAAAGATCTGGGTGTCGTGGGTCGTTTCGTAGTCCTGGTGGACGATCCTCAGGTTGCGCACCGGATCGGCCGCGTCGATGCTGTCATAGGAGAGCACGAAGCCGCTGTTGGACGGGGTGATGTCGAGCACGGCGCGGCCCGGGGTAGAGAGCGCCTGGTTCAGCACGGCGTCGTTGGGCATCTCGCTGCCGCCGGCGTCCCAGATGATGCTCCGGGTGAAGAAGTTAGCCTGCCCTTCGTAGAGCGCCAAATACCTGCCGCCGGGATAGTGACCGTCGAGACCCGTGTTGAGAAACAGCCCGACGTCGCCCGACAGCACCCATCCGTTGTCGTCGGTCGGTCCGGGGCTGGCGGCATAGGCCCAACCGCCTCCCATCTTGGTGAGATCGAGGAAGGTCCACTGCCGCGAATAATAGGTGACCGAGGCCAGGTTGATGGCCAGGGGGGAGTCGACGTTGGCAGCCGTACCGGCGCTGCCGCCCGTACCGGCGCTGCCGCCGGTGCCGCCGGTGCCGCCGGTGCCGCCGGTGCCAGCGGTCGCGCCTCCTTCGCCGGCCGTACTGCCGCCGGTGCCTCCTTCGCCGGATGCGCCGCTGCTTCCGGCGTCAGCGCCAGAGGCTCCGGCCGAGCCGCCGGTGCCGCCCTCGGCTGCCGCGCCGGCAGTGCCGCCGGTTCCGGCGGTTATTTGACCGCCCGTACCGCTCTGCGCGTCCCGCGAGCCGGTCGTACCGCCGTCGTCGTCAGCGCAGCCGGTCATTACGAGCAGTGCGACAAAAAAGGGTCTCGGTAGCGCTTTCATGGCTTTCTCCCGCGTTGTTCCTTCCCTCGTACGGTTCATCCTGAAGGTCGTGCGCCAGGCCGCCGGTAGGTGATGTCGTAAGCGAGCGCGTAGGGGAGAGGCTTTTTCCCTCCCGTAGAACAAAAACCACAACGCCGGTCGTGCGCAAGGCCTGCCCCTACGAATTTTCGGTTGTGCGCCAAGCCGTCGGTAGGTGATGTCGTAAGCGAGCGCGTAGGGGAGGGGCTTTTTCCCTCCCGTAGAACAAAAACCACAACGCCGGTCGGTCCAACGGTCGAGGGGCCGGTAAAAGAGAAAATTCCGTTCTCGAAGGACGGTGGGCTCCGCTTGGAGCAGAGAGCGCCGGCCGACGCGCCCTTGGCACGGGGAATGCAGTCAATCGGGGGGAGAGGGTGAAGTGTCTCATCGAGACAGGAGGACGAGATGATCAGCAAGCGACTCGAAGAAGCCATCAACAAGCAGATCAACGCGGAGCTGTACTCGTCGTACCTGTATGGTTCCATGGGCGCATATTTCGATCATACGAGCCTGCCGGGGTTCGCGAACTGGATGCGGGTTCAGGTCAAGGAGGAGATGGCCCACGCGGCCAAGTTTTACGGGTTTCTCAATGACCGCGGGGGCAGGGTGGTGCTGGATGCCATCGAGGCCCCGCCCCGCGAATGGGACTGTACGCTGGCCGTTTTCGAGCACGTTTACGAGCACGAGCAAAAGGTGACCGGGCTGATCAACGATCTGGTGGATCTCGCGGTCGAGGAGAAGGACCACATGGCGCGAGAGTTCCTGCAGTGGTTCGTGGCCGAGCAGGTGGAGGAGGAGTCGTCCGCGGACAAGATCGTGCAGGATCTGAGACGGGTCGGAGACAGCGGGCACGGGCTGCTCATGATCGACCGTGAGCTGGCAACCAGGATCTTCAATCCGCCCGCGGGCTTGGCGCTGTAGAGCGCCTTTCGTTAGCCAGGAGGTCAGTAGACGCGTAGCTGTTCCTTGCTGCAAGTATGCCAGGGTGAAGGGGCGCCGGAAGTCGTCGTCGCATCCGGGCGGTGGACCAGAAGGGTGCAGGCGTGGTCGAGCAGCACGGCCTTGACCTTGGGGCCGAGGGTGACCCTTTCGCGGTCAAGGAGGCAGGTACCGTCCAAGGCGCGCACTTCCTCGATCGTGGTGCGGGCCTTTGCTGAGCGCCCGCAGCGTGGCCCACTGGGGATTGGCCCTCACCGCTTCGACCACCCCCGGCTCGTTGGCGACGATGACGTCGGGGTTCCAGAGCAGGAGCTGTTCGATGCCGACCTGGTTCTCGCGTCCCTGCGGCAGCCCGGCGGCCAGGTTGTCGATACCGATGCGGCGCATCCACTGCACGGGCAAGCTCCGGCCGGCCACGGTCCGGGTCGGATCGGTGGTGGCCTGGTAGAGGCGCACCCTCTGCTCGGCGGGCAGGTCGGCGGTGCCGGCTGCCAGGCGGTCCAGCGTTTCATCGTAGTAGCGGATATACTGCTCGGCTTGCTTTTCCGCGCCGATGGCCCTGCCGATGGCCGCGATGGCCTGCTGCTGCCCGGCGATGGTGGAGAAGTCGATGACCAGATAGGGGATGGAGAAGCGCTCGAGCTTGATCCGTTCCCTTTCACGCCGACCGATGTCACCGGAGAGCAGCACCAGATCCGGCCGGGCGTTGACCAGCTCTTCGACGTTCAGCGCGCCCTGGGCCTTGGGCACCCGGGCCCGGCCGATGGAGGGATAGAGGGTATTGAGCAGCACGTCGCGCTTGAGCCCGTTGGACACGGCCACGATCTGTTCCGCTTTGCCCAGCATGGCCACCACGTGGCCGGTGAAGGCGTAGAGACAGGCGATGCGCTCTGCCGCTACGGGCACCTGTACCTGTCGTCCCAGGCTGTCGGTCACCGTCACCGTCGGCCGAGCCGCCGGAGTCGGGGCGGTCGAGGGTGAAGTCGCCGGGGCCGGTACCGCAACCCGTGTCCTGGTCTCGGTCGCGCATGCCGCCGCGCTTGCATCTCTCCCTGGGTCTCTCCTACGACGTGCAGCGTTTCCTGCAATACAAACTGCTGGTGGACGGCGAGATGCAGCAGCAGTACGTGGTGGGCGACCGGGGGTCTCTGCTGGGCACCCGCGAGTCGGTCAACCCGGCGCTGGGGGTCGTCTACGACCTGCTCGAGGGGTTGTTGCGCCTGCGGGCGGCGGTGGCGGCCAAGACCCGCTTTCCCACCCTGAGCGAGTACGCCAAGGTGGAGACCGAGGAGCTGGACGTGGGGCTGAAGCCGGAGCGTTCTTACAGCATAAACGCCGGTCCGGAGCTCAGCCTGCTCGATGACCGGCTCACCCTGGGCAGCGACTACTTCTTCACGGTGGTCGACGACCGTATCGTCAAGCTGGGCCGCGACGAGCCGCCCACCAATGGCGACCGCATGGTCGCCCAGGGGCTGGACGGCCGGGTGCAGGTGCGGGTTCCCCGCTTCTCGGTCGTGGATCTGCTGAGCGTCTCGGTGGGCTACACCTTCCTGCACGCGCGCAACCGCGACTACAACCCCGGGCGTACGGTGAACAAGGGCGCTTACGTGGAGTTCACGCCGGAGCACTCCCTCTTCGCCTCGGCGGCGGTCGATTTCGTATCCGGGACCGGCGTCATGCTCTGGAGCAGCGTCCGGCTGAACCAGCGGGTATACGTGATGCAGAGTCGGCCGGAAACGCTGGATACACCGTACAGCACGGACTTTTACACCACCGTCTGGCTGCACGATCCGGTCATGCTCAACTTCAAGCTAAGCCAGCGGCTCTGGGACGACTACGCGGTCTCCTTCACCATCAAGAACCTCCTGGACGACTACGACGCCAATCCCTTTGACCCGGGGCCGGGTCGCACCTTCTGGTTCTCGCTGGGCGCCCGCTGGGAGCCGTAGGGTAGGGGCTTGCCCCCTCCCGCAAGTCCCGGTTTGGACATCCCTGCTTGGACGGGAGAGCAAGCCTCTTTAAACCGCCCAGGATCCTTGATAAATAATGGACCGTGGCCACCGTTCCCCCCGCCTCCGGGCTCACCTGCTCGATGCTGGTCGTCAGGCCCTTTCTCAAGGTGCTGCAAGGGCACCCGGCCATTCCAACGGAGCTCATCCGGCCGCTGATGGAGGCCAAGATAGACGACAGGCTTTCTCTGGGGATCCTGGAGGAGCTGTTGCGGGGGGCGATCGAGTTGACCGGAAACCCGGACATCGGGTTACACGCCGCGGAAGCAGCCAGCATGGGGGACTACGACATTCTCGAGTATGCCGCGACCTCTTGCGCGACCGCGCGCGAGGCTATCGACGTGGTCAACCGCTACATACCTCTGATCAGCGACGTGGCAGATTTCTACCAGGAGGAAAAAGGGGGAAAGGTTTACGCCTGGCTGCGTACGCGGGTTCCGCTCAGCCGCGCGTCCGCCGACTTCCAGTCGGCGGCCTTTTTCCGCATCGTGAGCCTCTGGCTGGGCTCGGACCTGCCGAGCGATATCGAGATCTGGTTCGACTACCCGGCCCCGTCCGACCTCTCTGCCTATCGGAAAGCATACGGCGAAAACGTCTTCATTCGTTTTGAAGCGCCGGGCGACGCCTTCGTGTTCGACGCCAGCCTTATGGACATGAAGCTCCGCAGCGCGGATCCCAAGCTGCACTCGGTGCTCCGCCGCCACGCTGACCAGCTGTTGAGCGAGCTTCCCGGCAGCGATACCGTATCCGATCGCGTACGCAGACTGGTGACCAAGCAGCTGGCCGGGAGGGATCTGAACGTCGACCGCATCGCCGAGCAGCTTCACATCAGCCGTCGCACCTTGCACCGGCGGCTGCGCGAGGAGGGCACCACCTTCAAGAAGCTGGCCGACGAGGTGCGGCGCGAGCTGGCGCGGCGCTACCTGGAAAAGGGCGGGCTCAGCATGGGCGAGATCTCCTTCCTGCTCGGCTTCTCCGAGGTGGCCGCTTTCTATCGCGCTTTCAATCGCTGGGAAAAGCGTACTCCGCTCAGCTTCCAGAGGGAGATCAGGGAACGGAACGAGGGCCGGTGACGGTGAATACCGCCGCGATCGGGAAAGGATCGCGGGTTCCAGACCCGGAGCTGCAGCGAGGTACCCCGGCGTCAACGGCTTGGTATCCCGCGTCAATGCCAGCAATGGGTTCCGGGGCGATGTTGATCGGGATGAGGGATCGCAAACCGCACTCACCGCACCGCCTCTCCCGTCTCGACCTCTCCTGGCTCGGAGCGGGTGACAGCGTGCTGATCAAGGTGGCTGCCAACTCCGGCAACCCGCATGCGGCGGTCACCTGGCCCGCGGCCGCTCGGGCCATGGTGGCTGATAAATGGTAAATGGGGACGGACGCGATAAACTCAAAAAAGCCGGCGCCGAAGGGGAGTGATGGGCTTCCGCGTTGGTGGCCCTTTTGAGTTTATCGCGTCCGTTCCCTCGTTTTATCGTCTACTGCAGCCCGAGGTGAAGCTCCTCGCCCTGCAGCAACTTCGTCAGCCACTCGGCCACGGTCATCTCCAGGCCGTTCTTCTCGTAGAAGCGGTCGACCGTGCCCGCCATGAACAGGTTCTGGTGCTTGGTGCCGGGCCAAAGGTAGCTGCTCATGCGCTGCATGTGGTTGTTGACCAGGTCGAGCAGCCCCTCGCGGTAGCGCGCCGCCCAGGCCAGGTCGGTCATGGTCAGCGGGAAGGTGATGGGCGGGTAGGCGTTGGGATCGCAGTCGTTGTACCCGTCGCTGTAGAACAGCTGCATGATCTCGTCGTTGTCGCTGTCGATGAGACCGCCCAGCAGGTTGTTGGGGTACTTATCGACGAGATGGGCCAGGTAACCGGCCACCATGCCGCCGCCGTCGGCGTTGAAGCAGCCCTCGCAGTCAGCGGGGAAGGTGCGGTCCAGCCCGAACAGCTCCCGGTAGCGCCTTTGCAGGCAGACGGGCGTGTACTCGTCGTCGAAAATGGGGCCGGCATCGTCCACGATGAACCCGCTCGCGCCGCCCGGGGCGGTGCCGTGGTCGATCAGGCTGTCGGCAAAGAGGCTGGCCGACATGAGCGCGCCCAGCCCGCCCGCGCTCGAACCGGCCAGCAGCGCCAGCGGGGTGTCCTGGAAGGTCGCCATGATACGCGAGACGAACAGCTCCATGTTTTTGCGGCCCACGAAGTTCAGCTGGCCGTTGGGCGGCGTGTAGCCGGGCACGGCGCCGTTGGGGTTGTCGCCCGCGTACACGTCTCCGGTGACGTAGGGGATGAAGACCATGTTCCAGTCGCGGCAGGGGTTGGCCGGGTCGTCCTTGAAGATACCGGTCTGCCACATGGGAAGCGTCGGGTCCTGCGGGGCGGGGGTGGGGCCCATCAGGTTGAAGGCGCCCTCCATGTAGCCCTCGGCCGTCAGGCTCGAATCCTTGTTGGGAGGGTTGTTGGAGCAGAAGAAGACATCCTGGCAGGCTCCGCCGCCGACCAGGTAGACCAGGAGGTTCTTGCTGCCGGTGGTGCTGAACTTGTAATAGAAGCCGGCCGGCGAGCCGTCGCGGCTCATGGCGCCGTCGATCTGCACCCAGGTCCACTGGCCCGCGGGTGCCGAGGGCAGCGGCTCGCCCAGCGGCGGCGCCAGCGAAGCGTACCTGGGATTGCGAACCAGCGGCTTGAGGCCGACCGAGTTCGGGGGAGGGTCGAGGTCGACCGCGTCGTCCACGGGTTGATCCAAATCTCCCGGGCCGTCGTCGTCGTCCACTACCGGAGCGATATCGTCGCTTCCCTCGTCTCCTGGCGGTGGCTGCGTCGAACCGCCGCTCCCGGCGACGGGTTGATACGAAGTATCAACACCGCCAGCAGTGCCTCCCACGCCGTAGTAGGGATCGCCGGCCGAACCTGCTGCCGCGCCCGTGTAGGTGTTGTCCGCTACGGTTTGCCGCAGCTCTTCCTCGCAGCCGCTCCAGGCGACCATGGAAAGGACCAACGATATGATAGCCGTATACGCGTTTACCCGATTTGCCATGTTCATCACTCCCATCACGCGATCAGTGTTGTTACTTACTTAATGCGTGGGTCGTCTTCGGCCCGGTGACTGCGCAGGCCAAAGGTAGTGACCGCGGTGACGTCCCTACCCGTGGAGGGTTTCGGGGCGGTCCGGCCTGTGACCGAGCCGGCCAGAGGATGTGACCCCGGTGACCAGGCGGGGGACAGGCTTTTCACCCTTGCGGCCTGGATTTGCGCTATTCTTCCAGGGCAGCGCACCGGTCCGGCCGGCCGGCCGGCCGGAACCCGCCGGGGCGCCCGCGGGAGCAGCCTCCAGGGCCATCCCGAGCCGAACCGCAACCCATGGGCCGCCAGGTACGGAAATTCTTCACCTACGAGGACGCCATCGTGCCCATGCAAGGGCCGCGCGCTCTTGTCGAGATCGCCGTGGAGCAGGGGGCCGACCGCGACGGGCTTCTGGAGCACACCGGTATCACCCCCGACATGCTGGACAACCCGGACGCGCGCATCTCGCTCAGGCAACACTACTTCCTCAACGAGAACGCCCTCAGGCTCACCAACAACCCCGCACTGGGTATAGACGTGGGCCTGGCCTTCAAGGCGTCCCGGCTGGGCATCCTGGGGCTGGTCTCGCTCAGCAGCCCGGATGTGAGGACCGCTCTTCAGTACGGCTTGAAGTACTACCGGGCCTGGGTGCCGTTCTGGGAGCTCACGCTGAAGAGTGAGGGAGATGTGGCCTGGATGATCGCGCGCGAGGCCATACCGCTTCAGCCGCACCGCGTATTCGCCACCGAGATCGTGCTGGCCGCCTACGTCAGCCTGGCCCGCTTCCTGGTCAACGTGGAGATTCCCATGATCGAGGTCCGGCTCAACTATCCCCGGCCAGCCCACGCCGATCGTTACCGGGAGCTCACCAGCGCGCCCATCCTCTACGACCAGCCCGAGACCCGGGCCGCTTTCGAGTCCTGGCTGCTGGGCGTGAAGCTCGCCACCGCCGATCCGGTCACCCTGAAGGCGGCCGAGCGGCAGTGCGCGGCCGAGATCGCGGCAGCCTCCTCGTCCGAGGGGCCGCTCACCGAGGTGCGCGCCATACTCGGTTCCACCCCGGGCAAGTACCCCGATCCGGCCGAGCTGGCGCGCAAGCTGCGGACCAGCGAGCGCTCGCTACGCCGCCGCTTGCAACAGATGGGTACGTCATACAATGAGCAGCTGGACGAGGTGCGGCGGCAGCACGCCATCGAGCACGTGGTCGGCACCACCTTGAGCGTCAACGACATCGCCTACCGTCTCGGTTTTGCCGACGGCCGCAGCTTTCGCCGCGCGTTCAAACGCTGGACCGGCACCACCGCCCTGCAGTACCGCCGTGCGACGCAGGGCAACGAGCCGTAGGGGCGGGCGAGCAGAGGAGGCGAGCCCACCACTATGATAACGGGGACGGGCCGTCGTAGGGGCGGGCCTTCGCCCTACATGATAGACCGAACAAGGGAGGGGGCGAGCCCCTCCCCTACGGCGCCGGCCCGTTCAATCGAAGTCGTTGAACTGCACGGCGACGACGCCCTCGGAGCGGGCCTTTAGGCTGGGCACATTTATCAGGTGTATCGCGCCGGAATCACGATCGACCAGCTTGACCTCTATGCTCCTGCGAGGGGTGGAGGGGATGAAGTAGTCCAGCCCGTTGATGAAGGGCAGGGCATCGTAGGTAGCGATAGACTGGTCCAGGACCGAGGTGCCGTCCTGCAGGTCGTCGTAGAGGAAGAGCGCGATGGTGTCATCCTCGGGCTCGCAGGCCAGGCTGTCCGACACCTCCGTTCCCTCCACTGTCAGCACGTCTTCGCCACGCCACAGGGCCTTGTTGCGGACCGTGATGATGAAGGTGTGGTCATCTGTGTAAGGGATAGTGTCCAGAAACATCGAAGCGTGCTTCAGGTAGACGAAGGCGTCGCTGCGGATAAAAGGCTCCCGGTAGTAGTGTCCGGTCTCCTCTCGCATGTCGCTCGACATCATGAACTCGTAATACGTATCGGGCTCGGCCTCGAACGGACCCCAGGTGCCGTCCTCTCGCACCACGAAGTGGCGGTCGGGCTCCTCGTTTATTCGTTCGCCGGTGGTCGGGTCGACCTCGTAGATGTCCACGTAACCCTCTTCGCCCGGCTGCCTCGCGATCGCCTGCGAGGTGTGGAACTCGACCAGCTTGCCAGAGACCAGGATCTTGCTGCCCGGCAAAATATCCAGCGTCTCGGGCTGCTCTCCATCATTGAAGAACGCGAACATCTCCTGGAAGGTGGTAAGGTGCGGCGCCGCGCCCACGTGGTCCACGCCCTCAGTCAGAACGACGTTGGTCCCGCCGGCTATCTCCCCGCCCCCGGCGGAATCGCCGATTAAGGAGATGCTGGGCACTCCGCCCGGCAAGCTATCGGCCGCGCCGCCCTCCACGTTGGCGTAGTGCGCGACCTTGGCCGCCCGGTCGGTCGAGCTGTTCAGAAAGGTCTGCGATACCCTGGTTCCCAGCGAGTGACCGATCAGGTCGACCTGGTCGTCGCCGGTGGCCTGCAGGATGTCGTCGATCACCAGTTCCAGCTCGGCCAGGGTCTGATCGATCACGCCGCCGATATTGTCCGCGGTGACGTAGTCGAACGGAACGATGTAGTGCATGCAGTACCCGTTGCTGGCGAAGCGCAGGGCCAGCGCCTCGAACTGGTCGGCCGTACCCCAGCCGCCATGCGCGATGACGATGGGGCGCCTGGAGGTGTCGCACTGCTCGGGATCCATCACCGGGCAGTTGATTCCGTACAGTCCGAGCTTGATCTCTTCCGGATCGCAGTCGAAAAAGACCTCCTCGCTGCCACCCGTTCCCCCGCTTCCGGCCTCGCCGCTGCCACCCGTTCCCCCGCTTCCGGCCTCGCCGCCGTCGGCCTCCGTGCCGCCCTGACCGCCGCCTCCACCGCCGCTTCCTCCGCCGTTCGTATCATCGTCGTCCGAGGATCCGCACCCCACGGCCATTGCCGCGAAAACCACGAGTAGTAACCAGATAGATGCTTTCATGCCCCTGCCTCCTCTGCCGAACCCGGCGTCGCGATGGTTCGCCGCGCCCCGGACGGGACCGCCCGTCGCGGTCCGGGATTTATCGCACACCGTAGGATGAGAGGTCCAGCCGTCGAACCTCCGAAACCGCCAATTCGAGTTCACTTCGGGCCAGGAACGATAGCCGGCCGAGAGACGGCATCCGGTTAGACTGTTTCGTCTAGATATAGGGAGGGGGCGAGCCCCTCCCCTACGATTGCGCGCACGGGGCGCCGTAGGGGAGGGCGAGGGGAGTTGGAGGAGCGGATCAGCGGCCGGCTACGGAAAGTAAATCATGGTCAGCTCGCTGTCGGACCGCCAGTTCGAGATCTTGAGCGTCTCGTCGACCACGGTTTCGTCCTCGCTGCCCGCGGTGAAGACCATCTCGATGAAGGCGGGCTCCGAGGCGTCTATGAACACGTCCGAATAGGAGAGGAAAGGGGCGCTGGTGTACAGCCCCAGGTCGGTCTCCCCGTTGGTGTTGTAGTCGGAGAGGAAGAAGCCGACCACGCCGCCGTCCAGGTTCGGATCCTGCATGGCGGTGGCGCCGGCGTTCTCGTCGGTGAGCACCTCCACGCCGTCGATCTTCAGGCTGGCACCCAGATCGTGGCGAAAGGCCCCTCCCATCCAGCGCGCGATCACCGCCGTGTGGCCGGGTCCGCGCACGATGAGATCGGTACTGGCTCCGGCGATCATGGGGTTGGCCGACGGAGCCAGGATGCGCACCAGGCGGTTGCTGCGCTTGAAGGGCGGGAAGTAGACGTGGCCGACCAGCTGGTCGTTCTCGTCGAACCCTTTGAACTCGTAGGCCACGTTTCGCCTGAGCTCGATGGGCCCGAAGCGGCCGTCACCGGTTCCGGGTACGTGTATCGGCTCTGCCGACTCGTCCCGGGGCGTGTCGCCGAGGGGACGGATCTCCATACGGCCGGTGATGGGGACGTTGTCGGCGAACGACTCGGCGATGCCCTCGATCTCGATGGGATTCTGGCCGCATTGCACGGTGGTGTACTCGGGTTCCTCGCCCTTGAGGAAACGGTAGGTCTCGACGAAGGCGCTGGTGGCAGCGGCGACCGCGAAGTGGTCCTCGTCCAAGAAGGTTATCGCGGTCACGTCGCTTCCGGTCGCGTGCCGCGGCGTGTTGTTGAGATCCTTCTCCGAGGAGAGGCTGAGCGTCTTGGTGTCGCCCACGTCCGGCGAGCCGGAGTAGTTGATGTAATGTGCGACCTTGGCCGCTTGCTCGGGCACGGCCAGGTAGGAGCCGCAGTGGCGGGTGCCCTGCGAGTGGCCGGCCAGGTCCACCTGGTCGAATCCGGTCTCGGCCAGCACGGCCTCGATCACCGCGTCGATGGTGCCGTCTGCCGCCGGGTCGTCGCCCAGCGAGTTGTACTCGACCCCGACGATGCGGTCTTGGCAGAACCCGTTGCTGCCCATGAGCAGGGCCACGCGCGCGAAGTCGATCCCCGAGCCAAAGGTTCCGTGCACGAAGACAAAGGGCCGCTGCGTCTGGTCGCAGTCCTCGTCAGCCACGATGACCTCGCAGCCGTCGTCGCCGCCGTCGCCGCTGCCACCGCTGCCCGACTCGCCGTCGCCGCTGCCACCGCTGCCTGCCTCTCCCGTGCCGTCTCCACCTCCGTTCGAGTCGTCGTCGTCCGAGGAGCTACAGCTCACGGCAACCGCCGCGAACAGGAAAACCAGTATCCAACTAAACCGTTTCACGACCTATCCTCCTCCGCCAAAACCCGTGCCGCGACCGCTCGCGGCGTTTCGCTGCGATCCCGCGTTCGGGACCCTTTGCGCACAGACCATAGGATGGACCCCGAGAGCGGCGAACATCCGAAACCGCCAATCGGAGTCCATTTCGGGCCAGCGAGGGGCGCTATTATTGCAGCGCGTACCAGTCCCGCCAGAGCGCGCACTCTTCCTTGCGAAACGAGTCCAGAATCTCGTAGTCGGGATCGAACTGGATGCGCAGATCGTCGTCGTTCTCGTCCGGCTCGAAGCGCGGCCACACCGCGGGCGCGCCCGAATAGTTGGGATCGCCGGTTTTTGCGAATTGCGCCCAGTAGGCGTTCATAGCCTCAGCCACCGGGATGTTCTCCTCGGACTCGTTGTAGGGAGTGCCGAACACGTGGCTGATCTCGGCGGCGTGGCAGGGACCCATCAGGCTGGGCGCGACGCTCCAGTCGATGTTGTAGTTGTACATGTAGACCTGAAGCCCGGCCGCGGCTGCGCGCCGCGCGGTCTCGTGGGTGCCGCAGACGGCCCCCGAGTCGGAGGAGACGCGTATCACCGCCTTCTTGTAGTCACCGTCGAAGCGGGAGACGGGGTACAGCTCCAGCACCCGGTCGGCCACCTCTCCGTAATCCTCCCGGATCTCGGCCTCGTACTCCTGTTCGTCGGCCGGGCCCGACACGCCGAGGAAGTACAGCTGCCGCTCCTCGGTGGTGCTGCCCAGTATATAGGGCACCTGGGCGACCTCGCCCCGGTCGATCAGATCGCCCGCGGGCTCGGGTAAAAATCCCCCCTCGCCGTCGACCACTACCCCGAAGGAGAAGGCCTCCCTGAGACTGCCCGGGCCGGCGGTCCGGTCGACGAGCTCCGTGCTGACGATATCGGTAACCGGAAGCGCGCGCAGGCAGTCGAGCACGTCGTCGCCCTGACAGCCCAGCTCGCTGGCGAACTCGACGTGCTGCGCGTCGATCTCCGCGCGATCGGTGGCCCCGCGCGTGGTGCAGCCCCCGCTCTGGCTGACGGCGCGGTGAAACAGCCCACGGCTCCCGGGGGATACCAGATGCATACAGACCGAGCCCGACCCGGCTGACTGGCCGAAGATGGTCACGTTGTCCGGGTCGCCGCCAAAGGCCTCGATGTTGTCTTGCACCCAGCGCAGCGCCGCCTGCTGGTCGAGCAGCCCTTGGTTGCCGACCGGCGAGCCCTCCTCGGCCAGCGCCGGGTGGGCGAAGAAGCCCATGGCCCCCAGCCGGTAGTTGATGCTGACCACCACGATACCGTGCCTGCCCGCAAAGACCTTCCCGTCGTACCAGAGGTGGGTGCCTGTCAGAGGAGTCCGGTCGGCGGCAGAGCCCGTGGTGAAACCGCCCCCGTGTATCCAGACCATCACCGGCGCTCCGCTGGTATCGCTGCTGGGGCGCCAGACGTTGAGGTAGAGGCAGTCCTCATCGCTGCTGCCCTCGTCATACTGGGAGGGCGGTTGTGGGCAGGGGCTGGCGAAGTCGCTCTGTTGCCGTACCCCGCTCCAGGGCTCGGTCGGCTCGGGCGCCCGCCAGCGCAGCTCGCCCAGCGGGGGCTTTGCATAGGGTATCTTTAGAAAAAGGATCGCCTCGCCCATCACCTCGCCCAGCAGCTCGCCGTCGGCCAGGGTGACCGTGGCCGGGTCGTCGTCGTCCGGCGGGACCGCGTCGCCGCCGTCGGCTCCGGGGTCAGCGCTCCCGTCCGCCAGCGCGCCCGCATCCGCGCCCGCGCCCCCATCGTCCGTCTCGTCATCCGCGCAGGCGAGCAGAGAGCAAAGGGCCAGCGCGAGATACGCCGCGATCCAACCACCGTGGGCAGCCATCCTCAACATCGCATTCCTCCTCTCTTTTCCGCTCTTTACGGCGAATTCGGGCACTGTAGGACGAGCGCGCCGGTCGGCGTACATCCCCACGCGCCAAACCCGGTCCATCTGGGGCCAGCGAAGCGCCTGACGGATGGAAGGGAACAGAAGAATTCGGAGTCGGCAAACCCGTAGCGTACGGCTTTTGCGCCTCTTTTTCCGGCCGGCGGTCCGTTGTGCTCGACCACGCTCCGGAGTACTCTGAATAGACATACGGGACGGGGTGGGCGGTTGTCGGGGTAGCACACTTGTCTTTCCCGCCGAACCGTACAGAGCGACGCAGGGGGCAACACACCATGCCTTACGAACTTTTCTACGATTCCGATAACGGGATCGTCTCGATCCGGATTCGCGGCCTCTTGAGCAGGCGGGAGCACGTCGAGGTTCGTGACGGCGGGTTCCGGCTCTGTTACGAGAACCGCTGCTGGCGGATCCTGCTCGATCTGCGGGAGATCGATCTCGGTGGATTCTCGACCGTCGAATTCTACGACTTCGGCCAGTCGGTAGCCGCGGCGCTTCCGGGAGTGCGCGTGGCCCACGTGATGCCCAGGGACAACGAGGCCAAGAAAGACGTGCGTTTCATTTCTACGGTCGAGGCCAACCGCGGAGTCAGCACAGCCGAGTTCGAGAGCGTCGAGCGGGCTCGCGAGTGGCTGCTCGCCCCCGGAGCCGACACGCGGAAAGCGGCGGCCCCCGGATCGTAACAGGCGATAACGCCCCGCGTTCGCACCCTGAAGCGGCCCGGCCGTCGTGTAGCGCGGGTACTATCCCCGGTCGCGGCTCTCGCGGTTGGCGGGATGTCAGGAAATTCGCTTACACGATAATCACCTACCGGCGCGTACAAAGACCGATCTCGGCAGGTGATGTGCGAGCCTTCGGGACAAGTTCGGATATGTAATGTAACCGCATACCCGCCCAAAAGTTCGGCCCGCTATTGTGCGGT
>CAYVFC010000109.1:0-27188 GCA_964450715.1 uncultured Sandaracinaceae bacterium | reverse complement strand
TACCGCAGCTTCCGCAGTCGCCGAGCGTGTTGAGCGGCGTCTCGCAGCCGTTGTCGGGGTTGAGATCGCAGTTGCCCCAGCCGGCATCGCAGTCGCCCAGGGTGCAGGAGCCCGTGGCGCAGGACTCGGCGGCATGGTCGAGTGCGCAGGCAATGCCGCAGACGCCGCAGTCGGTCGAGGTATTGAGCGGCGTCTCGCAGCCGTTGTCGGGGTTGAGATCGCAGTTACCCCAGCCGCTGTCGCAGGCGCCCAGGGTGCAGGTCCCGGTCGAGCAGGACTCGGCCGCGTGGTCGCGCGCGCAGGCCGTACCGCAGCTTCCGCAGTCGCCGAGCGTGTTGAGCGGCGTCTCGCAGCCGTTGTCAGGGTTGCTGTCGCAGTTGCCCCAGCCGCTGTCGCAGTTGCCCAGGGTGCAGGTGCCGGTCGAGCAGGACTCGGCCGCGTGATCGCGCGCGCAGGCAATGCCGCAGGCGCTGCAGTCGCTGAGCGTGTCGAGCGGCGTCTCGCAACCGTTGTCCGGGTTGCCGTCGCAGTCGCCCCATCCGTTGTTGCAGGACACCAGAGCGCAGGCGCCGCTGGCGCACGAAGCCTCCGCGTGCGCCAGGCTGCACTGCTGGCCGCAGGCGCCGCAGCTGTTGTTGGCCAGCAGCGACTGCTCGCAACCGTTGAAGGCGATCTCGTCGCAGTCCGCATAGTTCCCCGTGCACGAGGATATACTGCATATGCCGGTAGCGCAGCTCGCGGTCGCGTTGGGCAGGGGACCGCAGGGGCTGGCACAGGTGCCGCAGTTTTCAAGGGTCCTTATGTTGACCTCGCAGCTCAGCCCGTCGCCGTCGCAATCGGCAAACCCCGCGTCGCATTGTGCGGCCGAGCATACTCCACCGGCGCACTGCGGGTCTCCTGCTTGTACAGTGCAGACCTGCCCGCACGCCCCGCAGTTGCTCAGGGTATCCAGCCTGGTCTCGCAGCCGTCGCTCGAGCTGTCGTTGCAATCGTCGTACAACGCGTCGCACTGCAGGAACACGCAGCTCCCGCTGTCGCAGGTGCTCATGGCGTTGTCGAACGCGCACTTGCTGCCGCAGGCGCCGCAGTCCGACAGCGTCTTCAGCGAGACCTCGCAGCCGTTGGCGCTGTCGGTATCGCAGTCCCCAAAGCCGCTTTCGCAGGTCGCTACTCCGCACACGCCCTGCGAGCAGTGCGCTTCCACGACGTTGTCGAGGGGCCCGGGCGGGCAGCTGGCCCGGCAGGCTCCGCAGCTCTCGTCGCTGTCCAGAAGCGACGTCTCGCAGCCGTTCGACGTATCGCCGTCGCAGTCATCATACCCGGGGTCACAGCCGGCCGGTACGCAGACGCCCGTGCTGCAATCGCCGGCGGCGTTGGTAAAGTAACATCCCTGCCCGCAGGCTCCGCAATTGTCCTGCGTGGCCAGCGAGGCCTCGCAGCCGTTCGATGCATCGCGGTCGCAGTCACCCCATCCGCTCTCGCAGGACGCGACGGCGCAAAAGCCCGTGTCGCAGGACTCGGAGGCATGGTCGAGCGCGCAGGCGCTGCCGCAGGCTCCGCAGTCGCTGAGCGTGTTGAGGGCGGTCTCGCAGCCGTTGGCGTTGTTGCCGTCGCAGTCGCCCCACCCGCTGTCGCAGGACGCGACGGCGCACAGGCCCGTGTCGCAGGACTCGGAGGCATGGTCGAGCGCACAGGCGCTGCCGCAGGCTCCGCAGTCGGCCAGCGTATTGAGCGCGGTCTCGCAGCCGTTGGCGTTGTTGCCGTCGCAGTCGTCAAAACCCTCGCCGCAGCGTTCCACCATGCAGCTTCCATCCAAGCATGTGGCCGCAGCGTGAGCCAGCTGGCAAGCGTCGCCCGCCCCCTCGTCGATTTGACCGTCGCAGTCGTTGTCCAGCCCGTCGCAGATCTCGGCCCGCTCCTCTTTCTGGGCAGCACTGCATACCAGCGGCCCTTCCGGGCTATTCCTGTCGCAGACCAGCGAGCCCCTGGCCAGGCACTGCCCCTGGCCCGCCGTGCACTCGGCCCCCAACTCGGCCCACAGGTCTCCCTCATCGGTCTGACCGTCGCAGTCGTTGTCCTCGCCGTCGCACACCTCGGGGCAGATCAGCGGGCACGGGCCGCCGGGGCCCGGACTGCAGACACCCGCATCGGCTCCGGCGCCCGCCGCGGGCCCGGACCCGCCGCTTCCGGCCACGGCGCCGCCTTCGTTTTCGCGGGCCGCATCGGCCGGCCCTGAATCGTTTTTCTGCCTCAGCAGGCCTTCGTCGTAAGCGTTGCAGGCCGCAAGGGCAGCGGAAAAAGCAACCACTGCAATTGACAAGAGTATGAACCTGGCTGCCGCTGCCGCGGCGAAACCCAAATCCGACCCTCGTGTTATATTACTCATAACGATGCCTTCGCGTCGCTCATCGCTGGCGAACGTCACGTGAAAACCGGATACATTCACGTACATTTCAGATATATTCTAAGGATACCCGGACAGTGGCACCATTCAACCCGACGTGTCCGGTCTTGTGTAATAGCGTAATGATAGCAACGACAGGTAGTGCCGGGTGGTCCGGCCATACGAACGTCCCGCACGGGGGATCGCGGCGGTCGCGAATGAAGATCACGGCCGCCGGGTTATCCTTTGCCGCGCTCGCCGCCGCGCTCGGTCTGGCGCTGGCGCTGACCGTGAAGCCGGGTATCTTCACCATTGACGAGTGCAACCACCTGGCCGCAGTCGTCGGCCTGCGCCACGGCCGCCTCACGCTGCCCGGGCTGGAAGGGATAAGCCCCAGCACGGAGCTGGCCTTTTTCAACCCGCGCAAGCGGCAGGTTCTCTCATCGCCTCCCGTCCACGACCTTCCGCCGCTCTACGCCTTCATCGCCTTGCCCTTCTCCTACCTGGGGCTGAGCGGCCTGTTTATCCTCAACACGCTCGCTTTTGTCGTGACGGCGGCGGTCCTTTTCCTGCTGGCTCGCAGCCTGAGCGAAAAGCCGCTGACGCCCTGGCTGGCGGCGGTTGCCTTTGCGCTGGCAAGCTACTGCATCGAGTATGCTCAGGCCCTGTGGCCCCACATGCTGAGCGTGTGCCTGTGTACGGCCGCCTTCGCGCTCGCGTTTCACGCCTGGCAACCAGCCGTTGCTCCGGCCGGCGCGGGCGACCGTTTACGAGGCGCGGCAGCGCCGGCGGCGGTCGGGGCGGCGGCTGCGGCGGCACCCGCGGTGTCGGCAGCCGCCTTCACGGCGGGCCTGCTGTCCGGCGTCGCCTCCGGTATTCGCTACCAGAACATCGTCTTCGCCGCCTGCCTGGGCCTGGGAACCTGGTTGTGGTCGGCGCGGCGATGGCCTGCCACCGCGGCGTTCGCAGCAGGAGCAGCCCTGCCGCTGGCCGCGACCGCGCTTTTGAACCACGCCCGCCTGGGGTCGTTCAACCCCATCTCCAAGGGCCCGGGCTATCTCGGGATTTCCACCGGGGCCAGCCTTTCGCATCCGGCCTCCATCTTCGGGAGCATCAAGGACTTTGCCGTCGCCTTCTGGTTCAGGGTGGTGGACTACTCGGTATGCCCGCCGGTCAACTTCGGCGATTTCTATCCCATACCCGATGCGAAAAGCGGGGCCTACATCTTCCTGGGCGCGGTCAAGAAGGCCTGGGTGCAGTCGTCCCCCTGGGTTCCGGTGGCCCTCGTCTCCCTGTTGCTGGCCTGGCGGGCCGGACGGGAGCCTTGTGCAAGGGCCGCAACGCGTGCTATGCGAGCCGCCTCGCTGATAGTCTGGCCCGTCCTGGTGATGTTCGCGGTGGTGGGCGCGAAACGGACCGACGGCATATGCTTCAACCAGCGCTACTTCCTCGAGCTGGTTCCGCTGGCGTCCCTGGCGCTGGCGCTGGAGATGGAGCGATACCGGTTTTCGCGGCCGGCGCTGCGGGTCGGGGTGCCCGGCGGGGCGCTGGTGGCCGCCTTCCTCGCCTCGGCCGTGCTCGGCTTCATGCCGGATACCGCGCGGGAAACAGCGTTGATGCGCGTTCCGCTCGTATTGTCCGCCGGGCTCGTCGCCTGCTGGGTTTGGGCTGCGCGCGGGCGCGGCGCCTCGGCCCTGGCGATTATGCTGGGTGCCTGCCTGGCGTGGTCGCTGGCCGTCCACCTCGGAGACGACGTTTCGGCCTCCCGTCGGCGCCGCGCCGACACCGCGCTTTTGTCGGAGAGCCTTCGCGCCAGGCTGCCCGGCAGCTCGGCAATAGTTACCTGGACGGTGTACCGAAATGTGGCTGCGCCGCTGCAGCTCGACCGCGACCTCATCATCATCGACGCCTCCAGGGATCACGGGCGCGATGCTCCGAGATTGATCGGTCAGCTGATGAAGCAGGAACGCCGGGTCTTTCTCCTGGCGAGCGGTTTCGACTGGCAGACGATGGTTCTGCTGACGAATCGGTTCGGGATATGCGAGTTTCAGCGCGGTCTTGTTCAGCTCATCCGTCTAGGTTGGAATTGCGGGTACCGGCAGCCCGGTGCCCGGCATCCGGCATCGTTGCCGAAGGATTGACGGGCTGCCGTTCCGGCCTCGTACAAGGCGGCGCGCGGGCGATCCCGGACGGCTACATGGGCATACATCGAAAAAAGGCGGGAATATTTTAAAACTGGGGGGAAGATGCGCGTTTCGATGAAGGATTGCGGTGCGGTTCGACATCAAGCCGTACGGGTTTTTGTATGGATTGGAAGGTCGTTCCCGAAGGCGCTTCGAGCGATGGCGGCCGGCCTGTTCCCTGCAGAGGCTGCCGGGCGGCGGGGGTCTCTTAACCGGCTCCGCCCGAAAAGGAGAAGGCCATGCGCGGCTATTCACTCTCTTTGGTGGTTTCCCTGATGGTTGTGCTGGGGGCGTGCGGAGGCGACGACGGAGAGCCGGGGGTGATCGCGGACGCCGCGGTGGATGCGCCGGCCGCCGACGGCGGCAGCGAAGACGCTGCTGCCGGAGCGGGCGGCAGCGGCGAGGAAGATGGCGGCGTTGACGGCGCGCTGCCGTCCGAGAGCAGGTGCGGCGACGGAAATCTCGACGAAGGCGAAGCGTGCGACGACGGAAACGACCGGAACGGCGATGGTTGCAGCAAGACCTGCATGGTGGAGGAGGGCTTCAACTGCCCGGTGGTCGGCGCGGCCTGCGAGCAGTGCGGCAACGGCGTGGTGGAGAGCTCCGAGCAGTGCGACGACGGCAACCGCGACGCAGACGACGGCTGCGACGATAGCTGTGCCGTGGAGGACGGCTGGGTCTGCCCCGTGGCCGGCCAGCCCTGTGAGCTCTGCGGCAACGGAGTGGTCGAGGCCAACGAGCGGTGCGATGACGGCAATGACCAGGACGGCGACGGCTGCTCCGCGGACTGTCGCGGCATAGAGCCGAATTTCTCCTGCCCGGTCGCCGGCCAGCCCTGCGTGGAGTGCGGCGACGGCAGCGTGGGCGGCGAGGAGCTCTGCGACGACGGTAACACCGAGTCGGGCGACGGCTGTGTCTTCAACTGCCGGGCGGTGGAGCCGGGCTGGAAGTGCCCGGCCGGGGGAGGGGCCTGCTCGCTGTGCGGCGACGGCACGCTGCAGGAGGCCACCGAGCAGTGCGACGACGGCAACTTCCAGAGCGGCGACGGCTGCAGCTCCGACTGCCAGATCGAGCCCGGGGCGATTTGCCTCGTCTCCGGGGTGCTGTGCTCGGTATGCGGCAACGGTTTCATCGAGTACACGACCTATCTCGGCGACAACGGCACGCCCGGCGACCCGAGCGATGACTTCGCCGACCCGGAGCAGTGCGATGACGGAAACCTGCTGGACGGCGACGGGTGCAGCTCCGATTGCGTGACGGAGGATGGAGGCGATCTGCCGTGGATATGCCCGGTCCCGGGCATGGGCTGCGGCCGCTGCGGCGACGGGGTGGTGCAGGAGATCGAAGCCTGTGACGACGGCCGCAGCTGCGACGGCGGCTCGGACGGCGGCAGCGATTGCACGAGCGACTCCTCGACCTGCATGGCGGGAGGCGGGGCCTGCGACCCGGCGGCGGGCGACGGGTGCTCGGCCGATTGCACGGCCATCGAGCCGGGCTACCTGTGCCCGGCCGGCGGCGGGGCCTGCGTATTGTGTGGCGACGGGCAGCTCGACGCGAGCCTGGAAGAGTGCGACGACGGCAACGTGCTTTCGGGCGACGGCTGCAATCGGCTCTGCCTCCTGGAGGCCAACCTGCCCTGGGTCTGCCCGGAGCCGGGCCAGCCCTGCGAGCTTTGCGGCAACGGAGTCGTGGAGGCGCAAGAGAGCTGCGATGACGGTAACACGGATAGCGGCGACGGGTGCGCGGGCGATTGCCAGAGCGTGGAGCCGAATTACAACTGCTTCTTCCCGGGGTTCGCCTGCTTTCTGTGCGGCGACGGCGTGATAGAAGTGGGCGAGGAGTGCGACGAGGGTCAGATCGCCACGCCGGCCAACGCCACCGGGGGATGTAACGAGCTTTGCAGAATCGTGGACCCGTGGGTCTGCCCGCTGGCCAACGCGCCCTGCGAGCTTTGCGGAGACGGCGTGGTCGACCCCTTCGAGTCTTGCGACGACGGCAACGCGGCCAACGGCGACGGCTGCGACTCGACCTGCCAGATCGAGCCCGGCTACGATTGCAGCGGACCGGCGTGCGTGGCCGCGGCCTGCGGAGACGGTTTCGTGGCCGGGGACGAGGAGTGCGACGACGGCAACCTGCTCTCCGGCGACGGGTGCAGCTACATATGCCGAGTCGAGGCCGGCTTCAGCTGCGCCGGCAGCATCGGGTGCCACCGTACCGCGTGCGGGGACGGCATCGTGGAGGGGGCCGAGCAGTGCGACGACGGCAGCGTGTGTACCGGAACCAGCAGCGGTACGCTGGACGATACCGATTGCACGACGGATGCGACCGCCTGCCTGGCCGACAATGGTGCCTGCGGCCCGCTGGCCGGCGACGGTTGCGACGCCCAGTGCTGGTACGAAGTGGGCTACATGTGTCCTGTTCCGGGTCAGCCCTGCGTACCGGCGGTCTGCGGAAACGGGGTTGTCGAAGGCGGCGAGCAGTGCGACGACGGCAGCGTGTGTACAGGCACGAGCAGTGGCGCGCTGGACAATGCCGATTGTACGGCGGATGCGACCGCTTGCCTGGCCGACAGTGGTACCTGCGGCCCCGTGGCCGGCGATGGCTGCGGCGGCCAGTGCCAGCTAGAGCCGGGCTACTACTGTCCGGATCCGGGCCTGAGCTGCCTGCCCACGGTCTGCGGGGACGGCCTGGTGCAGGGGCTGGAACAGTGCGACGACGGCAGCGTGTGCGCCGGCGGCACCGAGGACGGCAAGGACTGCACGAGCGACTTCGCTGCTTGTGAGGCCGGGGGAGGGAGCTGCTTGCTGGTTGGAGGCGATGGCTGCGCACTGGATTGCACGGTCGAGACCTTTTATCGCTGCAGCGGCGAGCCGAGCGTCTGCCGGCCCATCACCGAGTTCGTGGTCCTCCGCAGGTTCAACGTCGCGAACGTGAGCCCGGATGCGCTCAACTACAACCCCGACCGCCGGTCCTTCGCCGGGCACAAATCCTCCGCCTCGCTTCCCAGCATCGAGCTCTGCCTGGACGGCACCATCATCAACCGCGGCGACACCACGGCAGGGCCCAACGGAACCGTCTACCTGCCCGGGGGCGGCACGCAGGAACTGCCGGCTACCTGCACGGGCGCGACAACCGACCCGGATGACTGCTACGTGGTGCCCTTGCGGCCGGAGCCGCTGGCTTCGAGCCAGCTCGGCAGCATAACCGGATCGGCCTTCGACCCGGTCACCGGCCACTACCTGTTCCTCGACATGAACGGCCAGACCGTCATCCTCACCGAGCTTCCCCGGGACATCCTCCCCTACGCCCTGCCGGCCGGATTCGACCTC
Organism: uncultured Sandaracinaceae bacterium; assembly: GCA_964450715.1. GTDB lineage: Bacteria > Myxococcota_A > Polyangia > Polyangiales > JAFGIB01 > CAYVFC01. The sequence goes on along the minus strand of CAYVFC010000109.1, from coordinate 19,293 downwards.
ACCGACTACCAGGTCACGCTCACCGGCCTGACCAAGCCGGGCGAGCTCACCGTGGGCGAGGACGGCGACCTCTACGTCGTGGACGACGCGACCGATCAGGTGCTGGTCTACCCGCGCCGGCGCGACGAGAACCTCGATCCGGTCTGGCCCGACTGCCCGGCCAACGGCGCTGACCCGGGCGGCAACTGCACCTCGTTCGAGGCTTCCCCGGACGCGGCGCGCGGCTGGTCGGCGCCCTCGGGGGATCCGCTGGTCGGGATCTTCACCGTGCCGGGCGAGGACATGGTGGGTATCTTCAACCGTTACGTCGGCGCCCCTCCCTATGACGGCTCCGACGCCCTCGATCCCGGCGCGGTCATTACCAACAGCGAGTACTTCACCTTCTATGATATCTACTCCGCGGCCGACCCGCCGCTCTATGGCCGCTCCGGGCTGCCGGGCCTGCTCTTCGATCTCGGAAACACCGGCCGCAGCTATACCAAGGAAGCGATGTCGGCCGAGACCGCGCCCGACGGCGGCTCCTTCATCATCTGTCCGCGCAACCCGAGCGAGAGCTGCCAGCTCTTCGCCCACGCTTGCGAGAGCGACGCTGATTGCCCGCCGGGCACGGTCTGCAACCTGGACGGCGTCAACACGGTCGGCGCCGCCTACTGCCACGCGCCGGGCGACGCGCGCGACGACCGGTACCGGGTCGATCGCGACGTAGTGGGGGAGACGAACCCCGTGGCCCTCAACGTGCTGCTCAACGACAGCCTGAGCGAGTCGGCCTGCGTCGATCCGCGCCTGAGGATAGTAAGTGCATGCGGGGACGGCGTGCAGCAGCAGTACGAGATCGATCATCCCGACAGCTGCACGGACGAGCCCGTGCCGCGGGGAACCGTGACCTGGATCGAGGGCGACGAGACTATCGGCTACGACGCGCCGGACGACAAGAGCTGCGGCTTCATCGACACCTTCACCTACACCGCCGACCTGGGCGGGGGGGTCTACGACACCGCGAGCGTGCGGGTGCTGGTGGCCTGCGTGTGCGGGGACGGGGTGGTGGACCCCAACGAGCAGTGCGACGACGGGGCCTACAACGGGGCTCCGGGCCAGCTGGTCGATGTGGCAGGAACGCCGGGCGACACCAGCGACGACGTGTACGCGCACTGCAGCACCAGCTGCTACTGGAACGTCTACTGCGGCGACAGCTTCATCGTGGCCCCGGAGCAATGCGACGACGGCAACGCCGTCTCCGGCGACGGTTGCAGCGCGATCTGCACGCTGGAAAGCGTCTGCGGCAACGACGTGGTGGAGGGCGTGGAGGTCTGCGACGACGGGAGGCAGTGCACCGATTGGCAGGATTGCACGGCCGACGCGAGCCTGTGCGCCGGCATCGGCGACGACAGCTGCGAGACCAGGGGCGGCGACGGGTGCAACGCCAATTGCACGGTGCCCGTGTGCGGCGACGGGCGGCTGGATCTGGACAACCCGGTTCTGGCCGAGCAGTGCGACGACGGCAACCTGCGGGCCGGGGACGGCTGCAGCAGCACCTGCCAGGTCGAGGCCAGGTGCGGCAACGGCATCATCGAGCCGCCCGAGCAGTGCGATGACGGCAACGCCGTCTCCGGCGACGGTTGCAGCGCGATCTGCACGGTGGAAGGCATATGCGGTAACGACATCCGGGAAGGCGCCGAGGTCTGCGACGGTGCCGACCACGGCGACTGCCCGGTCATCGACAGCGCGCAGATCATGTGCATCAACGAGCCCCGGGGCGCGCCCAACATCTGCCTGTGCCAGAACTTCTGCGGCGACGGCGCCATCGGCGGGCTCGAGGAGTGCGACGACGGCATGGCCGGGTCGGCGACCTGCCGCGGCGCCCAGCCCGCCCAGGGCAGCCCCTGCACCTTGATCCGCTGCGGCGACGGCATCGTTGACACGGCCGCCGGGGAAGAGTGCGACGACGGCAACGCCAACCCCGCCGACACCTGCACCAACAACTGCAAGCTGGTGACCGTATGCGGCGACGGGGTCAAGGAGGGGGCAGAAGAGTGCGACGACGGCAACAATATCTCGGGCGACGGCTGCAGCTCGACATGCAAGCTGGAGGTCACGGTCTGCGGCAACGGCGTGCTCGAGTACAACGAGCAATGCGACGACGGCAACACGATTCCGGGCGACGGCTGCAATCAGTTCTGCCGGATAGAGGCCGGTGCCTGCGGCAACGGCAAGCTGGATCCGGGCGAGCAGTGCGACGACGGCAACACGGTCTCCGGTGACGGCTGCGACCGCTACTGCCAGTCGGAGCTATGCGGCAACGGGGTGATCGACTTCGCCGAGCAGTGCGACGACGGCAACAGGATCTCGGGCGACGGCTGCAGCGCCACCTGTTACGTCGAGATCGGGTAGCCGCCCCGGCGGCCGGATCGAACGAACGGTACGCCGTTCTTCCTTTCGTCCGGGGAACACGTGTCGGGACGCAGCCGGGGTTTCGCGCACCGGTGGCTACTGTCCGCGCGCCTACGGCTAGTACCGGCTTGCGTCGGGTCGCCGATAGTACTAAGAGTAAGAAGGGCGCGGTTCCCCAAAGGGGCCAATCGCCGTAACCGATCGAAATTATAGAGGATTACAGGAACGGTAGAACGAATAAAATTTCGGGATACGAGCGACAAAAAACAGCGTTTTCGGCGGAATTATGCATATTTCCGACCTAGATTGGCCCCTTTTCGGGATCGCGCCCGAGTAAGAATGGGTTTCTGAACCATAGTGCCTGCCGAAGGGCTACCAGGATCTAAACGTACGTTCGGAGGCTGTCATGAAAGACGATGGAGCTATCGAGACACGGACGAGCAGGATTTGGTTGGGAGACGACCAGATTATGCGAGTTCGAGTCGCAAAAGGTGCGGAACAGAAGCTGGAAGACGCTGTAGAAAACATTTTCGCCATGGCCGAGCTGAGTAGCGGTAAGAGGTTACCGGCTATAATCGATATCAGTGAATCGAAATCGATTGCCCGGGATGCTCGCAATTATTATGCATCCGAAAAAGCGGTCGAGGTAGAGCTAGCGCTGGCCCTGGTCATTGGATCTCCCCTCAGCAGGCTGATGGGTAATTTCTTTCTCGGTCTCAACAAGCCGCCCTACCCGACTAGGCTCTTCACCTCAGAGCAGGAGGCGATAGCGTGGTTGAAAGGTTTTCAAAATGAACGAACCGGCGAGTAAGAAAGAAGACCCTCGGCTTGAAGAAATTGTCGACATGCTGACCCGGCTCGCCTCGGGCGACTTGGGCGCCCGACTTTCCACCTCGGACGCAGAAGATCAGCTCGAGGTTATCATCAACGGCCTGAATATGGTTGCCGAGGAACTCGCCGCTTCGATAGGAGAGGAGAGGAAGGCCAAAGAGATGCTCGAGCTACGGGTTGAAGAACGGACCGCGGAGCTGCAGACGAAGGTCACGACCATCGAGGCCCAGAGCAGGACGATCCTGGAACTGTCGACGCCTGTGTTGCAGGTATGGGACGGGATCTTGGTGCTTCCGCTGATCGGGGACGTGGATACAAAGCGTGCCAACCAGGTCGCCGAAAGCGTTCTGGAGGCCATCGGGCGCACCCAGGCACGGTTCATCATCCTAGACATTACCGGAGTGCCGGTAATCGACACGGCCGTGGCCGATCATCTACTAAAAACCATAAAGGCGGCCCGGTTGCTGGGAGCGGAGGTGATTGTCACCGGCGTCAGCAGCTACAACGCCCGGACCATCGTGCGTCTCGGGGTGGACCTGAAGGAGACCGTAACCCGCGGCACGCTCCAGTCCGGGCTGAAAAGTGCGATGCAAATAGCAGGTCAGGAGCCGCAGCCCGGGACCGCCCCCGTGCCTTTCAAGACCTCGGAAAGATCCGAGTAGATCCCGATCTCGGTTTCGCGAGCATCTGTCGGCACCGATATTGGAAGCACACCGGAATTTGCAGTACGGGAACGGCTGTGTAGACCTTCCTCCAGCCGGGTGCTATACCCTTGGTATGCGTTCGGCCTCGCTCACGGCGATGGTTGCCGCTCTTGTTGCTGGTTGCTCCGCCCGTCTTCCGCAACCGCCGCGTCCGGAGAGCGTGGATCCCGCATCCGGCCCGCAAGACGTGGAAACACCGATCACCATTCACGGACGCGACTTTTACCTGGACGCGCATGCGAGCTATGTGGACAGAGACCGCTCCCGCCTGGAAAGCACGTTCCGAGCGCGGCTGGGCGATGCCGACCTGAGCGAGGTCACCTACGTCGACTTCAATACCCTGACCGCGGTGGTGCCGGCAGGGCTCGAGCAGGGCAGCCACGACCTGACCGTCGAGGACCCGGCCGGCAGGACCGGGACCCTGCCGGACGCCTTTACCGTGCTTTTGCCGGAGAGAAAGATGGTCATCGAGGATGCGCCGGGCGGCACCGGGAGCGAGGTGCTGGACGAGGAGCTTGAGGTGGACCAGACGCTGGTGCTGTTCGCGGTGGTCCGCCTGCAGGACGGCTCGTTCGTACGGGACGCGGAGGCGAGTTGGTCGGTCCGGGGCGGGGTCGGCAGCTTGGAGCCGGTCTCGGGAAGCCGGACCGTGCTCACGGCCACCGCCGTGGGAACCGGAGTGGTCAAGGCCGAGGTCGAGGGCGTGACCGGTGACGAGACCGGCGCGATCACGGTCACGAGCTGTTTATCGGACGGCGAGTGCGTGGACGCGTGCCATACCAGCGGCGCCTGCATGGAAGGGGTCTGTAGCGTGGGCGAGGTCGACCGGGACGCGGACGGCGATGGGTTAATCGACATATTTTGCCCCGGTGGCGAGGATTGCGACGACGAGAACCCGAACTGCGGAGCCGACTGCACGGACCGGGATGGAGACGGTTTCTGCGCAACGCACGACTGCGACGACGATCCGGACGCCTGCGGGGCGGACTGCTACCCGGAGAACGGCGCGCTCGACGTCTGCGACGGTCATGACCAGGACTGCGACGGCGACATCGGCGAGGACTACATCCCCACGGCCACCGTTTGCGGCCGGGGCGCCTGTACGGCGTCAGGAGAGCTGAGATGCATCGGCGGGGAGGAGCGGGATACCTGCACGACCGGCTCGCCCGCGGCAGACGATTCCGCCTGCAACAACCAGGATGACGACTGCGACGGCGATACCGACGAGGACTATGTTGAAACCAACACCTATTGCGGGGTCGGCTCGTGCGCGGGGAACACAGGGGGTCTGGTTTGCAGCGACGGAGTTCCCACCGACACCTGTGATCCGCTGCAGAACGCAACGGCGGACGATACGATCTGCAACAATCAGGATGACGATTGCGACGGCGACACCGACGAGGACTATGTCGTCACCTCGTCTCCCATCTGCGGCACGGGCGCGTGCGCGGGAAACACCGGCGAGATCATCTGCCTCGATGGAGTGGAGACCAGTACCTGCAATCCCACTCGGGGCGCGGTGGAGGAGAGCGAGCCGGCTGGCAACTGCTCCGATCTGGCCGACAACGATTGCGACGGGTTGACCGACGGCGACGACGGAGCGTGCGTGCCAGTACCCAACAGGCCGCCCGTCGTCGACTTTTTCGTCGACCCGCCCGCAGGCACCACGGCCACCACGTTTCAGGCCGACGCGTCGGCCAGCACGGACGCGGAGGACGGTACTGGCTCGTTGACCTTTCTGTGGGACTGGGACAACGACGGCGTGACCGACGGTGAGGGGGTCACATCGAGCCACCTGTTCTCGACCGAAGGCACTCATACCGTGGTGCTCATGGTGGAGGACACCGAAGGCCTGCGCTCCTGGTCGGCCTTCGAGGTCGTCGTATCGCCGGCCGACGAGCTGGTCGTGGTCACGACCGAGATCGACGAGAACGTGGACCCGGGCGACGGATTGTCCCTCAGGGAAGCCATTGTCTATGCGAACGCCAGGCCGGGGAAGCAGACCATCCACGTTCCCCCTGGCTACGAGATCGATCTAACCTCGGCGCTTCCGACGCCCACGGACGACTCCGGCCTGGACATCGTCGCGGACGGCGCGGCGCTGAACGGCGCCGGCATGACGGGCAACTGCGTCGTCATCAACTTCAGCAACAATCGCATATATGGGCTGGAGATCTTCAACTGTTCCGGCTGGGCCCTAAATATCGCCGGCGGATCCAACAACCGGTTTTCCCGCGGCTATATACACGACAACGTCGACGGCGTTCTGCTGGCTGGCACCGGCAACGTGTTCGGGCCTGACAACGACGTGGCGCGCAACGATAGTAGAGGGATCAAGCTGCAAGGCCCCAATGTCGTGGAGTGGAATCGTATACGCGAGCACTCGGACATGGGGATATCGCTGATGGGGCAGGCCGACGGTTCCACGGTTCGCGGCAACTTCATCTATGCGAACGGCAACGGAATAGAGATGTCCGGCCCCGCCGTCGCCAATGTCCTGGTGCAGAACACCTTTCACGCCAATCTGGAGGACGGCGTCTACGTCGGTAATAACATCACCGGTACGGATTTCCGCAACAACATCCTCAGCAACAACGGCCTTTGGGGCGTGGACGGCGATACCGAGGATTTTGCGATACACGATTACAACGACTACTACCTCAACGGTTCGGGTGCCTGCAGGGGGTGCGCCTCGCTGGGCCCCAACAGCCTGACTGACGACCCGCTCTACGTGGACGCGGCCGGGTATGATCTACGCCTGCGGGGCGACAGCACGCTGATCGACAGGGGAGCGATACTGCCCGGCCTGGATGTAAACCGGGCGGAGCCGGGAGACTACAACGGCAGCGGCCCGGACATGGGCGCCTGGGAATCGCCGTAGACCGGCCGAAAGAATCGCGGTTGGCGGATCTGTTTGCAGTTCGAGAAGGTACAAACCAGCAATACATTGATCTGTGTAGCCATGATATGCCTCATGCTACGCAGGCTGGCTGCATGCCCCCCCCTTTTGGGGGACGCCCTTTAAGGCGGCGTGCAGGCAACGTCGACCCAGGTGATGGTATGCGCGATCACGGGCCAGTCTGTGACGGAAGCGGCGGCGAGCGCGCAGTTGTTCACGCCACTGGCTCCCGCGACCGTGACGGTGGTGGCGCCGACCTCCACGTTGATGAACAAAAGCTCGGCTCCGCCGCCGGCCAGCAGCGCGGGCGGATCGGTAAGCGATACGACGTAGGTACCCGCGTCGTCCCGCGTGAAAGCCGGCGCGCTGGCCGCGCTCAGGCTCGCGGACTCCCCTCCCAGGCCCGAAGTGCCGAGGAAGCCGACGATGACGATTCCCTTTGCCGGATCGATGGGATCGAGCCCCGCGACGCCTCCCAGCTCTTCCTCCACCAGGGCGTCGCTCAATAAGTAATGCGTGCCCAGATCGAGATCGGGCGGAAGAAAGGTCGCCACCTCGATCTCTCCCCAGTAGCCGGCCGCATCCCCGAAACGAAAAAGCACCTCCACTCCCATGGGCGCGAGCAGAGAGAAATCGCCGAGCAGACCGGTGGACGTGCTGCTCGGCGGATCGATGCCCATGACCTCCACGACAATACCCGGGAACGGATTCCCGGTGTCGTCGACCAAGGATCCGGTCACGGTGGCCTTGCAGTCGGGCGTGATGCCATTATCGAAACAAACCCCTCCATCGGTACAGGAATCATCTTCCAGGCACAGGTCCTGCATACCCTGGTCACCGCACGGCGTTCCGCTATCGGTCGGCCCGTTGTCGGTACAACCGCCTTTGCCGTCGCAGGTATCGTTCTTCTGGCACTCGACGCCCTGGATACCGCAGGGAGAGCCGAACGGTTCGAAGTTGTCCAGGCATTCCCCGTAGGCATCGCAGGAATTCGGGTTGTCGCACTCGGTATCCAGCAGGCTGCCGCAAGCCGTTCCCGGTTCGGCAAGGCCGTTATCCAGGCAATTCCCCTGGTTGTCGCAGGCGTCGTTAAAGTGGCACCATACCCCCTGGTCGCCGCACGGCGTTCCGCTATCGGCCAGCCCGTTGTCGGTACAGCCGCCCTTGCCGTCGCAGGTATCGTTCTTCTGGCACTCGACGCCCTGGGTACCGCAGGGAGAGCCGAACGGTTCGAGGTTGTCCAGGCACGATCCTGCGCCGTTGCAGGTGTCGGGGTCGTCGCATTCGCCGTCGCCGGGATTGCCGCAAGGAGCCCCGGCCACAGCCGGCCCGTTGTCCGTGCATCCGCCCAAACCGTCGCAAGCGTCATCGTTGTGGCAGTCGACATCGTGATCTCCGCAAGGCGCGCCGATCGGTTCGTGGTTGTCGAGGCATTCGCCAAGCTCGCCGCAGGTATTCGGGTTGTCGCACTCGCCGTCCGTGGGATCCCCGCAGGGCGTTTCCGGTGGGCTCAGGCCATTGTCCGTGCATCCGCCCGACCCGTCGCAGGCATCGTCCACGCGGCAGTCGATACCCTGGTCTCCGCAGGGGGCGTCCGCCGGTTCGTGGTTTGCTAGGCACGCCCCCCCGCCGTTGCAGGTATCGGGGTTGTCGCACTCGGTGTCGCTCGGGTCGCCGCAGGCGAAGCCGGCAGGTTCATGGTTTGCGACGCAGGCTCCTGCCCCGTTGCAGCTGTCCGGGTTATCGCACTCCGTGTCGCTCCCGTCCCCGCAGCCAACGCCCGGCGGCGTGAAGTTGTCCAGGCACGAGCCGCTGGCGTTGCAGGTGTCGGGGTTGTCGCACTCGGTATCCAGAGAGCTTCCGCAGGGAGTGCCTTCCGTCCAGAAACCCTTGTCGAGGCAAGTCCCTCCGCCGTCGCAGAAGTCGTCGAAACGACACGGGGTGCCTTGGTCTCCGCAAGGGGTGTTCGGCGGCTCGAAGTTGTCCAGGCATTCACCGCTGGCGTCGCAGGTGTCGGGATTGCCGCACGCACTGTCGTTCTGACTGCCGCAGGGCGTGTTTACCGGTTCCAGATTGTCGAGGCAGTCGCCGCTATCATTACAGGTATCCGGGTGATTGCACTCGCTTTCCGACGGGTCGCCGCAGGGCGTTCCCTCCTCGGCGTAGCCGCCATTTTCGCAGACCCCGCCGCCGTTGCAGAAGTCGTCCAGGCTGCACTCCAGGCCATGGTCTCCGCAAGGGGTGTTCGGCGGCTCGAAGTTGTCCAGGCATCTTCCGTACTTATTGCAGGTGTCGGGATTGTCGCACTCGTTGTCGGTCGGGTCGCCGCAGGATGAGCCTTCTTCGGCGTGTCCGTTGTCGATGCAGGTTCCTTTTCCGTCGCAGACATCGTCGACGTGGCAGGGCACGCCCCTGTCCCCGCAAGGGGTGCCTTCGGCCGAAGGGCCGTTGATCGTGCAGCGTCCCTCGCCGTCGCAGGTATCGTTCTTCTGGCACTCGACGCCCTGAATTCCGCAGAGCGCACCCGCGGGCGCGTGGTTCGCTCGGCACGCGCCCGCCTGGCAGGTGTCCGGCGCGGTGCACTGGTTGTTGTTGCGATCTCCGCAGGCCGTTCCGTCCGGCACGGGTCGTACCTCGCACTCGCCCGTCTCCGGGTTACAGACCGCCAAGAGGCAATCATTCCCGGTCGCGGCGCAAGCCGCCACGATGCAAGGCTCGGGACCGGCGTCGGGTGCGTTCATGCCGCCGTCCGTGTCCCTCTCATCGCCGCCGCCGTCCCCATATCCCGCATCGTCGCCGCCGTCGGGCCCTTCGTCGTAGCCGCTGTCCCCGTCGGGGAAGTCGCCGTAGCCGGAGGGATAGCGGGAGCCCTCGTTGCCCCCACAGGCTTCGGCGCCGGTGATGGAAAGACAGACGAGCAAGGAAAGGGCGGCGACGCGGGTTACATGCATATCAAGACCTGCCAACTCGATTTCGGTGCAACTCCTCGTATAGGCTTTCCCGAGAGCAACCATAACCTTATAAGACGTCGAGCCCAATCTCCTTTCAACGGGGCCGTTTTGCCACGGGGAGAAGGCGCGGCTCTTCAGGGGCAAGGAACCGACCTGCCGAAGGGATCGCGGCAGACGGCGCACGCCGCGTAGTCCATGCAACCGGGCTGGATGCATCCGCCCGCCGTACAATCTATATCGGGCGCGCCGCACCCGCAGTCGCACTCGCCGTCGCCGTAGGTCTCCTCGGGGCAGTTCCAGAAGTAGCAGCGCATCATGTTGCCCGGGCTGCTCATGCAGACGTCGCAGGCATTGTCCTGGCAGCCCGCCGCGGAGCAGCCCTCGTCGCCGCAGTCAGGGTCGAGCGCGCCGCACCCGCAGTCGCAGAGCCCGCCGTTGCCGTAGTACTTGTCGTCGCAGGCCCACGATCCGCAGGGGACCCTCTGGGGCGTGCCGGCGCCTCCGTCCGGCTCGCTGGACAGGACCTTCATACAGTAATCGCAGGTGGGCTCCTCGCAACCGACCCCGGTGCAGTAGGCGGCCTTGCAGTCCGGGTCGAAGGTGCCGCACCCGCAGTCGCAGTCGTTGCTGAGCTTGCTGTTGTAGTGCGACGGATCGCAGGTCCAGTTGCCGCAGTCGGAGTACATCAGCAAGCCCTGGTGGCAGACATCGCACCCCGGGTTGGAGCAGCCGGAACCAGGGCACCAACCGCCCGTGCAATCGGGATCCTTGACGGCGCATCCGCAGTCGCAGCCGTTGCCCGTGCCGTAGTCGGAGTATGCGCAATTCCAGTCAGCGGGCACCGTCTTGTTACACGCCACGATGTCGCCCACGGTTCCGATTCCGTTGCAGCTCGGATTGTCGGCCGGGCAGTTGTGACACCGATCACAAGCCGGTTCATAGCAGCTTCCGTCCGTGCAGCCGTCTCCACCGCAGTCCGGGTCCGGGATGCCGCACCCGCAGTCGCAGTACTCGCCGTCGCCGTACCGAGCGTAGTCGCACGTCCAGCGGGTGTAATCGCCGCAGGTGACGGGCCGCCTGTATTCGTCGTGGCAGTTGTCGCAGTCCACCGCGTTGCATCTGGGCGAGGTGCAGCCTCCGGACACGCAGTCCGGGTCCGGGATGCCGCACCCGCAGTCGCACCCGTCGCCTCCGCCGAACGAGCCCAGCGGGCAGAGATAGCCAGTGGGGTTCTTGGGAAGCGGGTTGCCGTCCGCGTCGTGGCGCGCGTCGCAGGCGGCCCTGCGGCACCCTGGCTCGATACAGCCGCCGCCGTGGCAGGCCGGGTCGGGAGCTCCGCAGCCGCAATCGCAGACCAGGTCTTCGGTAAGGGCGTCATCGCATTGCCAGAGCTGCTCCTCGCACACCATCCATTCGCTGGTGGCGGCAAAGCAGGCGTCGCAGCCGTCGTTCAGGCATCCCGGGTCTATGCAGCTGTCCCGCGTACAGTCGAGGTCGGTGCCCCCGCATCCGCAGTCGCAGATTCCGTCGTACCAGATGGCTTTGGGGCATAGCCACTCCCTGGGAACCGCCGCGTCAATGCCAGCGTCCAACCCGGCGTCGGCCAGGTCGGCATCGACGCCGCCGTCCCTCCCACCGCTTCCGGCCAAGCCTGCTTGTCCGGCGCTCCCGGCCATGCCGGCACTGCCGCCGTTACCGCCGTTACCGCCGTCGCCGCCGACGCCGACGATCTCACCCCCCGAGCCTCCCGCGCCTCCCGCGTCGTTCGGGGCCCCGGCGTCTACCGCCGGCCCGCCGTCGGGCATGGCGGCGTCCTCACCGCCGCCCGGTTCGGGCGCGGGTCCCGGTCCGCCGTCGTCATCGCCGCATCCGGCCATGGAGAGAACGAGAAAAAACGAGCCAGCCCATACCAAGTATTTCTTTTTCATTCCAGGATTATAGCTCGTATTGGGTCGGCTTGTAAAAACGCCATCCCCCGGTAGGGCGGCCAGGCCCGAAGTACCGGAAAATGGCCCTGACCGCGTGGAATTGTTATCAGCGGCGCGGTAAACTTGCCTCATCGATGGGCCGTCTGGCGCTTTTTCTCGTTTCTTCTGTCGCGATATCGGGTGCACTGCTCGCCTCGGGGTGTAGCTGCGAGGGCGAGGAGCCGGTATATGATTGGGACGCCGGGTACGACGCCGGTGCGGTAGACGCGGGCGAGGACGCGGGATGGGAGCCCGAGACGCCGGGCGAGGACGCGGCGGTGGAGGTGCGGGACGCCGGGGATTGCGTGGGAAGGTGCTGCGCCCTGGACGAGGAGGTCGCCCTGCTGGCATCCGACCACGAGGAGACGAGCCCCGTGGCGCAGCTGGCCGTGGATTCGTCCGCAAACCTCTTCGCCTCGATCAGCAAAGGCCCGGGGGACTGCCTGGACCGGTTGCTCGTTTTCGAGCTCGATAGCCGGGACTTCGAGCCGGAGACCTTCAGCCTCCAGGACGAGTGCCACTCCATCGGCAGCTCGCCGATCGGCGCGGGCGACGGCGGGTGGCTGCTGCTGTGGGTGGACAGGCGCGACTCGTTCGAGGTGAGGTCTGCGGTCTACGTGTCCGGGGAGGAGCTCGTGCCGGCGGAGCCCTTCCAGGTGAGCGAAAACGACAGGGTCGAGCAAGAGCTGGCCATGGTGCCGATGGGGGAATCGATGCTGGTCGCCTGGGTGGAGAAGGACGTTTATGCCGGGACGCAGGCCCTGGTCGCGAGGCAGATATCGCTCGCGGGTGAGCCCCTGGCGCAGGCGCGCGTCGTACGGGAGTCGAATGAGCTGTCTTTCAACGCCCTGGACCTCGCCTCCCTGGACGAGAACAGGGCGATGCTGCTCTACAAAGCCGACGGCGACGTCTCGGAGCTGGTCGTGCAGCTGCTGGATGAGACCGGGCAGCCCCAAGGCCCCCCGGAGGTTCTCAGCAGCGACGCCGGGCTCTACGGATCGGCCGCGGCGGCGTTCGGCGACAACGAGGGCGCAATCGTGTACTCGCTTGCGCCGTCCGGGGCCGGCGGGCAGGTCCGCTTTCGTTCCGTAACGGGGGCCGGACTCGGGCAGAAGGACCTGGAGCTGGTATCCGATCCGGAGCTGGGAAGCGGTGCCTCGATCGCGAAGGTGCTCACGGGGTTCATGGTCGCCTACCGGGCCACGGTATCGGGCTCGGCCGGTCCCCGCGGGATGATTCGCGTGATGTTCCTGGACCCGTACGGTAACGTGCAGGCAAGCAGCGACGTGTACGAGGCCTCGATCTCGGGCGGCAGGACGACGCTTGGCGTGAGTTCGGACCTGAGGGCCGCCATCAGTTGGACCGATTTCTACGAGGACAGCACCAGGGAGATCAAGATGGTCAATCTCTGGTGCTTGCAGTAAGTAACCCGCACAAGGTTTCACGTCAGCGTAACCGTTCAGGGGGGTCAGGCCGCAACCGGCTCGCACGCGAGCTCGACCTGCTCGTTCTCGTACTCTGACGCGTACCTAACCCCACTGTTCGGTTGGCTTGATCCGGCTTGCATTCCGGATCGAAGTTTGATCTAACATGGACATGCCAGAAGCTCATCCGATAGAACTGAGAATGCGCGGGCCGTCGAGGCGCATGAGAGCGGTGTAGGTTCGTATGCTACTGTCGCCAGCATGTTTAATGTCGGGGAAGCGAGCGTTAAGCGCTGGGTTTGGCAATACCGGCGCGATGGAAACGTAAGTGCCTACTTCCACTTCTCGGAGTCACGACGGCGTCACCGATCGGGGCAGGAACTTCACCCGAGGGTTACGATGGATGTTTACATAAGACCCGCAGAGCGTTTCAGCGACGGTCGAGATACGCGAAATAGACCAACACCTTGACCAACACTTTTGGGGGACGCTACGCGACGGCACGGGACGCCCGGGGACGCACAAGGTCGCGTAATCGCACAATTGCTGAATGAATACGGGCAGCCGGGATGGCTTGGGAAGCTGTCACTCTACCACTGAGTTATGCCCGCAACTTGTGGGAATCATTAGCCATGTTGGAGTCGGCCGTCAAGCGATTAGACGCCGTCCCCACTTTTGTCCCCACCTTTGCCCTCTTTTTCGTCGCCCTTTTGGTCCGGGAAACGAGTCTGAGAGCCTGGTTCACGGCCTTGGATTTCTCGGCCGCGTCGACGTGTGAGTAGTGCTCGGTCATCTGCTCGGTCACGTGACCGGTCATCGACCGAACCACTTCTCCGCTCGCTACCTGGCGAAGCAGATTGTTGAAGCTTCGCCGGAACCCGTGAATGGTAAACCGCCGTGTGATACCGGCGGCCTTCACGACCTTTTGCAGCGGCTTGTTCACGCTGGAGCCCGGGTGAAGCAGCTCTCCGGTTGAGCCCGGAAACACCCAGCCGTCCGCCAGGCCGGGCCCTTGCTGCTTGACCATCGATCGCCTGTATTCCGAAAGCGTCTTCTCCAGCGCCTTGGGAAGCGGCACGGTACGGCTGCTCCCCGTCTTGGTGGTATCGACCTGTCCCCGCCATTGCGACCTACATACGTGGATGACGCCAGCCCTCTTGTCGATATCCGACCATTTGAGCGCTGTAGCCTCTCCAAAACGCATTCCGGTCATTGCCAGGGTGGCAAACAACGGGTACCAATTAGGAACGAGTCGTTTGGCCGTCTCCAGGACGTTCCCCAGCTCCTTCGCCGAAAGGCAGTTGGGGTCGTCCTCGGAGCGCTTTTCGCGGAGCGCGGAAACCCGCTCCGCCGGATTGGCCGCCAGCCCTAGCTCTACCTGTGCGTCCCGCAGCAACGTCTTCAAGACGCGCAGGCGGCCGTTTACGGTCGCTGGCTTGCCCTTCTGTGCGTCCCGCCAGTCCAGCACGTCCTGGCGCGTCAGCACATCCACGTAGAAGTCCCCGAGCTCCGGAAGCACGTAGCTATCCAGCACCGCGGCGTAGTGGTCAGCCGTCGACGCCTTGATCTCGGGAAGCTTTCCAGTCAGCCACGAGCGCGCGTAGTCCTTCAGGCGCTCCGGCTTCCTCTTCTCCACCTTCACCTCGGTCTCCGACCGAAGCTCCTCTCTTTGTTTTCGGGCGTCTCGGAGGTTTTTTACGCCTTCGATCAGCCTGTCTACTTCTCGGTACAGACCGGTTCTGGGATCGAGCGCCTTGAACCTGACGCGATAGACCCCGTCCCCGATCTTCCGAATGCCCGGAATTCGAGTCTTGCGGCTCTTCTTTCTCATGAACAACATCTCCATGCTCTCCGGGCGTTGCATGCTGTCTTCCAGCATACCGCCTGACCCGCCCCTCCAGGAAGCGGTCCAGCGTCCGGAGCCGAAACATCCACGTTCCCCGCGGTCCCCGCCCGTCGGGCCGGATTAGTCCCCGAAAAACGGCCGTACGTAGCCCCGAGGGGGTAAATCGTAAGTACCCGGCAGCCTCCTTGAGGGTGAACCACGTTTCCGGAGGAAGCGAAAACGCGCGGCGCCTCGTCGATTTCCCGGTCATGACGGGGCGTCCTCCTTCCTTCGTGCCTCGACCTGGCGGCGGGCGAATCGTTCTGCTTCCTCCCGACTGAGTCCCCCTTGGTATTCGAGAATTGCGGCCCGTTCCTCTACTTCGTCGTCTTTCTCCCCACTCGATTTGGTAACACCGGTCACACCCCCGGAATCACGGGCGGTTTTCGGCGTTTCGTCGTCGGTAACAGGCCCCGTATGTGACTCGTCGCTAACCGTCGAATTGCGCTGTGATTCCGGGGGTGTGACCGGTGTTACCGGCGTACCGGGGAGATATCGTAGAAAAGCGTCTCTGAACCTTTCAAGCCGGTAACCCTTTTCGGTATTCGGACCGAACCGTACGGTACTAGGCTTTACCCCGAATCGGCGAAGCAACTTGCCCAGATAACTCGTGGTGAGCGGCTTTCCGCCTCTCATTTGCGACCAGGGCCTCTCCTCCAAAGCCGCTAGCTCATCTGCTAGCCGTTTCATGGACACTTCCGACCCGACGACTTCTTCGGAAAACAGACGATGAACGTCGCGGAGTAGTTGCTCGGCCAACGGATCGCTGTCGTGGTTCTCCACGCCATCTCCAGACAGACGTAACGCCGCCTTGCGAGAAGCGTCCGGCCATTTTCCGCCGACACAATCCGCAATTGCGAACAAAGGTTCCCAATTATCCGCCGCCCGATCGTTCAAATTCTGCGGCGAAACCGCATCGTTACCATTCAGTGTGTCCACGTTGTGGTCACACCACCGTGCGATCTTTCGTGCCAGTGTTTCCAACTCCTTCAGATTTCTTCTGCGTAATCGCTCAACCGGCTCCGTCTTGGCTCTCCTTTTCATCGAGATCACTACCGAGCGATCCGTTAAGGTGTCGGGCAGCGTACCGATCAAAGCGACCGCAACAGGCCCCCACACCGTGAACTGGCGTGGTTCGAAATCGTCCCCTACGCAGCGTACGATAGTCGCGGATTCGCGATCGTGACCCGCATTGAGAATACCTCGTAGTTCGTCGCTATTGCGCAGAAACGTATCTGCTTCATCGATCAGGAGCGTCGGTTCGCTGGTCTCGATCGTTCGAAATACCGCGGCGGGTGAGATATTTGACGCTAATAACGGCCTTCTCACCAACGCTTTGAGCAGTTGCATTAGTCTCGTCTTCCCACACCGTTTAGTAGGCGAGGTAAGAGCCAGTCGCGGGGTAATATCTGCTCTGTTGAACGTGTACGTGTGAACGATCCACAGAACCACCGCTGTTTCGGCCTCGTTGGATAGAACGACGTATCGTCGAATCCAGCTTCCTATCTCGTCGAGCAGCTGTTCACCACCGACTTCTTCCGTCCACGGGACCCGATCGGCGAGCTCGATTTTTGAGCCTTGACTCTCCGATAATGCCGGGACCGATCCGCCAAGGCCTCTTAGTGCCGAAATCACAAGGTCGGCTCCTCGTCCGACTTTCTGAGATTTTAGAATCGAGATTGCTTCTCTGCGGGCGAGAGCCGTTTGTATAGGATCGAAACCATCAACCGCCTTTCGAAATTTCTTGAGGGCGCGAGCAATCTCGTCGGGAGGCGAAAATTCATTGACAGAACCCAAGCCGGTCTTCTTGACGATGTCCGCGATATCCTTCACCTGGCCACCTCCTTTCGAATGGTAAGCAGTAGGCGATCAACGTCGTCACGCTTGACGAGCCGTCTGCGCCCCGGTCTCGTGCTGGCAAGTCGACCCGTGCTTATCCAATGCCGCACCGTACTGATAGAGGTGCGACACCGCGCCGCCACTTCCTCGAGCAGCAGCATTTCAGAAGACTGGACGACAGGAATCGTTCGTTCGGGATCGTTGTTAGCCATGAGTATTGGCTAGCACGACCCGACCGGACCTCGGGAGCGACACGGAGGTGACACGCAAATGTCGCGGTTCTACTTTTTTAGGGACTTCTTGTGCCGCTCGATCCGTTTCTGTACGGTTTTACTCGCCCTTACGCTTGTTTCCGAAAGCAAAAACTTCCCGCCAACCTTGTCGCGTGCCAAGGGCTTCTTCCCGTTCAGGAGGTCCGCTATTTCCCAAGGAATAAAGCCGGCTTGCCTCAGGTCGAAACACACCTTGTTTACTAAATAGTCTCCTTTTTGCGCATAAAGATTAGCTGCGACGGCGGGTTCGAGAGTTCGTTCTATCGCTTTCAACAAAGCATCTATCTCGCCACATAGCTTAGAACCCCTCGCCCTTACTCTCTTGCCGAGGTAGCAAAGACTTTGAGAACGCGTTTCCGGGTCGAGAGAGGAGATACCTTTCTTTTTCGCCGAGATCAGTTCTATTTCAACCGAAGGATTCAGTCGAATAGCCGCACGATAGAAACGGGCGTTGTTTTCGAAGCACCATTCGAAGACGTCCATAATTTCGGTTTTCAAGTACTCGAATTCTCGGGCCGCTTTCCGAACGAAGTTTTCGTGATCTCGCGCCGTTTGCCAGCATTCGCAGACCACTGTCCATACCGCGCATATTTTGCATTCGTGCTGGGGCACGCCCTCGTGAATCCGCGAAATGTGGTTCATTTGGGCCGTAAAGGGATCCCAGTCCTCCGGCGGCTCCTTCTTCTTTATTTCGCCGTTTTCATAGAGATACCGCCAGAATCCCCCCATGACGATTCGATACTCCTTCCGCAAGACCTCCTCGGTACGCGTACGTTTAAGTGTCGGCCGTTTTAGAACGCGGGCCTGCTTGTTCTGCTTCTTCTGCTTCTTCGCCACCGACCCCTGCTCCCTTCGTAACTACCGGCGACTGCCGGCTACTACGATAGGTTACTGGAATCGGAATCGGTTTTGAACGGCTTTACCGTCGGCTTCTCCTGCCATTTCAATCGTCCGACTCGGTTTCCGTTGCGAATGAAGAAATGTAAGTGGGGACTAAAAGTTACCGCGGCAGCCGACGTGTGATTACATTGTATATACATCCGTTTGTATTCCCGCATAATTAGGAGAAAAAGAAGCAATCTAGCAGTGTACCCCTCGCCTACGATACCGGTATCAGCGCCAATACAATCAGCTCGATTCGGACGATATTGACCGACGTGACGCACTTGGAGCGAAACCGCCTCTCAGAATGTACGAGGAGGCGCCTAGAAGCCGCGAAGGCCCGAAGAGTTAGCGTAGGTCGTCCGAGAGCGAATCTCGCCGTCTGGGAGTTCCAAGTCGTCCGCTAAGGTTGGGGCAGCTCAAACAACACCCCAATTACCTCCAGTACCCGTAAGAGCTTCGGGAGCCCTTGTGTGCCATCGAAGCTTAAAAGTACCGCCGGAGCGGAGCCGTCCGGATTTAGACTTTCCAGCACCACAAAATCGCCTTGATAGCGCAGTCGCTTGAAATACCGTGTCCCATCTTCATCGATCGCCACGATGGGGCGGCAGTCGAGTGCCTTGACCTGTTCGACAGTTGCAGTGGCTTCACGGGTGATCAAGAATTGTCCGTCCAGTGCTATCGGTTCGGCGCTGCGGCCCTGCACGCCGAACAACCGCGCGCCATTTAGCATCTGTAGCGGAACGTTAGAGTCTCTCAGGGGGACAACTTCCGCGTTCGGATCGAGGGGCGGGATTGTGAGGCGATGTGCTGCAAAGAGTGTTCCGACGATCTTTCGCACTTTGGCGGTTTCTGGAGCGATGATTATGGGCTCCGGAAGTGAGTAGGGATCGACCGACTGACCGGTTAGCACGGCAACCTCGGGGTGCGCCTCCATCACATTGAAGCGCCGCGCCAGCAATGCGCTTCCGTACGCCGCTATGACCAGATTTCGAGGATTGACCTTGGTGTGGTTACAGACGATGACCAGATCGCCGATTGCCGCTACCGGATCCAGAGTCCCGGCCGCTAGCTGATAGACCTCATGATTTGGTAAGTTGATCTCCGTGGCTGTCTCCCATTCCGTGATCGTCACCAAACCGTCGCCGGCGCAACCGTCGGTCTTGGCGGCAGCCGCAATACCGGTGTTCTGCAGCGCTTAGGCGCTCGCGAGAATCGACCCGCCGGTGCTTGTGAGAATTGACCCGGGGG
>CAYVFC010000108.1:0-27446 GCA_964450715.1 uncultured Sandaracinaceae bacterium | reverse complement strand
TTTTTCAATAATGGTTATGCGCGATTAGGCGGCTTAAGCGAACACGCGTGCTTCGGCGTACAATGCTCCTGAAAAGATGCAGGACCCGAAAAGCTCGCCAACACCGTTGCTACCTTCGTGCGGACCGAGGGTAACCGTTCAGGGGGGGGTAGTCGGTATCTGAAACGAAGGCGGCCAATGCATCCCGAAACACCGGCTTTCGTTTTCGGGCCGGTGTACTCGGGGCCTGCGGCCCCTGTGTATTGCCGCTGGATTCGTGCAGCTCCGCGGACTGTCGTCCCCTCCGCTTCGCACGAATCCACCGACAACCGTCATGTACGTGCGTACAATTCTCACCGGCCCGGCTGCGCGCCGAGCTTTTTCGGGCGCCTTGGCCGCCGCGCTGCCTAAGGCCTGAACGCTTGCGACCGCGGTGGCCTGTTCCCATCTCGAGCTCACCGATGCCGGCCGTCCCCAGGTCAATCCCGTCCACGGCGGCTGCCCCGACGATATCGACGGCGAGCAGCGGGACGGATCTCCGGACATCGGTGCGAACGAGCTGGGCGGGTTGTGACCGTCCGGACTCTGCTTCGGTTTGACCCGATCCGGAGGCATCGGGTCCACTGAACCTTCGAGCTCCGGTTTTATGCCCCGGCGCGTGCTCCGCGGCGTGTTGGCTTCGAGGTAGAGAGATGATGCGAATCGAGAACTCGAGAGGGTCGGCCGGCCGGCCCCGGCCGGCTCTGGTCCAGCTGGCGCTGCTGGCGGCCGCGGCCTGCGCCGGGGAGGTGGGCCCGGGCACGGCGGACGGCGTTGCCGGTTCGGGCGCCGGCTGGGACGCCGGGGCGAGCGGGGCGGCGGGAGCGGTCGCCGGCTGGGGTGCCGGGGCGAGCGGGGCGGCCGGAGCGGCAGGGGGGCACGACGTGGTATGCGAACCGGAGACCGGCGCCTGCGCCTGCATCGCCATCGGGATGCTGGGACGACTGCCCACCTACGGGGCGGTGCCCGGACAGGACGATACGGCGGCGCTGCAGGCCTGGCTCAACGAGAAGAGCACGGCCGAGGTCGAGGTGTATACCTCGCATAACCCGCTTACCCCCGAGTTCCTTGTACAGTACGACGTGTTGATCCTGCAGGCTCTGGAGGACCGGGAAGGAGGGCCTTACTGGAGCTATACCCCGAGCGACCTGGCCAACCTGGAAGCGTGGGTGAGAAACGGCGGCGGCGTGGTCACCATGACCGGTTACGGCGGCCGCCCGGAGGAGATCGAGCCCACCAACCAGCTGCTTGCCTTCACCGGCATGTCGTACAATGGCGACGACACTCTTACGACCTGTCCCGACAGCTGCTGCTACTGCGTCGGCAACTCGGTTCCGGCCTCGGGATGGGATCCGGCGCATCCGGTGGCGGCCAACATCGGCGCCGTGGGAGCCTTTCACGGCCGCTCGGTCAATCCGGGGCCCGACGGCCAGGTGGTGGGCTCTCAAGGGGGGATGGTCTTCGGCGCCACCGTCGAGGTGGGACAGGGAAGGGTCTTCATGTTCGCGGACGAGTGGGTCTCCTATACCAGCCAGTGGACGGGCGAGGGGGTGGCGAACGACTGCAACAGCGATCCCAACCACTCCTGCTACGGAACCAGCGCGGCGACCTCGTACCAGGTGCCGCAGTTCTGGTACAACGCCATTCTCTGGGCCTCCGGCGACCCCCCCTGTTTCCGCATCGACGAGTCGACCATCATCCTCTGACGGGACGGCGTAAAGGGTTTGACCCTTCCCGGCTGAGGTTGGATAAGTGTGGAGGTGGTCGGCGGTGGCAAGCAGGTCGAAATACAAGTAGAGATGGCGCGCCGCGGGCGCTGCGGCTAGCGCCCCGGCTCGGGGCGAACGACGTCGGCGTGCAGGCCAGGGGCCGGTTCTGACCCTAACGTATCGGCGGGATCGTTTCTCGCAAGCTCGGGTGCGAAAACCGCCTGGCGCCGGTGCGCTCTTCGCGTGGTCGTAGAGCTCGTTATGGGATAAAATAGTTCGGTTCATGGAATTGAAGGAACGGCTCTTCGCGCAGATCGCTCTCAAGCTCGAGCTGCTGACCCAGGAGCAGGTTGCCGATCTATTCAAGATCCAGTCCGCCCCGGGAGAGCGGCGTCACCTGTCCAAGATCGCCGCCGATACCGGGTTAATGAAGCCCACCCAGATCAAGCGCGTACAGGCCCACCGCAAGTGGATCCTGGAGAGGCTGCAGAGAGAGCGGGCCGGAGCGCACGCGCAGGTCCAGCAGGTCCCGGTCCCGACTGGCAATGCGATTGACGCGGCCGTGATCGCCGATCTAACCGCCGAGGCGGTGCTCGACGAGCCCGAACCGAACCCGGGGAAACCGGCGCAACAGGGCGCGCTGGAGCTGGCCAACAGCCTGGAGATCGACTCCGCATACGCCGGATCGGCGCAACAAAACGCGCTCACCCTGGTTGACGGCATAGATATCGCCGACCGCCAGCCGAACGGGATGCATCCCTATTCGTGGGACAGAGGCGCATCGACCGACCTCTACTCGGAGCTGTTCGACGACACTCCCCAGCCGCCGCCGACCGCACCGCAGACAGACCTGTCCGCCCGGGTCTCCGATTCTTCCGATAGCGAGCCCAATGGCGCGCCGGGCGCCGAGCCGTTTATCGGGGAGGCGGATTTGCTCTCGGACCTTCCCGAGCAGGCCCCGACCCCGGAGCCGGAAGCGCCAGAACTGGTCGCGACGGAACGCGAATCGACCGCTTCGGACCGTTCGTCGGCCCGGGAGTCGCATCTCGGCGAGGCGTCTCTGTTCGACGAGGAAGAGCAGGCCGCCCGGAACGCTCCCCCCATTCAGCCGCTCGTCTCCAAGCCGCCCGTCTGGGAGACCGATCCGATTGCCGCGAGCGTGGCCCTGGCCGAGCAGTCGCGCATTCTGGAGCCGGAAGCTTTTGACCGGCCGCTGTCGAGCAGGCCCCCGGCATACCGACCCTCGGTTTCGTCGGTGCCGCCCATGGCCAAAGACATACCCGTAACTGGTCCCGGGGGTGGTTCACCCAAGGCCGTGCGGGTTTTCAAGCGGCCGGTCCGCGATTCCGAATTAGTCCTACAGGTGGAGGATGACGAAGAGGAAGCCGCTCCGGCCGCGACGCCGCAGGCGCGGCCGGCCGAGCTGCCACCGCAGCCGCCGCGGGCCGGCCCGCCGGAAATCCCGGCGGCGAGCACGGTCTATCACGTGTACATGCCGCCTGTTTCGCAGGCTCCGGCGCCGGTCTGTTCGGCCTTTCCCCCGGCGCGCGCGCCTAGCATTACCCACCACCAGGTCCCCGAGGCCCGCGACGCGGTGGCCGAGCGCGAGACCGACGACGCGAAGCTGAAGGCGAAGGAGAAGGAGCCTTTCTTGGTGCGCGCGTTGCTGCTAGCCAGGCAGAAGGGAGCCAGCGATCTGCACCTGCACTCGGGAGCGCCCGTCCTGGCGCGGATCGACGGCAACCTGTCGGTCCTTAGCAGCGCGGCGACCGTGAGCGCCGCGGACGCTGAGAAGGTCATCGCCCAGATCATGACCGACGAGCAATGGGCGGAGCTGGCGCAACAGGGCGAGGTGGACTTCGCCCTGCAGACGCAGGATGGGGGGCGCTATCGGGTCAACGCCTACCGGCAGCAGCGCGGTATGGACATCGTTTTTCGGCTCATCCCCTCGGGGCGGATCACCCTGGAATCGCTGGGGCTGCCTTCCGGATTGAAGAAGCTAGCCGAGTTCCGCAATGGGATCGTGCTCTGCACCGGACCCATGGGGTGTGGTAAGTCGACCACGCTGGCCGCCCTGCTGCACGCCTTGATCAGCACCCGCCGGGAGCACGTGCTCACCATCGAGAATCCCATCGAGCACGTCCTCACCCGCGTCAAGGCCCACGTGACCCAGCGGCAAATCGGGACCCACACCGGGTCGTTCTCGCGCGCGTTGCGCGCGGCGCTGCGCGAGGATCCAGACGTGATCGCCATCACCGAGCTCAGGGACCGCGAGACCATCTCTCTGGCCATGAGCGCGGCCGAGACCGGCCACCTGGTGCTCGGTACCCTGCACACCGGCAGTGCCACGCAGACGGTGAACCGCATCATCAGCGCCTTTCCCGCGGACGAGCAAGCCCAGGCGCGGGTCATGCTTTCCGAGTCGCTACGCGCCGTGGTCAGCCAGCGGTTGGTGCCGCGCGCGAGCGGTTCAGGACGCGTCCCCGCCGTCGAGGTGTTGATGGTGACCGCCGCGGTAGCAGCTGTCATCCGCGAGGGGCAGACCTTCAAGATCCCCTCCATGATGCAGACCGGCCGCGCACAGGGCATGATCACTTTGGACGCCTCCTTGCAGCAGCTGGTAGGGGACGGGGCGATCTCCTCGGAAGAGGCGCGACGCCACGCCGTGGACCGCTCGCGATTCGGAGGCGCCGCCCCCGAGTCTGAGGGCGGCAAACAGCATGGGGATTAGGGAATAAAGGAACGGGCTCGTTCGCCATGGCTCGCATTCACGGACTGTTCAGGGAGCTCAAGAAAAAGGCGGGATCGGATCTACACCTGGCCGTCGGACAACCGCCGCTGCTGCGCGAATCGGGCGAGATCGTGCAACTGGGCGACCGTCCCCCTTTGGACGACGCCACGCTTCGGACCATGCTCCGAGAGATCGTGAGCGAGGAGCAGTGGGCGGCGTTCGAGCGGGAGCACGAGCTGGACTTCGCCACCGTCCTGCACGGCGTGGGCCGTTTTCGCGCCAACTATCTGGAGCACGAACAGGGGGTGGGAGCGGTCTTCCGCCTCATCCCCGACCGGATCATCCCTATGGAGAAGCTGGGGATGCCGCCCGCGGTGGCCGAGTTGACCGATCTGGAATCGGGCCTGGTGCTGGTCACCGGCCCCACCGGAAGCGGCAAGTCGACTACCCTGGCCTCGATCATCGACGGCATCAACGAGAAACACGCGCGTCATATAGTCACCATCGAGGATCCGGTCGAGTTCGTGCACGAGAACAAGCGCTCGATCGTCTCCCACCGCGAGGTGGGCGAGGACACGGGCTCCTTCTCCGCGGCGCTACGCGCGGCGCTGCGCCAGGACGCGGACGTGATCCTGGTGGGTGAGCTGCGAGATCTGCAGACCATCTCCCTGGCGTTGGAGGGGGCCAGCATGGGCGCCCTCATCTTCGGTACGCTTCACACCTCCAGCGCCGCCAAGACCGTCGATCGAATGATCGACGCGTTCCCCACCGACCAGCAGGCTCAGGCCCGCGCTACCGTGGCCGATTCGCTGGCGGCCGTGGTTTCCCAGCTGCTCTGCCGCCGCTCCGGAGGCGGGCGGGTCGCCGCCTTCGAGATCCTGGTCCGCACCAGCGCGCTGCCCGGTGCCATCCGCGAGGGCAACACCGCCGCGATCAACTCCATCATCTCCACCGGGCGCGCCGAGGGCATGCAGACCATGGACGATACCCTCTGGAGTCTGGCCGAGCAGGGCGTGATCGAGGGATACGAGGCTTACCTCAAGGCGACCGACAAACGCCGCTTCGCCGCCTACGCGGAGTCGCGAAGTCCGTAGGGGTACCGCTTCGCTTCGCGGTTTTATATCAACTACTCTGCGGTGCCTCTGAAGCGGCTTCTTCGGTTTTTTTCTTCAGCCAGGCCAGCGCGTCCTCTTCGGAGGTGAAGAGCTTGACCGCGTGCAGCGGTTTGTTGAGCCCGAGAAAGAAGTTGCCGATCACCTTGCTGATGGGCGAACGCGTGATCAGCGCCTGGGCGATCGAGTAGCTGGCCGGTTTATCGCTCGCATATAAGCTGCGGGCATCGCGCGATATCTCCTTGATCGCACTCATATCGATCAGGACCGGTACCTTGCGATCGCCGATCAGTGCCGAGGCCGCCTCGACGTTTTCCCTGGCATGGTCGAGGGTTTCGATCGAGTCTTCCTTGAAGACCGCGCGCAAAACGTCGTCTTCTCCGATCCAGAGCACTGCGGTGGCGGTTTCTTTCTTTTCCATTCTCTTACCCCCAGTGTCGAAGAGCCGTGTGCCGACCGCGAATATATCCCGGCGAGCGTCGTTTCGCTAGCACCGTTCGGGTGGTGGCGAAAGGGGCGCCGCTCCGCTTCTTATAGCCATACTCTATTTCTTCTTCAATTTTTCCCGGACGTCCTGCAACCGCTTCTTAATCTCTGCATTCTTCTTGTCCAGCCCGAGCGCCGACAGCAACATGCGCTCCGCCTGCTTGTAGTCCTTCTGCGCCAGGGCCTTTTCCGCCTGGACGATGAGGGGGCGGAGATAACCGGTGAGGATTTCCGGTTCCTTCTTGACCTTGACCTGGGTGTGAAGCTTGGCCTTGGCGCGGTCGAGGCGGAGGATGCCGCGCTTGAGGTCGTGGTCGTAACAGGCTCGCAAACGGTGGTCGCTCAGCGCCCGGTAGGCCTCGGTGCCCCGGCGGTAGATCTGGGCGGCGCGCTCGACAAAGGCGGAGTTCTGGGGGTAGCGGTCGGGGTGGTACTTGAGGGCGAAGACCTGGAAGGCGAGGGCGATCTCGTCCTCGGTGGCCGTGGGCTCGACGCCGAGCAGCGTGTAGTAGTCGAGTCTGTCGAGCCGGTCCCGTGCCATCGCGTGCTTCCTACTTGATCTCCGACTGGCGGGCCCGCAGCCGTTCGACCTCCCGGTCGCTCAGCTTGGCGTTGAGGTTGATGCGGATGCTCTGCTCCTTTCCGGTGTTGAGGTCCTTGGCCTTGACGCTCAGGGTTCCGTCGGCGTCGACGATGAAGGTTACGCTGATGGTTATCTGGCCCCGCGGCGCCGGCCTCAGCTCGAGCAGCTCGACCACGCCCAGCTCCTGGTTCTCCTTGATGGTGCGCCCCTCGCCCTGGTAGATGGGTACGCGCACGGTGGTCTGGCCGTCCTGGCTGGTGGTGAACTCGCTGGTCTCCTCGGTGGGAATGGGGGCGTTGCGCTCGATGAGCTCGTGGCAGTAACCTCCGGCCGCGACCACCCCCAGGGTGCGGGGAGATACGTCCATCAACAGAGGGGAGATGGTCAGCGGTAGCTGCGCTTCGCCTCCCGACGAGAGGCTGAAGATGTTCGCCTCGAACTCCGCGTCCCTCTGCACGACGGCGGCGGGCGAGAGCCCGGGGGCCGTCTTCCGGGGCGTCTCGGGCAAGGGCTGGGAAGGCTCGACATCGAAGCTCAGGTCGAAGGCGTCGAAATCGAGCTCGCCATCCGCGGCGACCGGCTTTTTCGGCGGCGCCGGAGGCGCCCCGGGCGCTTTCGGCGCCGCGGTGATCGGGGCGGGCGACGGCTTCGGCTCTTCGATATCGAGTTCGAAGTCGAAGTCGAAGTCGAACTCGGCTTCGGAAACGTCCGGCTTCTTCGGGACCGCTCCGGTCGGCGCGGGAGCAGCCGCCGGGGAATCCTCTTCCAGGTCGAAATCAAAGGCGAGATCGGCCTCCGAGGCATCCGACATGGTCAGCTGCCTGGATGGGGGTCGGGGGGGCGGGGAGGCCGCGGCGGCCGGCGACACCACCGTCCTGGAAAGGGCCATCTGCTTCAACCTCTCTTGCGACAGCGCGAAGCCCTGAAGAGCCGCCCCCTGGGCGACCACGTGGTCCGCGTCCACGCTGGTCAGCGGCTGCTGTCCGAAATACTCGGCCACCATGCTGCGCACCTGCGGCGAGCGGGTCGAGCCGCCAACCAGGATGACCTTTCCGAACTGTTCGGGGCGCAAGTCGGCCATGCGTAGCGCCTCGTTGCAGATGTCGAAGGTGCGGCCCAGCAGCGGATAGCACATCTCGGCCAGCTCCTGCTGGCTGAGCTCGAACTCCAAATCGATCGAGCCGCCCAGCCGGCGCGAGGCGATCCCCTCCACGAAGGCCACGGCGTTCGGCTGCGACGACAGCTCGCACTTCAACCACTCGGCGGCCAGCCGCAGCCTCTCGTAGGCCTGCGGGCTCTTTCTCAGGTCGATGCGGTGCTTGTTCTTGAAGGTGTCGGCCATGCGT
Source organism: uncultured Sandaracinaceae bacterium (assembly GCA_964450715.1). Lineage (GTDB taxonomy): Bacteria > Myxococcota_A > Polyangia > Polyangiales > JAFGIB01 > CAYVFC01. The sequence goes on along the minus strand of CAYVFC010000108.1, from coordinate 19,461 downwards.
TCGGCGATCAGGGCATCGATGTCGTCGCCGCCCAGGTAGGAGTCGCCGGCGGTGGCCACCACCTGGAAGACCTCGGAGGCGAGCATCAGGATCGATATGTCGAACGTTCCCCCTCCCAGGTCGTAAACGGCGATGCGCTCGCGCTTGCCCGACTCGACTCCGTAGGCGAGCGCGGCTGCGGTGGGCTCGTTGAGCATACGCAGCACGTTCAGGCCGGCGATATGCGCCGCGTCCCGGGTGGCGGTGCGCTGTAGCTCGTTGAAGTTGGCGGGCACGGTAACCACCGCGTCGGTGCACTCCATGCCGATCGCTTCCCGGGCGATGCCGCGAATCTTGCGCAGCACATAGGAGCTGATCTCGGGCAGCGAGTGCAAGCCCTTGCGGGTCTTGACCTGTATGTCGCCGGTGGGCCCCTCCATCAGCTCAAAGGGGAAGCGCCGCTGGGCCTGGCGCGCCTCCTGGTTGAGGAAGGGAAGCCCCATCAAGCGCTTGATGGAGAAGACGGTGTTTTTGGCGTCGACCATCCGCTGGTCGCGCGCCGGCCTGCCTACCAGGATGTCGCCGCCGGTCGGGAAGGCGACCACCGACGGCGTCAGCCGCTCGCCTTCCACGTTCTCCAGGATCCGGACCGAGGAGCCGTCGGACACGGCGACGACCGAGTTGGTGGTTCCCAGATCGATTCCGATGACCGGACCGGGCATGACCTACTAGTCTACCGCATCGGAAGCCGCGACATCGCGAAAATTCCGGCGGTACAGCCGAGCGTCTTCCGGGGCACCCGTGGCGGCAGAGCAACGGGGAATGAAGGGGACGATCGCTATTAAGGGAAGGGCGGGGAGTGGCCGAAAGAAGAAAATCGGGCTGGAAAAATGGGCGCCGGGGGGGTAAGGCACGGTTTTCCTCACCGATCAGAGAGGCACAGCTTCTTGCGCAACGAGCACCGGCCATACTTCCTCAAGCGAGCGCTTTTCGAGGCGGATCGCTTCTACGCCAGGCACTTCGTCTACCCCCATTTCGATGCCGTGGGCGAGGGGGTCAATTTCGTCGGCCCCCGCCACGTGGTGGTCTTCGGGCCGGCAATATCCATCGGCCGCTACGTCAACGTGCTGGCCACCGCGGATAGAAAGGTCAGGTTCACGGTCTGGCCCAACCGGGGCGGGAACGGTCGCATATCGATCGGCGACTACACCATCGTGGCACCCGGGGTGCGCCTGAGCTCGGCCTCGGAGATCTCGGTAGGCCCGAACGCGATGATCGCGGCCAACGCCTACCTGACCGATGCCGACTGGCACGACATGTACGACCGCGTCTTCTCGCTGGGCAAGTCCGAGCCCATCCGTATAGAGGACAACGTCTGGATCGGCGACAGCGCCACCATCTGCAAGGGGGTGACCATCGGCAGGAACAGCGTGGTGGGAGCCTGCGCGGTGGTGGTGAAAGACGTGCCGCCCAACGTGGTGGTGGCGGGCAATCCGGCCCGGGTGGTCAAGGAGATCGACCCGGATCGGACCTTCGTCACCCGTACGCAGATGCTGGCCGAGCCGGACCGCTACCTCGATTCGCTCATCGAGTTCGAGAAGTACATGCTGCGCGACAACACGGTGATGAGCTGGCTGCGCTACGTGCTGTTTCCCAGGATCGGGGATTGAGGCTCTGTTGCCCTTAAAAACCAACGGCTTCGCGGACTCGGGTCCGTGAAGCCGTTGGCGTTTTCTCCGGAATTTACCAGCCAGGCCCGCGGGGCGGTCCCGGCTTCGCCGTCAGGCCCGCGTCAGTTGCAGTTCTGCGGCGGAGCCAGCGCCGCATCGGTGACGAACTCCTCGCTCTCGGGGTAGTCGTTGTTGCGCCAGACCCACTTCTTGCCGTTGTCGTCGACCGTGCGGACGGCCGCCGAGGCCAGCATCACCTCGGCCTTGACAAACCAGGCATTGCAAGCCTGTAGCCCGTCCGCGCCCGTGTCGGTCGGGTCGCAGCAGGGGCGATCGGTGCCGTTGCAGTCGCGCTCGGCGTCGAAGTCCGGGTGATCCGTCACGCCGATCCAGCACTTGGTCTCGTCGGTCGGATCGGTCGGGCACATGGAGTCCGGCAGCTCCAGCCAGGGGTTGATGCCTCCCACCCGCGGGCCCTCGCAGGTGAAGGGCAGGCTGTCCGACTCGCGCACGCCTACGCTGTTGGCGATGATAGCGCAAAGGGTCTGGGCCGCGATCTGGCTGACGGTCTGCTCGGCTTCCGCCATGGGGATGAAGAGGCTCAGGGCCGGGGGCCCGGTCCAGGTACCGTCGTCAAAGCGCTGGCCGATGCAGTTGCCCTCCTCGTCCCTGGAGCCGTTGGGGAAGGTCAGGTCCAGCACCCGGAGCGGCTGCTCGTAGTTGATGTCGACCGTGTTAAGCCAGCGCGGCGCCCAGGCCAGGCCGAAGTAGCGTCCCTCGTCGTTGACCGAGAGGTAGGGGTCGGCGCTCCAATCCCAGGTGCCGGTCATGGTACGCACGTCCCAGCGGTTCGGGTCGGTCCGCCCCTCGTGGTCCGGGGCAGCTCCCTTTCCGTAGAAGCTGTAGGTTCCGTCGCAGTTCTGCCGGCCCGAGCCGATGTCGATGGTCACATCCATGGGGCCTGGCGGGGCCTCGTCCTCCGGGATGACGCCGTTGATGCGGAGCAACATCACCTCGTAGCCCTGCTCCTGGCTGTTGTTCATGATGCCGGCGATGACCTCGGAGCCGATGGTCTGCGGCTGGGTGATCGGCTTGTTGTAGATCATCACGTAGCTCAGCGGCCCGCCCTCGCCCGGCTGCAGCATCTCCTTGGCCGCGACCTCGGCCGGCATCCGGTAGCAGCAGGCCCCCTTCTGCGTCAGGTCGCCGTCCAGCGGCGGTATGTCGGGGCACTTCAAGTTGTTGCAGTAGGGATCGGCAAAGGGAGGATCGTCCGGCGGGCAATCGGTACACCCAATGCAGACGTCCCCTTCGCCGCCGTCGCCCCCGCCACCCGCGCCGGCGCCCGCGCCGCCCGTTCCGGGCGATCCCGAGCTGCCTCCAGCGCTCGCGCCGTCATCGTCGTCGTCGCCGCTGCTACAGCCCACCGTTGCGGATAGGCCCAGGGCGAGTAAAACCGCCATCACCAAGCGTAGAAACCCAGAAGTACCGTCAATTCTCATATCTATCTTCCTCCCCTGGATACCGGCTTTCAGACCACCTCGTTCGTCGGGCGGTAAGCGGCTTCGCCCAGGATACGAAGCCGGCCCTGGAGCACGTGCCCGATCCGATTGACGTTCACGCGTAGCGCGATTTTGTAGCAGTAAAAAGTAGTCGAGTAAACGGCCGCGTTTTTCCGGAACCGGGTTCTACCTCTGCGTCCCAGCCTGGTGCTACCGGTGTCTGGCGCCGTGCCCGGCCCTTACGATAAGACCGGTTTTTCCGCGGGCGGACGCTGTTACCGCGTTCGCGGACAGTCCCGAAATGGGGACAGCGGCACTGCTTCGCGCTCTCGACGGGCCGCGAATCCGGGAGTATCCTGGAGCCATGCGTATCGTCTTCTCCCTGGCGCTGGCGGGGATCACCGTGCTCGGGGCTTGCTGGATATACGCCAAGTACAATCTTCTGGGGCGGGTCAGCGAGCTTTCCAGGAGCTCGGTCTCCCTCTGTAGTCAGCGGGGCTCCGGGCCGCTGGACCGCGATGTCGCGCAGGCGCGGTTCAAGGCCATGGCCGACTCGGTGGGCCTGGAGGTCTCCGAGGTGGCGCTGTCCATCGAGCCGCTCGGCAAGGCCGGGCAGCAGGGTGGCACGAGCAGCGCGCTCCCGGGAGCGCTGGCCGGCATGACCTCGGGTAAGCTCGCCATGAAGGCTAGCATGCTCAAGGTTAACGCCCGCGTCCACGGCGAGAAATGGCTGTGGAGCCTGGACAAGAGCATCGCCCCCAGCTGTATGGTCGTACACAAGGTCGAGTACCAGCAAAGCAACCAGGTGCGCGACGCTGCCAACCAGGCGCGCGACCAGGTGCGCTCCATCATGGATCGCGGGTCGCGGTACCCCGGCGGCTCGCCGCAGCAGTAGCGCGCACGAGCGGTCCCCGCCGTTGTTTCCACTAGAGCACCCGTCGCCTGAACGGTGACAACCTTTTCGCTCGGGGCGGACCGTGATAGGCTTCGATTCGTCGTGTCCGAGAAGAGCAGCTCGAAGTTCGATCTGGATCGCATCGGCGGGCGGGGCGCCCTGTACGAGCTGATTACCGAGATGATCGCCGCCGGCGAGGACGCCCTGCAACAATTCCGGGCCGGGGTGGTGAACAACTTCCAGATGAAGCCGGATGCGGTCAACAGCCCGCTGACGGCAGCCGACCAGCTGGTGGAGCGAAGGCTCCGGCGGTTCCTGGCCAGGCGTTTCCCCGAGGTAGGCTTTCTGGGCGAGGAGACGGGCCTGTCCGATTCCGACGATAGCGAGATGCGCTTTGTGGTGGACCCGATCGACGGCACCCGCTCTTTCATCCGCGGCCTACGGGGATGGGCGGTGCTGGTCGGCCTGGAGGCGGACGGCGAGCCTGTAGTCGGCGCGGCGTATATGCCGGTTTCCAGCGATTTCTACCTGGCGGTGAAGGGCGAGGGCACGCTGGCCAACGGCCGGCCGGTCAGGGTATCGGGCGTGGACTCGCTCGCCTCGGCGCTCATTTCGCACGGAGGATTGAACCAGTTTACCACCATGGGCATGGAGCACCTGCTGGTGGAGATCGGAAACAAGACCTACTCGCAACGTGGGTTCGCGGATTTCGGCGGATACCGGACGGTGATGCACGGAAGAGCAGACGCGATGATCGATCCCGGGGTGCAGCCCTGGGATATCTGCGCGCCGGCCGTGCTGGTGCGGGAGGCCGGAGGAATGCTCACCTCTTTCGAGGGCGAGCACACGATATATGGCGGCAATGCCCTGGTCTCCAACGGATTGATCCACGAGCAGTTGTTGGAAATCGTCCGCGGGTCCCGCGTCCGACCCTCGGCCGCGCCGCGGGCGAGAAAGAGCGATATACCGTAGCGAGGCGGGTTGGTTTTCCAGCCCTTGATCCCGGAGCGCGGATGGGGCAAGCTGCGGCAACTTCCATGCATGAATCGAACAAAGCGCCGGAGATACCGGACATCGTAGATGAAGCGGCGGACACGCCCTGGTGGGTACCCGCGCTGGGAGCCGCGCTGCTGGCGCTGTTCGCCCTGTTGTTCGTGGTAGCGCAGGCCGGCGGCGGCGAGCCCGAGGCCGACGGCGCCCCCGCTGCCTCCGGCGAGAACGCGCAGCGCTGACGGGAGGGGGCAAGCGCCTCCCCTACGATTCGATGATGGCCGCATAAACGCTGTAGGGGCGGGCCTTGCGCCCGCCCGTATGACGTCGGTGGCGCTGCGTTACGCCCACGCTACGGCTTGTTCGCCGCTCGCGACTCCTGCTGCCGCTTCTTACGGACGCTGCGCTCGGGCGAAAAGGGTGGAGGCTTGCCGGGATCGCAGCCCGGGTCGAACCCCTTGGCGTCGAAGCTGTAGCCGAGCACGCCGCTCGCCCCGTCCGCGCCCGCCTCGATCTTCACCTCGTGCTTTCCCGCTCGCGCAGGGCTGCAGTAGCTCAGCAGGTAGTATCTCCTCGTGAGGTCGACGATGCGCGAGCCGATCTGCTGAAAGGCGGCCTGCAGCGCGTCCTTATCCTCCACGCGGATGTAGCGGTCTCGTCCGATCTGCTGAAGCGTGGCGTCGTCGATCTCGTTGCCCACCCCGATGGCGAAGGTGGCGTGCTCGCTCTGATCGAGCCGGGCGACCATGTCCTCGAAGCTCAGCCGCGCGGCGTGGTCGGTGCCGTCGGTGAAGACCACCAAGGTGCCGAATCGTTGCGGAGCTTGTGAGCGCTTGACGGCTCGGTCGAGCTCGTCCACCGCCTGTAACACCGCGCCGTGCAGGTTGGTGGAGGGATCCTTGGCCCGGAACTCGCCCAGCCGGGCAACCGCCGCGCGGGTGGCAGACTCCCGATCCGCCGAGGTGAAGGGCAAGATTTCGTGCAGCTTCTCCGACCCGTCGAAAGCGTAGACGCCGAGGCGCTGATAACGGCCCACCTCATCGACGAAGTCGGATACCGATTGGACGACCGCCGGGATCTTGTCGCTTTCGGTCACGCTCGCGCTCATGTCGACCAGCAACAACGCGTGGTGCTCGGCCACGATCTCCGGGCTGACGATGGTCTGGCGGCTCTCGTCTACCGATACCAGTACATCGTCTTCGTAGATCTTGAAATCGGTAGCGACGAGGTTGGCTACCGGTTCTCCGTCGGCGGTCTCCACGCTGAAGAAGACGGCCACGTTGCTCGGCTTCCGGTGGGCGGCATCCACCACTTCGAGTTGCAGGCCGCCACCGCAGCCGCCCGCCAATAGCGCCGTGAGCGTGAAGAACGGAACGGGATTACGCACAGGTCTCTCTCCGCGACTCAGGATACACCAGCAGGGTTCGGAGACAAGGGCAATAGCCCGGCGGCGGCGCGTACCGAGGCTGTTCCGAGCGCTCTACGGCTCGTCCCCGGCGTCGGGAGCCGAGTCGCCCCGCGTCTCCGGAATGTCGAGAACCACCCGCCAGCCGCCTGCTTCGCGCACCATCTGCACCTCGGCCCGCTTTCCGGCCGAGTCGCCCCGGACCACTACCACCGCGCGGTCGCCATCGATTCGCTCTTGCATGGCGTTGCGGCGAGCAGGGGTGAAGCGTAGGTGGAACCTGCCCTGCGTGAGCATCTCCCAGGGGGCGAAGCGCCGGCCCCCCGCCAGCGTCTCGGTCTTACGTGCGCTCGCCGCGAGTGCGGCCCGCGCACGTCGGTCCAGCAAGCCGTAGGCCTCGCGCAACGCCTCCGGATCGTGGGTGCCGCGATCGAGCGCCTGCAGGAAAGCGGAAAGCGCGCCGCTCGCAGTAGCGTCGGCCGGCTGGGAGCTGCAGGAGGGCAGGGAGAGCAAGATCGCCAGCAGCGCGGCGGAATGCGGTGGCGCGACGATTGCCCGCAGGAGCGCTTTTGCTAGAGCTTTTTGCATGGCCTAGGATCCGTGAATCGAGCGACCATATCGCGAGGTCGGCGCTCGCGCCACCCCCCGGCAAGCCGAGGGGTGGCGCGAGCGGTTGATCGCGCGGGGTAAAAGGTACACGCTGGCTCCGATAGGGATGGGAAGCAGGGCAGCGGACCGCCAGCTCGACGTTTACCGGCTGGGTAGAATCGACTACGCGGCGGCGCTCGCTATGCAGGAAAGGGTGGTCGAAGCGAGGATAGGAAACCGGACCCCGGATACATTGTTGATACTGGAGCACGATCCGGTTATCACCCTGGGGGTCGGAGCCAGGCGGGAACACGTGCTCGGCGATCGCGCGGCTCTCGACGCGCGCGGGATCGAGCTGTTCGCCAGCGGTCGGGGCGGCGAGGTGACCTATCACGGGCCCGGGCAGCTGGTGGCCTACCCCATCATCGCCCTGACGGCCGGGGAGCGGGACGTCGGGCGATACATCTGGAAGCTGGAGGAGGTCATGGTACAGATGGCGGCCGCGTACCGGCTGGCGGCCGGGCGCAGCGAGGGGCTGCACGGCGTCTGGGTCGGCGAACGCAAGCTGGGGGCGGTCGGCGTGCGTATCCGCCGCTGGGTGACCATGCACGGCCTGGCCTTCAACGCTAATACCGACCTCGACGCCTTTGGGCTGATCGTTCCCTGCGGGATCCGCGACCGAGGCGTGACGTCGCTCGAGCGCGAGCTGGGGCGGACGGTCGACATGGACGAGGTGTCGAGCCTCTGCATCGAAGCCTTCTCGAGCTTGCTCGGGAGGCGGGCCCGCCTACGTTGCGGAAGCCCCTGAACGGGCGGTTTGCAGCCTTGGCAGTCGGGATCGGTCCGCGTTGCGGATCGTTCCGCGCTGTTGCGGACGTCTCGGGATTCCGGTGCGATGACAGTTTTTGTCACGCGGTTCGCTAGATTTTTCCCGATCGATCGAAGTACAATTGATCAACGACTAACCGAAACAGGTGGTTTGCGCCTAGATCTAGGGCTCGATTCGTACGCTTACAGTGGCATGATAACTGCATATTTTTAGCCCAAAGCGAGGACGCGGTTCATGTGTAGGTATGGGTAGGAGGAAGGACGATATGGGCAACGCGCTCGAGAAGAAGACGGGATTCACGTTGATTGAGCTGATGATCGTGATCGCGATTCTCGGCATCCTGGCGGCGCTCGCCATCCCCGCATTCCGGACCTTCGTGGCTCGCTCGCGTACGGCAGAGGCGACCAGCAACGTCAATATGATGTTCAAGGGCGCGGCGGCCTACTACTCCGGGGAGCTAACCGGAGAGGGCATGAAGGCCAGCACCTCCGGGTACTGCACGGTCGGCGGATCGAAGCTCGGCCCCTGCCCCGAGAGCTACAGCGACGAAAAGAAGCGGTTCACGGACGGTAACGAGTGCCCGGGAGACTTCCACTATATCGGTTTCAGTATCGCCGACTACATTTTTTATGGGTACACCCTCGTCACGACAGCACCGGAAGGCGGGTTTTGCGGGAACACGGCCAAGAATACGAACCTGTATACGGCGCGCGCGAATGGCGACCTGGACGGCGATCATACATATAGCACGTTCGATTTGGCCATCGGCTCGGATGAGCAGAACGAGCTGTATCACTCGCGCGGCTTCTACGTGATCAACGAAACCGAGTAGGCCGCGTCTCGGAAAATCGGAGCGGGACGAATTACAGCTGGATTCTGCGGCGTATAGGGAGGCGGAACGGCTCTCATTGGCCCTGGACGGCGACGACGCTGCCGTCCGATATCAGGATGACCGTCGCTCCGGTCTCGAAAAGCGAGATCTTCGCGTTATCCAGCCTCTGCCTCGCTAGCTCGTGTGCGATAGATTCGGCCATCCTTGCGCGGACCTTCGCTTCCAGCTTCTCCCACTTCAATCTCTTGATCTTGGCATCGAGCGTCGCCTTTCCCTCTTTCTCGATCCGAATGCCGCGGAGCAGAAGCGGGGAGAGCGCCTTCAGGTCCTTTCTTTCGATGTTCGATACACCGGCGCCGCCAATTCGGCCACTCCCGCCCAGAGCTCCGGAGACGAACAGGCTCACCCCGGCGACCACGACCAGCAGGATCGCTCCGGCCATCTTTACCTGTCCGGGATCGAGCTTGTCCAGGATGGGGTAGCGGTTCGCCAGCTTGTCCCAGGAGAGCAGGGTGGGTTTCTTCTTCCCGTACCTCGGTTTCGGCCGCTGGCTTGCCTTGGGCTTCGGCTTCTTGCGCTTGGCCGCGGGCACCAGGATGGCGCGGACCTCGCCCTCTTGCTGCAGGAGCTTCTGGGCCACCTCGTCGCGCCCCATGCTCGTACCTCGCAGCTCTTCCAGATGGTTGAGAATGGCAGCGTTCAGCGAGACGGTATTGTAGAGAACCTCCGGATCGACCAGCTGCTTGCGGGAGGTGAGCTTGTAGCCGTACGCGTCGAGGTAGTACCCGCTCTCGAAGAAGGCTTGCAGCGAGGTGAACTCCGGGAGCTTCTCCTGCGCCTCGCTTATGGTGGCCAGCGTCTGCTGCCGGTCCTCGGCCGTGACGCGGCTGTCGAGACCGCCGACCATGTCGCGCAGCACGTTCTTGGCGGCTCGCCGGTCCAGCAGCCGGTGGAAGCCCGAGACGGTCTTCACGCAGAGCAAGCGGGTGGCCAGCAGGTCGAAACGGTCCATTCGCGGCCCCATGGGGATGGGCCGGCTCGCCAGCAGCCTGGCGTACCGCCGGAGCTGCTCGACCGGAATGCTCCCCTCGTCGACCGCACGTAGAAAGAGGTCCCGCGGGATAGATTCATCGATTCTGAGCAGAGTGTCCTCGACCGCGCTCACCTCATCCTGTATACGGCCGAGCGCGGCCTCGTCCATGACGCCGCCCTCACACATCGCGGTGAAGGCTTCGCCGATCTCGATGACCGCTTCTCGGGTCTCGTCGTCGGCCTTTCCGAAAACGTTCAGCACGCGGAAGAAGTCGTTCACCGTGACGATGCGGATCCAGAGCAGCTTCTGGCGCTCTTCCGCAGTGAGAGGCTTGAGTGGCGGCAACGCCGTGGGCGAGGGTCTGGGCTCGAGCGAAGGGCGCGGTGGCGGTAGAGGCGAATCGGCCGGCTGTTCGGTCCCGGGGGCTGCCTGCTGCTCGTCCCGGGGCTCGGCCGGCTCGCCCCGGGGCTCGGCCGGCTCGTCGAAGAGCGAGGCCAGCGGTTCGTCTGCTGCCGGCGCCTCCTGCCGGTTGGTCGCGGGCTCGGCCGGGTCGCCGGAGAGCATCGCGGCGAGCAGGTCGTCCGCCTCGGGTGCGGTCGGCGTTCCCACCGCTCCCCCGGTCGCCTGCTCCTGGGTTTCGGGCGCGGGCGGCTGCTGCGGCTTCTGCCCGGGGCTTGCTCCCTGATCGTCCGTAGCCACGAATCAATAATACCAGCAACTCTAGCGCCCTTGCCAGATTGGTCCCTCGCGATTGCCTCGCGGCTGGGAGTGCGGTAGTCCTCTCTTTGATGCGGGTGACGGGGAAATGAGAACCGAACGATCGATTCCGCCCTTGTTGGTCTGCCTCTGGCTCTTTCCCCTGCTCTGTCCCTTCGGGGCCGGTTGCGGCGGCTGTTCCAGACAGACGGAAACCACTACCAGAGCGGAGGATAAAATGACCGACGAGCGAGAGAGGGAAAAACGGCAGACCGCTTCGCGTCCGCAGGGCGCTGCCGCTGCTCGCCCCTCCCGGGTACGTCCCGCGGCGCTGGCCGGGACCTGGTACCAGGGCTCGCGTGAAGGCCTGCGCTCGGAGGTGCAGCGCTACCTCGACCGGGCCGGGGAGCCGGAGAACCGGGAAGCGCCGCTGGCGCTCATCGTACCGCACGCCGGTCACCGCTGGTCGGGCCAGACAGCCGGATACTCCTATAAAGCCGTGCAGGGGAAATCGTTCGAGCGCGTCTTCGTGTTGGCGCCCAATCACCGGGTCCGCCTGAAGGGAGCGGCCGTGCCCGCGGCCACGGCCTTCGAGACACCGCTGGGCGAGATCCCGCTGGATACCGAGGTCACGGAGAAGCTGGCCGCTCGGCCCGGCATAGTCATGGACGACCACCCCCACGCCCCCGAGCACTCCATCGAGATCCAGCTTCCCTTCCTGCAGGTGGCGCTCGAGCCCGGCTTCCGTCTGGTGCCCATCCTGATCGGCGACATCTCGGCCGCCGAGGCCCGCAAGCTGGCCGACGAGATCCGGCCCTTCGTAGGTTCCGGCGATCTGGTGCTGGCCAGCAGCGACTTCACCCACTACGGAGCCAACTTCGGCTACTACCCCTTCAGGGAAGATATTGAAAGTAATCTGAAGAAGCTCGACTTCGGCGCGCTGGAGGAGATCCGCAAGCTCTCGCCCGAGGGGCTGGACGCCTACCGGGCTCGGACCGGCATCACCGTCTGCGGTTGCGATCCCATCATGGTGCTGCTGGCCTTGCTGCCTCCCGGAAGCCAGATGGGGCTATTGCACTACGACACCTCCGGTAGGCAGACCGGGGACTTCTCCAGCAGCGTGAGCTACCTGGCCGTCAGCTTTGTTGGTAAGCGCTGGCCGGAGAGAGAGGGGGGCGCGAAGCCGGAGACGCCGGATCTACCCGAGGTGGAAGCGGTCGGCGGTCCCACCGTGCTCGACGAGCGCGAGCAGCGAATGAGCCTCAAGCTGGCGCGCGCCGTGGTCGAGAGCTACGTGCGCACCGGTAAACGGATCGAACCGAAGCAGATCGGCATCCAGCCCACCGCCACCATGCGCGACTCCTACGGCGTGTTCGTTACCCTGCACAAGCGAGGAGATTTGCGCGGCTGTATCGGCAATATCTGGCCGGTGGAGCCCCTGGTCGACGGCCTGGTCAAGCGGGCGGTCGACGCGGCGGCCCACGACAGCCGCTTCACCCCGGTCACGGCCGACGAGCTCCCGGAGCTGGAGATCGAGATATCCGTGCTGACCAAGCCCTTCGAGGTGAAGAGCTATCGCGACATCGTGATCGGCAAGCACGGCGTGGTGATCACCAAGCTGGGGCGGCGAGCGGTCTACCTGCCCCAGGTCGCCCCGGAACAGGGCTGGAACCTGCAGCAGACGCTCGGCCACCTCTCCCGCAAGGCCCGCTTGCCCGAGGATGCCTGGCGCGAGGGCGCCACCTTCGAGGTCTTCGAGGCGCAGGTGTTCAAGGAAGCCGGGCACTAATACTTCCCGCGGGTATAGTGAGCGCGACGCATCTAACCGATCTATCCCCGGCGAACATCGGGCAGGCGTTACACACCGCCCGCTACGGGCGCTCGCTCCGGGTGCTCGAAGAGACCGACTCCACCAACGAAGACGCGCGGGCCGATGCGCAGGCCGGCGCCCCACGCGGCCATCTGGTGGCGGCCGACCGGCAGCGGCGCGGCCGCGGCTCGCACGGTCGCTCCTGGTCCTCTCCGCCCGGCACCGACCTGTACTTTTCCATCGTGGAGCGGTTCGCCATGCAGAGCGGGCGGCTGCCGCCGCTGACCCTGGCCGTGGGCGTGGGCGTGGCCGAGGCGGTCGGGGCGCTGGCGGGCGAGCGCCACCGAGCGCTCGTCAAGTGGCCGAACGACGTCTGGCTCGACGGAGGCAAGTGCGCCGGCATTTTGGTCGAAGCATCCCCGGGACCCGGCGAGCAGCAGACGGTGATCATCGGTATAGGCCTCAACCTCAACCGGCTGACCTGGTCGGAGGAGATCCGGGGGAGCGCCACCAGTCTTCGCCAGGTTACCGACCGGGTCTATAGCCGGCCCGAGGCGCTGGCTCGAACGCTGCAAGCGGTGGAACGCTGGGTGGATCGCTTCATCGCCGAGGGATCGGCGCCGGTTGTTCAGGCCCTGCGGGAGCGGCTCGCCCTGCGCGGGCGGCCGGTGACCTGCGGAGAGGTCAGCGGAACGCTGCTGGAGGTGGCCGACTCGGGCGCGCTCGTGATCGAGACCGACTCGGGTCCGAAGCAGGTCACCTACGGTACCGTGTTGTCGGCCTGATTCGGTTCCGGCGCTTACAGCCGTCGGATGATCTCGCTCACCGCCTTGCGTTCGCGCGGCTGTCGTTCGCGCTCGCGGTAGCGCTCGGGGAGGTAGCTATCGTCGTCGGCCTTGAAGCCCACGGCAATCATGATCAGTGGCTCGTCCTCCGGCGCCAGATCGAAGCTCTCTTTCAGCGAGGCGGGATCGAAGCCGGCCATGGGACGCGCGATGAGCCCATGGTGGGTGGCGGCCAGCATCAGGTTCATGGCGGAAAGCCCGAGGTCGAACCGGTGATAATCGCGTCCATCGTCCATCGTGCAGTCATCCCCTCGGCGCGTGTAGCCGACGATCAGCAGCGGCGCTCGCGTGGCCCAGGCGCGATTGCCGCCGGTGAGCGCTAGCCGTCCGCGCTCCAACTGCTCGGCAGAGGTCAGGAACAGGTAGCGCCAGGGCTGGTTGTTGAAGCAGGAAGGGGTCAGCCGGACCGCTTCCGCCAGCTCGGCGACCTGCTCCTCGCCGAGCGGTTTCACCTCGATGGCGCGGGACGCCTGCCTCTCGTTTAAAAGGGTCAAGACCGGATTGCCCATCTCCACCTCCAGCAGATCTCGATGGCTCGCGTTCGATCCGGGGCGTGGTTGAGGTTCGCGTCCAGATCGAGGGCTCGCCCGGTGTTCTAGATAACGCGACCGGACCTTTTTGAGAAGAAGCTCCCGCGTACGAGCGGAGATCGGTCCGGCCCACCGCCCCGCGGGTTGACGGGGCCGGGGGCGAGCTTTCAGAATTGGCACTCGGGCTCAAACGGAGGAAGGTATGATGAAGGCTTGCAGGTTCTCGCTCCCGTGTGCCGCGCTGGTTCTGGCGCTGAGCGGTTGTGCTACTGAAGAGGAGACCCCTCCGGGCGGCGAGGGGGGATCGGGCGGCGCCGTGGACCCGGGCATGGATTCGGGGCTGCCCGGTCAGAGCGGAAACGGCGGCGCGGGCGAGGGTGGCGGCGACGAGGATGCGGGCGCGGTCGAGGACGCGTCCGCTGAGGCGCCCGCGGTCGCCGACCCGGCGCCGCAGTACAACAGCCCGGGATCGCATACCTGCGACGGCTGCCCGGTCTCGGACCGCGATTCGTTCGACGACGCCGCTGGGACGGTGACCGCCCGGTCTTACACCGGAACGGTGACCGGCGCGGACGGCGACGGCATCTTTCACCTGCAGAGCGCGGGCGGCGGGGCCATCTCGGGCTCGATTCCCGTCAATCCCGACACGGGGGCCTACGCGGTGAAGATACCCCTGTTCTGTGGCCAGCAGACGCTCAAGCTGCTCTGGACCAATGCCAGCGGCATGACGGTCGACGTGATGGCGGTGGTGACCGAGGGGTGCAGCGACGCCGATATCCGGGTCACGCTGAGCTGGGACGCAGAGGGCGACGACTGGGAGCTTCATCTGATCAAGCCGGGTGGCCGGATCAACGACAACGCCACCGATTGCACCTGGACCTCCTGTGTTACCTCGAGCCCGGACTGGGGCGTGACCGGGGACACGAGCGACGATCCGCACAAGGACGTGGACGACATCGATGCTTATGGCCCGGAGAACATCTGGCTCAGCGGTCCGGAGGGGGGGGCCTACACGGTCATGGTCGAGCACTGGGGAAGCGGGAGCCCCGGCTCGGACGGCCGGGTCATCTTCAACGTGTCGGGCAGGGTGGTGACGGCCCAGATCGCGGATCTGGCACCGCAGCACGTCTGGACCGCGGGGACCATTCGCTGGCCGGGCGGAGCGGTCGAGACCAGAACTGAGGTCTTCGACTGCTCGGGCAACTGGGCGAACGGCTGCCAGGCCGACCTCCCGTAGAAGCGGTTTTAATACGGCTTTTAGACCGGGCGGTCAGCCCAGGGAGAGGAAATTACGGGCCACCCGCGCCCAGAGCGCGGGGGTATACAGTAGGTTGGCCGCCATCGCGCACTCGTAGCTGCAGTAGCACCGGCTCTGGACGATATAGCGCCGGATGGCGAGGGCGCGCTCCGTTCCCAGCGCCTTCCGGATACTGTAGTCAAAGTCCCGGACGTTGCCGAAAGCCGCGCTCGAAAACGGCGCGTCGCCGCGATCCAGGTAGTACTGCAGGATTTCGCACGGCCAGAGCCTTCCCTCGTCGTCCATCACCACCATATGCCGGCCGGCCGTGCAGGGGGTCAGGCAGCGCTCTTCCTCGATGACCGCATGCAGCAGCTCGGCCGAGGTGCGGTGTATGGCAGCGTAGAGACGGCTGGCCAGCGCGCGCCGAGTTCCGCTTTCCCGCAACCGGACCGCTAAGGCCCGCTGTGCTCTTCGGTAGTCTTCCGCGTCCGCCTCGCGAGCAGTCCGCTCGCGCATCTGGCCGCGCGCGTACAACACGCCGAAGTCGTCGAATTGCAGGTAGCGGTGGGCGTGGGCGATGAGCTCGGGGATGTGGTCTCGGTTGTGGCCCGACAGGACCGACACCACGGCCACGGTCAGGTTGGGCAGGCGCTGCGAAAGCCGTGCGAGCCTGCGGTTGAGCTCGAGCACCGACTCGTAAAGCCCCGGCTTGCCGCGGATGGCGTCGTGTCGCTCCTCGATGCCATCCAGGCTCTGGTTGACGCGTATCCAGGCGTCGGGGCAGCTCTGGCAGATCCGCTGCAGATCTCGCTCGACCTTTTCCGGCAGCGTGCTGTTGGTGGCGACGGTGACGAAACGCGTGCCCGAGTAGCGGTAGAAAAGGCGCGGGATCTCCGCCAGATCCTCGCGCAGAAAGGGCTCCCCGCCGGAAAGATTCAGGTGGTGCAGCCCGGTAAAGCCCCGGCTCACCGCCTCGATCTCTTCCAGCGAGAGCACGCGTCGGCCGGCGGCCGCGTCGATGGCGGCGCTGTTGAAGCACATCTTGCAGCGGCAGTTGCAGAGCGGGGTAACGAAGAATACCAGGTATCCGGGGGTCCGCCGGTCGAGGTATGCCTTCACCGATTCGAGCAGGCGGCCCACGCGTTCACCGCTTGCCCAGAAGGAAGCTCAGCAGCCCCAGAGCGGCGGCCGTTCCCGCGAAGAGGCTGAAGAGCCAGCGAGCGCCGTAGGCGCGCAGCGCGAACCAAGCGCCTTCCTCCCGGTAGGCCAAGGCCAGGAACCTCAGGTTCAAGCCGGTATACAGCAGCGCGCCGGCCCCCGCCGGGTAGAGCAGGGGGGGGTAGAGCGGGCCGGCGGCAGCTGCCAGCAGCGCCGCGAAACCGCAGAGGTGGGTCATAGCCTGATCGGGGCTTCCATCTCCCGTGCAGTCCAGTTTCCGGCGCCGGGCGGCGGTGCGCATCCACATGGAGCAGCGCCGGAAGAAGGGTCGCAGTGCCCGCCAGAGGGTGGTGGGATAGTGATGCCGGATGCGGACCGCCGGGGCGTAGTAGATGGGATAACCGGCCTCGAAGAGCCGGTAGCCCAGTACCACGTCCTCGATATCGGCTCCCTTGTAGAGCGTATCGAAGCCGCTCACGGCGTCGAAAGCCTCGCGGCTCACCACCCCCGGGCGCGGCGCCCAGATGGAGATGGGGTACAGCTCGCGCTGCTCCCGGTTGAAGCGCAGATTGATGGCGTAGTACTCCCAGAGCGCCTTGTACCGGGGGGCGAAGCCCGGGTTGGCCGGCCTGCCGGCGTAGATGCCGACCAGCGCGGCCGCGTCGGACCCCGCGAGCGCCCTCTCGATGGTGCTCAAGGTGTCAGGTTTGAACTCGGTATCGGCGTCGGTGAAGACCAGCCACCGGCCCGAGCTATTGTTCACCCCGAGGTTGCGAGCGGCGGCTGGCCCGCTGTTGACCGGCATGCGTAGGTAGCGCGCGGGATAACCGGCGACCAGCACGGCCGTGTCGTCGGTCGAGGCGTCGTCGACCACGATGATTTCGAAGTCGGTGAAGTCCTGTTCTCGTAGCGAGTCTAGCAGAAGGCGCAGGGTGGGGGCCGAGTCATAGGTAGCGACGATGATCGAGAAAAACATGAGTTCAAAGGCTTACTGCCGCGGCGGAAGCCGATCCGTCATTTCGGGCGGTGCGGGGCGGGGAGCTAGGGCGGGAGGGCGCACCCCGAAGCCGGGAGCCGTCTGGCCGTGCGAGGGTTCGCGTACGGGTAAAGGTGGTACGCAAATGCAGAGGTGTCAACAGGGATTAGTAGCGAATGCAGCGAAACCATTGGCTTTTTCGCCAACGGCCCGCCTGCCGGCCGCTACGGGCTGTCGGCTGCCTCGGCTCGTCCCCTGATGCCTTCCGCCGCGCCATATGGCCACGGCGAACGGCCCGCTACCCCGGCAAAGCATTGCTGGTAGGCGTTCGGGCCTTGGCCAAGGCGGGGGCCAAGGGCTGAGCGGTTACCGTTGCCGGCGTCTACCAGATAGGCTATGGCAACCGGCTGTGACTTCCGGAAGAGGGCGCGGAGGGGGAACTGGAAAAGAGCGACATGGGAAAGGACGATACCGATGGGGTCACCGAAGAAAACGGCAACCACGCACCGTGCGGCGAGAGGCGGTAGCCAGGCGAGGCCGCTGGTCGGCATTCTCACCGGAAGCCCGAGCGACCTGGAGAAGGTGAAGAAGGCCGAACAAGTGCTGCAGAAGTTGAAGATACCCTGCGAGGTCAAGGTGCTCTCCGCGCACCGCACGCCCGATCGTGTGACGGGCTACGTGAAGGGCGCGGCCGGACGGGGCATAGAGGTTTTGATCGGCTGCGCGGGCATGGCCAACCACCTGGCCGGAGCCATCGCGGCGCACACCACCCTGCCGGTGATCGGGGTGCCGCTCTCCGGCAGCGCGCTGCAGGGGCTGGACGCGCTGCTGAGCACGGTGCAGATGCCGCCCGGCGTTCCGGTGGCCACGGTAGCGGTCGACGGAACGGCCAACGCGGCGCACCTGGCCGCTCGCATAGTGGCGCTCGCGCATCCCGAGATCACCGCGCGGATCGAGTCCGACCGAGAGGAGCAAAAGAAGAGGTACGACGAATGGAAATCCTGATCGTCACCGCGCAGGTCGCTCCCTACAGCCGCCAGGATGGGATCGGGGATGTTTCCCGGGCGCTGCCCAGGGCGTTGCACGCGCTGGGCCACTCGGTCACCGTGTTCTCCCCGCTGTACCGGGAGGTAGACCCGGGTCGTTTCTCGCTGGCGCGCAGGTTGAGCCCGCTGCAGTTGGAGCTGGACGGGCGGAGGTACGTCTGCGAGCTGTACGACGGCAAGACCGCCAGCGGCGTCGGCCTGCTCTTTTTGGGCTCACGCGAGATCTTCGCCGAGACCGGACCGGGCGAGAGCACGGACTTGGAGCAGCTCGCCCTGCAGACCGGGTTGCTCTGCCGGGCCGCGGTCGAGATCGCGGCCGAGCGGGAACCCGCTTTCGACCTGATCCAGGCCCACGAACAAATGGCCGCGCTGGCGCTGGTCTGGGCGGCGGAGCGGCTACCGCGCCTGCCGCGGGTTTTGCTGGCGCACGATCTGGTCCGGCAGGGCAGGCTGGGGCAGCAGCAAGCCGATCGGCTCGGATTGAGCCAGGAGGCACGGCAGCAGCTGCGGATCGGAGAGGATCTCAGCTTGCTCAAGGGCGGCGTGCTCGCCGCCCATCGGGTCGCCTCGGCTTCGCCCGCCGCTTTCGGGGGCCTGGGCTCGGATGGCGATTTGGCCGCGGTGCCCGATCTGCTGGGCTGGATGGGAGAGAAGCTGGCGATCATCGAGAACGGGCTGGACACGGCGGTGTGGAATCCGGTGACCGACGTGCATCTACGGACCCACTTCGATCCCGTGGACCCGTCGGGCAAGACGCAGTGCAAGGCGGCGCTGCAACACGCGCTGGGGCTGCCGGTCAGGCACGACGTTCCCCTGCTGCTGCATACGGGCGAGCTGTCGACCGATGTTGCCGAGCAGTTGGTGGTACGCTGCGCGGCCCGACTGCTGTGCAACGACCTGCAGTTGCTGGTCTGCCTGCAACAGGCCGCCGCACCGGCCGGATTGCAGGAGCTCGCCCAGAGCTTTCCCGATCGCTTCAAGCTGCAGGTCTCGCAGGACTCGGCGGCGCTTCACCGGGGGCTTGCGGCCAGCGACCTGCTGCTGCTATCGCCTGAGTTCGATCCGTACGGAAGCTGGCCGATGCGCGCCCACCGCTACGGTTCGCTTCCCATCGGCCGCCCGGTGGGCAGCGTGGCCGATACGGTGGTCGACTGCGACGGCAGCCTGCGTACCGGTACCGGTTTTCTCTTCCAGGAGTTGGACCTGGACGAGATGGTCGCCGCCGTCCAACGAGCCGTCGGAGCCTTTTACCGCCGTCAACAGTTCGAGCAGCTCCAGCGCAGGGTGATGAGAATAGATCATTCCTGGGTGCGATGCGCGCGGCGATACCAGCATCTCTATCAGAGCCTGACGGGTAAGGAGGCACCGAAAAATGAACGATGCGAGACCGGGCGCGTCGGCGGAGCGCAATCGCGAGCGCGCCCGGAGGAAAAACCG
>CAYVFC010000107.1:2572-28082 GCA_964450715.1 uncultured Sandaracinaceae bacterium | reverse complement strand
GGCCGGTCGAAATTAATCGTCCACCTTACGGGCGGGACGGCCCCGTCTGCTGCGTGTACTCGGGCCCTGCGGGCCCTGCGTATTGCCGTCGGAAACGTACAGCTCCGCGGACTGGCGTCCGCTCCGCGTTGTACGTTTCCGACGACAAAGTCTCCGAATTTATGAATACCCCCGGTATTCCTCGTCGTCGCGCCTTGCATCCGGGACCGTCGCGCTCCGAAACCTGGACGATTAATTTCGACCGGCCTCCTAAGGCCGACCCAATCCAGCTCCGGGGCGGGATTTGTACCGGGCCGAGAAAGGGCATATATTCGTACGCACGGACGGGCCGCACCTTCGCCTGTTCGGTCGAGGTCACTACGGAGGTAGGGAAAAATGAAGAAGCTTGGAATTTTGGCGGCGGTTTTGGTCTTGCTACTCGGTATCGGGTGCGGCGACGACGATGACGACGGCTCCGGGGGCAGCGGCGGCAGCGACGATGCCGGCGCCTCGGAATCGGGCTCCGGCGGCTCGGGAGGAATGGACGCGGGCACCTCGGGCACAGGCGGCGAGAGCGGAACGGGAGGCAATGCCGGAACGGCCGGGGCGGAGCCGATGGATGCCGGCGAGGACGGCGGTGCGCCACCCCCCACGCTGGCGGATCTGCAGGGCACCTGGGTGGGACCCTGTTACGAGGACAGCGGCGATTTCCGCCGCGCGGTCCTGGAGTTTGACGGCAACAGCGCGACCATGATCCTCGAGTTCTACGGTGAGAGCGGTTCCACCTGCGAAGAGGTCGTTCTCTCCATCGCCATGGAGATGGACGTTTCCGTGGGCGGACAGGTGCCGCAACAGCCCGGTGTCTATACGCTCAACGTCGAGATAACCGGGGTCGAGGCCGCGATGAGCAACGCCGACGCGGTCACCTATGCGAACACCGAGGGGCTTTTCGGTTACACGGATTGGGAGCTCGACGTTCCAAAGGACGTGGAGGGGCGCGAGTTTGCTCCCTCGGACGCGGACGCCGGAGCCGGCGATGCCCTGCCCGAGGCCGGCACCCAGACCCAGCTGTTCTTCGCGCTCAACGCCACCAAGGACAGGCTCCGCATCAGCGACATGGGCAGCGGCGGCGGTCTGAGCCGCGAGGAGTACGTGAAGCAGTAGCGCGTAGATCCGGCGACAGACGAAAAAAAACTCATCGCATCGGCGACCGAGATCGAGCCGGGTCGTAGAGCGGCGTTAGGACGGCGCGAAGCCCGGTGCGGGCCAAAACCGGTCGAAAGGTACCGCTGATGTCGAGGCGGGAGCGAGACGTCTATCTTGAACGGGCGGGTGCAACACGGCACCGGTTTCCCATGCCGTCCGTCCTGAAGGTTCGTCACGGGCGGGAGATCTTCGCCCTGACCATGCCCACCGTTCTGGCCATGATGTCGCACACGCTGATGTGGACGGTGGATACCGCGCTGCTCGGGCACGTATCGAGCGCGGCGCTGGGCGCGGCCGGTTTGGGAGGAATCATCACCTGGGCCGCCTATAGTCTCTTCAACAACCTGAACCGGATCTCCGCCACCTTCGTGGCCCAGGCCGACGGCAAGAACGACGACGAGGCGGTCGGTCACTACCTCTGGCAGGGCATCTACATATCGGTAGCCACCGGGTTGCTGTTGCAGCTCGCCGGCTACTACGCCTATCTCCTGCTGCCCTTCACGGAAAATCCTCCAGAGGTCCAGTCCCTGGCCTATACCTACCTCAAGTGGAGGACGCTGAGCTCCGTACCGACGCAGCTCATCTTCTGTCTGAGCGGCTTCTTTCAGGGCCGGCGCGACGTCAAGACCCCCATGTGGGCCGGGGTGGCGGGTAACCTGCTCAACCTGGTCCTCGACGTCTGGCTGATCTTCGGCTGGTCCGGAGTCGTCATCGCCGGACACCGCTGGCTGGCCGTTCCGGCCCTGGGCGTGCAAGGCGCGGCTGTCGCCACCAGCATCGGCGCCACGGCTCAGGCCGCCATCCTGGTCGTCTGCACGGTGGGGCCGCGCCGCCACCGCCAGCGCTATCGCATCCACCTGCCGCGACGCCCCGACGCGATCGCCTTCCGGGACATCGCGCGAGTGGGCCTGCCCGCGGCCTGGGAAGCCTTCATCGAGATGGCCGCCTTCGCGTTTTTCACCATCCTCATCGGACGGCTGGGAGCGGTCGCGCTGGCGGCCAACCAGATCACCATCCAGCTGCTCTCGTTCTCCTTCATGCCCATGTGGGGATTGACCGTCGCCGGAACCGTGATGACCGGAAACGCCATCGGGGCGGGCCGGCCCGACCAGGCGGCCGAGTACGGCAACCAGGTGTATAAAGTAGGCCTTTACTACACCCTGGCGCTGGGCGCCTTTCTGGTGTTGGCCGGGCGATTCGTCTACGCGTTGTTCAGCGAGGACCCGGCGGTGCTGGCCTGGGCCGCGCCGCTGGCGGTGGCCGCGGCGGCCTTCCAGATCGGAGACGGGATCCGTATGCTCTCGGTGGGGATCCTCTCCGGGGCCGGCGACACCCTGCTCTCCATGTTGATCGGGCTGGGGGTGCTCTGGGGCGGTTTCGTACCTCTCACCTACGTCCTGGTGGTTCTGGGCTCGGGGTCGGTGGTCGACGCCTGGTACGGAGGCGCGGTGTGCTACGCCCTTCAGGCCCTGCTACTATACCTGCGCTACCGATCTGGCCGGTGGCGCCGGATTCATATCTTTACGGAACGATGAACGACGAACAGACCAGCGAGTCCTATCCAGGCTTCGAGCAGGGGCCGATCCGTCCGCCGAGCGAGGCATACAGCCTGCTGATCCGGACCACCCGCAACTGCCCCTGGAACCGCTGCACCTTTTGCCCGGTCTACAAGGGGCAGAAGTTCTCTCTGCGCCGGCCGGAACACATCAAGCGGGATATCGACGCGGTGGGCAAGCACGTGGAGGTGCTGCGAGGTCTGGCCGACGGCGACGGGCTGCTGACGCGCTCCGCGGTGGTCGAGGCGGCCGGGGGGCTCGGGCCGGAAGACATGGACGCCTTTTCGGCGGCCGTGCAGTGGGCCGCGGCCGGTATGCAGTCCGTATTTATTCAGGACGCCAACAGCCTGATCATGAAACCGGCCGAGCTCGCCGAGGTGTTGCGGCACCTCAAGAGCCGTTTTCCCTGGGTGGAACGTATCACCTCCTACGCGCGATCGCATACGCTGTCGCGTATCAGCGACGAGGAGATGAAGATGCTGCGCGAGGCGGGGCTCTCGCGGATACACGTAGGCATGGAGTCGGGATCGGACCGCGTGCTGACTCTGGTCAAGAAGGGGGTGACCAAGCAGCGCCAGATAGAGGGCGGGCTCAAGGTCAAGCGGGCGGGGATCGAGCTCTCCGAATACGTGATGCCCGGTCTGGGCGGGGTAGCGCTCTGCCGCGAGCACGCCCTGCAGACGGCGGATGCCCTCAATCAGATCGACCCGGAATTCATCCGCTTGCGCACGTTACGCATCTTCCCCGGGCTGGAGCTCTACGACCAGTGGCAGGCGGGCCGTTTCCAGAAGAGCTCCGAGGCGCAGGTGGTCGAGGAGCTGGTTCTGTTCATCGAGAGCCTTTCCGGGATCTCCAGCGTGCTCAAGAGCGACCATATGAACAACTTGCTGCAGGACGTGGAGGGTCGGCTGCCCGAGGACCGGGATGCGATGCTGGGCAAGCTGCGCGGCTTTCTGGAGCTATCCGCCGAGCGGCAGGCCCTGTACTTTCTGGGCCGCGGCCTGGGGCTTTTCCGCGGAGTCGCCGATCTCGCCGATCCGCAGAAAGCGGCCGCGGCCGAGAAGGCCTACCGGCAGCTCAACGCCACCCCGGACACCATCGAGGAGATCATCATGCGGCTGAGGGCCGGGCGAATGTAGCGGCCTGCCGGCCGTGCGCAAGGCCCGCCCCCTTACTGTTACTGTTAAACCTGTTAAACCTTAAACCTGTTAAACCGGGACGGTCCTAGTTTCCTAGTTAACGATTGTTAAACCGGGACGGTCCTAGTTTCCTAGTTAACGAAGAACCGTCGTGAATCGCGATGTCCCTTACGACGATAAATGCTTTTCGACAGCGAATAATCCGGGTCGCTTTATCAACATACTGTATATTGTTCGTC
The DNA here is from genome assembly GCA_964450715.1 of uncultured Sandaracinaceae bacterium. Lineage (GTDB taxonomy): Bacteria > Myxococcota_A > Polyangia > Polyangiales > JAFGIB01 > CAYVFC01. Next base: position 23,963 of record CAYVFC010000107.1, on the reverse strand, counting down.
CTACTGTAAGTATTCAGAATTCGCGAAAGCGGGGCTTGGAAGAGTAAACCTTCACCCTCATGTCTAACAGATCGTAATCCATTGTCTTTTTCCTTAAGATCCTACCTATGATGCAGCATTAACCCCGCCCGCCGACAACCCCTCCGCCGTTTTGCACCCCGGCTGTAAGGACGACGCGGGAGGTCTTGATCCAGAGGCTATCTGTTTACCCCGGCTCTGCGTCCGGGCCGGCCTCCGGGCCCGGAGCCAACTTCGTCCCTTCCGCTGCATCCGCCGCCGTTCGTTTTCCTCGGGTCCGGACGCCTCTTCCTCGGTCGCCGCGCTCGCCGCCGGGGCGATCGCCGGTCTGCTCTGGTTCTTCTGCCTGAGTCCGGCCCGAGGGATTGAAGGAGAGCGAGGCCTGCAGGCCGCATCCGACCACGGCCAACCGCTGCAGGTCCGGCAGCTACATGAACAGGAGCTGAGCCGCGGCTCCCAGCCCCCAGTCCTCTCCCAGAAACCACTCCTTGCCGATCAGCGTATGCGCGGCGAATCCGAGCTCGGTTCCGACCGAGCCCATGCCAGCGCTCACCTCGGCCGCCCCGGCTCCCAGGATTTGCGAGAGGTAGACATTGATCGACATCAGGTAATAGGTCGCACCCACGCCAAACCCGAAGGCGGAAAAGCTCCCGTTCGCGGTCGCCTCTTGACCGTTCATCTCCACCAACGGATCGATCAGGATGTTGCCGTACATCTCCGCTTGCATGGCGAAGTACTCGAACAGGAACAGCCCGGTGGTAAAAGCGCCCGATACTACCGGTCCCGAGAGAAGGCGACGTTTCCCGATCCCCCGCTTGTATTTGCATAGCCCATAACCATCGCCGAGCGGCTCGGTATCCCGTTCTCTCGTCCGCCGCCCGAGCCGAACTGGCTGCTGGAGATACCGAACTGCGCCGAGGCTCCGCCGGACGCTTTGTGCATAGGCCTTTCCCTATCCCCGCGCCGTCTTCTCCCCGAGTTTCTCGAAGAGCTCGCTCTCCAGCCCGGCGATGGTACCAGCAACGCGGCTGGCCTCCTGCCAGGTCGCGCGGTCTTCCCGGTTCTTGCCGCCGCTGGTCAACAGCGACGCCAGCTCGGTCCAGCGTCTGGCGGAGGAGGCGGCCAGCTCGATCAGGTGTTCGTCGACCAGATCGGGCCGCACCTCTCTGGCCCAGCCCAGATACCTCGAATACAGGGTGCGAAAGTTGCCTCCGCCGGTACCAAAGGTCTCCATACAGCGAGAAGCATAGGAGGTGATCCAGCGACAATCCTCTCTCTCCGCCCAGCCGGGGATGTTCCGGGATAGCTCCATCAAACCAGCGAGCCCGGTCGCGACCCGCAACCCGTCGCCTCCGGTCACGGCCGTCAAGAGCTGGGACTGGGACGGATCGTCGCCCAGCATGCGCTGCGCGCTCTTGCCTAGCGCCAACTCGCAGGCTTCCCCCAGAGAGCGCCCGGGGACGGTGTTGTGGAACTTCCCCCACAGGTTGAAGGTCGAGATGGCGTCGCTCGGATTCCTGCTGCGGGCCAGCGCCGCGTAGGAGCAGGCTTCCGGCTCGGGGCCGATCCGGTCGGCCAGGTAGGCCACCTCGGATTCGTCGTCGAAACCCAGAAGCACGAAACGATGCGAGGGGAAGTGCACCTTGAACTCGCGGTAGTCCAGATAGAACACGTCGCCCGAGAGCATGGTGGGCCACCCTTGCAGCACCTCCTGTCGCACCTGGCTCCAGGCTCTGGCGTCGTCCGCGTCCGGCGCCTCCCGGTAGTCGATGGACAGCGCGAGACCGACGTCGGCCTCCATGGTGATACTGCGGCCAAAGGTCAGCACCGCCGGGTCGACCCCCTTTCCCTCGATGTAGAAGAAGTCGATGCCCGAACCTAGACCGAACACCACCTCCTCGGCCAGATCGAGGTCGCAGTAGTGAAAGAGCAGGTTGCGCATGGCAGTGCTGCCGCAGTGGTCTCCGGGGAGATTGCGATAGTTATCGATCAAATGCTTCATCGCGGATTCCGCCCTACTCTGCCGATCGTGGACGCTTTACCCCAAGGATAGCACCTTCCGCCCGAACGCGGTGTCCCGCCCCTTCTGGATCACCCTTCTCGCCGACGGGTCTTGTCGAGCAGATCCGGAAGTCCGCTGCTCACCGCGAGCTTCCAGTCGGGATCGCGCTTCTGCATGAACGACTCCACCCCCTCGCGCGCGTCCGCCTGCGCGCCGATCCAGGCGAACAGCTCGAACTCGCGCCGGTACATCTCGTCGATGCCCGTGGTCAACCCTTCCCAGAGCAGCCGCTTGGATACCGCGACCGATACCGGCGCGGCCGCGAGGAACTCCCGCGTCCGGGCCGCGGGATAGACCTGCTCCGCCGGCAACGCCTCGTTGGCCAGCCCCATCTCGGCCAGCTGCGCGCACAGCTCGAGGCTGAGGCTGAGCAGGAACCCCGAAAGCTAAGGAGGCACCGCAAAATAAACGCTCCGAGACCGGGCGCGTCGGCGGAGCGCAATCGCGAGCGCGCCCGGAGGAAAAACCGCAGAGATCTCTCCCTAGGGTCGAGAGCGCTATTTCGAGGATTTTTCCGAGGACACTGGGATGATTCAACAGAATTGCCCCAGTTCTGGTGCCGCGAGTGCGCCCGTCCGCGCGACCCAACCGGATCGTTTGTTTTGCGGTGCCTCCTAAGGCTCTACCTTGGCCAGGCGCTTGCGCCAGTAGCCGGGCTTTCGGCTGTGGTGGGCAATGGCAACCACGACAAGCTCGTCCTCGAGACAAGCAGCGATTACCGAATAGGGAAAGCGATCGAGCAGGAACCGCCGCACTTCGAACTTCACTCTCAAACCGGAAATCAGGACACCCGATCGCGGGTACTCGGTGGCCCTTTCCACGCAGGTGAAGTATTCGGTAACCACGTCGAGGGCGAGCGACGGTTGTTTTTGCCGCTACCATCGGCCGACTTCGGCGAACTCTTGCCGAGCCTCATCGAGGACACGAATCGGGAGCATCAACTCTTGACGATATCGAGTAGCTCGCGTTTGACGTCTTGCCAATCGTGAAGCGCTGCGGTGCTATCCTCAATACTCTTGAGGCGCCGCTCGACTTCTTCACGCCAGGCAGCATCGACCTCTTGCTGTGAATCGACCGGACCGATGCTCTCCTGCAAGGCCTCCACCAGATAGACGCGGTCCTCCTCTGGCAGCGTGAGCGCTTCTTCTAGGATCTTGTGTGCTCGCGAGGTCACGCTCAAATTATGCAGTGGTCCGGAAATCGACGCTACCGGCCGCCGCCGGCCAGCGGCGACCCGAGAATTGCCGCGTTTTCCCACCAGCCGACCCTTCTCCGTTAACCGCAATCGATTCGGCGGCAGCACCCCTCCCCACTGTTGCTCGCCGGTGGCGCGCGGAGCCGGCCCGCTCGTCTTTCCGCGTACGTCCGCTGCCCTCTACGAACCACCAGCGTCGTCTTCGTAAACACACCGGACGTTGATCTGCGAGCTGCCGTACATTCCGTCGTCGTAGAATCTTTCGTCTCCGTACCGTCCCCTGGTCGCATCGACCTCTCTCACCGCTCCGTTCAGGAAGCTGACCAGCCAATAGGAGCTGGGGTTGTCCGTTACCTCGGAGGAGGACCACCAGCTGCCGAAAGTGACACACGAACCGGTGAACTCCTCCGGCCAGAAACACGTAAGCGTTCAGGCCTTGGACAGTGCGGCGGCCAAGGCGCCCGAAAAACCGAGCGCGCCCGCAGGGCCGGCGAGGATGGTACTCCCTGTACCTGACGAGCCGGCCCGAGGACGAAAGCCGGTTTTTCGGGATGGATTGGCCGCCGTCGTCTCAGACAGCACTGCCCCCCCTGAACGGTTACAGAAACACCCGCCTTCGGCCGGACCCAGACCGTTGAAACAACCCGAACAATTCTCGGCGCAGGGATCGCTGTTCAGGCAATTCGGGTCGGTCACGCCGCATACCCCGCCCGGTAGGTTTTGCGCGCAGAGGCTGTAGGTATACGGTGGCCGAATCAGTGTTCTCAGCTCGTCGATGGTCGGCAGCCTCCAGTCGTCGCGGCCGCCAGAGGAGAGCCCCTCGCAATATGCCCTGGCATCGGCCCAGTTCATGTCGCCCCCTACCAACTGCTCACCCGTAATATCGTACGACGGTGGATCTTCCCAGCACAGATCGGTCTCGGGATCGAGCCGGCCGCCATCACAGGATCCGAGAGGCGAGTACTGGATGAGATCCGGATCGAACTCGCCGGCGTTCGTACCGCCGACTCCGGTTAGCACCAGCGCGAACTCCCTGGAGTACGTCGTCCCGTCGGTATCGGTGTAAGAGACGCGAAAGAGCAGTGTTACTCTCTCGCCGTTCATGACTCGCCGCCCACCGCAAGCGTGTGCCGGGCGGAACAGAGATAGTAGCGCGTTCGGCGCACTCATGCCGCTACCGCTGACGCCGACGCTGACGTGGTCGTCGGATTCGTCTTCGGGCGTGTCGGCGTCGCAGGTCGTTTCCACCGAGGCCTCGAATCCTAGGGGGGAGGGGCCGTCGTAGTCCGGATCGACCTCCGGAATGGCGAAGTGGATCTCGAACGGCTCGGAGTAGACATCCAGCGACCCGTCGCGCGACGGCACCTGGTCGCCGACGTAGGATACCGAGGAGCCATCGATCGGTGCGATCGGGTTGATGCCGTCGTTACTGGCTTCGGTCGTTCCTCCGGACTCGTTCTCTTCGAGTAGACGTCTTCTCGTCTCCTCGTCGGTCTCTCCGCCGCGATCGTCATCGGTCTGGTAGTCGACGAATGGCGGTGCTTTGTCACCGCCGCACCCTAGCGTCGTCGCAACCAGGAACGCTGTCGGAAGCCGAGAAAAAACCGCATAGCTGCCCCCCTGTTTTCGTTAGCTGGAATTTTGCCGCGTCGTAGAAGTTATGTAAACGTACGTCGGCCTTCGTCCGCCGACGTACGTTTACATAACTTCTACGACGTGGTTTTGAAGGAGGTGGGCTGTTTACCCCGGTTACCCGGCTCGCTCACCATCTCGCGCAGCTACTCAAACTCGTCTATTAGCCGGTCGCGCTCGCGCTCGGCCGCCGGCGTGGCTTGCCGGCTCGAGTCCAGGTCGTCGGCCAGCTTGCGATTGATCTCGACCAGCTGCGAGGGCCTTCTGAGCGTATCGTTCATCATGCCACCCCCCCGGCCTGCCTGGAGTTGACCAGCTGCTCGGGACCGCTCTCCTGCTCGTCGAAAAGGTCGAGCAGCATGTTGACGGTGCTCATCAGCTCGGTGTCGCCGCCGCGGTCCGGGTGGCAGAAGGAGGCGATCTTGCGGCGGACCGACTCGATGTCGACCTCGGAGACGGCCTGGGAGACGGGGGTGCGCTTCTCGAGCCGGCACTTGAGCCGCTCGATCTCCGCGTCCTTCTCGCGCAGCTCCTCCTGCATGCGTCCAAACTCGCGCTTGAGCTCCGTGATGGTTTCGATGAGGTTCATCGGCCGAATCCTTTCAAGGTTTCTGGCTGCCACTCCGAGTCCCATGATCTACCTCCGCCTCTCTAAACCAGATCCGCCATCATCATCATCATGAACATCTTCTTCATGCGCGCGGCCTCGTCGTCGCAGCCGCAGTTGTGCGGGCGGCGCACCGGGCGCTCCTCGTAGCCCCGAGCGCGCTCGCCGGAGGCCGCCTCGTGCAGGTGGACTAGCTGGTCGATCTCGTCCCTGATGTGATGGACCTCGGAGACCCGCGGCGTCCGCTCGCGACGGCCCCGGAACTGCTCGGTTTCGCGCCGACTGCGCAGGCTCTGCAGCTCCTGCCTGAGGCGGGCGTTCTCGCTGATGACGGCGCGCATGTCGTTGGCCACCAAGCTGAGCTCGTCGCGCAGAGAAGCGACCGCCCCCAGGACATCCTCGCAGTCCAGCTCTTCCCCGTACTGCTCGTGGTGAATCTCGTAGGCCTCGGCATGCATGTCAGGCTCCTACCTGTCCGGCGATCGCGGTCCCGGTCTGTTTTTCCGCGGAGAGCAACCCGTAGACCACCTGGGCGATGTCCGGAAGCGGCTTGGGCTTCTGCAGGAAGGAGTCGACGCCCAGCTCGTTGGCCTGGCGCTCGATCTGCGAGGTCCCGTAGGCGGTAAGGACGACGATGCGGGTATCGGGCCGCACCTCGCGGGCGTGGCGCACCACGTCCAGGCCCTCGGTGCCCGCGAACCCGTGCAACCGCAGGTCGACGATGGCCGCCGAGTACTCGGTGCCCTCGAGCTTGGCCTTGGCTTCCTCGCTCTCCAGCGCGGTGTCCACGTCGAAACCGCAGATGGAGAAGTACTCTCTCATCGCGAAAAGGATGGTCTCCTCGTCGTCGACGATCAGTATCTTGTGAGCCATGTCAGTCACCCCACTATCCAGTCTGAGTTTTCGTCCGTTTTCCATGCTCTATTTAGCAAGCAATCAACGTGCCAAGCAGACCCAAGATCGAACGCTCGTAAGCACTTGCTAAGAAAGGGTTTTTGGATACCTCCCCACGAGTTCCTCGATATTCCCCCGCCTCGTCCGGGAGCTGGACAACGGCGTCCAGACCCCGGACAGCGCGTCCAGACTTCGGACGCGGGGATTACAGCCCGGACGGATCGCGCGGACCGCGCTCCTTCCCCGCCTGCGCCGCTCGCGAGGTACGTCGCCCGTTCAAGAGGATCGCCTCTTTCGCGATCGGGAATTAGCAAGCGGGCGTCTTCGAGGACTTACTTTATCGTGTTCAACAAGAAGGGCTTCGCTACGAACACCAGCGCGCCTGGTGCTAGAGCTCATCGACGATTTCAGCTCGGGTGCCTACCGGGCCGTGTCCTGGCGCACGGTGGCGATAGCCGCTGCCGCGTTGCTGTACTCGGTAAGCCCGAGCGACGTGTTTCCCGACGTCATCCCCGTGGTGGGCGCAATCGACGACATCGCCGTCCTCGCGCTGGCCATGCGTTTCATCCGACGCGATCTCGAGGCGTATTGCCGCTTCAAGGACTACGACCCGGCTGACTATTTCTGACCTCTCGTATGCCGTCTGGCTGCCTGCGCGCTTAGGTGGGCGCCGAGTAGCACGCTCAGGTGAACGGCGTAGGTCCAGAACATAAAGCCGAGAACGGTCGCCAGCGATCCGTAGATGAGGCTGTACTGCTCGAGACGGTTCGACAGGTAGACCCCGTATATCTCCGTCGCGATCTCGGCCGCGCTGGCGCTGGCGATGGCACCGACGGCGGCGTGGCGCCACTTCACCGGCGGGGTCGGAACCACCCTGTAGAGCACGAGCAGGGCCAGGAACCCGTACAGGTAGATCAGGAAGCGGGAGGAAGGGAACAGGAAGGTGACGAGGGGGTTGGACGCCCAGCGCATGTTCTCGACGATGCTGATGGCGTGCTGGCTGATGAACAGAAGAACCATGAGCAGGAAGAGGCCGAATCCCGTCAGCAGGGCGAATACGCGATTCTTGACGACGTTGCGTAGATCGGCGCCGGCCCACGCCCGGTTGATGTTCCGGACCAGCCCGGCGAACATGCTCGAGGCGGTCCACATCAGGACCAGGACGGCCATCACGCTGAATCCCTCCCTCTGCTCGAGCAACTGGTCGACGTTTCTACTTATCAGCTGCTGCGACACGGTGGGGACGAATTCGAATAACGTATCCAGGACCCGTGCTTTCGCCTCCTGCCCCTCGATCACCAGGCTGGCGCTCGCGATGAGCAGTACTAGAAGCGGGAAGAGCGAGGCCACGCTGTAGAAGGCCAGTGCGCTAGCCGCCTCGAATCCCCTCTCGTCGTCGAACCGCAACGCCGCTCTCCGGGCGACCGATATCGCTTCTCTCAGCCGGTCTCCTGTTCTCATTCAGCGGGCTCTCCTTCCTGCCTCACTGTGTTCGCATCCGACGAAGCGCAACGCGGTCCGACGAACTCCGGTCTCTCTCTCGACGTTACATCCGCTCGGGTTGATATGCAGGATTAAAACTTATAGCGGGTTACGAGCGTCGAGGAGCGCATGCTCGTAACTTTCCGGTTGAACGAAACCCTCCGGGCACAGCGCTTGCTATTGGGGATATCAGGCCGTGCACAGAGGGTGCCGGAGGGGGATGGGCCGAGGCGCAGATCCGGTTCGCCCTACGATGCTCGCCGACCCACAGCAACCGGCGAACTCCCTCGTCGATCTGGTACTGGTACACCAGGGTCAGGAAGTCCTTGTAGCCCATTTTCCAGGATATTTCGTCAATTCGGATCGACTTGATGTTCTCCAGATTCACGTGGGCTCGGCCCCACATGACGGCGATCTCCACGGCACGGAAAACGGTCGACCAACTGGTATTGAAGGTATTGGCAACCTCGGTCCAACTCAGTTTCTTCGCCCATCGCGCGAGAAACCACATAGAGGAGATGCACCATTTTTTCTCAAGGCGCCTGGCGCGGCGCTTGAGTTCGAGCCCCGCGGTTCTAGTTCTACCTCGATTTTCAAGCGCCGTGACAGGCGCCTTCCCCGAAAACCCCATTAATCTACCCACGAATTCTGCTTAAGAGCCCCTTTTCTTTCATATTTCCATCTCCCCTCGCCCCGGAAGATGTCCCTCCGAGACGCCTCAATATGCGACGATCGCGTATAAGAGGGCAAGCGCACCAGAAAACCCTCTACGACCATCGCATCTGCAACGCCATCGTCGCCACCGGCGACATCCACAACTCGACCGTCCCAAGGAGGACGCCGCCATTTCAACAGACTTCGAGCACAGACCACCTCCGCGCCTGAATTCCGCCCCCGAGGCGCCCGGTCCTAATAGCGACCGCGCGAAGCGCGGTTTCGTTCAACTAGTTAACTAGGACCGTCCCGGTTTTGATTAGGCGCAAGGCCCGCCTCTACGGATCTATCTGTACCCCCAGGCTGTTGAGAGCCATCGAGACCAGGTTGTAGTTGCCCACGGTAAAGATGACGTCCAGCATTTGCGCGTCGTCGTAGCGCTCGCTCAGCAGCTTCCAGGTGTCGTCGGTGATCATCGCGTCGCCGTGAAGCTCGTCCGCCGCCCTGAGCAGCGCCCGGTCAAAGGCGTCCCATCCTTCGGCGTCGGGTCCCCGCCGGATACGGTCGATCTCCTCGTCGGTGAGCCCCGACTGCTTGCCGATGCGGACGTGGTGGTGCCACTCGTACGCCGCCTGGCAGAGCCAGCCCACCCGCAAGATCAGCAGCTCCCGTTCGCGAGGCGGGAGCGTGCTCTTGAACAGGACGTGGTTGGCAAACACCCGCCAGCGCTTGAGTAGCTTGGGATGACGGGCCAGGGTCCTGAAGATGTTACCCACCGGGCCGATGGTACCGCCGGCGGGCAGGAAGAGGCGCCGTAGCTCCTCGTCCCAATCGGATTCGGGTAACGGATCCACTCGCGGTCGGTTCAGTCTGAGCATCTCCTCGCCTCTCTAGTACTCGTTCACTCCCCACGCATTCGGGGTGACGTCGTGCGAGCTTTCTATCGCGCGCGGGTACCCGGGTCAACGGACGCGCACGAAGGGTACATTTTTGTCCTCGGTCGAGCTCCTCATCGACAAAACTGTAGGCAAAACGGAGCGGGAGGCGCCTTACCGACGAAGTGTCGGACCGATATGGCGCACGCGTATCCCTGAAAGAACGGGCCTTTACGGCTGATCGCCCGCGGTCGGCACGCGGTTTGCAAAACGGGGGGGTGGCGGACCGAAAACCGGCCCGCATCGACGAATCGCACAGAGGCTAACGATGATAAACAACGTAGATACGGTATGGATGCTCATTGCCACAGCGCTGGTGATGATCATGACGCCCACGCTCGCCTTTTTCTACGGCGGGCTGGTGAGGAAGAAGAACATCCTCTCGGTACTGATGCAGACCTTCATGATCCTCTCGGTGGTCTCCATCCAGTGGATGCTGATCGGGTACAGCCTGGCCTTTGGCCCCGACGTGGGCGGGGTGATCGGCAATCTCGAACACTTCGGGCTGGCCAACGTGGGCATGGAACCACTGGACGGACAGACCATTCCGCACCAGCTTTTCGTGCTTTTCCAGATGATGTTCGCCGTGATCACCCCGGCCTTGATCGTGGGCGCGTTTGTCGAGCGCATCAAGTTCAGCGGTTTTCTCCTCTTCACCGTGCTCTGGACCACTTTCATCTACGATCCGATGGCGCACTGGGTTTGGGCGAACGGCGGATGGTTGGCCGACCTGGGGGCGATAGACTTTGCGGGCGGCACCGTCATCCACATCCTGGCGGGCATCTCGGCGCTGACGGTAGCGGTGCTGATCGGCAAGCGCGAGGTGACGCGGACCGGGCACGCGCCGCACAACCTGCCGCTGGCGGTGCTGGGCGCCGGGTTCCTCTGGTTCGGGTGGTTCGGCTTCAACGCCGGTAGCGCGCTGTCGGTAGGGCCGGTAACCGTCTCGGCCTTTCTCAACACCAACATGGCCGCCGCGGCGGCCGCTGTAACCTGGATGGCGCTGGACTGGATCCAGCACAAGGTGCCCACCACCCTCGGTGTGATCACGGGAGTGGTGGCGGGCCTGGTCGCGGTCACGCCCGCGGCCGGGTACGTGACGCCGCTCTCCTCCCTCATGATCGGCGCGCTGGGTAGCGTCTTCGGATTTATCTTCGTAACCCGGATCAAGCCGCGATTGGGTTACGACGACTCGCTGGACGTCTTCGGGGTGCACGGCGTGGCCGGCATCGTGGGCGCGCTGGCCACGGGCGTGTTCGCCACCACTAGTATCAACCCGGACGGCGCTGACGGGCTGCTGTACGGCAACCCCGCCCTCTTGCTGGCCCAGGTGGTGGCGGTGGCCGTGGCCATAGCCTTTTCGGCGGGCGGGACCTTCGTCCTCTTCAAGATCGTCGACGCCCTGGTTGGCCTGCGGGTGGACGCCAGGGAGGAGTACATCGGCCTGGATCTGAGCCAGCACCACGAGGCGGGCTACACGCTCATCGAATAGACAATAGAAAGAATAGAGCGCCGTGAAATACATAATCGCCGTCATCAGCCCCCACAAGCTCGAGTCGGTCAAAGCCGAGTTGCACAAGGAAGAGATCTATCTCATGACCGTGGTGGACGCGCTGGGCTGCGGCAGGCAGCAGGGAGTGACTCCGATCTACCGCGGCGTAAAGGAGGTGGGAAACCTGCTGCGCAAGGTCAAGATCGAGATCGCCGTGAACGAGGAGTTCGTGGAGAAGGCGATCGCGGCCATCGTGCGTGGATCCCAGGAGGGGGAGGTGGGAGACGGCAAGATCTTCGTGACCGATCTTCACGAATGTATCCGCATCCGCACCGGCGAACGAGGCAGGGAGGCGATCGGGTAGTCTTAGAACCGCCGTAGGGGAGGGGCTTGCCCCCTCCCTTGTACGGCTTACCCTGCCGGGAGGGCGCGAGGCCCGCCCCGATGGCGCGTCATACCCCGATCACCCGTCGGGCTGCGCGTTGCAGGACGGTGACCTTGGTGCCCAGGGGCGCGAAGGCTTCGTTCTGCGTCTGCCCGTGGTAATAGCGGTAATAGATCTGCTGTACGATGGCCGCCAGGCGGAAGAGGCCAAAGCAGCGGTAGAACTCGAAGGGCAGCAGACGGCGACCGCTCTTTTCCGCGTACAGATCCACCACCTGCTGGCGGGTCAACATGCCCGGTAGCAGCGTGGGCTGTTGTCGGATCTCCTTGAAGTCCTCCGGGTCGTCCGGGTCGGTCCAGTAGGCCAGAGAGGCGCCCAGGTCCATCAGCGGATCGCCGATGGTAGTCATCTCCCAGTCGAGCACGCCCACGATCCGCAAGGGATTCTCCGCAGCGAGCACCAGGTTGTCGAACTTGTAGTCGTTGTGGACGATGGTGGGGCGGTCGGTGTCGAGCGGCATATTGTCGCGCAACCACTTCATCACCGGTTCGAAGTCGGGCGAGTCCGGGGTGCGCGCGTCCCGGTAGCGCTTGCTCCACCCCTCGACCTGCCGGCGAACGTACCCTTCGGGCTTTCCGCTCCCAGCCAGCGCGGTCTTCTTGTAGTCGACCGAGTGCAGCTCGCAGAGCACGTCGACCAGGTTGCGGCAGAGCTCGGCTACCCGCTCGGGCGGAAGGGAGAATCCCCCGGGCGGATCCCGGCGCAGGATCACCCCCTTGACGCGCTCCATCAAATAGAAGGCAGAGCCGATGATGGTGGTGTCCTCCGTATAGGCGAGCGCGGTGGGGCAGTAGGGAAATACCGGCTTGAGCGCGGAGAGCACGCGGTACTCGCGCCCCATGTCGTGGGCGGTCTTGGCCTTGCGCCCGAAGGGCGGGCGGCGCAGCACCAGCTCGCGATCGCCCACCTCGACCAGGTAGGTGAGGTTGGAGAAGCCGCGGGGAAATTGCCAGATGCGGATCGGCCCCTCCAGGTCGGGGAGCGCGCCTCTGATGAAGGGCTCGATGGCGGCGACGTCTATCTCCTCGCCGGGTCGTGCCTGCTCGGGGCTGTCAGGGGCGATATCCATCGGTCAGATCAGGGTGATCAGAGCGGGCTCGTTGCGCAGCTCCAGGTGGGGTACAGAATTGAAAGAGGAGAGGCTGAAACGCCGCTCGTCGTAGAGAAAGGTCGAGATCGAGCAGTTGCGGACGATCCGGGGCAGGAAGATGGCCTGCTCGTCCGCCAGGTCGAGCGCCAGCTGCATGGTGGCGGCTATGGGGCCTCCCGAGGTGAAGACAGCCAGACGCTTGCCAGGGCCGTTCTGCGCGCGCAGCTGTTCGATGCCAGACCTGATTCGCTGCCGGAAGTCGGCCCAGCTGTCGCCCAGCGCGTCGGTGACCCTCCGCACCGCCCAGCTCTTCATGATGGTGCGGTAGGCCTCCTTGAAGGCGCCCGGATCGGAGAACATGTTCTCCACCGCCCGCGACACCGCGGGATTTCGGGCCGCCATCTCGGCCACGTGGCCCATGAAGGTGGAATAGGTGTCGTACTCGTCGAAGGCGGTCAATACCCGCGGCTCGCCTCCGTTGGGTGCGGTCGATAGCCTGGAGAGGACCACCCTGGCGGTCGCGGTCTGACGGTCCAGCGATCCGCTGAAGATCCCGTCGAAGGCGACGCCGATCTGTTGCAGGTATTCGCCCAGGATCTCGGACTGCCGCACGCCCAGCTCGGATAGACGATCGTAATTCGCCTCGCCGAAGGAAGCCTGGCCGTGACGGATGAAGTAGATGATGCTCATGAAGAGATCGCGGTAGTGGGTTCCGGTTGCCCGTCCGGGTCAGTCGTCGTCGCTCCTTGTATCTTCGGTCGCTGTGCCCCGAAATGCTCGGTCCACGGTCTCGATACCACCGGGGCTATCGAAAGGTCCCGGAACGCAATAGCGGCTCGTCCGGGAGGCTCGTCACCGGCTCGGGTTTGCGCTTGTAGAATTGGTACATGGCGCCGTAGGAGGCGCGCTTCTTGTCAACCATGCGGTACTTGGTCTTGACCAGGTGCTTTACCTCGCCCACGCCGGCCACGCCGTAACGGGGGCGGAGCACGATCATCTCGGTCGAGGGCTTGTCGATGAGCGAGATCATCTGGCGCGGGTCCCGGGCTCCCGAGCGGTAGCGCTGAATGTTGGTGTCGACCTCGTTGCCCGCGATCCGCCTGTTGCTGAGCAGGGCGAAGAGCGGCAGAGTGGTCGAGTCGCCGAACACCTCCCCCTCGGGCGAGGTCTCCCGCTCGATGATCGCGGCCGCATCCTCGGCGATGTCCAGGTAGCGGCACTCGTGCCAGAGCAGGTAGGTGAAGCGGTTGTACCAGGAGCCGATGGTGCGCTCGTCGTACCAGAAGAGCTCTCGCACCAGGTCGTCGACCGCTTCCGGGAGCAGCCCGGCCGGCTCCCACCGGTATCGCTGGATCCGTTTCTCGGGCGGCTGATTCATGGCGTTCTGGTAGTAGCCCAGGCTGGTCTCCGCCAGCGGGCCCAGTAGCATACCTAGTACAAATAACCCTATCAGCACCAGCGATCCGGGCAGCGCCCCCGCCGGCAGGGCGGCTTCTTCGTCCTTGAGCGCCGCCCGGGCCAGCCGCACACCGCCGCGGATCCAGCCGGAGAGCAGCCATCCCGCGGCCACCGCGGCAAAGGGGAAGGAGGGAATGAAGTAATACATCCAGACGCGGTCCAGCCGCAGTAGGATGATCATGAAGAAGAGGGCGATGGCGCTACTGAGGATGACGAGCCCGGTGCCGCTCTGCTCGATGGCCGTTCGCAGACGGACGCTGGCCGGTAGCTTGCGGTCGGTAGCGTCGAAACGGCGCAGCACTGCCGCGATACAGGCGGGCTGGGCCAGTAAAAAGAGTAAGGCGATGTCCACGTTGTGGAAGAAGACCGTGTTGCGCATCCTGGCGACCTCGTCGGCGGACATGGGGGTCTTCTGTGCGTGGTAGAACAGGGTATTCTGCACCAGGTCGCCGAAACCGGTCCACAGGCCGGCCACCAGGAAGGCTCCCGCTCCCAGCGCCGCACCCCAACCGATCAGCCGCAGGGCCTGCTTGCGGTCCATGAACAGGGCGTAGAGCACCAGGATGATCACCCCGGGGATGGCGTAGAGCCGGGTGAAGACCGCGGCCACGCAGACGGCGGCCGTGGTGCGTATATATCCCAGGCGGTAGGCCAGCACCGAGCAGATGGAGAGAGCCACGGTGATGTTCACGCCCGTATAGTGGGCGGAGGCGCGCATGGGCTCGTAGGATAGAACGTACATAGCGGTGGCTATCACCGAGGCGATGATGCCCAGCTCCCGGCGCACCATGAAGGCGAGCGCCGCTGCCCCTGCCAGGCAGAAGAGGGGGGGTAGCAGCCGGCCGAGCAGGAAATCGTAGCCGACTATCGCGAAGAGCAGCCCGGTGAACAGGGACTGCAGCGGCGGGTGGGCCATGGCGAAGCCGGAGTAGGGCGTCACCCCCTCGGATACCAGCTTGCCCTGGTAGAGGTAGATGTTCTCGTCGCCGTTCACCGCGTGCATGGCGTACATCTTAAAGACCAGGTAGACCGCCAGCACCAGTACCACGCCGCCCACCCAGCCGAGCTCGAACAGCCACCGGGGCAGCGACAGGGGCCCGGCCGCCGCCCCGGCCGGGCGTCTCGCCGGTGTCTTTTCCTGACTGGAAGAGGGCGGCCCGGCTTTGGCCGGATCCTTTTTCGGGGCCTTCTCCTCCGCGGCCGGAGGCGGCCCGGCCTCGGCCCCGGGCGCCTTCTTCTTCTTGCCGCCCCCGGCGGGCCTCTTCTTGCGCTTGACCTCGGCGACGGCCGGATCTGCCGCCTCGCCCTGCTTCTTCTTCGATTTTCGCCGTCCCATCCCGTTGGCCCTCTTACCACAACACGCGCTACCATGCTCCCCATGCAGCTCTGGAATGCGCTTCAGGGCCCGATCCTGCTCGCCCACCGCGGTGCGAGCCTGGAGGCGCCCGAGAACAGCCTGCCCGCTTTCCGCCGGGCGCTGGAGCTGGGGGCCGACGTGCTGGAAACGGACGTGCGGGCTACCTCGGACGGCGCGATCGTGGTCTCGCACGATCCCTCTGGCGCGCGGACGGCCGGGGTGGACCGGCCCATCCGCTCCTGCACGCTGGCCGAGGTCCGTTCGTGGGATATCGGCCGAGGATGGGCGGAGGCCGGGGCCGTTCGGCGACCAATCCCTACTGGCCCCTACCGGATGCCCGAGCTGCGGGAGGTCCTGGAGCAGCTGCCCGCCGCGCTGCTGAACGTGGACATCAAGCCGCCCGACCCGGAGGCGGCCGAACGGGTGGTGCGGCTGGTCGAGCGCCAAAACGCCCAGCAGCGGGTGCTGTTGACCAGCTTCCACCTTTCGGTTCTGCGGCGGGTACGGAAGCTGGGCTACCGGGGAGCGGTGGGCATGAGCCGGCTGCAGGTCGCGGCCGCCGTGCTGCTACCCCGCTTCGTATCGACCGCGCTCGGCGTACGCGCCCGGCGGGCGCAGATCCCGCTTCACTCCGGACCGTTGCGGCTCGATGGCGAGCGGGTGGTCGACAAGCTGCACGCCCTGGCCCTCGCGGTCGACTACTGGGTGGTCAACCGGCCGGACCAAGCCGAGCGGCTGCTCGGGCTGGGCGCGGACGGCATCGTCACCGACGAGGTAGCGGGCATGGCCGAGCTGTTTCGCCGCTCGCCGCACACCGCCGCCTGGCGCGAGAGGCATGCGGCGAACAGCCAGCCGGGGAGCGGTTGACCCGGCGTCACTTAATAATACCGACCAGATAGTCCCAGTTTTCCGTGACGCCCCATCGGGATATGCCGTCATGAAACGGATCGTTGCAGGAATCAAAGTGCTCAACGGCTAAAATGGCGACATCGTTACTCGTTTGCGGGTGTATCCAGAGGCCGCTTCCGGCCGCGAAGTTTGTCCCTGTATTCTTAGAACCGACGGCACTATAAATGTAACTGATCGGATTACACGGGTCGCCGGTGTGTATGTCCACTTTTGTTACGTATACCAATTTTATCTCGCCGTTCGACTGGACGAGTCTATATACAAATATGTAATCGTCATTCAGACCGCTGAGGCAAGTGTCTTTACCTGCCGGATCTGGTAGCGGTTTTTTTACCCCGAACATGACGAGATAAATATCTCCGTCTTGCTCTACAAGCATACCGATGTTTTGTGGACTGCAGTCGGACCAATAGTAGGGGTCCGGGGACGGGCGCAGCTCTGACTTTTTCCAGGTGTCATACAAACTAAATTCCGGATCGTCTTCCAGTGAGTCTTTGTCTGATAAATGAAACTCTATAGTTTCGCACCCTTTTTCATCGTCAGGATGGTTGGCGCAGGCCGCTACCAGATATCTTCCGTCATTCAGCTTGGTCACCGCTACCGCTGAAAGATGGTAGTCTGTGGTGTCTACTTTAAAGGCGTATCGAAAGTCCGGTGGTTGATCCCATGTCGGGGATACTCGCCACACGCCTACCCTGGCATTGGTGTGGGGCTCTATACCATCCTCGAGAGCCACGAAGAGATACTGTCCGATAATTTGAGTGCCCCCCGGATGGTTGTAATGTTTCAAGTACTCATCACTACCCGCATCCTCATCCAGAACATACTGCGAAACCACCTTGTCAATGAGCCCGCCTGTTGATCCAAACTCATTGGTCTGTACGACGCTTATATTGCCGCTGTTTACCTCGTCGCCGCTCATGGTAATTGCTAAATACTTGTGATCGACGATGCCCTCTATCTCGTAGAGTTGAATGCTCTGCAAATGCCTGTGCCCGAAGAAGGGGAAGTCGTTCCGCACGTCAGGGTCGCTGGGATCGATAAATTCGCCGGAAGTAAGAAACATGTCCTTGTTGACGTCCCGATTGTTGAGGTTGTTCAATGTGGTCTCCACGTAGCCGATGGTCGGGTGGCAATGTTCGGTATAGCGAGACGTGCAGTTCGTGAAACCGGCAATACAATCCGCTCCGGGTTCGTCGATGCAGCAACCTTCCGCCGCAGGGTTCCAGGTGCCGTCCGATTCGCAACAGAAGAGTAAAGCATCGGGATCGCAATCTTGCCAGCAGTTTCCGGTAACCAGGTCACAACCGTGAGGACAAGCTGTTTCCAGTGTTCCCCTTTCGGTGCAGCAGTTTTGCAAAGGGTTGCACTCCGGGTAGCAGCTCGTCCCATTACAGCCGTGGTCGCAGGCTGTTCCGTCGGCGTTGCAGCAGGTGCTCGCCGGATCGCATGGCTCAGTGCGCATACAACGGACAAAGACGCCTGTTTGCTCCTTGGGGTGGCGGCTGACGCGACCGTCTTCGAATCTCGCGTACCAGGCGTAATCATTGTACGAAGCTGGCGTCCAATAGGTCCGCGTGTCGGATCCAAACATACCGGTACAGGCAAAGCTGGCATCGCCGTCGCTGGCGTCGCATGAATCGCAATATCCGGGCTGACCATTCTGAGCATCTTCATCACAGTCCCCCAGCAGCTCCCTGAACTCGTCCTGCCACGGCAACCTGTAGTCCGAGCCGTAGGTACTCTTACATACGTCTTCATAAGTCGAGGGCGGCGGATGCGCGAGGCATTCAGCAGGGGGTATACCCATGGCCTCACACCAGGTCTTTTCTTCGGCAGTTCCCGTACAAGAGCACGATAATACGTCCCAGGTCTGTCCCAACGGGCAGCGCAGGAAAACACCTTCCGTACCGGGTTGCCGAACTTCGTTCGGCGTCCAGGTCCCGTCCGGTTCGCAGCACCAGTAGGCGGGGTTGCAGTCCGGCCAGCACTCTCCGCTCGACACATCACAACCGTGAGGGCAAGATACCCATGTCCCCATCTCCGTACAGCAGTGCTGCGCAGGGTTGCAGTCCGGCCAACACTCTCCGCTAGCTACGTCACAACCGTGGTCGCAGGCTGTTCCGTCGGCGTTGCAACAGGTATCCGTCGGATCACAGGGTTCGGTACGCATACAACGGACAAAGACGCCTGTTTGCTCCTTGTGGTGGCGGCTGACGCGTCCATCCTCGAATCTCGCGTACCAGGCGTAATCGTTGTACGACGATGGCGTCCAATAGGTCCTGGTGTCGGATCCGAACATACCGGTACAGGCAAAGCTGGCATCGCTGTCGCTGGCGTCGCATGAATCGCAATATCCGGGCTGACCATTCTGAGCGCCTTCATCACAGTCCCCCAGCAGTGTCCTGAGCTCTTCCTGCGACGGCAGCCGGTAGTCCGAACCGTAGGTACTCTTACATATGTCATCATAGGTTGAGGGCGGCGGATGCGCGAGGCATTCAGCGAGAGGTATACCCATGGCCTCACACCAGGTCTTTTCTTCGGCCGTGCCCGTACAAGACCCCGTTGCCACGTCCCAGTTTTGTCCCAGCGGACAGCGTAGATAGATATCGGTCGTGCCGGGTAGCCGAACCTCGTCCGGCGTCCAGGTCCCGTCCGGCTCGCAACGCAAGGATGCAGGGTTGCAGTCCGGCCAACACTCCCCGCTGGCTACGTCACAACCGTGGTCGCAGGCTGTCCCATCGGCATCGCAACAGGTGCCCGCCGGATCGCAGAGCTCCGTGCGAACACAACGGATGAGATTGCCTGGATACTCCTTGGGGTGGTGACCGATGCGACCGTCGTCGAATCTCGCATACCACGCCTGGTCTTCGTGCGACGCTGGTGTCCAATAGGTCCCTGTGTCCGATCCAAACATATCGGTGCAGGTAGCGCTGGCATAGCTATCGCTTGCTTCGCATGAATCGCAATATCCCGGCTGGCCGGCTTGAGCATCTCCGTCACAATTTCCCAGTAGTGCCCTGAGCTCCTCCTGCCACGGCAGCCTGTAGTCTGAACCGTAGGTGCTTTTACATATGTCATCATAAGTCGAGGGCGGCGGATGATCGAGGCATTCAGCCAGGGGTATACCCATGGCCTCACACCAGGTCATTCTTTCCGCAGTGCCCGTACAAGAGCACGTTTCTCTTTCCCAAACCTGGCCCAGCGGACAGCGCAGCCAGAGGATATCGTTTGCGCCAATATATCGAGCCTCGTCCAACAGCCAGGTTCCGTCCGATTCGCAACAAAAGGATGCAGGGGAGCAATCGAGCCAGCAGTTTCCTGTAACCTCGTCACAGCCGTGAGCACACGCTTTCCAACGGCCGCTCTCTTCGCAGCAAAGGCCGTCCGTCTCGCGGTTGCACTCGGTACCCGCATCGGTTCCCGCTTGCGAATCCGGCTGGCCTGCGTCGGATTCCACCTGCGCGTCCGGTTGCCCCGCATCGGATTCCACCTGCGCGTCCGGTTGCCCTGCATCCGTTCTAATGTCCGCATCGGGTTGCCCCGCATCGTCTTCCGGGGCCGAGTCCGGTTGCCCCGCGTCGGTTTCCACCCGCGAATCCGGCTGCCCCGCGTCGGTTTCCGGGTCTGAACCGGATTTAGAGCTACAAGCTCCAAATACCAGAGCTATCAGAGCGATCGGTATTGTGTGTTTTGCCCTCATCTCGGCTCCCCACTAAGAGCGACCGACGACGTTCTAAACGTCCGGGTCACAGCCTTCTCTGTTCGCACGCCTGTCCGTTTATTCAACGCTACCAACCTAGAATATCTACACAACCAATCGGCGCCCAATAGTGACGAACGGTAGGGAATTAGGGACGAACGCTTAGGCACTAAACCCGACCGTTCGTCCCTATTTTTCTACCGTTCGTCACTATCGGGTATCCATCGGTTGCGTAGATTCACTGCGTTGATAGCGTTGGTAAACGAAAGCGTGTCGAGGCGGGGGAATCTATGACCCCGGCGCTATTCTCCCGACGTTCAGGACGTTGTCGGCCGTTCTTAAAGGAGGTTCCTGCAATGCGTATGCTTTTCGCGGCAATCCTGCTCGCCAGCTCTTTCTTCACCCTCAGCGCTCAGGCAGAAACGATCGTGGTGGACACCTTTGAGGACGAGCTGGATGGGTCGAGCGACAGCGGCTGCTCGCTACGCGAAGCCATCCAAGCGGCCAACAACGACGCGGCCGTAGGCGGCTGCTCGGCCGGGGCGGGAGCCGACACCGTCACCCTGGCGGCCGGTACTTATCAGTTGACGATCACCGGCGCGGGCGAGGACTCGAACGCCACCGGCGACCTGGACGTGGTCGGCGATCTCACTATCGAGGGTGCCGATCAGGCCGCGACCGTCATCGACGGGGGATGGGTCGACGGGGTCTCCGGCGGCGTAGGCGACAGGGTGCTTCAGGTAGTGAGCGGCCAGGTTACCTTGAGTAACCTGACGATCACGGGCGGCCGAACGCCAGACGGCTATACGGGCGCCGATGGCAGCTCCGGCGGCATCGGCTACCCCGGCGGCGGTATTTACAACGCAGGCACGCTGACCGTGAACGATAGCTCGGTGATCGGTAACGCCACCGGCAGCGGCGGCGATGGCGGCGCCGGGGACGTAGGCTATCCCGGGGGCGACGGCGGTGCCGGGGGCCTCGGCGGAGGTATTTACAACGAGGGCACGCTAACCCTGAACGACAGCTCGGTGAGCGGTAACGCCACTGGAGCTGGTGGCGATGGAGGATACGGTGACGCTGGCAGCGACGGCGGCTCCGGCGGGGTCGGCGCCTACGGCGGCGGCATCTACAACCAGGGCACGCTGACCGTGAGTAACAGCTCGGTGAGCGGTAACGCCACCGGGGCTGGCGGCGCTGGCGGCGTCGGCGGCCTTGGCGGCGCTGGCGGCCCGGGCGGCAACGCCGGCTTGGGCGGGGGCATCTATAGCACGGGTACGCTGAGCGTGAGTAGCAGCTCGGTTGTCGATAACGCCGCCGGCACCGGAGGCTCGGGCGGCGAAGGCGGCTTCGGCTCGGGCAGCGACGGCGGCCCGGGCGGCCCAGGCGGCCTAGGCGGTTACGGAGGCGGCATCTACAACCAGGGCACGCTGACCGCGAGTAACAGCTCGGTGAGCGGTA
>CAYVFC010000107.1:0-2472 GCA_964450715.1 uncultured Sandaracinaceae bacterium | reverse complement strand
GGCGGCATCTACAACCAGGGCACGCTGACCGCGAGTAACAGCTCGGTGAGCGGTAACACCGCCGGCGACGGCGGCGCCGGCGGCCCGGGCGGCGCCGACGACGGCGACGGCGGCCCGGGCGGCGACGGCTCGGCCGGCGGGGCCGGCGGCGGCATTTTCAACAACGGTACGCTGACTTTGAGCAAGTGCACGTTGAACGGCAATACCGCCGGCCTAGGCGGCTTGGGCGGCGCCGGCACTCCGAACGGCGACTCGGGCTGGCCCAATAGCGGAGGAGGTATCGCCGGCAATGAAGACATAGTCCTGGACCAATGTACGGTGAACGACAACCACACTCTACGCCACGGTGGTGGAGTGTACCAGGGCGGCGCCAGCGCGCTCATAACGGTTACCAATAGTACCTTCAGCGGCAACTCGGCGGGCGTGAACGGCGGCGGGCTATGTGTCTATAACGGAGGCCGGATCGAGAACTCGACCTTTACCAACAACACTTCGGATACCGACGATGAAGATAACGGACTCGAAGGCGGCGGCGGTATCGGTCTGTATACTAACGGTACGCTCCAAATACGTAACACCATCATTGTCGGTAATTACCGAGGCGGCGCCTCCCCGGTCGACGACGACTGTATTGGGACGATGGTTTCCGAGGGGTACAACCTGATAGTCAGCGGCAATGGCTGCCCGGACAACGGCGCCACTGACGTGGCGCTTACCGATCCGGCACAGGCCCTACTGGAGTCGCTGGCCGACAATGGCGGAGCAACCTGGACGCACGCGATACTGGCCGCCAGCCCGGCGATAAACGCGGGCTCCTGCACTGACATCGATGGCGATGAAGTGACCGAGGACCAGCGCGGCGTGCTTCGGCCGCAGATGCAAAAGTGCGACATCGGTGCGGTGGAGTACGGTTACGTACTGGTGATCGCGGTCACTGACGAGCCGGATGGTCCCAATTGTTCGCATGGCGGCAAGCGGATCGAGACCGGGTGGGACAGAAGTTTTGACGCCGTCCTCGACCCGGACGAGGTGCGGACTACCGACTACGTCTGTAACGGCGCGTCGGGCGCAGAGGGGGAGGAGGGTTCCCCGGGCGCTGACGGCGACGATGGCGCCGAGGGGCAGGACGGAGCGCCAGGCGCTGACGGCAGCAACGCGCTCGTAGATATAGACGAGGAGCCTGCGGGCGAGAACTGCCCCGCGGGCGGGTACCGAATCGCCACCGGCCTGGATCTCGACCAGAGCGGCGCGCTCGAGGCAAGCGAGGTCGACGACACATACTACGTCTGCAACGGCGCGACGGGCGCAGAGGGTGGACAAGGCGCGGACGGAGTGCAAGGCGAGGCCGGTGAGCAAGGCGAGGCCGGCTGTGGCTGTGGCGTGATCGGCAACAGCGGCTCGAATTCGTTGCCTTTCTTCCTGATGCTGGTCGCCCTCGCCGCTCTGCTGCGGAGGCGCGCTTAAGACTCTCTATTCGCCGTAAGAGGCGATCAGCTCTTTGATCACGGCGGTCTTGCTGCGGCTCACCGCAAGGGGTTGCTCGCTCCCCTCGACCCTTAGAAAGAAGGCTCCGTTGATTCTTCTGCCGAATTGAACGATGCGATCGATGTTGACGATGGCGGTGCGGTGGACGCGCAGGAACGGCTTGTAAGGTAGTCGCTCCTCCCAGGTCGAAAGGGTTGTACGGGCAGTGTGGGCGACGCCGCTTTTGAGCAGAATCTGCGCGTAGTTTCCGCCCTGGGAGGTGATGGATGAAATGTGGGCCAGGGTGATAAACCTTTGTCCGTCGCTGGTTTTAACCAAGAGCTGGTCATCTTTTCGCAGGGCGTATTCGGGCGCAGAAGCGCCGGATAACGGTGTCTTGAGGCGGCCGCGTATGCGATCCAGCGATTGGGCGAGCCGCTTCGGGCTTACGGGTTTGGTGAGATAGTCGAGGGCGTTGATCTCAAAGGCGCGAACAGCGTATTGCTCGAACGCAGTTAAGAAAACGACCTGAGTTGCCTGGTCGATGTGAGGCACCAGATCAAAACCGGCTCCCCGGCGAAGCTTGATATCCAGAAAGAGAGCATCCGGTCTGTTTTGGGCCAGAATCCGCTCGGCTTCCTCGAGACCGGCCGCCTCCCAACACACCTCGACATCAGCGTGCTCAGCGAGCATAAAGCGCAAGTCTTCCCGGGCCATGGCCTCGTCATCCACGATCATTACGCGATAGGTTTCGCGTCGTTTCGTTTTCTCGGCAGAGTCCATCTCTTCTTTGGGTATCTACGGTCGACGGTTATGTACCGCGGATTGTATCACTGCGGCGCTGTCGATGTCAGCGACTCGATGCGTCGAAAACGTAAATCAAGCCCCCTAAAAACCATACACCAACCCGCGTAGGATTGCAGGTCGGACATAACGCAACCGTTCATCCCAAATTTTGGCTCTGTCCGGATATCTCACCTCAAAATATAGGATAACTGATACGAAGCA
>CAYVFC010000106.1:0-28151 GCA_964450715.1 uncultured Sandaracinaceae bacterium | reverse complement strand
GTTATTTCGAGGAGGCGCAACGCCGCAGATGGGGCCGCCCCGCCCGAAAGACGACCGGAGGGGTTTTGAAACCACTTCTAGTTCCCGGTCCGACTGCGGAGCACACCGCGCACGAGGAAGTAGAGGCCGGCCAACACTAGGGCGAGAGCGTTGATCCAGTTCGCGACGCTCTGCGGCCACGGCACCTCGAAGGCGAACGGCTGGTAGGCGGCGAAAGCGCGCGCGGAGCTCGCTTCGCCCTCGGCGAAATGATCGCCCGGGCGACAGCGGTTCGACACCGGCCAAATATAGCAAGCCGGGTTCTTGAGGTTGTACACCCCGTCGCGAACCTTCATTACCGGTCCCGGCCGCAGGCTGCGCACGGGAAAGTACTCCAGACGGTAGCCGAACATCGGTTCGTAGCATAGTAATTGCGAGCCGCCTTGGACGATGGTGTCATTGCGGAAGGCCGGCAAAATGGGCACTCCGTCTTGATTCCGATATATCAGTAATTTATCGATTGCGGGGGCCTGGCTTCCGTGGCTCAAGCGGTGCCAAGCCCGCGTGACGGGAGCCGGGTCGTACCACTCGTCGTGATAGTATTGCCTGTCGACCAGGCCGTTGCATAAGAGTACCACCGTCAAGCTGCCGAAAACGACCAGCGCCCTTGTCCGGCGCCGCGGAACCGCTCTTTCGAGGATCAGCGCC
Source organism: uncultured Sandaracinaceae bacterium (assembly GCA_964450715.1). Lineage (GTDB taxonomy): Bacteria > Myxococcota_A > Polyangia > Polyangiales > JAFGIB01 > CAYVFC01. Next base: position 27,464 of record CAYVFC010000106.1, on the reverse strand, counting down.
GAAACGAGAACGACGAAGGGGATATAAACGATAACCCAACGTATCAGCGAGCTGGAGCTGCCGATCAGGGGAAGCTGTTTTAGAAAGGCGTTCCAGCCGGGGTAGTAGCTGTTGAGCGCAACCGGCAAGAGCAGCAGCAAAACCACCGGCACCATCAGGGCCCAGCGCCCGGCAGCCGGTCTGCCCCCGGGGGGTTCGTCGCGTCGCCGCAGCCCGATGACCGCCGCTCCGATGACCAGCACCAGAAAGGGCACCGGCGTCAGATCATATTCCCACTCGTGGCGGTCCAGGGAGAACCGCGTGTTCGTAAAGGCGGTCAGCCGCGACGGGTCATAGGCCGGGCTGACGGCCAAAGACCGTATGATCAAACCGGCGGCTGCCAGCCACCCCTCGGCGCCGGGAAGCGGGTAGGCATTGCGGGGGAAATTGTCCAGCAGGTATGCCATCGAGGATAGCCGCGCTAGGGAGAGCAAGACACCGAAGAAACCGGCCGTGGTCAAACGCAGAAAAAAAGCGGTGGCGCGACCGTGAATGAAGCCGTGGATCGATCCGATGAGAACCAGGGCGAAAAGAGCCGGAACCATCGTGGTCACGAACTCCGACTGCACCGCGGCCGCCAGCAGGCACCCGGCCAGCAGACAACCGGTCATCAAGGGCCGACGGGAACCGCCATCCCGCGCCGCTACCGGCTCGATGAGCAGGCTGGCGATCAGCGGCAGCAGCATGAAGTGGCAGTACCCCAGGTGCCCGATCAACATGCGGTGGGCGAAGAAACCGTTGAAGAGGAAGACGCCGGCTCCGTACAAGGCGGTTTCTTCGGAAAGGCCGAAAGAACGGCGTAGCAACCGGTAGGCCCCCCAAAGACCCACGCCGGCGAAGAACACCAACGTCAAACGGACCGCGTCGAGAGGGTCAAAGAGAAAGGCCCAGAACTGGGAGACGGTATAGTAGCCCCGCAAGGGGTTGGGCAGGACCGGGACGCCGCCGCAGGCTGCCGGGCTGAACCAAGGTACCTCCCCTATTCCATTGCTCTTGAACCAGAAGTACCCGTCGAGGAGAGCCGGAAAGAAGTAACCGAAATCGTGTCCCAGCCCTTGCCGGGCATTGGGAAAAAACCGCAGAAAGACCGCGGCGTGGACGACCAGCAACAGACCGCTGGACAGAAGCACCACCACCCGGCATCGTCGTACCGTTTTCTTCATCCAGAAGCGCTCCCCCTTTGTTTTGAGTTGTTTTCGCAAAACCCTTTAACCAAGGGAGAGCCGGACCTTAAAGAGTATTTTTACCCCTCCGTGTTCTCTTGTTATAGGACTGGCGGGCAGAAAAGTGGACTCAATTCCATTTCCGCGACATAGGGTTCGTTACCGCGTGTTCGGACGCTACGCACGGTAGCCTCTCCCGTACCTTCAAGGCCTGGGTCCTCGACATGGATCCCGAACATCTGAAAGAGCTGGCCCGTATCGAGCAGACCTACTGGTGGAACGTGGCTAAAAGCGAGCTGGTCCGCGAGCTGCTGCTGCGTTTCCTCCCGCCTCCGGGTCGGCTGGTAGAGGGCGGTATCGGCGGGGGCTCGAACCTTCTCGCCTTTCGGCAGATGGGATACGAGGTGCTGGGCCTGGATGGAAGCGAACAGTCGGTGGCGTACGGAATCGAACGGGGATTGCCGGCGCGCGTGCACGATCTCGAGCAACCCTGGCCGCTGGACCCGGGCGGCGTGAAGGCGGTAGTATTGCTCGACGTCCTGGAGCACCTGGTCGAGCCGGTGATGGCCCTGAAGCACGCGTTCGAATTGCTGGAGGACGACGGCGGCGTGGTCTTGACCGTACCCGCCTACCCCGCATTGATGGGACCGTGGGACGAGATGGTGGGGCACCTGCGACGCTATACGCGGCAGAGCCTGCTCGCGCAGACCTCGCGGGCCGGGCTCAAGCCGGTGTGGGTATCGCATTGGAACGCCTTCACCCTGCCGGCCGCGATCGCGGTGCGCCTCGGGCAAAGGCTGTTTTCGCGGCGCCACCAGGCCGGTTTTCCCAGCGTACCGTCCGCGATGAACGCAGCGCTCGAGCTCGCAGCGCGGCTGGAGCGGCGCGCCTTGGCCCGGTCGCCCATCCCCGCTGGCGTCTCCCTGGTTGGAGTGTTTGCGCCATGAGCGAACCCCGCGGCGGGCCTCTCGTCTCGGTGGTGATCCCGGTCTACAACGAGGCCGGGGTATTACCGCAGCTGGCCGACGAGATCGCCTCGGCCCTGCGGGATCATCGAACCGAGATCGTGTTTGTCGACGACGGCTCCACCGACGGCAGCGCCGAGCTTCTCGACGGTATGGCGGCCGAGCGGCCGAGCCTCAAGGTCGTCCACCTCTCGCGCAACTTCGGCCACCAGGCCGCCATCATGGCCGGGCTCGACTACGCCGCCGGAGAGGCGGTGATACTGATGGACAGCGATCTGCAGGACGACCCGGCCGCTTTGCCCGAGATGGTAGCGAAGTGGCAGGAGGGCTATGATGTCGTGTACGCCGTGCGCTACGGCCGTAAGGAGAACGTCTTCAAGCGCTTCTTCTTTCTCGCTTTCTATCGCCTTCTCAACGCTATATCCAGCACACCCATGCCGAACGACGCCGGCAATTTCGGCTTGATCGACCGGCGAGTGGCTCGGCTTCTCTGCGACGCAATAGAACGCGATCGCTATTACGCGGGGCTGCGCCGTTGGCTAGGCTTCCGGCAGGTGGGAATTCGGGTCGAGCGCGGCGAGCGCTACGACGGAAAGCCCCGTGTCTCGACCGGCGGTCTTTACCGCTTGGCCAAGAGCGCCGTCTTCTCCTTCTCCTCGGTGCCGTTGACCGTCTTCTACCTGATCGCTACCCTTTCCGGCCTCACCTTCCTGGGTTTTCTCTGCTTCACCCTCTACCACCGCTTCGTCACCGGGCTGGCCATCCCCGGCTGGACCTCGACCATCATGACCGCCTCGTTGTTCGGCGCGCTGAACTCGCTGGGCATCGCCATTTTGGGCGAGTACGTCCTGCGCATCTACGACCAGGTTCGCGGACGTCCGCTGTTCGTGGTGGACCGGACGGTGAATACCGACCCGGGACGCGATACCTGAGCTTTTACGCGATTCTGAATCCCCGGGTAATCGCAGGCGATCCGAGCAACGGCTGCTCTATCTGGGCGGTGCGAAATTTCGACCCGCGTACAGGCGATCGAATGTCTCATGAACACTTTTCGTCATTCTGAGGTATCGCTTCGCCTTGTCTATGTGATTACCAGCTATGTTCCTACGTTCGCCCGGGTCCTTAGACAGGTCGTATAATTGAACCGAGCCTTGTTTAAGGCAGTAGATGAACTTGTCCTTCCCCATCCGCAATCCCTGATATACAAGTTCAAATGGACTACTAAAATATACCGGGCGACCGTTGGTCTTTCTGACCAGACTCGTGCCGACGGAATGATTAAGCCCCCTGAGTCTAAAGATATCCATTACGGTTGCCAGAAGGTCGATCTGACTTCTGACCTCATCGATCCTCTGGGGTTGTTCCAGCCGCCCGGGAGCCAATATCAAGAGTGGAACTTTCAGGTTCTCTTCATAAATAAAACGTATCCCGAAAAAGTTTCTGTAATGCTCGCCCATTGGACAGGAGGAATCGGCCTGAATGAAGAGAATAGTGTTTTCGGCCAGACCCTCCTTTTTTAACAGATCGACCAATATTTCAAGGGCATGGTCCGCGTAATGTATAGTCTCGAGGTACTTTCTATATAGCTCCGTTCCCTTTTGTTGCTTGAATATCGGATGAATCGGATCGGGGCGCGATACATCAAAGAAGGGAGCCGTATAGTCGCTCGGAACCTCGTAGGGGTGGTGAGTAGTAACCGTAAAAACCGTCAAGAAAGACGCCTGTTGTTCCTCATCCTTTCTTTTTAGCCAGTCCACGACAAAGGGCATCAGGTGCTCGTCATGCAACCCCCAACTGCTTCTCTCTGCTTTCGGGTAGGCTCTTGCTATATCATCACCTCCAAATATTTCGGAATATCCGTGTTGGGAAAAGAAAGCGGTTTTACCCTCGAACTCAAGCGAACCATTATGAAAAAACGCGCTTCGGTAACCACTTTCTTTCAACTTGTCCGCGATACCGATGAGAGGCATCGCCGGATCAGCAGACTGTACGGCGCGCTTGGTAAAACGGGGCGGTATGCCGAAAAGACTGGCAATTACAGCTCTGGTCGTCTGGGCTCCGGGGCTGTAATAGTTCGTAAAAAGGACACCCTCTTTCGAAAGGCGGTCGAAGACCGGTGTGGCTCCGAGCTCGCTCCCCAGAGACCCGACGTCCTTTGCGCGGAACGATTCGAGAAAAAGAAAAATCAGGTGAGGGCGTTCGCCTTCTTCAATTATAACGTCAAAGTTCTTCTCGCCCGAAAAACCTTGGGTATCTTTAAGTATCGGGTAGGCCGGCGAAACGAGTTGATACTGTTCGATATTGCTGTCCGGCAGGATAGAATGCAGTTCCGCTTCAGAAAGGCGCGAACGCCGTTTCGACTTCGCGTTAGAGCGATCTAAGACCGCGACTTGGAGCTGAAAGACCGCGTTCTTGGAAAAATATGCAACATCTTCCGGTATAAAAAATCTAGTGGGCAAAATGACGACGCCCAGGACCGCGAGGACAGCGCCGGATGGTTTTATGCTTCTTAAAAGAGAGTATTTTCGAAAGAAACGAAAGAACCCGGCCATGGATGCAACTACTATTCCCACTAAAACGAAAAAATACAGGAGGCCTATTTCCTTTGCAGAATCTACAAAAGGTGCGATTTCGCCAAAGAAGTAAAGGAAGTCGGTATCCATCCGAATACCTAGTTTACTGAAGAGAACGAAATCTAAAAAAAAGTAAAAATGAATGATCGCGAAAATCGAACATGCCAGTACCGTCTGAAGTATCCTAAACGAACTCTCTCTTCGCCTCTTCGCCAGTTCGAGCAGCTGAAAAAGAATCAGAATTTCAAACCCAACAAACAGATCCTGCGGAGCTCCATAAAGCAGTCCACAGATGGCTTCCGGTAAGGATACGATGCTGCCTGGGCTGAACAGGGTTATAATTCGGAGACATAGCGGAGCGACAATCCACGGGAGCACGAATATCAATTCAGGCTGACGTATCATTTTAAATGCCCTATCGACGGATGCTACCTCGCGCGGCTGTTACTAACGAACAACATCCGGGGCTTTTTACCGTCTTACCCAGCGCGATAAGAATAACCTCAAGTACGCTCGAAAAGAACGTTATCGTGCGGAGAGCGACGACAAGCGACGGGCGGGCGCAAGGCCCGCCCCTACAGGTCGATGAAGCGAATCCCCCGTAGGGGAGGGGCTTGCCCCTTCCGGGCGGGCGCGAGGCCCGCCCCTACAGGTCGATGAGGCGAATCCCCCGTAAGGGGAGGGGCTTGCCCCCTCCCGTTCGGGCTCGCCCCCTTCCATCTTTACCCCTGCTGTGCCGCTTCGCGGACGCTGATCACGATCTTGTAGAGGACGGTCAGCACGAAAAAGCCGATGGCGTAAACGCCCAAGGCCACGGTCAGTTCCAGCCCGGTCGGCGCGTACTCGGTGATGTTCTCCAGCGGCGAGGGGATGAAGCCGGTGACCACCAGGCCCATGCCCTTCTCGATCCAGATACCGGCGATGATGGCCACGCACAGCGGCGCCAGGATACCGGTGTTCTTTCGTACCCCAGGGAAGAGCATCAGAAAGAGCGCACCCACGATCAGAAACTGCGAGGTCCAGATCCAGGGCACCAGCGCGTCGTGGCCGTGCAGCCCCAAAAACAGGTACTGGAAGTGCTGGGTGTGGTGGGGGATGTTGCTGTACAGGCCGGTGAACAGCTCGACGCCCACGAAAAAGACGTTGATGGTCAGGGCATAGGTGACGATGGTCGCCAGTTTGCCGATGGCCTCGTCGCCCGCGTCAAACTTGGTGAACTTGCGCAGGATGAGCGCCAGCAGGATGAGCAGGCTCGGGCCCGAGGCGAACGCCGAGGCCAAAAAGCGCGGCGCCAGGATGGCCGTCATCCAGAAAGTGCGGGCTTCCAGGCCGGAGTAGAGGAAAGCGGTGACGGTGTGGATGCTGACGGCCCAGGGGATGGAGAGATAGATAATGGGCTTGATCCACGTAGGCGGAGGCACGTCCTTGCGCTCGGCCTCGAAGGTGATCAGGCCGATCAACAGGTTCAGCCCCAGGTAACCGAACAGCACGGTCATGTCCCAGAACATGGGGGAGTTGGGCGTGGGGTGCAGCATAACGTTCACCACCCGGGTGGGCTGCCCCATGTCCACGAAGATGAAGAGCATGCACATGAGTACGGCCGAGACGGCCAAAAACTCGCCCAGGATGACCATCTTCTGGAAGGCCTTGTAGTGGTGCAGGTAGTAGGGCAGCACCACCATCACGGCCGAGGCCGCCACGCCGACCAGGAAGGTAAACTGCGAGATGTAGAAGCCCCAGGGCACGTCCCGGCTCATCCCGGTGATGTGCAGGCCTTCCATGAATTGAACCAGGTAGGCGCCCACGCCTGCCGCGATGATGACCAGCCAGAACACCACCAGGGTCCAGTAATTCTTGCCGCCGCTAAACGCTTTCTCCAGCATGGCTCCCTCAGATCACGTAAAAGACGTTCGGCATGGTGCCTAGGCCCGGCCTTCGTCGAATGGTATGCTTTCGCCTCAGGATCTCGTTGATCACCGCGCTGGAATCGCTGAGATCCCCGAACACCAACGCGTACTGGCCTCCCGGCACCTTGCTGGCCGCCTCGACGCAGGCCGGCTGCTTACCCTTCCGCAGCCTCTCGGCGCAGAAGTTACATTTCTCCACCACGCCCTTGGTCCGCGTCGGATACCCGGCATAGATCTGCGCGATGTGAGGCCGGGGATCCTGCCAGTTGAAGCTACGGGCGCCGTAGGGACAGGCGGCGATGCAGTAACGGCAGCCGATGCAGCGGTGCATGTCCATCATCACGATCCCGTCCGATTCCCGCTTCCAGGTGGCCTTGGTCGGGCAGACCTTGACGCAAGAGGGATTCTCGCAGTGGTTGCAGAGCACCAGGGTGGGGAGCTCCTTGACCGCTTCTTGCGTATACTGGTGTACCTGGTCGGAGAAGACCTTCTCGAACTTCTCCGTCCAGAGCCACTTCACCTCTCGCTGGGGGTCGTCGATATCCGGCACGTTGTGCTGCCCGTGGCAGGCAGCCACGGCGGCCTCCATCACGCCCGGCCGCTGGCACATGCGGATGTCGATCACCATCCCCCACTGCTTCTGCCCCAGCTCGTACGCGGGCTTGGCGCCGCCCGAAGCGACGGCCGTGGAGCGAAAGACGGGCAGGGCACCGAACCCAAGTGCCGTCAGCCCCGCCCTGGTCAAGAAACGCCTTCTGCTCTCGTTCATGGCTCGTTACCCTTGTTGTCGATGTGGCAGTCCCAGCAGTAGGGATCGACGTCCGCGTAGGTGTGACACCGATCGCAGAACTTCTCCCTGTCCGAGTGGCAGTCGAGGCAGGTGTTGGTGAGGCTGGCCTCGTACTGCTCTCCGTGGGCGACCGAGGTGTACTTGATCTGACCCTCGCGCACGAAATCGTCGCGCCACTGGTTGAGCAGCGTCATGTGCGCGGCGAGCATGTACTCTTTATTCTCCACGCACTGGGTCTTGTCGGCGGGCAGCTCGGGCTTCAGACGCTCCCCGAGCTCTCCTGCCGCTTGCGAATACCAGAAGGGAAAGGTCGCTATCAGAATAAAAACGACCAGACCCGTGACGATCTTTCCGCCGTCATACATCGCTGCCGCCTCCATCCTTTTCCGCTTCCGCGGCCGACTTCGCCTTGGGAATCTCTTCCAGTCGCAGGTTTTGCGTCCGCTCGCCCTCGCCCTGCAGTATCATGGCGTTGGCGACCAGCTCGTGAATCCCGGTCACCCTGACCTGGGGAGCCCAGTACTCGCAGACCGTGGTCAAGGTCGCCCGGTCGATGGCGCACATGGCCGCCAGCTCGTTGACCCCGTACTTCTCGTGCACGTACTTGACGGCGTTGCCGCGCGGAAGCCCGCCGCGCAGCCGCATCTCCATGTTCTCGTCCGTGCCCAGGCCGGCTCCGCCGCCGCAGCAGAAGGTCTGCTCGCGGACGGTATTCTCGGGCATCTCGTAGAAGTTGTTGCAGACGTTCTTGAGCACGTAGCGCGGCTCTTCGAAGATGCCCATGGCCCGCGCCGGGTTGCAGGAGTCATGGAAGGTCACGCTGATGTGGTCGTTGCGGCTCGGATCGAGCTTCAACTTCTTGTTCCGGATCAGGTCGGCGGTGAACTCCATGATGTGGATCATCTTGGTCGACTTGGCGTTGTCGAAGACCGTTCCCGTGATGGGGCTCTTGGGCACCTCGAGGAAATCGGCCGGACCGTTCATGGTGTCCATGTACTGGTTGAGCACCCGCCACATGTGGCCGCACTCGCCGCCCATGATCCACTTGACCCCCAGCCGCTTGGCCTCGGCGTAGATCTTGGCGTTCAGCCGCTTGATCATCTCGGCCGAGGTGAACAGGCCGAAGTTGCCGCCCTCCGAGGCGTAGGTGCTCCAGGTGTAGTCCAGGTCCAGCTCGTTGAAGAGGACCATGTAGCCCATGCAGGTGAAGGTTCCCGGATCGGCCAGGAAATCGCCCGACGGGGTGACGAAGAGTATCTCCGCCCCCTTCTTGTTCATGGGGATCTTGACTTTTACCCCGGTAGCTTCCTCGATGTCGTCGGCGAAGAACTCCAGCGTGTCCTTTAACCCGTGCGGCTGAATCCCCAGGTGGTTTCCGGTGCGGAAGCAGTTGGCCGCCGGCTCGATGATCCAGTTCACGTAGATACCGAGCAGACCCAGAAGCTCCCGGCCCATCATGGTGATCTCGGCGGTGTCGATTCCGTAGGGACAGAAGACCGAGCAGCGCCGGCACTCCGTGCACTGGAAGAAGTAGTAGAACCACTCCTTGATCACGGCGATGGTGAGCGGCCGAGCCCCGGCGATCTTTCCCAGGATCTTGCCCATGGCCGTGAAATCGTGGCGGTAGATCGAGCGCAGCAGCTCGGCCCGCAGCACCGGCATGTTCTTGGGATCGCCGCCGCCGATGAAGAAGTGACACTTGTCGGCGCAGGCGCCGCAGCGCACACAGATGTCCATGAAGAGCTTGAAAGAGCGATACTTGGCTAAACGCTCGGCCATGCCCTTGAGGACGATCTCCTTCCAGTTGTCCTGCAACTTCCAGTCGTCTTCGGTGACCACCCACTCCCTGGGGTTGGGAAGCTCCAGGTACTGCAGGTGCTTGGCCTTGCCGGGGTAGATCCAGGAGCCGGGCCGGAAGTCCACCGGGGTGTCCATCCACCCCTTGGCCGGCGGACGGTAGTCTATCTTGGATAGCTTATCCTTGTCGTAATATTCGATCGTATCAAAGGAGGGCTCTGCCATGTCTATTCTTCCTTATCCAGCGGGAGTCCAGCGGTCTTCATCTTCTCCCTGAAATCATCCTCGTACTCCTCGTAGGTGTGGATATGTACCGGGGCGTTCCAGGGATTGATATGCCTGACCATGCGGTTGTTGTTCGCCAGGTTCCGGGTCGGGCTGAGAAAGACGCCCGCCATGTGCGTCAGCTTGCTGAAGGGAAAGTAGGCGAACAGCACGCAAACCAGGAAGAAGTGTCCGTAGAAGAGCGGTTCCACCGTTTCCGGGAATACCGGGCTGAAGTTGACCAGGCCCATGGCCAGATCCTTGACCCCGGAAACGTCGGTCTTCATCACGTACCGCATCCAGAACCCGCTCAACCCGATGCCGATCAGCAGAAACAGGGGAAAGTAGTCGTTCAGTAGCGAAATGTACCTGAGCTGTGGAGACATCAGCCGTCTCAGCAGCAGGTAACCGAGCGCCGCCAACAGGCCGAAGGAGGTGAGGTAGAAGACGGGCACGCCGATCTGGAAAAAGCCGTCGAGGCTGTGCAACAGATAGACGAAGGAGGGAACCGGCTCGGTGAACATGCGCACGTGCCGGATGAGAATAACGAGAAACGAGTAGTGGAAGACGATGGCGCCCAGCCACAGCCACTGGCTCGACCCATAGCGGAGCCGCGGGCCGTCGCTTAGCTCGGTCCTGGTGTTGCGGAATAGCGAGCGGAAGCAGAGCACTTCCAGGGCCATCCGTATCAGCACACCGGCGCCGGTACTGGGATTCTCGATACCGTTTGCTTTAATCCAGGGGAGCGACTTCTGCTGGCCGCAGGTGGTCGGGATCCGGAAGGGAACCGGCGACTGCGCCCATTTCACCACCCGGTAGACCAGGCCACCCAGGAAGATGACCAGGGCGGCATAGGGAATGATCATCCCGAAAAGGGAAGTACCCGCTCCGAGGTACCCCACCAGGAACAGGGCGGCAACCACCACCAGGGATATCAAGGCGTTCATCAGACACCACCTCACTGTAAGCTGCTACTTCGCAACCTGTTCTTTTTCGCCGTCGGGGGATCCGGAAAGGATCTCCCCTCGGCGTATTCTTTCCATGACGCTAAAGACGTTACGTTTTATCTCGTTTACTCTCAGCTCGGCGAACTGCTCTCTACAGCGAGCGTATATATCGAAAGCGAAGAGCGCCGTCTGGTCTACGCGGGCTTCGAAACCTTCGAGCTCGGCCGCCGCGTCGGCCTGACGAAGCTCTTCTTTCAGCTGCCGGCGAACCACCCGCTTCAATCCGAAAACGAACGCGACCGCGCGGGAGGGTTCCAGATCCTGGATGGCCCGGACCTTGATGATCTCCTCCAGGTGACGGCAGATGAGCTCGGCATCCATCTCCTCGACCAGGGAGCCGAAAATGGCCTCGATCCCGGTTCGTAGACCGTTGCCCACCGGATTGGCGAACTGGTTTCGTTCCCGCTTGAAGAAGAGAGTCGCCTCCGGGGCGTAGCTCGACAACGCCTCGTCGAACCAACCGTCCACGATGGCGGCCTTGCGCGCGAGCAAAGCTGCTCTCAACTTACCCATTCTTCGGTAGTACTCCTGGTGTGATCACAACGCGGTCATCGTCCCGAGGCGACAGAGCCGTCTCCCGGACGATACCGCCTTGCGAGTACGACGAGCCCTCTTCGGGAACGACGGTTCGCCGAAGGGGCAACGCGCACGACCCTCGGTCATGCGAAGCTAAGCGTCTGGTTTCCTTCTTCTACACGCAGCCGGTCGGCTTGGGCAGTCCAGCGACCTTGCAGGCGCCCTTCGCCGGCCCGGAGGGGAACATCTCATAAATCTGGTTGAGCTTGAATCCCGTGTCCTTGCAGAGCTTGCGGATCATGGGAGCCACGCCGAACTGCAGGTAGTACTCCCTGAGATAGTTCACCAGCTTCCAGTGGGCCTCGGTGAGCTCGTCGACGCCCTCGGTCTTGGCCAGGGCCGCGGCTACTTCCTCGTTCCACTTGTCGGGATCCTGGATGAATCCGTCCTCATCAATCTCGAGCGTCTGATCACCAGCTTGAAACGTAGGCATTTCTTTCCTCCTTGTTTACCGATCGCTCATCACCAATCACTCATCGCTTCGTGTTGGCGTGCCTCTTGCGTTTTTTTTGTCTTCGAAGCGCCCCGCGAATGGCTGCCATTCGCGGCTCGAACCATAGAAGGAGCCCATTCCGCCAGGCCCAGGGCGTGTACGTGGGTGTAGGTAGCTAGCACATTCCCCGCCAGGATGCCGTCCCGTTTGCTCCCCACCCCGGTACCGCGATTCAGCTTCAGGACCGTGGACAGCTGCCTGCCCTCGTCCAGGATACGCGAGTAATGGAACTCGTGACCGCGCAGCTCCGTGCCCTGCTCGAGAAACGGATTGGCCCCATCCACCACCGCCTCGACGTAGCCGTGGCCCTGCGGCCGGCTCTTCTGCTCGACCGCCACCGGCAGCGCGCCCACCATGGGATGGACCGAGCCCTTCACCTTCAGGCTCTCGGACAGGTACATGAGCCCGCCGCACTCGGCCCATACCGGAAGGCCCTGCGCGATACGCTCCCCGATCGCCTCCCGCAACCGCCGGTTGGCCGAGAGCTGCTCGGCGTAGACCTCGGGGAAGCCCCCGCCGGCGTACAGGAGATCGATGTCGGGAAGCTCGTCGTCCGAGAGCGGAGAGATGGAAACCAGCTCGGCTCCGCATCGCTCCAGCTCGCTCAGGTTTTCCGGATAGTAAAAGGAAAAGGCCCTGTCCCGCAGCACTCCGATGCGGACCGAGGCTGCGCCTCGCGCGCTCGCGACCGGCTCCGGCTCGACGACCTGCAGCGCCGGCGCGCGGGCGGCCATGGCGACGAAGGCTGAGACATCGACGTGCTTCTCGATCGCCCTGCCCACATTCTGTAGCGTTTCCTGCGCGTCCGGGTGCTCGACGGCCGTGACCAGGCCCAGGTGTCGACTGGGGAACCGATCCCGCAGCCGGGGGATGGCGCCGAGCACCTCCAGACCGGTCTCCGCCTTCACGGCCTGCCGGATCAGCGCCTCCTGCCGAGCGGTACCCACGCGGTTGATGACCACGCCGGATATCCAGAGGTCCGGATCGAGCGCCTGGCACCCCTTGACGAGCGCTGCCACGGTGCGGGTGGCCTTGTAGGCCTCGACCACCAGCACCACAGGAGCGCCGAGCAGCCGCGCCAGCCGCGCGGTGGAGTGCGTCCCGGCCGCGTCCATGCCGTCGTACAGGCCGCGGTTGCCCTCGATGACGGCGATGTCGCTATGCACCGCCGCACGGGCGACCGAGCCAAGAACGGGTGCCTCTCCCATCAAGAAGGTATCCAGGTTGCGGCCCGGAGCTCCGGCTGCCGCGCCCGCCCACGCCGAGTCTATGAAGTCGGGCCCCTTCTTGAAGGGAGCGACCCGCAGACCGCGCGAGCGGAGCGCGACGGTCAGGCCCAGCGACAGCATGGTTTTCCCGCTGTCGCCGGACAGACCCGCAATCACCGCTCTGGGCAATACCCTCTGCACACCGTTCCTTGCCGGCCTATTGCATGTCGATGAAGCCGCAGGGGCACTCGTCCCCGCACTTCTTGCACCCGTCGCAGGTCCCGATGTCGACCTTGTAATAGTTGCCGGGCGCAGGCTCGTTCACCTTCTTGAAGCAATTGGGCGTGCAGTACATCCAGCAGCGCTCGCATCCGTAGCAGAGCCCGCAGGAAAAACAGCGCGAGGCCTCGTCCAGGAACTGCTCCTCGGTGATGCCCAGATCGATCTCGTCGTCGGGCTTGCTCAGCCACTCTTCCTGGGGCCGGTGAGAGCGCTCGTTGCGCGGCTTGGCGTCATAGACGTCGAGCTTGACTCGGTCCTTGCCGACCATGGGCGGCCGGGGCTTCTTCTCCTCGGTGATGCCTCGCAGCTCGTTATGCAGCGCCTCGGCGGCCTTGCGCCCCTGGCCCACGGCGATGGTGGCCAGACCCAGGTCGATCACGTCGCCGCCGGTCCAGACGCCGTCGGAGACCTTGCCGTTCTCGTCCGGTTCCAGCCACCACTTCTTCCCCTCGGGCTTCAACCCGGGCATCGGATCCCAGTCGGCCTGCTGAGAGACGGCCGCGACCAGCGAATCGATGGGGACCTCGTAGTCCGAGCCCTCGATGGGTACGGGGCGGCGGCGACCGGAATCGTCGGGCTCTCCGAGCTCCATCTTCCGGACCACCACGGCCTTGACCTTGTCGCCGTCGCGCTTCATCTCGACCGGAGCCACCAGGAACTCGATCTTGACGCCCTCTTTTATGGCGTCTTCAACCTCGGAATCGATGGCGGGCATCTCGGTACGGGTACGGCGATAGAGGATGGTTACCTCGGCTCCCGCGCGTCGGGCCGCCCTGGCGGCATCGATGGCGGTATCGCCGCCGCCGATCACGGCCACGCTCTTGCCGACATCGACCTTCTCACCGGCTGCTACCCGGTGCAGGTAATCGGTACCGGTCCATACGCCCAGGCCCTCTTCGCCGGGAATCCTCAGCAGCTTGCCCTTGTGAGCACCGATGCCGATGAAGATGGCGGCGTGCTTCTTCTTCAGATCGTCAACCGAGATATCCTTACCCACCGTGGTGTTGAGCTTGAGCTCCACGCCCAGGTCCAGGATGCGCTGGATCTCGGCCGCCAGAACGTCGGCGGGCTGCCGATAGAAGGGGATGCCCCAGTAGATCATACCGCCGGCCTTGTCGGTGGCCTCGTACACGGTCACCTTGTAGCCCCTGCGCGCCATCTGGTAGGCAAAGGAGAGGCCGGCCGGGCCCGCGCCGATGACGCCGATCGATTCCGGCTTGGCCTCTTCGTCGAGCATGGAGAGCTTCAGGCCCTTCTTCAGGCCCCAGTCGCCCACGAATCGCTCCATGGCATTGATGGAGACCGAACCGTCCTTGTGGCTGCGGTTACAATGAGTCTCGCAGGGATGCGGGCAGACGCGGCCCATGACGGCCGGGAAGGGATTGGTGTCGACGATCAGGCGCCAGGCGTTGTCGATGGCGTCGTCCTTTTCGACCTTGATCTTCTCGCGCTGGGCGATGGGGGCGATCCACTCGCGGATCACGTTGCCGCTCGGGCAGTTGACCACGCAGGGGACGGACTTGACGACCTGCTGCGGGCGCTGCGAGGACTTCTGGGTGGCAGCGGCGCCGCCGGTAGTTCTGAGGGGTTTTTTCTTGTCGACTTTCTTTAACAGGCCCATTTCAATTACCTAGTTCGCAATCGGTTTACTTCATGCCACCGAGGGAATCGCCGCGCATCGTTTCAACGGTTTATCGCGGATGCTCTCGGGACTTCCGGACACACAGATCAACTCGACCGCCGGCCCTCCGGCACGGCCGGCGTTCGGGTATTGCCTCGGTCTAATAAAATTCTCGCCGCCAGGGCGATGGCCCCGGGGCGCGCCGGACGCCTCGGGGCCATGCCGCGCGGCAAGGATCTCACTCTGGAGGCAGCACGATATAGCTGCCGCCCACGTACGAATAGGTGCAGCGACCGGAATCGATGAGCTCGCGAACCGCCGCCTTGCACAGCTTCTTGTCGACGGGATCACCGAACTTCTCGATCATGGCCTTGGTCAGGTCCATGGCCTTGAGGTTTCTCTTGCCATGGTACTCCTTGACCATCTCGAGCATGGCTTCCGCCACGGTGGATGCGGATACGTCGTCTGCCATTGCACTCTCCTCTGATACTACGCTTCAGGGCGCTGCCGGTAGTGGAGCGACCTGCGGTAGCTCTCGCCCGCGTGGGTGAAGTCGTCGATGTGGTACTTGGTGAACGGAATCTCGGCCAGGTCGAAGAACTTGGGCCAGCCGATCCGCTCGATCATCTCGCCCAGCCGCTCGTACTTCTTGGCGTTCTTGGCGTAGACCTCGACGATGTTCCTGACCGCCTTGACCGCGGAGGGCCAGCGCGGCGGCTCGTTGGGAATATAGGGTATCGCCAGCTTGGAGAACATGGGCTCGTGCCTGGCGTTGCTCACCTTGCCGCCCACCCAGATCGACAGGCCGTCGGTCGGGTTGTTGAGCGAGATGGACGGGCAGACCGTGAAGCAGTTGGCGCAGAACATGCACTGGTCGCCGACGATCTCCACCGACTGCTTTCCGTCCACCGTGGCGGTACGAACCGCTCCCGTGGGGCAGGCCGCGATGGTGGTCGGGATCTCGCACTGCTGGGGCAGGTTGGCGTGGTTGATGACCGGCAGCTTCTTGTGCAGGCCCAGAAGCGCGATGTCCGAGCAGTGCACCGCGCCGCACATGTTGAGGCAGCAGGCAAAGGCGATGCGCAGCTTGCCCGGCAGCTTCATGCTCTCGAAATAGGGGAACAGGTCGTCCATCAAGGCCTTGACCACGCCCGAGGCGTCGGTGGCCGCCGAGTGGCAGTGCACCCAGCCCTGGGTGTGGACGATGTTGGTGATGGAAGGGCCCATGCCGCCCACGGGGAACCCTTCCTTCTTGAGCTCGGCGATGCAGGGATCGATCTTCTTCTCGTCCGTGATCAGGAACTCGACGTTGTTCCGGCTGGTATACCGCAGGTGCCCGTCGCAGTACTTGTCGGCGATGGCGGCAAAGGTGCGAATGGTAGCGGTAGCGGTCAGGCGCGGCGTGGCTGCGCGCACCGAGTAGAGCTTGTCGCCCGACTCGGATACGTGCATCAAAACGCCCGGCTTGAGGATCTCGTGGGACTTCCACTTGCCGTAGTTCTTCTTGATGATCGGCGGCAGGAACTGCTCGTAGTGGGGTGGGCCGATGTCGGTGATTCTCTTCTTCTTTTCTTCAGCCATTTGTTAGTGCTCCTTTTATTCCATCAAGACCGGGGTTTCTATTCTTCCTCATCCTGCTCGTAGAAGATGTAGGGATTGCTGCGCGGGGCGATAACCATCTCGGGCTGAGGCTCGAGACCGATCTGCTCCAGGAAGTTTCCCATGCCGATGCGCTGGATGAACTCGCCGATACGCTCGCGGTTCTTGCCGTGCTCGCCCCAGAGATCCCACAGGGCCTCGGCGAACTCCTTGATTTCCTCGTAGGGAGGCTCGACCTTGATAAAGGGCACCATCACCGAGGAGAGCAGAGCACCTCCGATGATCGGCGCCTTGGAGCCGATCAGGATGGCAGCGCCGCGATCCTTGCCGGGCGCGAGCGCCTTGGGCATGGCATTGATGCAGTGCATGCACTTTACGCAGTTGGCGTTGTCAATGGTAAGCTTCTTGCCGTCCCAGCTCATACACTTGGTCGGGCAGCGGGAGATGACGTCGGCCTCCATATCGAGCTTGCCGGACTTGGCGTACTCGGCGACCGCGGCGTCATCCTGCTGGATCTCGTCGCGCCAGGTGCCGATGATGGAGCAGTCCGCGCGCGCAACCGAGGCCACGCAATCGTTCGGGCAGCCGGCCATCTTGAACTTGAACTTATAAGGAAAGGCCGGGCGGTGAAGCTCGTCCTGGAAGGTGTTGGTGAGATCATGGGTCAGCGCCATGGTGTCATAGCAGGCCCACTCGCAGCGCGCCTGGCCGCAGCAACAGCTGGGGGTACGCACGTCCGAGCCGGAGCCGCCCAGGTCGAAGCCGTTAGCGGTCAGCTCCGCGAAGATCGGTTCCAGATCATCGGTCTGGCAGCCGAGAAAAACGATATCTCCGGTGGATCCGTGCATGTTGGTGATGCCAGACCCGTACTTTTCCCAGATGTCGCAGAGCTTGCGCAGGGCGTCCGAGGTATAGAACCAACCCGAGGGCTGGTTGACGCGGATAGTGTGGAAATGCGCGACATTCGGGAAATCTTCCGGGACGTCGCTATAGCGCCCGATGACGCCTCCGCCGTAACCCATCACGCCGACGATGCCACCGTGCTTCCAGTGCCCTACTTTCTCCTTGTACGACCTCTCGAGCACACCCAGCAGGTCATTGGCCCGGGCGCGGCCCTTGACATCATCGTTAGCCGCTGACTTCTTGATCTCTTTCACGAAGCTCGGCCAAGGGCCCTTGAGAAGCTCGTCCAGCAATGGCGTCTTTCTCGTTATTTCCGCCATGGTTGCTCCTTTCCTAGATACATGAATGGATGGGGGACTGATTCGCTATCCAACATCGCGCGCGAAAAAAGCGCTATGTCTAGCGAGATGCGTTCTATCGGACTGATCCAGCCCAATGTCAACGTCAAAGTCTTGATTCTGTGGATAAAAAAATTTTATGTGCCGCGCGTTTTCATCCCCTTTACCTGCGATCAGCTCGAAAAAAAATCATCGGAAGTTTTTATCGGCGATTATGCCGGATGTTCGGTTTGACTTATGAAGCCTTTTCCCCTACGAATAACCGCTTCCGCGGAGGTAAGACGGTGGAGTTACATCAGTTGCGGTGCTTTCTGGCGGTCGTAGAGGAAGGGGGCTTTAACCGGGCGACCAGCAGGCTTCACATAACGCAGCCGGCGCTCTCCTACCAGATCAAGCAGCTGGAAGAGGAGCTGGGAACCCGGCTCTTTCACCGCAGGCCCGGCGGAGTCTGCCTGACCGAGGCCGGGCGCGTGCTGGCCCAGAAGAGCCAGGACGTTATGGAGAGCGTGAAAAAGGCCCACCGCGCGGTACAGGAGCTCTCCGAGGGGGTGGTGGGAGAGATCCGCATCGGTACGGTGAACAGCATCGGCATCTATTTCCTACCGCGGATCCTGCGCAAATTGAGGGAGCGCTACCCCCTGGCACGACCCATCGTGCTGTATCGCCACTCGGACGAGATCATGGAGGCACTGCTCTCGGACCAGGTGGACGTGGCGCTGCTGGCCAACTCGCGGCCGGACCGCCGCCTATATCAGAAAGGCATCATCGAGGAGAGGGTCTCGCTGGTCTGCGGACCGTCGCACCCCTTCTTCAACCGGCGGGTGATCCGGCCGAGCGAGCTACAGGGCCAGCACTTCATCAGCCTGGCCACCGAGAACCCCACCGGCAAGCTCATCCGCGAGCACCTGGCGCTGCTGGGGGTGAGCGTGGAAACCGTGGGGTCCACCGACAACGTGGAGACCGTGAAGAAGATGGTGGAGACCGGTCTGGGAATCGCCTTTCTTCCGGACATGGTCACGGCCGATGACGTGAGCGACGAAGGGAACGAGCACGGCCGCCGGCTGGCGCGGATCGACGTAGGTCCCCCGTTGGTCAGGCGCATCGTCCTGTCCATGTGGAAGAACCTGGAGATGAGCCGGGCCATCATGGTCTTCGTAGAAGAGGTCCAGCAGTTTGCCCGGACCGCGGGACAGTCCGCGGGCGAGCAACGGGCGAGCCGTCCGGCCGTGACGGCGTAAGGGCAAAGCCCCAAGCGTTTCGATGGCTTAAGCCCTGGGGACGCGGTTAGCTTTTTCACTTTCTGCCCTCGTTCACGAGAGAGTCGGGCCTCGGTTCCGATTGGCTTTAAGCGTTCGCCAAAAAGTGAAAAAGCTAACCGCATCCCCTTCCTGAACACATGGGTGCCTGAACGTTTGATCGGATCAAGGATGGCCGCCGTCCCGGGGGAACCGTGGATGCCGGGGTTTCGGGCCTTTCCGGCCGGCAGGGCGATCGGTTTTTTTTATAGTTTCTAGATCATCGATTTTTTCTATCGAGACGATTGAAATTTTGGCGTTGACACTAACCCCTACTACGAGTTTTATGCCGCCTACATCCCTGCTTTGAAGTAAACGCGGGAAACAAACCCTAGAAGATCCACACACACCGCCGATGCATACCAGCTGAGGCCTACGGAGGTATTGAATGCCAAGCTTCGTAAACCCGGAGAAGTGCGACGGGTGTAAGGCGCTCGACAAGACCGCCTGCCAGTACATCTGTCCGAACGATCTGATGGTTCTCGATAAAGACAAGATGAAGGCCTACAACCAGGATCCCTCGCAGTGCTGGGAGTGCTACAACTGCGTAAAGATCTGCCCCACGCAGGCCGTCGACGTGCGCGGCTACGCCGACTTCGTGCCCATGGGCGCATCGGTCGTGCCCCTGCGTTCCACCGACAACATCATGTGGACGGTCAAGTTCCGCAACGGCATGGTGAAGCGGTTCAAGTTCCCCATCCGCACCACTCCCGAGGGCAAGGCTGTTCCTGACGGCGGCTGGCAGACCGGCGGCGACCTCGACAGCACCGCTCTGTTCACCGAACCCGCCTCCCTGGGCACCGACGCTGTTTGGACGAAGTAGGTAAAGGAGATAGCCATGCAAGAGTTCACCAACGTTGAAGTTGATACCGATCTACTCATTCTCGGTGGCGGCATGTCCGCTTGCGGCGCCGCGGTCGAGGCTGC
Source organism: uncultured Sandaracinaceae bacterium (assembly GCA_964450715.1). GTDB lineage: Bacteria > Myxococcota_A > Polyangia > Polyangiales > JAFGIB01 > CAYVFC01. Next base: position 7,717 of record CAYVFC010000106.1, on the reverse strand, counting down.
TCACTGGGCCAAGCAGAACAACCTGAAGGTCACCTTGGTCGACAAGGCCGCCATGGACCGCTCCGGAGCGGTGGCCATGGGCCTTTCCGCCATCAACCAGTACGTGGGCCTGAAGGACGGCCAGAACAGCGTCAAGGACTACGTGGACTACGTGCGCAACGACCTCATGGGCATCACCCGCGAGGACCTGGTGGCCAGCATCGCGCGCCACGTGGACTCCACCGTGCACCTGTTCGAGAAGTGGGGCCTGCCTATCTGGAAGGACAAAGACGGCGGTTACGTGCACGAGGGTCGCTGGCAGCTGATGATCAACGGCGAGTCCTACAAGGTGATCGTGGCCGAGGCGGCCAAGAACAACCTGGGCGCGGATAACATCTACGAGCGCGTATTCATCACCGAGCCGCTGATGGACGGCGACAAGTGCATCGGCGCGGTGGGCTTCTCCGTGCGCGAGAACAAGTTCTACGTGTTCAAGGCTCGTGCGGTCATGGTCTGCATGGGCGGCGCCGTGGGCGTGTTCAAGCCGCGTTCCACCGGTGAGGGTGCGGGCCGCGCCTGGTATCCTCCCTTCAACTCGGCCGCTTCCACCTACTTCACGCTGAAGACCGGCGCGGAGCTGACCTGCCAGGAAGTGCGCTTCATCCCGGTGCGGTTCAAGGATGCGTACGGCCCGGTCGGCGCCTGGTTCCTGCTCTTCAAGTCCAGGGCCACCAACGCCAAGGGCGACGCCTACATGGAGACCCGCAGGGCCGAGCTGGATAACTGGGGACCGTACGGCAAGGTCAAGCCCATCCCGGCCAACCTGCGTAACTACCTCGGCATGCTCGACGTGCTGGAAGGCCTGGGGCCCATCTATATGAGGACCGAGGAAGCCATCCAGAAGATCGTCGACTCGGAGAAGGATCCCGCTGTGGCCAAGAAGCGCCTGAAGGAGCTCGAGGCCGAGGCCTGGGAGGACTTCCTGGACATGACCATCTCCCAGTCCATTCTCTGGGCCGCCACCAACGTGTCGCCCGAGAAGGCTCCCTCGGAGATCGCCGCGGCCGAGCCCTACTTCATCGGCTCGCACTCCGGCGCTTCCGGCGCCTGGGTCAGCGGTCCGAAGGACATCGCCCCGCCGGAGTACTTCTGGGGCTACGAGAACATGTCCACGGTCAAGGGCGTGTTCTGCGTCGGCGACGCCTCGGGCGCCTCGTCGCACAAGTTCTCCTCCGGGTCGCACGCCGAGGGCCGCATCGGTGCCAAGTCGGCCATCCGCTACATCGTCAAGGAGAACCCGCCCAAGCCGGCCGCGGATGCCAAGCTGGTCGAGGAGCTCAAGGCCCGGGCCTTGCAGCCGCTGAAGACCTACGAGGAGAACGTGGCCAAGACCACGCAGCCGGATGTGAACCCGAATTACATCCAGTGGCGTCCCTTCATGCAGCGCCTGCAGAAGCTGATGGACGAGTACGCCGGCGGCGTGACCGCTCAGTTCTCCACCAACGAGGCCTGCCTGAAGAAGGCCGAGGAGCTGCTGGCCTTCTTAAAAGAGGACTCCGAGAAGCTGGCGGCCAGCAGCCTGCACGAGCTGATGCGCTGCTGGGAGAACCGGCACCGCATGTACCAGGCCGAGGCGCACGTGCGCACCCTGCTCTACCGCGAGGAGACCAGGTGGCCCGGCTACTACTTCCGCTCGGATAAACCGAAGCTGGATCCGGCTTGGGAGGTCTTCGTCAACTGCAAGATGGATCCCAAGAGCGAAGAGTGGGAGATGAAGAAGATCCCGATCAAGAAGATCTTCTAGTCCCCCTGACCAATCCCGCTTTCTTCATAGCGATACCTGAGGCCCCGGGCGCCCTTAGGGTGCCCGGGGCTTCGACCTTTAGGTTGTAGATGTGACCGTTTTACCGACTAGCGATAGTGTCGAGCTTCCTTATGCGATGCGCGGGCGGCGCCAGCTGGCCGCCGGCGAGACGTTCTGTTTCGATTGTCACAAGGGCTTATCCTGCTTTACCGACTGCTGCGCCGACGTGAACATCTTCCTGACCCCGTCGGACGTGCTGCACCTGGCCAGGCGCCTGAAGATCTCCACCACCGACTTCCTGGACCAGTACACGCTGCTGCCCATCACCAAGGATCTGCACCTTCCGGTGCTCATGTTGAAGATGCGCGACGAGCCCGAGAAGCGTTGCTTCTTCGTCAACGAGAACGGTTGCAGCGTCTACCAGGATCGACCCTGGTCGTGCCGCATGTACCCGCTGGGCATGGCGCTGTCGCCGGCCCGGGCCGGCGAGGATTCCAGGCCGGTCTACTTCCTCTTCGAAGACAGCTTCTGCGCGGGCAAGGACGAGAAGCAGTGCTGGACCGTCGAGCAATGGAGGGAGAACCAGGGTGTGGCCGAGCGGGAAGAGCTGGAAACCGGCTACCGCGAGATCGTCTCTCATCCCTGGTTCATCGGCGGCCGGCAGCTCGATCCCAAGCGTATGGAGATGTTCCACAACGCCTTCAACGATCTGGACCTCTTTCGTGAATTCGTATTCAAGTCGACCTTCCTGCAGCGTTTCGAGCTCGAGGAAGAGCTGATAGAAAAGCTTCGAACCAGCGACGAGGAACTGCTACGCTTCGCGGCTCGCTGGTTGCGCTTTGCGCTATTCGCGGAGCCCACCATGAAAATACGCGACAAAGCATCCGGTTGAGGGTGCCAGGAGGAATTCATGAACGCATCAAACGCGCAGCCCCTGATGGTCGTGGGGGCAGGCATTGCCGGCGTCTCCGCGGCGCTTGAAGCCGCGGAAGCCGGCTCGGAAGTCATACTGGTCGATAAAGCGCCGGCCATCGGCGGTCGCGTGCTACGTATCTTTCATTACTTCCCCAAGCTCTGCCCTCCGGCCTGCGGCATGGAGATCAATACCAAGCGGGTAGAGCGCAACCCGCGCCTTAGCGTGCTCACCGACGCCCAGGTCAAGGCTGCCTCCCGGGAGGGCAACGGCTGGAAGGTCACCGTGGCCACCGAGCCCCGCTACGTGAACGACCGCTGCACCGCCTGCGGCGAGTGCACCAAGGTCTGCCCGGCCAAGACTCCCGACCCGTTCAACCTGGACATGGTCGAGGTTCCGGCCATCCGGCCTTATCTGCCGGATGCCTATCCGCGGCGCTACTACCTGACGCGCAGCGCCTGCCCGGACGGCTGCAAGAAGTGCGTCGAGGCATGCAAGTACAACGCCATCGATCTGGACGCCAAGCCGGGCGAGGACGTCTGCACCGTGGGTGCGATCGTGCTGGCCACCGGCTGGAAGCCCTATCCGCTGGACAAGCTCACCGAGCTGGGAGGAGGGTCTATAAAGGACGTGATCGCCAACGTGCAGATGGAGCGCATGGCGTCGCTCACCGGTCCCACCGGGGGCAAGATCCTGCGCCCCTCGGACCAGAAGCCGCCCCAGAAGGTGGCCTTCGTACAGTGCGCGGGCTCGCGCGACGTCAAGCACCTGGCTTACTGCTCGGCGGTCTGCTGTTTGGCCTCGCTCAAGCAGGCCACCTACGTGCGCGAGCAGCTGCCGGAAAGCGAGGTCACCATCTATTACATCGACCGCCGCACACCGGGACGCAACGAGGACGTGCTGACCAAGGTCGCGGCCATGGACGGCGTCAAGCTGGTCAAGGGCAAGGTCGGCAAGATCGAGCAGAGCGGCAGCGGCATGAAGCTGCGCGTGGAGGACGTGGAGAACAACAAGCTGATGGACGCCGAGGCGGACCTGGTGGTGCTGGCGACCGGCATGGTCTCCAACCTGGGCGATGCCTCGCTACCCTTTGACGTATCCATGGACGCGGACGGGTTCGGACTGGACGATCCGCAAAACGGAATCTTCGTGGCGGGCGTGGCCCGCAGGCCAGAGGACGTCGCCGCCTCCGTGCGTGACGCGACCGGCGCAGCTGCCAAGGCCCTGGCCTCGGCTGGAAGGAGTGCGTGATGGAAAAGATCGGCCTGTTTGTTTGCACGGGATGTGGGATCGACAAGGCGATCGACAAGGAGAAGGTCGATGCGGCAGCCGGGGAGTACAGCGCGACCGTCAAGTACGACGAGTGCCTGTGCGCGGAGCAAGGCGTGGCAGCGGTCAAGGCCGCGGCCGACAGCGGCGAGATGGACGGCTTCGTGATCGCGGCCTGCTCGCCGCGGGCCAAGGTCAAGCAGTTCACCCTGGATCCGACCAAGGTCCAGGTGGAGCGGGTGAGCTTGCGAGAGCACGTGGCCTGGTCCCACCCGGCCGGCGAGGAGGACACGATACTGCTGTCCGAGGACCTGGTGCGTATGGGCCTGGCCAAGGTTCAGAAGATGAACCTGACCAAGAGGCTGGAAGAGAGCATCGACGACCACGTGCTGGTCATGGGTGGCGGCCTGGCCGGGTTGACCGCCGCCAAGGCGGCCGCCGGCCTGGGCAAGCCCGTCATCCTGGTCGAGGCCGAAAAGGAGCTGGGCGGCTACCTGGCGGGTGTCAAGGACCTGGTGCCCGAGTGCCCGCCCTATGACGAGCCCGCGCCCAACGAGATCCCCGAGCTCATCGCGGAGGTGACCGGCAATTCGAACATCAAGGTGATGACCTCCAGCAAGGTCTCGAAGATCACCGGGCAGCCGGGGCAGTTCGAGGTCGAGGTGGGCGGCGAGACGCTCAAGGCGGGCGCCATCGTGCAGGCCACCGGGGCCAGGCCCTATGACGCGAACAAGCTCGAGCACCTGGGATACGGTAAGAGCAAGGACGTGGTCACCGGCCAGGACGTGGAGAAGATGCTCAAGGAGGGCAAGCTGGCCAAACCGTCGGACGGGCAGCAGCCCAAGCGCATCGTCTTCGTGCAGTGCGCGGGCTCGCGCGACGAGAACCACCTGCCCTACTGCTCGAGCGAGTGCTGCGCCACCACCTTGAAGCAGGTAGCCGGCATCCGCCGCGACTTCCCGGGCGTGGACTGCATGGTGGTCTACCGGGACCTGAGAGCGCCGGGCCAGCTCGAGCACTTCTACCTGGGAGCGCAGGAGAAGTCGGGCGGTATGTTCACCCGCGGCGAGGTGCAGTCGGTCGAGGCCGACGGCGGCTCGCTCAAGGTCAAGCTGAGCGAGAGCCTGCTGGGGCCGGAGGCCGAGATCCCCGCCGACCTGGTGGTGCTGGCCGTGGGCATGGTTCCCAATACGGCCGACGGCGAGGCCATCCGCCAGGTGATCGACGCCCGGGCCAAGGTGGCCAAGAACGAGTCCGAGACCCAGGTGGCGGAGGCCAACAAGGTGATCGAGAAGCTGCAGCACCACGAGGGCACCGAGATCCTGAACCTGGTCTACCGCCAGGGGCCGGATCTGCCGCAGCTGCGCTACGGCTTTCCGGACTCGCACTACATCTGTTTCCCCTACGAGACGCGACGGACCGGCATCTACGCGGCGGGCGCGGCACACTCGCCCATGGACGCGGCGCAGGCCGGCGAGGACGGCTGGGGCGCGGCCATGAAGGCGGTGCAGGTCATCGAGTCCAACAAGCGGGGCGAGGCCGTGCACCCGAGAGCAGGCGACGTTTCCATCGCGGACTTCTTCATGCAGCGCTGCACCCAGTGCAAGCGCTGCACCGAGGAGTGCCCCTTCGGTACCATCAACGAGGACGAAAAGGGAACCCCCTTCTACAACCCGATGCGTTGCCGGCGCTGCGGCATCTGCCTGGGCGCCTGCCCCGAGCGCATCATCTCCTTCCCGGAGTACTCGATCGACGCGGTGTCGAGCATGCTCAAGTGTTTCGAGATCCCGGACGAGTACTCGGAAAAACCGCGCATCATCGCCTTCCTCTGCGAGAACGACGCCTACCCGGCGCTGGACGACGCCGCGGCGCGCGGCGCGCAGTGGAACCCCTGGATCCGCATCATCCCGGTGCGCTGCCTGGGCGCGGTGAATATCATCTGGGTGGCCGACGCCCTGTCGCGCGGCATCGACGGCATGATGCTGATCGGCTGCAAGCCCGGCGACGACTACCAGTGCCACTACATGCGGGGCTCGGAGCTGGCCAAGACCCGCTTCAGCAACATCCAGGAGACGCTCAACCGGTTGGCGCTGGAGCCGGAGCGGATCCGTATCGAGGAGCTGGCGCGCAACGAGTTTGATCGCGTGCCCGCGCTGCTGGACGAGTTCAACCAGCAACTGACCGATCTCGGCGCCAACCCGCTGAAGGGATTCTAACAACTAGGATAGTAACTCCATAAAACAAACCAAGGTAACCAAGGAGAAGAAAGATGATCAAACCGCATGGCTCCGACAAGCTCGATCCTCGCTTTGTCGAGGACAAGGCAAAAAGAGATGAACTGATCAAGGAGGCCGCCGGTCTCCCGTCCATCGTGGTCTCCTCCGCGGCCGCAGCCAATGCGGTCATGCTGGGCGGAGGCTACTTCAACCCGCTGAAGGGCTACATGAACGTGGCTGACTCGATCAGCGTGGCCGAGAAGATGCAGACCGCCGGCGGTCTGTTCTGGCCCGTGCCCATCGTCAACGTGGTCGAGGACGCCTCGGCCATCAAGGGCGCCAAGCGCATCGCGCTCAAGGATCCCAACGTCGAGGGCAACCCGGTGATCGCCATCCAGGACGTGGAGGCCATCGAGACCTTCACCGACGAGCAGATGAAGATGATGACGCAGAAGATCTTCCGCACCGAGGATCCCAAGCACCCCGGCGTGGCGGCCTTCAACTCGGTGGGCAAGACCGCCATCAGCGGCCCCATTCAGGTGCTCAACTTCTCCTACTTCGAGAAGGAGTTCCCGGAGACCTTCCGCACCGCCGTGCAGATCCGCGAGGAGATGGCCAAGCTGGGCTGGGAGAAGGTCGTGGCCTTCCAGACCCGCAACCCCATGCACCGCGCCCACGAGGAGCTGTGCCGAATGGCCCAGAAGGATCTGGGCACGGACGGCATCCTGGTCCACATGTTGCTGGGCAAGCTCAAGAAGGGCGACATCCCGGCCGACGTGCGCGACGCCTGCATCCGCAAGATGGTCGAGCTGTACTTCCCGCCCAACACCGTGCTCATCACCGGTTACGGCTTCGACATGCTCTATGCCGGTCCGCGCGAGGCCGTGCTGCACGCCGTGTTCCGCCAGAACACCGGCTGCACCCACCTGATCGTGGGTCGCGACCACGCCGGCGTGGGCGACTACTACGGCGGCTTCGACGCACAGACCATCTTCGACGAGGAGGTGCCCAAGGGCGCGCTGCTGCTCGAGATCTACAAGGCCGACCACACTGCCTGGTCCAAGAAGCTGGGCAAGGTCGTCATGATGCGCGATGCGCCCGACCACACCAAGGAGGACTGGGTCCTGCTGTCGGGCACCAAGGTGCGCGAGATGCTGGGCAACGGCGAGGCGCCGCCCCCAGAGTTCTCTCGCCCCGAGGTGGCCAAGATCCTCATCGACTACTACCAGTCACAGGCCAAGTAAGCCCGAACGCGTGGTAAACGCCTCGAAAGCCGCCTCCCTCTGGGAGGCGGCTTTTTTTAATTGTCATCTCGAGCGCACGCGAGAGATCTCTCACTCCGTTCGAGATGACAGGGAAAGAAAACCTCCCTGACGCTACGATCACCGGCGCGGGTTTTCGCCGTCGATCCCTCGATTCGTGCTCAAGAACAAGTTAATTAGTTAAGTCCGACCCCCATGGCCTGCTCAAGAACAAGTTAATTAGTTCCCGGCTCGAAATAGAAAGAACCCAATAAATTCCGCACAAAAAAGCACC
>CAYVFC010000105.1:0-28209 GCA_964450715.1 uncultured Sandaracinaceae bacterium | reverse complement strand
CACCGCCAGGCGACAACGGGGGGGCGGTGGTAATCCCACCGCCCTACCCACTGTGATAAGGCGCCTGACCGTCAATCCGAGCTGGCGGTCTGCGTCTCGCGACGGATGCTGTCCCAGGCTCCGCGGTAGGCGATCTGCATCTCGATGCGTTGGATCTCCTCGGCTTCGCTCGCCGACCCGTACATGGCCGCCAAGTTGGCGACCAGCTCCAGGTCGGCAGGATGGCGACCGAGGGTCGAATGATAGGTATTGCGAATTATGTCCAGGCGGCGCGGGGTGGCCAGATTCAGCATCTCTCCCACGGTCTGCACCCCGCGGCTGTCGAGCAGCTTGAGGATATTGTTGATATCGCGCTGCGCGCAGACGATGCCCACCTCGGATAGCACCGAGGGCAGGGTCTCCACGGTGAGCGGTTCGCTCGGTCCGTACTCCACCTCCCGCTGGAAGCGGCTCAGCTCGCCGTAGAGCATGTCGAAGTTCTCGTCAATGGCGCTCAGCATCCCGCTCAGGATCCGAAGCTGCGTCCTGGCAGTGGAGTGCGTGCGTTTGGCCGGCTTGTATCCCAGGTGGTGCTCGAGCGCGCTCCATAGATCCTGCGCCACCGTCCTGACCTGAAGCTCGAAGGTGGGCCGCAGCTCCTCGGGCAAGTTGCTCTGCTTCAGGCGCACCTTGTAGTGGACGGATCGGTAGCCGCTGGGTTTTTCCACCTGCTTGATGTGGCTGAGCCCCAGGATTCGGGCCTGGTCCACGTTCATATAGGCGACCGGCGGCTCCTCGCTCGATATCTCCATCAACTCCGCGTTCCTGAGCTCCCGGTCGATCAGCGGCAGGTGGCTGAGGAAATAGACGACGATCCGGACGCCGATGGTGTCGTACATGGTGCGAAAGCTCACCGGCTTCAGGCCTTCCGGGAATTTGTGCGGCTTGCGCAGGATCTTGTCCACCACCTGTTCGGGCCGCTTGATCCGGGAGATGGCGGTACGGATGGGGGTGGGGATGAGCCCTTCCCGCGAGCCCGAGTACTTGCTCCAGTGGCCTGGCTGCTGCCAGATCTCCATCACCCGGTGGATCTCGACGTGGGTGGGCTGCAGGATCTCCTTCACGTATCTCTCGTACGCCTGCAGAAACGAAATGAGCACCGCGGAGTCGTCTATCTTCTGTTCCACTGTTTACGTTCCAGTATATATTAAAAACGCTCCGACTTTCCCCCTCGTGCCCCCTCCGGGTCAAGGGAAGAGCGCGCGCTAGCCGCACACGAGGTCTCACCGTGCAGGGGTTATCCGGAACCCCTGCCACGCGCGCTTCCCGTGACCCCGCGTACGGCTATCCAGTAGTCTCGAACGAAAGCATCAGGCTACCTTATCATCTCGAACGAAGTGAGAGATCTCCAACGACAGGAGGAGATTTCTCACTCAGGTGTGTTTCCGACCGCCACCCCCCTCTTATCCCTCCGGTCGAAATGACATCGATGCTGCCCCACGGCTGCGACGAATCCCTTCGTTTCATCAGACGTCGAGGAAAACGGTGAAGAGAAGCACGAGTATGCCTTCTCTCGTCGCCATCCCTGGAAAAACCCGGCCGAATCGAACGACTTCAGTTAATACCCCAATCAGGGTATATAGAAATTTTATGTCTGGACGGGAAAGGGATCGGTATATGCGCATACTAGGCTGCACGTTGCTTTCATTCTTCTTGTGGTGGGCCGCGCTCGGCTGCGGCGAAGCCGACAGGCCTCAGGGAGCGGGCGGAGCCTCGGCGGGCGGCACCGGCGGATCCGTCACGGGTCAGAGCGGAAGCGGAGGAGGCGGAAGCGGGGGCGCGACCGAGGTCCCGCCCACCTGCGGCAACGGGGTGGTGGACGCGCTCGAGGAGTGCGACGACGGAGATCAGGACGAAGCGAACGGATGCACCTCGTTCTGTACCTTTACCTGCGCCGCGGACGACGAGTGCGACGATCTGGATATCTGCGACGGCGTCGAGACCTGCGAGCTGTCCAGTCATACCTGCGCCTCGGGTCAAAGCGCCGAGGACGGCACCCGCTGCGGCGAAGCCATGGCCTGTATCGGCGGGGTCTGCACGGCCGTGAGCTGCGGCGACGGGGTGGTGCAGGAGGGCGAGGAGTGTGACGACGGAGACAACTACGACGAGCTGGACGGCTGCACCACGCGCTGCACCTTCAGCTGCGTGGCGGGAGACAGCGCGCGCGATTGCGAGAACGAGTGCAACCCCTCCTCGGTCTGCGACGATGCGACGCACACCTGCACGGCCGGCGAGGCGCTACCGAACGATACCATCTGCAACCTGGGCCAGGGCTACTGCCTGGACGGCGTCTGCGTCGATTCCGTCTGCGGAAACGGAGCACCGGAGCCCAACGAGGAGTGCGACCTGGGCGACCAGAACGGCGAGGACGGCTCCGGCTGCTCGGCGAGTTGCACGATAGGCTTCTGCGGCGACAACGTCCTGGAGGGCAACGAACAGTGCGACGACGGAAACAACGAAAATGCCGACGGCTGCGACGCCGCTTGCCGGGTCGAGATGACCTTCCGCCTGACCCGGCTGAATATCTCCCTGGATCCCGCTCCTGACTTCTGCGAATACTCGAACAACGACAAGCAGGGCAACGCTTTCAGCGATCTATTCCAGGGCGCTCTGCTGAGCAACGCGTTGTACACCATGATGAACGACATGATGGGGCAACCCTTTGCCAACGGCGACGCCAACGTGCTGGTCCACGTCATGGACCTGGAGGATCCCTCGGCCAGTACCACCGATCCCCTGGTCCACCTGGGCCTCTCCATGGGCACGCTGGCCGCGGACTGGCCGAGCCAGCCGAACAAGCTCGACTTCCCGGTCACCATCAACACCGTAGACGTCGATGACCAGAAGCTGCCGCTGACCCGCAATCCGGCCGAGTTGGTGATTGAGGGTGGAAAGACCATCCTGCAGTCGACCTCTCCGGAAAAGGTCTTCTTCCGCTCCTCGGCCGGCGATTTCATCCTGGACGGCAACATGACCCGTTTCGAGGTGGATCCACCTCGCAGCAAGCTCACCGCACCCCCGGATACCGTGGACTCGGCCACCATGCCCGAGACCTTGGGACAGGCCGGCGCGGCCGAGGCCCAGGGGATCATCTGCGGAGCCATGCTGGCGGAGTCCTTCTCCACCATCGGCATGCCCCAGGAGCTGGCCCTGCTCTGCCTGGTCGACGGATTCGTGCCCTGCGCGGCCGGACAGGATCCCACCACTGGCGAGTGCGACTCCATCATGACCCTATTCGAGAGGGGCTGCACCAACCTGCTCAGCCCGGCTGGTCCGCCCGACGTGGACGTGGACGGCGACGGCGTGAACGACGCCTACTCGTCGGTGGTCAAGGCCTCGGCCATGCGCGTCAAGGTGGTAAGCGTGGCCGATCCGCCGCAGTAGAGCGGCAGCGGGGTCAAAGCGCCAGCGGATAGCGCACGGTGAAGACCGGCTTGGCAAAGGGCGGGAACTTGGCCCGGTAGACCTCGCGGGCTATGCAGAGGCCCACCGAGCCCTCTACCCCGTCCACGCTTACGCTCTGCACGGCTCCGGTCTTGCCCGCCACCTTGATCAGGATGGTGGCGGTGCCGCCCTGGCCTGCCGCGCACTTCTTCACCCGCTCCTCCACCTTCTTGAGCGCGGATAGGGTCTGTTCCCGCGAAGGCTGCTCGAGCAGCGGTGCCGCCGCGCTCGTTTCGCTCTTCTCGGCGTCGGCGCTGACCGCGCTTGCGGTAGGTTGATCCTTTCTTCGCCGTTTCGCCGACCTCGTGAGCGAGCCAGCAGAGCTCGAACGATCGCTGCCGGCGGCGGGCGCGGCTGCCTCTTTCGCACTATCGCCAGCCGGCTCTTCGCCCGCGGGCTGAATCACGACGGCCGCCCGGATCGGTTTCGCCGCTTCCGGCACCAGAGCTCGCTCCCGGGCTTCCGACAGCTCGATCGCGGTCGTCACCTCGTCGTTGCGTTCTTTCTCGTCCGGCGGTTCGCTCTCGTCCTCTACCTCGCCGACATCGCTCGGAGACGCCGCCGCGGTTGGCTCGGGCGCCGTGCCACCCACCGCGACCGAGGAGGGGTCGGCCTCGGTCCGTACCGCGGGCTGCACCGGAGCCACGGGCTGCGGCGACTCGTCCGGTTGCTGGTACTTCACGATCAAGATGGCGGCGAACACGGCCGCGGAGAGCAACCCGAAGCCGGCGACGATGGCCAGGGGGATGGCTCGACTGGGCTCGGGCGGCGGCCTTATGCTGCTGAGCGTGGGGCTGCCCCAGGCGCTGATGGGCTCGCGATCGAGGGGCACGTCCCCGCGCGAAGCCGGGGTCGCCGTGCCGCTCGCCCCGGTCGGACCCGGCGCAGGAACGCCCGAGGGCGGAACCGAGGAACCGCTCCGCGTCTCGCCGGCAGGCGGCGGACGCGAGGAGGCCCTCTCTACCAGGCTCTTTAGGGAAATGTCCCCGTCCGGGTGGTCGTCGCGCCTGTCCGCCATACTCGCCCGCTACCCTCCTGCCGCCGCGTCGGCGAACGACTTGCCTTCTTCCGCCACTCGCTTCAACAGCGGCGCCGGCTCCCAGATCTTGCCGTGCTGCTCGCGAAAGGCGTTGATCCGGTCGTAAACCTTTTTCAGACCCACGGTCTGCCCATAGAACATGGGGCCGCCCCGGTAGGCCGGGAAGCCGTAGCCATTGATCCAGATGATATCGATGTCGCTGGCGCGAAGGGCTATCCCCTCCTCGAGGATCTTGGCGCCCTCGTTGATCATGGGAAAGATGCAGCGCTCGAGGATCTCCTGGTCGCCGACCTCGCGCCGCTCGATCCCCTGCTCTTTTGCTACCTGCAGGATGAGCTCGTCCACCTCGGGATCGGGGATGGGCTTGCGGCTTCCCTCCTCGTAGCGGTAGAAGCCGCGCCCGGTCTTCTGCCCGAAGCGGCCCATCTCGCAGAGCCGGTCGGCCACCGTGGCCGCGTAGCGCTCGCCCTCGGGCTTGCCCTGCGCCTTGCGCACCCGCCAGCCGATATCCAGGCCGGCCAGGTCGCCCATGGCAAAGGGGCCCATGGGCAGGCCGAACTGCTTGATCACCCGGTCGACCTGCTGCGGGGAGGCGCCCTCCTCGACCAGGAAGAAGGACTCGCGGCGGTACTGGTAGAGGATGCGGTTGCCCACGAAGCCCGGGCATACGCCCACCAGCACGCCGATCTTCCGGATCTTCTTGGCCAGGTCCATGCTGGTGGCGATCACCTGCTTCGAGGTCTTCTCGCCGCGCACGATCTCCAGCAACCGCATGAGGTTGGCCGGGCTGAAGAAGTGAAGCCCGATGACCTGCTCCGGCCTCGAGGTGGCAGCGGCGATCTCGTCCACGTCCAAGGTAGAGGTGTTGGTAGCCAGGATGGCGCCCGGTTTACAGGTTTTATCCAGACCGGAAAAGATCTCCTTCTTCAGCTGCATCTCCTCGAAGACCGCCTCGATCACCAGATCCACCCCGGCCAGGTCGTCCTGCTTCAGGGTGGGCGTGATGAGCGCCAGGCGCCGGTCCATCTCGGCCTGGTCGAAGCGCCCCTTCTTGACCGACGAGGCATAGATCTTCTGGATGTTCGCCATACAGCGGTCGAGGAATTGCTGCTCTCGGTCGCTGATCAGCACCGGGATGCCGGCGTCGGCCAGACAGATGGCGATGCCGCCGCCCATGGTGCCCGCGCCGATGACCGCCGCGCTCTTGACCGGGAGCTTCTCGGTATCCTTGGGTACATCCGGTATCTTCGCCACCTCCCGCTCGGAGAAGAAGACGTGGCGCTGGGCGGCCGCCTGCTCGGAAGCCACCAGCTCCACGAAGATCTCCCGCTCCCGGTTGGATCCCTGCTCGAAGGGCATCTCCACCGCGTTGCGCACCGACTCGATGCACTTGAAGGGCGCGATGAAGCCGCGCTTCTTGGCGGCGATCTTCTTCTCGAAGTCGGTGAAGATCTCGGGCCGCCCCTTGGCCTGCTCGATCCGGTCGGTTCGCTCGCCGGTCCTGGGCGGAGGCAACGCATCGACCTTGGTCCGGGCAAAGGCGATGGCATCGTCGAGCAATGATGCCGCGTCGCCCTTCACCACCTCGTCGATCAGGCCGAGCTGCTTGGCCCGCTCGGCGCGGATCGGATCGCCATTCACGATCAGCTCCAACGCCGCCTCCACCCCGATCAGCCGCGGCGCCCGCTGGGTGCCGCCGGCGCCGGGAAGGATGCCCAGCTTGACCTCGGGAAAGCCGAAGCTGGAGGAATCGAGCGCGATCCGGTAGTGGCAGGCGATTGCCACCTCCAGGCCGCCGCCCAAGGCGTTGCCATGAACGGCCGCGACCAGCGGCTTTTCGCACCGCTCCAGCAAATCGAGCACGTCGGGCAGAAAGGGCGGCACCGGGGCCTTGCCAAACTCGCGAATATCGGCCCCGGCCACGAACATCCGTCCCTTGCCGTGCAGGACCGCGGCCTTGATGCCGTAGTCCTTCGCCACCTCGGCCATGCACCGTTCCAGGCCCTTTCTCACCTCCAGGCCCAGGGCGTTTACCGGCGGGTTGTCGATGGTGATGACGCCTATGGCGTCGCGCCGGCTCAACTCGACCGCTTCGCTCATGATCCCTATTCCTCCGTCATTGGTGTTCAGTGTCCCGATCCGGGGATTTCGGCTGGAAATTGGCTCCAGAAACCCGAGCCCAGGGACTAGGGGAGGCGCCCAAAAATTTCAAGAGTCGGCCTCATGACGACTTTATTAAGTTTCTCGTCGGGTAGACGACGAGGAATAGCAGAACGATTTGGAGGAGGAGCGACGACGCAGATGGGGCCGTACCGCCCGAGAGGCGGCTAAAAGCGGTCATGAGACCGGCTCATACTCCAAGCGGGTGCCATCGGGAACCGGCAAAAACGCCGGAATTTCGCCGACAATAGCCGCCGAAACGCGTCCGAAGCCGGGATCCGGGGCCTATCTGTCGACCAGCCCGAGAGCGTCGGCTTTTCAGATCTCCGCTCACCGCATACAATTGTCGTATGCGAAGAAGCGCGCTGGCCGGCCACCTTCTTCTCCTGTTGGCGGCGCAGGGATGCGCGGCCGCCCAGAAGGTGCAGACAGCGGATGCCGGTGCCGACAGTTGCGACGGCTCCGCTGATTGCTACTGGGAGTGCCCGGCGGATGTCGAAATCGACCTGTGCGGGGAGTGCGGGGGAGAGAACCTGGCAAAGGATTGCCACGGCGTCTGTTACGGGCTCGCCGAGGTCGATGAATGCGGATTCTGTACCGAGGTGCCGGTACCGGATTGCCATCCGCCGGTCGTTCTAGCAGCGCTGCAAGCGGGAAGCGAGGATCACTTCGGGGAGTCGGTTTCACTCGACGGCGACAGCGCGTTGATAGGAGCCGTGTACGACGGCGAAGGGGGCGAGAGGAGCGGGGCGGCCTATGTCTTCGTCCGCGACTTGGACGGCTGGCTGTTGCAGCAAAAGCTGGTGGCCGATGATGCAAAGGCAGGCGACAACTTCGGATACGCCGTGGCGATCAGCGGGGATACGGCTCTGGTGGGCGCCTACTCCGATGACGATCACGGGGGAAACCGAGGCTCGGCCTATTTTTTCGAGCGACAGGCGGACGAATGGGAACAACGGATCGAGCTCGCGCCCCCCCCGGAGCCGGCCGGAGTCTTATACTTCGGCATCGCGGTGGCGCTCGACGGCGACACGGCGTTGATCGGCGCGCGTCGCTACCGGTCCGACGTCGCAATCGAGGGAATAGACTGCTACACTGGAACGGCGTTCGCTTACCTCCGTGAAGCGACCGGCTGGCGCCTGCAGGGCGTGCTGGAGTCCGCGGACGGCACGGACTGCGACCGCTTCGGAGACAAGGTAGCGATAGACGGCGACACGGCCGTGGTCGGCGCCCCGGCCTACTGGGCCTACCCCGAGACGGGAGCGGTAGATCCCTCGGCCTATGTCTTCGCCCGTCAGGGCGAGCAGTGGAACGCGCAGGCCAGGCTGTTGCCCGACCCCGGGGTAGTCGGTGTAAAGTTCGGCTCTTCGGTCGCGATCGACGGCGAGACCTTGATCGTGGGCGCCCACCTGGAGGAGCAGACCGAGCGCTACCAGGGGAGCGCCTACGTCTTCGCTCGCGACGGGGAAGCGTGGAGCCTGCAGAGCCGCTTGCGCCCCTCCGACCCGGCGGCGGGCAGCTTCTTCGGCTTCGCCGTGGACCTAAACGGCGAGGTGGCCGTGGTGGGCGCTCCCTTCGGCAACCCGGCCCAGGGAGCCCGCAGCGGAGCCGCCTACGTTTTCGTCCGCAACGGAACCGAGTGGACGGAGCGAGCCAAGCTGATGGACCTGGTACGCGCGGAGTACGACTGGTACGGCTGGAACGTGGCCGCCGGCTTCGACGAGGTGCTGGTGGGCGCCGAGCCCAGCGGCGCCGCACAGATCCATCGGCTTCCCCCCGCGGTGACCGCCGGCGCCGTGCCGGCGCGCTGAATCCTTTCTCGGATTCGCTCGGAGCGGCGCTTGCATTTTTTATACGCGTCCCGATAGCATGGGAACTGCATGCAGCACACCATGGCCGAGAAGGTGCTCTCGCGCGCCGCGAAGCTCGAAAGCGTCGAGCCTGGCCAGGTTGTGACCGCCAGCCCGGACCGCCTGCTGCTGAACGAGTCGTTCGCGGTCTGCGCGCGAGAGCTGGCCGATCGCGGCGTGGAAAAGCTGGCGGTCCCGGAGAGGATAGCCGTGTGTCTAGACCGCTGCCCTCTGCCGGACGGCGAGATCGAGACCGCGCGCCCCGCGGTCGTCCGCGAGCTGGCCAATCGCTTCCTGGTGGGACACTTCCTAGTTCACGAGGGGATCGGCCACCAGGTGCTCTGCGAACGGGGGCTCGCCCTGCCCGGCACGCTGGTGGTGGGCACAGGTCTGCATACCACCACCTGCGGCGCGCTCGGCGCCGCCGGAACCGCCATCGACCTGCGGGAGATGGTCGAGGTCATGGCGACCGGCGAGCTCTCATTCCGGGTTCCACCGAGCGTCCGCGTGGTACTGAGCGGTACGCCGCGCTGGCAGTGCGTCACCTCCTACGACGTGATGCTCTATCTGATGGGCAAGCTCGACGCCGACGCATTGCAGGATAAATCCGTAGAGATCTCCGGAAAGACGGCGGAGGCCATATCGGCGGACGGCCGCATGACCATGAGCAACCTGGCGGCCGAAATGGGCGCCGGGTTCGCCTTTTTCCCCGCCGACGAGGTAGCGCTGGCCTATTTTTCCCGCCAGACCGGCGCCAAAATGCTGCCCTTCGGGCCCGACAAGGGGGCGGTCTATCAGGCCGAGCACCGCGCGGAGATAGACAATCTGGAGCCGCAGGTCGCCGGTCTGCGCGGTCCGACCGATGTTCGGACCGTCTCC
Organism: uncultured Sandaracinaceae bacterium; assembly: GCA_964450715.1. Taxonomy (GTDB): domain Bacteria; phylum Myxococcota_A; class Polyangia; order Polyangiales; family JAFGIB01; genus CAYVFC01. The sequence continues at coordinate 18,798 of CAYVFC010000105.1, read as the reverse complement.
GAGCTGGGGAAGGTAGAGATCCAGCGCGCGCTGATCGGTTCCTGCGCCAGCGCCCGGCTCGAGGACCTGGCGGTAGCCGCCATCGTGCTCAGGGGACGAAAGGTGGCGGCCGACACCCGCCTCATCATCACCCCGGCCTCGCGACAGGTCTACCTTCAGGCGATCCGCGCCGGCCTGGCGGAGATCCTGCTGGAAGCAGGGGCCGACATCACCGGTCCCGGTTGCGGGGCCTGCGCGCAGGGAACAGAAGGCGCGCCCGACGCGGACGAGACTTGTATCGCTAGCGGCAACCGCCACGCTCGCGGCAGTACGGGCGGCGATGGAGCATCTATATATCTGGGCTCTGCCGCAACGGTTGCCGCCTCGGCCGTGGCCGGCCGCATCGCCGATCCGCGCGAGTACTGGCAGCCGGAAGCGGCGTAACCCCCCCGTGCCCCCTCCGGGTTGCGGCAAGCGCGCGCTCGAGCCTCGCCGCGACGTTTCGCAGCGCACTGGCCGCCGCGACCTCTCTGCCGCGCGCTTACCGCGACCCCGCGTACGACCATACGGATCCTCGAACGCATGGAGCAACGCGCTGAGGTGACCTCTCGAAGAGACGCGGCGACATCGTTCGCGATGCTGGCGGACGGAAGCACCGTTCTACCCAAGACGTTTGGCCGCGTCGCTTCGAGAGGTCGCTCGCGGGCAAGAAAAAAGGGGGCGCCAGCAACAGCCGGCGCCCCCGTGGGACTCGTACCGACGGTCGGCGCTCCGCGGAACGCCGGCCGTCTCGACCGGGGCTATGGCCCGTGAATGGCGTAGAGGATCGGCGCGATGATCATTGCCACCACGCTGATCAGCTTGACCAGGATGTTGAGCGAGGGACCGGAGGTGTCCTTGAAGGGGTCGCCTACGGTGTCGCCGGTCACGGTCGCCTTGTGCATCTCGTCGTAGGCATCGCCGTACTTGGCGTGGCCCTCTTCCTTGACCTGCTTCTTGGAGTTATCCCAGGCACCGCCCGCGTTGGACTGGAAAATGGCCAGGCAGACTCCGGAGATGGTCACGCCGATCAGCAGTCCGCCGAGCATGTCGGCCGAGTACAGGCCGATCAGCACCGGAACGACGATGGCCATCAGGCCGGGCGCCACCATCTTCTTGATGGCCGCCGCGGTGGAGATGTCCACGCACTTGGTGTACTCGGCCTTGCCGTCGGCCGCCGCGATGACCTTGGACTCTTCCTCGTTGGGCTCGCGGTCCTCTTCCTCGGCCTTCTGCGCCGCGATCAGGGCCGGACGCAGCTCGGGGATCTCCTTGAACTGGCGCCGCACTTCCTGGATCATGTCCTGCGCCGCGATGCCCACCGCCACCATGGCCATGGCCGAGAAGCGGAAAGGAAGCATGCAGCCGATGAGCAGGCCGACCAGAACGTAGGGGTTGGCCGCGTCGATGTTGACGATGCCCTGCATCTTGGTGAGGTAGGCCGCGGTCAGCGCCAGGGCGGTCAGCGCCGCCGAGCCGATGGCGAAGCCCTTGCCGATGGCCGCGGTGGTGTTGCCGACCGCGTCCAGCTTGTCGGTGCGCGCGCGGATGTCGCGCCCCAGCCGGGACATCTCGGCCACGCCGCCCGCGTTGTCCGCGATGGGCCCGTAGGCGTCGGTGGCCAGCTGGATGGCCAGGGTGCTGAGCATGCCCACGCCGGCCAGGGCGATGCCGTATAGACCGGCCATCTCGAAGGCGAGCAGGATGGCGCAGCCGATGACCAGCACCGGGAAGGTGGTGGAGTTCATACCCACCGCAATGCCCTGGATAACCGTGGTGGCCGGGCCGGTGCGCGAGGCCTCGACGATGGTCTGCACCGGCGACTTGAAGGTGGCGGTGTAGAACTCGGTGATGATACCGACCGCGATGCCCGCGACCAGCCCGCCGATCACGGCCAGGGTCACGCCCCAGGTGTTGTACTCGGCGGTCTGGCCGGTGATGATGTCCTTGACCTGTACGCCGTTGGGGATCAGCCAGACGATGGCCCCGATGGTACCGGCAACCATCAGCGCGCCGGCGCCAAAGGTGCCCTGGTTGAGACCGGTCTGCGGGTTGCCGCCTTCCTTCACCCGAACGAAGAAGAAGCCGATCACCGAGGCGATGACGCCGACGACCGCGATCACCAGGGGCAGGTAGACGGCGTTCATGCCCGTTCCGGCATTGATCGCTTCCAGGCCGCTATTCCAGGCCACGCCCAGGATCATGGCCGAGATGATGGCGCCCACATAGGACTCGAACAGGTCGGCGCCCATGCCGGCCACGTCGCCCACGTTGTCGCCCACGTTGTCGGCGATGGTGGCCGGGTTGAGCGGATGGTCCTCGGGGATGCCCGACTCGACCTTGCCCACCAGGTCCGCGCCCACGTCGGCCGCCTTGGTGTAGATGCCGCCGCCCACGCGCGCGAAAAGCGCGATGGAAGAGGCGCCCAGCGAGAAGCCGGAAAGGTTGTTGAGCACCAGCATCAGCGCGGTCTCGTTGGTGAGCGCCTCGGGGCTCATCCGGGTATAGACGAAGAAGAGGAGGCCCAGGCCGACGAGCGCCAGGCCGGCCACCGACAGCCCCATCACCGAGCCGCCGCCAAAGGCCACCATCAGCGCGTCATTGAGCCCAGTGCGGGCAGCGCTGGCGGTGCGAATGTTGGCATTGGTAGCGGTCTTCATGCCGAAGAACCCGGCCAGGGCCGAGCAGCACGCGCCCAGGATGAAGGAGAGCGCGATGACGGCCGTGGTGTCCTCGGAGACGAAGGCGTTGGTCACGCCGAGCAGGATGGCGACGGCCACCACGAACATCGACAGGAACTTGTACTCGCGGCCCAGGAACGCCATGGCGCCGTCGGCAATCCACTTGCCGATCATCTGCATGCGCTCGTTGCCGGGATCCTGCTTCGACACCCACGCGGCCTTCATATAGGCGTACGCGAGCGCCAAGACCGCTACTAGCGGAACGACGATAATGATGAGTGCGGGGTCCACAATATCCTCCTGTATATGACTGTCTTACTGCGCGCTGCCGTTGCCCGGGGAGACGGGGCGCTACGGCGCGGCTAGCTTCATGCCGAGACGCCCTATAGTATAAAAAACCCCGAGTAAAAAGGTTTTCCTCGGATTCGGAGGCGAAATGGCCCGGAGAGCGTCCCGGAATAGAGACATTTTCTCGCGCATCGACCGGGCGGCCGTCCCCGAAAAACTGTAAAATCGCGCCGCTCGCGGAAGCTCGGGTGTCAGCGCCCCTTTACCGGGCTGTCGCTTATGGGGTCGATAAAAGATCTTTTTCGCCTCGCGTCCGGTAAACAAAACCGTTTTTCGATCGCACCAGACCGTCGCACCCCTGGCCCCCGTGCAACATTCGTACTGTCGACGACCGATCACGAAAACGTCGCACGCCAGTCGCACGCCAACCCTCGAGATCGAATCGCCGTACAACGTCTCGACGACCAACCGTGAGCGCCAGGCGGTGCGTGCGATCGCGCTATCCGTCAGGGGGCAGGACCGTGGACAGCCAGAAGAGAGGCTGTTACATTGCGCGCCGGCTTGACGAGCTTCTCCACGAGCCGAAAAAGCCGCGGTGACCGCGGCGGTTTTCGCCGTACCGCACCGCCACTTCTCGCCGGCCGGCGTCCAGAATCGGTAACAAGATAGATCGAATACATTCGTGACGGCGCGCAATCGACAGGCCGCGTCGTTTCTATTTCGCGCGTTTCTCTTAACGGAGTTCCACAGGAGGTCTTCATGGTTAGACGGATCGACAAGGTAGGCGTTATCGGCTCGGGCATCATGGGAGGTGGGATCGCCGCCCTCTGCGCCAGCGCTCGCATTCCCACCGTGCTTCTCGACATCGTCCCCTTCGATCTGAAGGAGGGGGAGAAGAAGGACGCCAAGGCGCGCAACCGCATCGTACAGGCGGGCCTGGACGCTCAGCTCAAGGCCAAGCCGGCGGCCTTCATGGACAAGAAGTTCGACCCCACCATGATCGAGCTCGGCAACCTCGATGACGACCTCGGGAAGCTGGGCGACTGCGACATCATCTTCGAGGTGGTGGTGGAGAACCTCAAGATCAAACAGGAGCTGTTCGCCAAGGTAGAGAAGGTGATGAAGCCGGGCGCCATCGTCGCCTCCAACACCTCGGGCCTTCCCCTGGCCCAGATGGCCAAGGGGCGCGGCAAAAAGTTCCGCAAGAACTTCCTCATCATGCACTTCTTCAACCCGGTCCGTTACATGCGCCTGCTCGAGTTCGTCGCCGGCAAGGACACCGATCCCGAGGTGCTCGACTTCGCCGCCGGGTGGGGAGAGAAGGTGCTGGGCAAGGGTATCGTCTGGTCGAACGACACCCCGAACTTCATCGGCAACCGCATCGGCGTGTACTCGACGGCCGTGCTCTTCAACGAGATCGTGCAGTCGGGTTTGAGCCTGCCCGAGGTCGATGCCATCTTCGGCGCGCCCATGGGCCGCCCCAACACCGGCGCGTTCGCCCTGGCGGACCTGGTCGGCCTGGACACCATCCACCACCTGCTGAAGAACTCGCACCAGATGCTGAAGGACGACGAGTGCCGGGACAGCTACACGGTGCCCGACTGGTTCCAGCGGATCATAGATAACGGGTGGCTGGGCAACAAGACCAAGGGAGGCTTCTACAAGAAAGAGCTCAATCCCGACTGGACCAAGAAGAAGCTGGCGCTGAACCTGAGCTCCCTCGAGTACGAGGAGGTGGTGGGCAAGCCCTCGCTCGAGTGCCTGGAGAAGGCCAAGCAGGCCAAGACCACGGCCGAGAAGATGAAGGCCATCCTCTACGGAAAGGACAAGGGCTCGAAGCTGGCCTGGAAGATGAGCGCCGCGGTTTCCATCTACGCCGCCAACCGCATCCCGGAGATCGCTGGCTCCATCGTGGAGATCGATAACGCGATGAAGTGGGGCTACGCCTGGGAGCTCGGGCCCTTCGAAAGCTGGGACGCCATCGGCGTCAAGAAATCGGTGGCCAAGATGGAGGCGGATGGATTCACCATCCCCAAGAGCATCAAGAAGATGCTGGCCAGCGGCAACGAGACCTTCTACCGCATGAACAAGGGCAAGAAGCAGTACCTGGATCTAAAGACCAACAAGTACAAGGACCTGAAGCTGAGCGAGAGCATGATCTTCCTGTCCAGCCTGCGGGAGGACAAGAAGGTCGCGATCAAGAACGACTCGGCCTCGCTCATCGACCTGGGAGACGGCGTCTTCTGCCTCGAGTACCACACCAAGATGAACGCCATCAACGACGGCATCATCGAGATGCTGGGCAAGAGCGTGCACTACGTCGCCAAGAACGGTGTGGGCCTGGTGGTCGGCAACCAGGCGCCGGGCATCCCGGGCGCCTTCTCCGCCGGCGGCGACCTGGGCATGATGCTGGGCCTGGCCCGCGAGAAGAACTACAAGTTGATCGACGAGGGGCTCGTCGCGCTGCAGAGCGCCTTCCAGAGCATGCGCTACGCGCCCTACCCGGTGGTAGCCGCCCCCTTCGGCATGACGCTGGGCGGAGGCTGCGAGACCTGCATGTGGACCGACCGCATCGTGGCCCACAGCGAGCTGTACATGGGCCAGGTGGAGATCGGCGCGGGCCTGCTGCCCGCCGGCGGTGGCTGCCTGAGCATATGGCGGAAGTTCATCGAGACGGTGCCCAAGCCGGTGCAGCTGAACGACCTGGGCGCCTACTACATCCCCGCAGTGATGAACCTGGCCCAGGCCAAGGTCTCCACCTCGGCGACCGACGCGCACAACCTGGGCTTTTTGGGTCCGCAGGACCGCGTAGTCTTCAATAAGGACTACCTGATCGGAGAGGCCAAGAAGGAGGTGCTGCGCATGGTCGATGCCGGCTATGCGCCGCCGGTGAAACGGCCGATCCCGGTGATGGGCCGCGAGGGAATCGGCATGGTGCTGGCCAACCTGTTCAGCATGGCCGAGGGCGGCTTCGTCCCGCCGCACATGGGCGAGATCACCAAGAAGATCGGCTACGTGGTCGCGGGCGGAAACGTGAAGGCAGGCACCGCGGTGACCGAGGAGCACGTCCTGCAGCTGGAGCGCGAGGCCTTCTGCGAGCTCTGGAGCACGGAGAACACCCAGAAGATGGCCGAGCACATCCTGAAGACCGGCAAACCCCTGATGATGTAAATTTTGGCTTCAATACCTGGAGGATTTGAAAATGAGAGATGCATATATCGTTAGCGCGGTGAGGACGCCGGGGTGTAACAGCAGAAGGGGCAAGTTCATTCAGACCCGTCCCGAGGACCTGATCGTGACCGCTCTGAAGGGTGCGGTGGAGCGTATCAATCTGGACAAGGGAGCCGTCGACGACTTCATCCTGGGCTGCGCCTTTCCGGAAGCCGAGCAAGGGGTCAATCTCGGTCGCCTGGCCCTGATGATGGCCGGCTTCCCCATCACGGTCACCGGTGCGGTGGTCAACCGCTTCTGCGCCTCCGGTCTGGAGTCCATCGCGCAGTCGGCCATGCGGGTGATGACCGGCTGGTCCGAGGTGACCATGGCCGGCGGCCTGGAGGCCATGAGCCAGGTGCCCATGGGCGGGAACCTTCCGCGCCCCCACCCCATCTGGTCCGCCGAGCACCCCGAGGACTACATCTCCATGGGCATCACCGCCGAGAACGTGGCCAAGCGCTACAACGTGACCCGCGAGGACCAGGACGAGTTCGCCCTGAACTCGCAGCTCAAGGCGGCCGAGGCCCAGAAGAAGGGCTACTTCACCGAGATAGTCCCCACCCAGGCAGACAAGTTCACCACCCTGCCGGACGGCTCCATCAAACACGAGAAGATCACCGTCACGGCGGATGACGGCGTCAGGGGCGACACCACCCTGGATGGGCTAGGCAAGCTCAAGACCCCCTTCGCGGCCATGGGCACGGTCACCGCGGGCAACGCCTCGCAGACCACCGACGGCGCGGCGGCCTGCGTGATCATGAGCGAGGACGCTCTGAAGCAGTACGGGGTCAAGCCTATCGCCAAGCTGGTCTGCTACACCACGGCCGGCTGCAAGTCGGACGAGATGGGCATCGGCCCGGCACTGGCCATTCCCAAGCTGCTGAAGAAGGTCGGCAAGCAGGTGTCCGACATCGGCCTCTGGGAGGTGAACGAGGCCTTTGCCTCGCAGGCGCTGTACTGCGCCAGGGAGCTGGGCATCGCAGACAAGAAGATGTGGGCGGTCGACAGCCAGGAGCGGAAGCTCAACATCAGCGGCGGGGCCATCGCGCTCGGCCACCCGCTGGGCTGCACCGGCTCCAAGCTGGCCGCCACCCTGCTCGCCAACATGCAGCGGCTGGGCGTCAAGTACGGCGTCGAGTCCATGTGCATCGGCGGCGGCATGGGAGCCGCGGCGCTGTTCGAGCTCTGCGACTAACCCGCCCCCCCGTGTCGCCCGGCGCCTCGACCGCGGGATTCTGACCGGCTTGCCCGGCCCCCCGCGTCGAGTCGCCGTCAGCGTTCGACTGGAATCCCGCGGTCGAGGCGCCCGAGGCCCGACCTCGATGGCGTGCGCCGCGTCGGTCCTCGCCCGTTGTGCGGCAGTCCTCGGCCCTACCGATGCGGAACGCTCTTTTTCTGATGGATGCCAGCCTTTTCTCCGCCCGTTGCGTGCTGCGATGAAGCGAATCTGCGCTCGAACAACAGTACAGGTAATTGTGAACAAGGCGTCGGACTTGCGTTGTTGGCAGTCGCCGCCATCGGTAGGTAGCGAATCGGTTTGTCAAAAATGCAAGTCTGACGCCAACAAATGGGGGGTCACATCAAGTCGACGAAGATGTTGGCGCCCATGATGATCTCGACATCGGGGCGCACGGGATCGTCGCCGGCGGTGGTTAAAAAATAGGGGAAGTTGACCGACGCGGTCAGGTCCACCATACGATGTACGGCAGCGCCGCCCTGTATACCCAGGTTGATGGCCATCTCTTCGAAGTCGTAGAAGAGCAGACCGGTGCGGCCGCCGATGAAGCCGGTGCGGCCGATGTTTACGTTGACGGCCAGGGGTACGTCCAGGTTGATCCGGGCATTGTTGGCAAAGATCAGCTCCAGCTCCACGCCGGTGTCCAGCCGTACCGAACCGCCCAGCCGGAACTGCGCGGGCATCCCGATACCCAGGGCGAAGTCGCTGGCGGTGGGGATGCGCAGCACCGGCTGTACGGCGAGCTGTGCCGCGCCCCTTAGAAACGCGTACCTGGCGTACAGCTCCATGTCGCCGAAGTCGAAATCGGGCGCGAAGACAAAGGGAAAGATCAGCCCGCCCGCCTCGAACTCGTCCAGGATGCCGTAGGCGCCACCGACGCCCAGCCCGACCCTGGCGTCGCCCTCGTCCGGGATGCGAACCTTGAGCCCGCGGTTGTTGTTGAGCTCGCCGTGGTCCATGTACCCGTAGTCGGGCGGCGCCAGGTCGATCCGCAGCCGTCCCTCGGGCAAAGTCAACGGCCGCGTCGAGTAGCCGACGTGGTACGACCCCGGCGAAGCAGAGCCCTCGTACCCTTGCGCCGCGGCGGTGTTCCCGACCGCCGCCAGCAAAAGACAGTAAATGCCGAACCTTGCTTGTCTGCCGACCACCGCTCCCTCCTATCTACGAAACCGCTCGCGGAACTCCCCGATACATCCCGAGCATCGAGCGAGCTACCGGTTTTCGCAAGCCCTGACCGAGGACGCGCGTAACCGCCATAAGCTCTAGACTCGAGTTTGGCGCCCGTCCGGGCAACCGGCCGCCGCTACTCCTTGTCCGCCTTTTCCTTGGGCGGCGGGGGGGGTGGGGGGGGAGGAGGAAGGGAGCGCTCGACCAGCCATCCGTCGGTGGATATGAACTCGATGTCATCGACGATGCTCTTCTCCAGCAAATCCGGATGATCGGTCAAGACGCGCCTGGCGCCGGCGGCCTTGGCGGCCGCCACCAGCGCCCCTTCCCAGTCTGATGCGTCATGCTCCCCCTGAGCCTCGATCACCTGTACGAGGTCGCGAATGAGCGCGATCTGGGCATCGACGGCGTCCGGCTTGAAGCTGGGCACCGACCCCAGCATGGCCTTGATCCGTTCGAGAATCCACTCGGTGGTTTTGCTCTCTCCCTTGTGCTCGCCGAGGATACGTTGAACAACCTTATCCGGGGCGCTTCCCAGCGCCACCGATGCGTTCACGTATACGTCCGGCGCGAGAATGATATCCATCTTCTTCGACTCCTGTTCGGGGAAACGAAAGCCCGGTACCCGCGGCTCTGCCGCCTACCGTCGACCGGTTCGGACGAACCCGCCGGAGGGTGGCCGGGCCGCGGACGCGGATGGGGATGTGGCTCTATACCACACTCGCCGCAGTATACCCCGGGCCGTTCGTCGCCAAGGGGTAAAAAGGCGGTGAACATACTCGTACACCCGTACAGGTGGTCTACAATACCCCCTCTCGCACCTGCGAGACCCCCTCCCCCGAGGACCCCGGCGCGAAGCAGATGGTTCAGCAATCGGCAACCCCCCGGAATCCCAGGAGAAGAATTCTCGTTCGCTTCGCGGGCGGCTTGCTGGCCCTCCCGGCCGCGCTCGTTCTGCTCTGGATGGCTCTCTGGTCGTTCTACAACCCCTGGATCGCTGTTCCCGCGCCCGAGATCGTCTCATTCCCCGCGGTACGCGACGACGGGCTCGGCCGGGTGCTGTTCCTGGGCGACTTCGCGCCCGCGGACGCGGCCGCCGCCTTGATCGCCGAGCAGGGGTACGATCTCGGCTACCAGTTCGCTCGCACGCGGCGGCTGCTCGCCCGCCACGACGCGGTAGTGGCCAATCTGGAGTCGCCCCTGACCACCAGCGACCAGCCCTGGCCGCTGCCCAGAAAGTGGCTCTACCAGGCAGATCCGGATCTCGTGCCCGAAATCGGCCGGGCCGGCATCAACGTGGTCGGCCTGGCCAACAACCACGTCTACGACTACGGCAGGCAGGGACTGGCGGACACGCTCCGCTACCTCGACCGGGGCGGTATCCGACACCTGGGAGCCGGACCTTCCGAGGCCATGGCCCGGCGCGGGCTGGTGCTGGAGACGGCCGGGGGCCGGCTGGGACTGCTCGCCTTGATGCAGGACAAGCTGGGCTGGCGCCTCTGGACGCACGCATATGCCCTGGACACCCCCTGGCTGAGCTTTCCGGGTGCAGCGCGGTTCAACGACGAAGATCTATCCGCTGACATCGCGAGGATGCGGGAACATTCCGACCTGGTAGCCGTATTCGTACACTGGGGTAAGAACTACAAACCGGTCGACGAGAACCAGCTCCGGCTAGCACGCGCTTGTATCGACGCCGGCGCCGACATCGTCATCGGCCACCACAGCCACCAATACCAGCCGGTCGCCATCTACCGGGAGCGGCCCATCGTCTACAGCCTGGGCAACTACGCTTTCGGCACCATCGGCCGCGCCAGCATGCGCTACGGCATGGCGGCCTCGCTGCTGCTCTCCGAAGGCGAGATGATCCGTCTGGAGTTCACCCCTCTGATGACCCAGAACCGCATCGTCAAGTACCAGCCACGAATACCCACGGGAAAGGATCTGGACAGATTCTTCCACAGCTTTATCAAGCGCTCCGCCGCTCTAGGCGCCAGAATCGAGCGCCGGGGACGACGCGGCCGGCTCGCCCTGTAGGGGATGGGGCGGGGCGGGGGGACGTTGTTGAGTAATTAAGTAATTGCGCAATTGCGCAATTACTTAATTACTCAACAACGTCCCCCTCAGTCCAGTCCGTCCCCCTCAGTCTCAGTCCTCCTCAGTCTTACTCGGCCGTCAGACAGATACCGACCTGCAGCCCCATGGCATCGGAGCCCGCCGAGTCCTGGCAGATGGTGCCATCCTCGCAGGCGTCCGAATCAGCGTCCAGATCGCAGAAGGGCACGCACTCGGGGTCGCCCCCTTCCACGCTGTAGCAACCCAGACCCGGCGCACACTCGTTGACCGCCTCGCAGGCGTCGCCGGCTCCCTTCTCGCCCACGCTCGTCAAGCAAAGGCGGCAGCCGCTGTTGGCCTCGGACTCGTCCTCGGGAGTGATGGGGTAACAGCCCTGCCCGTCGTCGCAGCCCTCCAGGGTGAAGGGGTTGCAGTCGTCACAGGCGTCGCACACGGACACGTCCGAGGTCTCGCCCTGTCCGTCATCAAGCGCGATCACGCACGCCTGGTCGGTCGGACATTCGCTGGCGGCGCCGTACTTGCAGCAATACGTGTGGCAGACGCCATCGTGGCAGTGCAATCCCGGCTCACACGGATTGTCCGCGTCACAGGTATCTCCGTCCTTGCCGTCACCAGCCTCGCTGCACTGTGCGAAAGCGGCTCCGTCGCCGGAGGAGGGAAGCAGGAACTGGCAGCCGTACCCGTCCTCGCAGCTGTTGGCATTGAGCAGATCGCAGTCGGCTTCGTCGCCGCCGCAGTCAAAGGTAACCGGCTCGCCGCCCGCCTCGCCGCCGCTGCCGGCCTCGCCGCCGGTCCCGCCGCTCCCCGCGGACGAGCCGTCGTCATCGTCATCGCCGCAGCCGATACCGCTCAGCAGCAGCCCCCCGCTCACCAGCACCAAAAACATAAGCTTTTTCATGTCGATTCCTCCTCGAAGTGGCAACACCAGATACCGTCGAGCACCGAAAATACCTCCGGCGACAGGGAAGTGTCCAGGGCACCGAACCGCCCCGACGCTATAGGGACCCTTTTCGGGCTCCCCTTATTCACCCTTCGCACGCTTCTGCGCCGCCCGTATAAAGCCTACGAACAGGGGATGGGGATTATGCGGCCTAGACTTGAACTCGGGATGGAACTGACAGGCGATGAAGTAGGGGTGGTGGGGTAGCTCGACCATCTCCACCAGCCTGCTGTCAGGGGAGACCCCGCTCAGCATCATGCCGGCTGCTTCCAACCGCTCACGGTAGTCGTTGTTCACCTCGTAGCGGTGGCGGTGCCGCTCGTTGATGCGGGCGGTACCGTAGACCTTGCTGGCCAGCGACCCCTTTTTCAGATCGGCGGGATAGGTGCCGAGGCGCATGGTCGCCCCCTTGTCCTTGATCGAGCGCTGCTCGGGCATGAGATCGATCACCGGGTGCGGGGTGTTCTCGTCTACCTCGGCCGTGTTGGCGCCCTGCAAGGCGCACATGTTGCGGGCGAATTCGACCACGGCCATGTGCATGCCCAGACAGATGCCGAAGAAGGGAATCCGGTTCTCGCGCGCGTAGCCGATGGCGCGGATCTTCCCCTCCAGCCCGCGAAACCCGAAACCACCCGGCACCAGGATGCCGTCGAAGGGCCCGAGCCACTGCTGCAGATCGTCGCACCGCTCCAGCTCCTCGCTGTCCAGGTAGCTCAGGTTCACCTTGAGCCCGTCGGGCAGACCGCCGTGAACCAGGGCCTCGTGCAGCGACTTGTAGGCGTCGCGCAGGTTCACGTACTTGCCAACCACCGCTATGTTGACCTGGGGGCGCGCTTCGTCCTGCAGGCTCTGCACCGTACGCTTCCAGGCGCTCAGGTCGGGCTGCCGCGACCAAATGTTGAGCCGGTCCACGATCTGGGCGTCCAACCCCTCTTCGTGCAGCTTGTTCGGCAGATCGTAAATGCAGCACACGTCGTTGGCCGCGATCACGGCCTCGACCGGGACGTTGGTGAAATGCGCGATCTTCTGCCGGAGCTGAAAGGACAGCTCCCGGTCCACCCGGCAGATGAGGATCTCGGGCTGGATTCCCAGCGAGAGCAGCTCCTTGACCGAGTGCTGGGTGGGCTTGGTCTTGAGCTCCTCGGCCGCGGCGATATAGGGGACCAGAGTCACGTGAAGGCAGACCGTGTTCTGCGGCCCCATGTCCACCCGCAGCTGCCGCATCGCCTCCAGGAAGGGCAGCGACTCGATGTCGCCGACCGTGCCGCCGATCTCCAGCACGGCCACGTCCACCTTAGAGCCGACCTCGATCACCCGCTGCTTGATCTCGTCCGTTACGTGGGGAATGACCTGGATGGTGGCGCCCAGGTATTTGCCCTGCCGTTCCTTGCTGATGACGGCGTCGTAGATGCTCCCCGAGGTGATGTTGTTGGCCTGCGACATGGTGGCGGTGGTGAACCGCTCGTAGTGACCCAGGTCCAGATCGGTCTCGGCCCCGTCGTCGGTCACGAAGACCTCGCCGTGCTGAAACGGCGACATAGTCCCCGGATCCACGTTGAGGTAGGGATCGAGCTTCATGTTGGTGACCCGGAGCCCGCGCGCCTCCATCAAGGCACCGATGGAAGCCGCGGCCAACCCCTTGCCGATGGAGCTCACCACGCCGCCGGTGATGATGACGAACTTTGAAGGCCTTGAATTCATGGTGCGAAAGCCTTGCCCGCTTCGCCTGATCGAAGGGGACAGCTGGGGTGAATCGTTTCTATGAAAAGCTCGAGGCCGTTACTCCCTGCGAGCACGTACGGAATGTAGAGTTGCTCCCTCGAAGTGTCAACGGCTTCGCCGGTGTACTCGGTAATTTCGCTTTAAGATTCGAGATCGTGTGTCCGTAACTTCGGTTTTCCTTATACTGTTCGAGACGCGATCCAAAGTTGCCGGGACGGTGCTCGGAATTTCGATCTTCGATATCGTGCTCGATGAGCGAGCCGAAAACCCGGGGAAATACCAAGTCCCGACCGCCGTCCCGTTTTCGATAAATCCGATCCAAACGTACCAGAAGAAAAATTCCGAAAACCGCCCCGCTTCCCCCCTGGCGGTCTACGGTGGTAGTAGTAAGGTTTCCTCTTTCACCAGTTTGCCATGTCCTACACCGTTCTCGCCCGTAAATACCGACCGCAGCGTTTTTCCGAGCTGGTGGGGCAGGACCATGTCTCGCGCACCATCAGCAACGCGGTACAGAGCGGCCGGATCGCCCATGCCTTTCTGTTCACGGGCGTCCGCGGCGTGGGCAAGACCACCACCGCGCGCCTTCTGGCCAAGACGCTGAACTGCGCCAAGGGCCCGGCCCGCGAGCCGTGCAACGAGTGCGACCCCTGTCACGAGATCACCTCCGGCGTGGATCTGGACGTGCTGGAGATCGACGGCGCCTCCAATAACAGCGTGGACGACGTGCGCCGCCTGCAGGAGACGCTGCCCTTCCGGCCCGCCCGCGATCGCTTCAAGGTGATCATCGTGGACGAGGTGCACATGCTCTCCGCCGGCGCCTTCAACGCCTTTCTGAAGACGCTGGAGGAGCCCCCGGAGCACGTGAAGTTCATCTTCGCCACCACCGAGAGCCACAAGGTACCGCTGACCATCCGCTCCCGCTGCCAGCGCTACGATTTCCGGCTCATCCCGCGCGCGGTGATCACCGCTCGGATCGAGGAGATTCTGAAAAAGGAATCGATCGAGGCGGACGAGGCCGCGGTGGCGCTTGTGGCGCGCGAGGCCGCCGGCTCCATGCGGGATGCGCTCACCCTTCTCGACCAGGTGGTGGCGCTGTGCGCGGGCCGTCTCGAGGGCGAGCAGCTCGCCCGGCAGCTCGGCATCGCCGACCGCTCCGCTTGCTTCGAGATCGCCGCCGCCGTGCTGAAGGGCGATGCGGCCGGCTGCATGAAGCGGCTGGGCAACCTGGCCGACCAGGGAGTGGACATGCTGCACCTGGCGCGACAGCTACTGGAGCTGCTGCGCGATCTGGTCGTGCTGCGGGTGGTGGGGGAAGACTCGGGCGATCTGGTGGACATGGCCCGGGACGAGCGCGAGGCGGCGATGCGCCTGGTCGCAGGACACAGCCCACAGCAGATCGAGCGCGCCTTCACCGGGGCGAGCAAGCTGGTGGACCAGGTCGCTCGCAGCGCCTCGCCCAAGATCGTGCTGGAGATGGGGCTGGTCCGCTTGGCCGACCGACCGCCGCTTACGCCCATGACCGAGCTGCTCGGCGAGCTGCGCGCGCTGGAGGCCCGGCTCGAGGGCAGCGACGCTCCACCGCCAGGGCGATCGCCTTCGGGTCAGGACGGCGGCGGTGCGCCGCCCGGCGGTTCCGGCGGCCTACCGCCGTCCGACGCCGCCCCCCGCAGATGGCGCACTAGAGCCCGCGCCGAACCGATCGCCGCTCCGGTCGAGGAACAGCCCCCGGCACCGCCCGGCGGTTCCGGCGGCCGACCGCCGCCCGACGCCGCCCCCCGTAGACGGCGCACTAGAGCCAGCGCCGAACCGATCGCCGCTCCGGTCGAGGAACAGCCTCCGGCACCGCCGCCGAGGGGCGAGCTACCGGCCAAACGCTCTTCCGCACCCGCGCCCGCGCCCGGCCGGTCGCGACCCCCGGTCGCTGCGACGCGGAGCGGGGACGGCAGCCCGATCCAGGTATCGTCGCGCTGGATCGAGATCGTCTCCTGCTTGAAGGAGACACAGCCCGCGCTGGGAGCCGTGCTCGAGCAAGGAGTCCCGGCCGAGATCAGCGAAGAGCGGCTCGAGATCGTGTTCCGCGAAAAGTCGTTCTTCGGACAGCAAGCGGCCGAGGAGAGCGCGCGCGAGGCCATCGTGACCGCGGCCGAGAAAGTGCTCGGCAGGTATCCCGAGTTGAAGATCGCCTTCTGCGCCGATATCGAGAGCATGGGCACGAGCATCGCGCAGGAAAAAGACGAACAGCGCGAGCAGGAGCGGGAACAGACCGTGAAGCGCGCGCTCGAGCATCCGCTGGTCAGGGAAGCGATCGAGATCTTCCCCGAGGCCAGGAACAACGTGGATGTGCAGGTGGAGGACCCGGCCGAGCCCAGGAGGTAGAATCGATGGCGTTTAGAGGTGGGATGAATGAGTTAATGCGGCAAGCCAGCCGTATTCAACGAAAGGTCGAGAAGAGAAAAGAGGAGCTCAAGGACGAGAAGATGGAGGCCACCGGCGGCAACGGAAAGGTCACGGTGGTGGCCAACGGTGCGCGGGAGCTGGTAAGCGTCGCCATCGATCCGGAGCTGCTGAAGAGCGAGGATCTGGCGTTGGTACAGGATTTAGTCGTGGCCACCGCCAATGCCGCTCTGGCCAAGAGCGCCAAGCTGGTCGAGGAAGAGCTGGACAAGATCACCGGCGGCGTACAGATCCCCGGCCTGGTGTAGTCGTGGGATGACCGATCCGATAGACGAACTGGTCTCCCTGCTGGCGCGCCTGCCGGGCGTGGGGGAGCGCACCGCGGCCCGGCTCGCCTATCACATCCTGGGCTCGGACCCGCAATACGCCCGCTCGCTGGGAGAGGCGGTGGCCGAGATACACGAACGCGTCAAACGCTGCCGCATTTGCAGCAACTATACCGGGGACGATCTCTGCTCCATCTGCGCCGACCCCAAGCGCGACGCGGCGCTTCTCTGCGTGGTGGCCCGGCCGCCCGACGTCACCGCCCTCGAGCGCGGCGCCCGCTTTCGAGGCCGCTACCACGTCCTGCACGGCCTGCTCTCGCCGCTCGACGGCATGGGGCCGGAAAAGCTCCCGCTTCAGCCCTTGCTCGACCGCATCGTCGGCGAGGCCATCCGCGAGGTCATCATCGCCACGCCGCTCAGCGTGGACGGCGAGGCCACCGCGCTTTACGTGGCCGAACAGCTGCGCCCGCTGGCCGTGCGCTGCTCGCGCATCGCCAGCGGCCTGCCGCATGGAAGCGAGCTGGAGTACGCCGATCAGATCACGCTCTCGCGAGCGCTGGAGGGACGGCGGGACCTGTAGCCGGGCGAGCCAGGGGAGGCGGACTGCGGTGAGAACAGAGCGACAGGACACGCGCGGCAAGCGGCCGGAAAGCAGGCCGGGCCGCCTTTTCGGCGCCCGCGGAACCGGCGAGGGAGCACTGGCAGCGGCGGTGGTGCTGATGGTCGGCATGATGATCATCCCGCTGCCCACGCCGCTGCTCGACCTGTTGATCGCGGGGAATATCGCGCTGGGCGTGGTCATGCTGCTGATCGGAATGACCATCCCCAACGGGCTGGGCTTCGCCTCCATGCCCACCGTGCTGTTGGTCACCACGCTCTTCCGCCTGGCGCTCAACATCTCCTCTACCCGCCTGATCCTGCTGCAGGCCTATGCCGGCGAGGTCATCCAGTCTTTCGGCGACTACGTGGTGCGGGGCAACTACGTGGTGGGCGCGGTCATCTTCTTCATCCTGACCGTGGTGCAGTACCTGGTGATCGCCCGCGGCTCGGAACGGGTGGCCGAGGTGGGGGCTCGATTCACCCTGGACGCCATGCCGGGCAAGCAGCTCTCCATCGACGCCGACCTGCGGGCGGGGGCGATCGACGCCGAGGGCGCCCAGCAGAGGCGCGAGCGGCTCGAGCGCGAAAACCAGTTCTACGGCGCCATGGACGGCGCCATGAAGTTCGTCAAGGGCGACGCCATCGCCGGTATCATCATCACCGCAGTCAACATCGTCGCCGGGGTGGGCATCGGCATGGGCATGATGGGCATGCCGCTCGAGCAGAGCCTGCGCGTCTACGGGCTGCTCACCGTGGGCGACGGGCTGGTCTCCCAGATCCCGTCCCTGCTCATCTGCACCTCGGCCGGGCTGGTGGTGACGCGGGTGGCCTCGGAGAGCGAACAGGGATCGCTGGGAGCGGACATCGGGGCGCAGCTGTTCGGCAATCCCCGCGTGCTCGCCATCGGCGCCGGCTTTCTCGCCTTTCTGGCGCTCGTGCCCGGGCTTCCCGCCCTGCCCTTTCTGGTCCTGGCCGCCCTGCTCGGCGCGACTGCGCGGTCGCTGGTGCTCGCCCGCAGGGCGCGCCCGCAAGGCGCGCGACGCTCGGGCGCGGCCCTGGGTGCGGCCGGCGAGATGGCGGCCTACGGGCCGGAGGCCGTGGGCGTCGAGCTGGGACCGACTCTGGGCCGGCTGCTCTACGCAGACCCGGCCGGCGCTCGCCGCTTCGACCAGGCCATCGAGAGGGAGCGGCAGCAGCTGAACCGCGATCTGGGGGTGGTGCTGCCCCCGGTGAGAATCTCGCTCGACGAGGGACTCGAGGACAATGGCTACGTACTGCAAATGCTGGACCTTCCGGTGGCGCGGGGACGGATAGAAGAGACAGAGGGGCTCGACCCGGCGAACCTCGTCGCCCGTCGCCTGCGAAACGCGGCCGAATCCCGCGCGCAGGACCTGGTCGGTATACAGGAAGTACAGGACATGCTCGACCGTCTGGGGAAGCAGCAGCCGGCTCTGGTCCGCAACCTGGTACCGAAACCACTTTCGCTCCCGCTGCTGACGGCCGTGCTGCAGCGGCTGCTGGCCGAAAGGGTGAGCATCCGGCCTCTGCGCGAGATCCTGCAGGCCCTGTCATTGCACGCCAACCCGCAAAGCGATCCCGACCAGCTGGCCGAGCTGGCGCGCACCGGCCTCAGCCGGCAGATTAGCCACCGCTACGCCCCGGACGGGGTGCTGGCCGCCCACCGCCTGGACCCGGAGATCGAGGAAGCCATCCGGGACGCCGTACACAGAAGCCAGACCGGAGCCAGCTATCTCGCGCTTCCGCCCGACCAGGCCCGCGACATCGTGGCCGCGGTGACCCGGGCCTGCTCCTCGCACAACGGATCGGAACCGGCCGTGCTGCTGGCCGCCTCTGACGTCCGCCTCCATATGCGGCGCCTGCTCGAGCCCGAGCTGCCGGATACGGTGGTGCTGGGGCTGTCCGACCTGGCTCCCGGTGTAACGGTCAAGCCGCTGGAGCCGGCGCGGATCTAATCCGCCGGCCGTTCGTCGTCCCCGTAGCGGCGGGCATTGCGTTCGGCTGATGCATCCTCGGTAGGGGCGGGCCTCGCGCCCGCCCGCGAAACGGCGTGCGCCCCGGGACCGTAGGGGCGGGCCTTGCGCCTAAAGATCCTACACAATTTTGCTGGTACAAAAC
>CAYVFC010000104.1:0-29282 GCA_964450715.1 uncultured Sandaracinaceae bacterium | reverse complement strand
GCGCTCCGCCGACGCGCCCGGTCTCGTATCGTTTATTTTGCGGTGCCTCCTAAACCCCCAGGAATCGGCGGGCTTCGTCGGCGTCCTTGAAAAGCCGGAAAGGAACGCCGGCTTCCCTTGCGACGTCCAGCCCGGGTTCGTAGTCGCCTGCCCGGGACGGATTGTCCAGGTAGGCGACGTCGAGCGCGTTACCGCCGGAAGCGAGGTGATCCCGATACCTCTCGACGACTCCGTAGGCGTAGATGATTTTCTCGGTGGCTGCAGGGGAGCCCTGCAGCGCGCGAAAGTCGATCAAGACCTTGGATAGTCCGGTGAGACGGCAGGTGGATAGAAGAAGACCGAATTCGCGGATCGCGTCCTGCATGTCATACGTACCGCTCACAATCACTTCCAAGAAGGTCTCTCGCTGTATGATGTCGGCTTTGACAGCCATACCCTGCTCTCCTCGTATCCCTGGACAGGGGACGGTGTGCGGGATTCGGAAGGTTTCAAGAGCGACGTACCGGCCGATGACGCGCTCGAATTCACCTGCGGTTCCGGCCCGGAGGCGCAGGTCGCGCCATCGCGGAAGCCGCTGGCCTATTTGGTAAATTTGGCCGGAAATTGGCGCCTAGTCAAAGAGATGGCTGAAGTGCGCTGCACGGACGAGCGCCTCGCGCCGCCCCGTGGCGACGCCGGACGGGCCGCCACTACACGATGGGCGCCTCACAGCTTTCGCGCTGGCCGCATTCGGGGCAGGCATCCCCTTGCCAGATGTGCTGGTACAGCGCCTGGACCTGGTCTAGGACCAGCTCGTCCTCGGTCAGGATGCCGAGCTCGAAGTTGCGTCGGGCGCTTCGCTTGACGCCCAGGCCGGCGCCGGTCCAGTTGGCGCTGCCCAGGTAGAGCAGGCGGCCGTCGACGATGACCGTTTTCAGGTGCACGCGGCCGCACATGCGCAGCTTAAGCCCCCCGGCCACCAGCGCGGGAAGGCGGTCGAACGACTCGCGAAACGGAAGCGAGGGCAGGCTCGCGTGCAGGATGCGCAGCTCGACGCCGGCGCGGGCCAGCTCATCGAGGCATTCGAGCACGGAGCGAAAAGCGGTGGCGTTGGCTCCGGCGCGGGATCCGGCGCGGCGGCGGCCAGCAGCGACGCGCGCGTCCCCGACCAGCAGCTCCTTCAGGTTGGCGGTGGCGATCCAGACGCTCTGCTCGGCCTCGAGCACGGCCGCGATCACCCGGTCGTAGTGGGCGCGTCCCGAAAGAAGGGTGAGGTCGAGCGAGTGATCGACGGCGAAGTCCATCGCCACGGGACTCTACCAGGCGAGCGCCCGCGGCTCCCAGTATTCGGCCGATATGACGAGGTAAGGAGGCCGGTTCTACCCCTGACCGGGACGATTCCAACCAGAGTCGGATTCTGCTACAGTACGCACCAGGGTCGGGTTCTGCCCGAGTCGTTCTCGCAATATTCAGACCTGCAGCAGGGGGAGGAGGTGACGATGTTCTCGTCCGTTTTTTCTTACGGTGTCGAGACCGGACGGATTGCGCCGTGGATGGCGCTTCGCAACTCGCCGTTCGATCCGGTTTTCTATGGTGTGCCGTCGCTCAGCCGGGAAGAGAGAGGCGAAATATGGCGCGCGGCCGCGAGCGGCGAGTACCACGAGGGCGGCATGCTGATGGTCTGGCCCGCCGCCGATCGACAGCCCATCGAGTACTTCAGCCTTTCCAGCGCGCTATGCGAAACATACCCGAAGCTCGACGCGGTGGCGGTACCGGGCGTGGGAAGCTCTCCGCTGGGCAGCGCCGCGCTCGCTCGGCAGGTGGCGGACGTGATCGGGCGCCCCGTGGCCGGCATTATCGCCGGGCAAGGCCTGGCCGATCTGTGCTCCGAGGCCCTGGGCGGCTGGTTCTACTTCGGTACCCGCAACCGCGTGCTATCGGCCCTGCGTTACTGGCGAGCGGCGCTCGGAACGAACGCCGATGAACGGGCGATGGCGCTGAAGAAGAAGTGGAACCTGATGAGCCCCACGGGAGCGGAGGACGAGCCGGACGTCAACACCGTGCTCAACATCATGCTGCGACAGGGGGACAAGCTTCGCCTGCTGGTCGGTCACAGCAAGGGAGCGATGGTGGTACAGAACGCGTGCCTCTATTTCGAACGCGAGCAGCCGCCGGGCTCGAACGACCTCGGATACGTGCATATCGTCACCTTCGGTTGCGGCATCGCGCTACCCGCAGGCACCCGTTTTACCCGGGTATCGCAATACGTGGGCTCGATCGACATCCTCGGCTGGGTCAACACGCCGTATACGATGCACGATGATCCGCGCCTCGAATGGGTCCTACTCAGGGGCCACAACCTCGCGAGCTGGAATCCGATCCACATGCCGCTGGACGAAAAGCTGCGCTAGCGCATCGACGTCGAACGGTTCTACCGGTCGGGATCGATATAGCCCTTCTGCGCCAACCAGCCGTACCAGGTGCGGCCCCTGACATCGCGGTCCAGGTAGGCCCAGTGGCCCCCCACCACCTCCGTGTAGTTGGCGATGAACCAGCCCTGTACCAGCTCGCGGGTGTGCTCGATGGGACAGATGCGGTCTCCCTGGTGGGCGACCACGCACATCTTCGCGGTATCGAAGGCCGGGCGGTAGCGGAGCGGCGTGATGAGGCCCAGTACCTCGCGGGAGACATCGATGATCTCTGTATCCAGCTTAAAACGAAACAGGCTCTTTCTCGGCATGAGTTGCTGGGAGAGATCTACCGCGGGTACGGTCATGAACATGAAGTCGAGCGGAGCGTCGACCACGGCGTACAGCGCCTCGGTATATCCTCCCAGGCTGGCGCCCACGCTCCCGATCCTCCGGTAGCCCATCTCCCGCAACAGCAGGTTGGCCGAGTGCAGGTCGTGGATGTTCTGTGCCCAGGTCTCCACTGCCAGCGCCAGATCGTGCGGGCGGAAGATGTCCCGGGGAAGCCCCGCCCCGCTGGCGCGCCGCCAGTGGTAGGGCAGCGTGTACAGCGCCACGTCCAGGCCGAGACGATACAGGGTCTTGATCTTGAACATGCGCCGGGCCCGCACCGGGTGCCCCATGGAGAAGCCGTGAATACACAGGACAAGCGGGTGCTCGTCTGTTCCGGGATGGCGCCACAGGTGCAAGTAGCCGGTCAGGTTGGCCGTGTTACGCCTAAAGGGCTCCTCGACCGAGGGATTACGCACCGGGTAGCGGCTCGGATAAGCCAAGGTCCGGCAGATGCCGTCCTGGTAGGGTCGCTCCGCGATGACCTCGTGCTCCGGGGCTCGGTCGGGGATGACGAGGAATGGCTCCGCCCCGCGGACGAAGCGGTCGCGGTAGTAGGCGATTCGCTGCAGGTACTCGTCGCGAGAGTACGCACACTTCTCCAGCATAAAATCGGGGAACTTGGTGGTGAACAGATCGGGAAGCCCACCTACGAAGTTGTATAGCTGCTGGATGGCGGACATGTTGCGGGCGCGAGCCGACCGGGCCTCAGGAGCTGGCCGCGGCCTTGGAGTCGAAGGTGTCCTCGGTCACGCCTTCTCTCTCCAGCTCTCGCTTGATGATGCGGTGCGAGGCGGTGGTGGGGAACGAATCGACGAAGCGGATGAAGCGGGGCACGGCGAACTTCGCGAGCTCGGTGGTGAGAAAGGCGTGCAGCTCCGCCGCCTCGACCGTCTGTCCCTCGGCTAACCTTACCGACGCCATGATCTCGTCCTCGGCCAGCTCCGAGGGCACGGCGTAGACGGCCGTCTCCTCCACCGCCGGGTGCTTGAGGATCGCCTGCTCGACCTCGTAGGCCGAGACGTTCTCGCCGCCCTTGCGCATGGACTCGGTGTTGCGCCCCACGAAGTAGATGAAACCGTTCTTGTCCTGCTTGACCAGATCACCGGTGCGCAGCCAGCCGTCCCCGGACTTCTTCTGCGTGGCCGCCTCGTTCTTGTAGTACTCGACCCGGCTGGTCTTGTTCTTGGCCTCGAAGAGCAGCTCTCCGGGCACGCCTACCGGTACGTCGTTGCCGTTCTCGTCGACCAGCCGGTACTTGATCGCCTTGGAGATCCTGCCCAACGACCCCACCGGCGCGTTTCCGACGTTGAGGATGATCTTGCCGCCGCCGTCGATGGCGCCGTAGAACTCGTGCAGCTTGACCCCGAAGCGCTGCTCGAAGGGCTCCCACATGTCCCTGGGGCAGGCGGCCGAGTTGACCACCCGCACCTTGTGCTGCCGGTCCAGCGGATGGGGGGGCTGCTTCATCAAGATGGGAAGGATCGACCCGATCGTATTGAAGACCGTCACCTCGTAGCGCCGGATGTCGTCCCAGAAGCGGCTGGCGGAAAATTTTCGTCCCAGCGCCATGGTGGCGCCGACGCCCAGGGTGAAGGTGGTGGTGGTCAGCAGCGCATTTCCGTGCGCCAGCGAGAAGGCGGTGTAGTAGACGTCGTCCTCTTTTAATAGAACGTGCGCGGCCAAGCTCATCCTCCGCACCGTGCTCCGGTTGTAACGGTAGACGACTCCCTTGGGCTCGCCGGTGGTGCCCGAGGTGTACATCAACATGCAGATGTCGTTCGGGTCGTAGCCCACGCCGGGATTCTCGGCCGGCAGCTTGGCAAAGGCGCGGCTGAGCTTCTCCATGCCCTCCGGGATCTCGATCCCTGCGGCCTCCTGCTCCATGTCGTTGACGATCACCGTGATCTTCTTCTGCACCCGGTCGGCGACGTGCTGGTAAAGCTCCAGCAGCTCCGCGTCCAACACCAGGTACTCGAGGTCGCTGTGGTTGATGACGTAGGCCAGGCCGTCGCCCTTGAGCTCGACGTTGATGACGACGCTGTACATGCCGATCTTCTGCGAGCCGAAGAAGGTGTCGAGATAACGGGGCGAGTTGCGCATCAGGATGCCGACGCCCTTGCCCCTTCCACCTCCCAGCTCGAGCAGGAGGTTGCCGACCCGGTTGGCGTTGCGGTCCATCTCCCGGTAGGTGTGCTTCTCGTCCATATAGAGAAGGAAGTGCTTGTCGGGAATCCTCCTGGCCTGCTGCTCCAGCGCCTCGGCCCAGGAGACGTCGCCCGCCTCGCCCAGCGCCAGGCTTCTCAAGGTGGGCGCGAGGTTCCCCTTCCGCGCCTCGCGCAGGAAGAACTTGCTGGCACCCGAGACGGCGCCGGCCACCAGCCGGGCCGTGTTCATCTTCATCTTGATCTTCTGGTCGATCCCGTATTCGGGATCGACCATCGAGGGATCGGGCTCGACGGTGGAGGAAGAAGCGGTATCGGAAACGGTCTGTTGCTGGCTCGCGGTCATGGGTTCTCTCCTGGTACGACGAGGACGAGCGGAAAATACCTCCGATGGGCTCCGTTCGCCAAGCACATGGCGCCGACCCGCGGGTCAGGCGCGAAACACGTTTAATCCGGCCCTGCGGCCGATGGTGTGCTGGAAGATGTTCAGTCGATTCAGCTGGTTGGTCCCCTCGAAGATCTGCAAGAGCTTGGCGTCGCGGAATATCTTCTCCGCGCCCTGGTCGTGTCGCAACCCGGCCCCGGAGAGAAGCTCCACGGCCAGCTGCGCGTTCTCCATGGCCGCGTCCGAGCCCGCCACCTTGGCCATGGAGGCCATGGTCTGCACCCGCGCCATCCGCTCCTCGGGAATGGTGAGCGCCAGCTTCATCAACCGCTCGTGTAGCGCCCGGGAGCGCAGAGCCGCTCGGGTCGGCGGGCTGGTGGCGACGGCCCGGGCCAGCGGGCCGCGCGCGATGGCCGGCGTGCCGACCATCCTCCCGACCTGGCCTCCGGTCAGGTTGTATATCAGCGCTATCTCCGACTCGCGGTAAACGGCGCGGGCGGTCATCACGTTCATGTACATGTTGGCGAGGATGCCCTGCACCCACTGCTGGTTGATGAGAGTCCGGCCCTTGTGCTTGCGGGTCTTGGCCAGCCGAAGCGCCCGCTCGAAGGCCCCGCGCGCGGTACCGGTCGACCAGGCGCCGACCCAGGTGCGGGTGATGCCGAGCACCCCGTGAAGCGCCCACTTGATGAGGTTATCCAGACGGGGGTACTCCGCGGTGTCGACCACGATGCGCTCCTGGGGCACGAAGCACTCCTCGAAGATGAGCTCGCTGGCCGGGCCTACCCGCTGCCCCATCTTGCGCTCCTTGCGGCCCAGGGAGAAACCCGGTGCGTCCCCGGGAACCAGGAAACACCCGTACTCCGCCAGTGGGTTCTTGGGGTCGAAGGTCATGAAGACCACGTGCTCGGTAGCCATGTGGCCGGTGCTGATGAAGATGCGGCGGCCGTCGAGCACCGCACCGCCCGGCACGCGTCTGGCGCGCGCCACCAGCTTGGCGGTGGGGTACAGGTCCGCCTCCTCGGCATCGGTACCGGCGGTGGGCTCGGTGATGGCGCAGTCGATGAGAAAGGGCCGCTCGTCGTTCTGGCGCGCGGCGATCTTTTCCATGACCTGCTGTAGCACCCCTAAGTTCAGGGCCACGAACAGCGAGCTGATTCCGAGCTCGTGCCCGCCCATCAGGCCCGCGTAGGCGCAATCGACCGAGGCGGCCTCTTCCGCGAAGATCATGATGGAGCCGCCCCGCAACATCAGCCCCGAGCCGCCCCAGAAGGTCGGAACCAGGCGCGAGAGCCGCCCGGCCCTCCCCGCCCTTCGCGCCATCTCCCAGCTCACGTATTCGCAGTCGTGCGCGCACCGCCTGTCCTCGGACAGCGTAAGCGGCTCTATCTGCTCCCGCAGGAAGCGCCGCTCGTCGTCGACCAGCGCCTGCAGCTGCCGGAGCTGCCGGGCCGACGAGCTGGCCGCCAAGCTGAAGAAGGCGTCCTCCAGGCTGAACAGGTCGTCTCGATCGAAGTCCATCTGGACATCTTTTAACATACGAAAGCGTATGTCAAGGACGCATGCCAAATCATTTGCCTGTTTTTAATAAATGATTTCAATAAATTGACGATTTTGGAAAACGGCCTTTGGTAAGCGGCCTGGAAGCTTTTGGGGAAGAGACCTCTGCCTTCGGTCGAGGTGACAACAGCGGGGGTTAGGGGACCAGGGCGAAGGAGCCGACGCCGACGGCATCGCGGCGGGTTCCGGTCGCCAGCACCTTCACGTAATAGGCGACGCCGGCGGGAAGCGAAGGGTCGAGGGTGAAGACGGTGGAGATGCTGCCGCCGGTGAAGCTCTGCTCGAAGAAGTCGATGACCTTATTGTTGGCGTTCTGGTAATTCTGCTCGATGACGCTGTCGCGGGCGGGATCGCCGTCCGCGGGAACGGGCTGGATGGGTTTCAGGAACTGCCCACGGGCCGATTCCAGGGTGACCAGCGCCGTGCCCTGCCCGAGACCGCCCGTATCGATGGAGACCGCGACCGTCTCGCGCGGTCCGTACTGCGGCTTGTCGGTGGTTACGGTGGCGCGATAGGGCGGATAGACCAGGCGCATGGCCGGATCGCCCAACAGCACGTACATCTGCAGCGCCTCCTCGAGCAACACATCCGGATCGTCGCCCCCCAGCAGCCCCACGGCCAGGGAGTCGATGAGCTGGCGCATGGCGTCCAGGTTGGAGATGGTGGTCTGCTTGGCGCGCAGGTACAGCTCGCCGGCCGTCACCGGGGGCGAGTCGGTCTCCAGCAGGTTGCGGGCGACCTCGCGCACCAGCACGGTGTTGGCGTAGGGATGGCTGATCTCGGTCGAGCCAAAGACCGAGCCCGGGGCGCCCGGCTGACCCAGGATGCGCTCGGCGATGGAGTCCTCAGCAGCGTCAAAGGTGGCGTTGCTGCAGGCGATGAAGGCGAGAAAGGGCAGGCGGTGCTCGGCATTCAGGTTCTGCAGATCGGCGGTGTCGAAGATGGGATAGGTCACGCCGTTCCAGGTCATGGGCATGAAGCCGGCCTGGTACCCGTGGCCGACATAGGCCATGAAGAACGAGCCCTCGTTCATGCGCTCGTAGACCTTGTCCGAGAGCTTTTCCGGGGGGTAAACGAATTCCGAGCTCTGACTGCCGTAGGTCATGGTGATGTCGTAGGCGTTGTCCAGCGGATCGATGATCTGCAGCGCGATGTCCTCGATCACCTGGTCGATCACAGCTCCGAAGCCGCCTTCGGAGGCGAAAAGGTTGATCCGTTTATTCCAGGGACCGGGTTCGTATTCCGACTCGTGGGCGATGATCTTGTCGATGATCACCCCGGCCTCCTGGTCGGTCAGCGCCGGGATGCGCCCGAGGGCCAGATCCGGGATGCCGTCTCCGTCCAGGTCGGCGTAGGGGTTGTCGCTGGTGATGGAGGGGCCCACGGTGCTGGATACCCCGGGCAGCTCCCGCGGCGGTACGGCCTGGGCGTCGCCGAGCAGGAGCACGCTTGCCGGCTGCGACGGATCCAGCTCGCCGGCCCATGCCTCGATCGCCAGCTCGATGGCCTCGGCCAGGTCGGCGCTGCCGTGCTCGGCCTCCACCTCGGACATGGAGAGCATCTGCACCGAGGCCTCGGTGGTCTCGCGGTAGGCAGCCAGCTCGGCGGCCGATTCCGAGAGCGCGTCATCGTACAGGATCAGGTAGGCGGATGCGGACGGTGCGATCTCCGGCCAGGGAAGCTCGGGCACCACCTCGTCACTGCTGCCGTCACCGCCGTCGCCGCCGCCGCCGCCGGAGCCGCCCTCGCCCGCATCGACCTCGCCGACCGACGCGTCGCCCTCCCCCGTCGATCCGGAGGCGCCGGCCTGCCCGGACGACCCTCCGGAGGCGGGTGCCGCGGCGTCGGTGCCCGCCTTCTCGTGGCTCTCCGTAGCGCAGGCGCACGGAGCGGCGACGGCCAGAAAGCAAACGGTGATGTGCAAACGCACGTGGCGGCGAAAAGCGGTATCCACGGTCTCGGCCCCTCGGTAGGTGGTCTGTGGGCCGATGATAGCTCGATTCGGTGCGCTACGCATCCGCCGGCGGCGGCATCACCACGTCGTACTTGTCGTATACAAAGGCGAGATCCTTGCGTATGCGTTCCTCGGTCAGACCGTACTTCTCCAGGGAGTACTTGTGGGCGCTCTTGTAGGTACGCTGCTTCTCGGCCTGCTTCTTCAGCTTGTCGTAGAATCCCTCGACGGGTTTCAGCTCCAGAAAGTCCATCAGCTCGAGAACCGTGGGCTCGAGCCTGCGGGAGAGATCGGGATAGGTGACGATGCGCAGGTTCTTTTCCGGTATCGGCGTGGTTCGCTGCACCTGATCGAACTTCTCGTACATGTAACAGGAGGCGCGGTAGAGGTTTTCCAGATACCGGCGCAGGCGCTCGGGCTCGGCATCCTCGAACAGGTTGTAAGAGCGCTCCAGCACGCTCGTCATCAACGACAGCCCGGAAGGGATGGTCTCCAGCGGATCGCGCACCATGTAGATGAACTTGCAGTCGGGGTAGCGGCGCAGCAGCGATTGCGTCCTCAGGGTAAAGAGGCTGCTCTTGGCCACGAAGCGCTCCTTCTGCTTGCGGTACATGCTCCGGCGCCAGTTGCTCTCCATGAAGGCGTAGAGCCTCGCGCGGTACTCCGGGTCCTCCTTCTCCTCGTCGAAGATCTTCATGCACTTCTCGCTGCCCCAGTCGTCGTCCCAGGCCAGGAAGTAGGACCAGGCGAAACCGCCGTCCAGGTAGTGGAAAAAGGCAGCCACGTCGTCGGTCTCCACGTCGCGGAGGCTGGTCTGATGCGCGTCCGAGCCGTGGTAGCGGGCCGGGGAGAGCGGCGCGAAGGAATCGACCATCCCCCCTAATGCGTTCTGGGCGGAGATGGCCGGCAGCAGCATCTGCCATAGCTCGAAGGCGGCCAGCCGCTCGGTTTCCAGCAGGAAGCGATGCAGGAAGGTGGTGCCGCTGCGGGGATTGCCGATGATGAAAACGGGGCGGTCGATGGAGAGCTGCCGGTACCCCGGATAGAGCAGGTCGTCTATCAGCCGCGTGCCGGCGTCGATCCCGTGCACGGCCTGTAAGAGAAAAAAGGTCCCTACCGGCCTCAACCGGAAACCGAAGGTCTTGAGAATGGAATCGTAAATGCTCAGGTAGTTGTTCATCTCGACCCGCCAGGCGGAAAAGCAATGCGGCGTTCGACGTCGCTGGCGCCCCAGCCTATCCGATCCGGGACCTTCTTCAAGCTCAGGACCAGATGAGCGCGCAGCTTCATCGACTCCCTGTTTTGAAAGAGATCCCTCCCTTCGGTCGGGATGACGACTCGGTCGGGATGACGACTCGGTCGGGATGACGACTCGGTCGGGATGACAACAGTGGGGCAGGCCCCATCTAGAGATCCCTCCCTTCGGTCGGGATGACGGCTCGGTCGGGATGACAACTCGGTCGGGATGACGGCAGTGGGGCAGGCCCCACTGTCGTCACATATCCTTGAACCGCTCGACCAGCTCCGGGATCCTGTCCAGCAGCTTGTCTAGCCTTCCCGTCCTCTCGTCGATGGGCAGCACCTCGACGCCTTCCGCTCCCAGCACCACCACGGCCACCGGCCGGATCTTGCCGGCGCCGCCGGTGGCGCCGCCGCTGCCCTTGCCGGCGCTGCCGCGCTTGCCCGAGCCGGAGCCGCCGTGCTTCTTCCCGCTCCCCTCGGCCGGGCCCTCGCCCTCGCCGCCCCCGGCGCCTAGACCGAGGCTAACGCGGGAGATGGGTACGACCGTCACGCCGCCGAGCTCCAGGGGAGAGCCCACCACCACGTCGCTATTGGCAACCGACGAGAGCTGCTCGCTGACCGAGTCCACCAGTGTCTTCAATTCTTCCATCGCTCTCTCCTTTTACCTGCCGACTCTCTCCAGCCGGACCTTGCCGTCGTCCACGACCAGGATGGCCACCGGGCTGGCCTTGGCCGCACCTCCCGACAGGCCGCCGGTCCCACCGCCGGCCTCGGCTCCGCCTTCCGTGCCCTCGCCGCCGCCACCGCCCCCGCCAAAAGCGAGGCTCAGCTCGCAGAGCGGGACGATGTGCCGGTCGCCCACCGAAAGCGGCTTGGCTACCACAGCGTTGCCGCGGGCTAGCCTGGTCAAACGCTCGCTCACGGCCAGAAATAGCTCCTTGATCTTGTCCATATCCCATCTCTCCTTTCTCGAAACTCTCACGGCATGGCGCGTAGCGCCCGCCATGTCTCCCTCGTCAACAGAATCGTCAGCGACACCCCCAGAAGCTCCAGAAGCCAGAGCCTGAAGCTCAGGCTCAGGTCCAGTTCGAAGGTGTCGTCCAGGTAGTCCCGCTCGAGATCGATCGCGACCCCCGGCAGCCGATCGACCAGGGCCAGAAGCTCGCAGAGCACGAAGGTATCGGCCGGGTCGTCGAGCCCCACCACCCCTTGCAAGCGAAGGCGCAGATGCAAGGCCGAGATGGCCCGCCGTCCGGTACGGAGCAGCCATCCGCGCTCGTCCTTTACCCAGCGCAGGAAGGCGGTGGCGGGCGTCGCGTCCTCTTTCTTCTCGGGCTTCTCCTCTTTCCCGGCGGCCTTCGTCTCGACTGCCTTTACCTCCGCTTCCTCGTCCTGCGGCGTCTCCTCCTCGACAGGTATCCGCCAGATCCTCAGGCCGAGAACACAGAGCCAGAATCCCTCGGCCGGGGTGGCCCGTACGGCGAGCAGCCCCCACCCCCAGCGGACGGCGAGCAGCCCGTCGATGCTCTCGTCGTCGAGGTGGCCCACCGCCCGCGCGTCGAATGGAAGGGCGACGATCAACAGCAACAAAGCCGCCAGGATCCCGACCATCCATCCCAAGACCTGCAGTAGAACGAACAGTAGGGTCATCGCCCTACCCCGACCCGGCCGAGCGCCCGCCGCCACCACGGCTCGGGCGCGGATCGCTTCCTGAGCGCCCCGACCAGCGACGACGCGCCAAAACCCACCACTCGACCGGAAGCCGCGCCTATCCGCACCGCTGCTTCGGACGAGGCGCCGCCGAAACGTAGCGCCCTGCCCGAGGCAGCGCCCAGGCGCAACACCTTGCCCGAGGTGGCGCCCAGGCGCAGCACCTTGCCCGAGGTGGCGCCAAACCGGAGTGCAGTCATGGCGACGTTCGTCCTGGGCTTCGGCGTTTCTGGCTTGCGGAAGGGACCGAGCGGTACGCTCACCGCCATGGCAGGGCCGGCAACGGCCCAGCGAGCGCCTGCCAGGGCCGCACGGCCCGCCTCCCAAAGCGAACTGGCCGGCGCGGCCCGTTCTTCCGACTCCCCGTTTGCCGCGGGAAGCGCGCGCTGCAGCCGCTCGACCAGGCCCGCGGGCGGCTGCTCGGGCGGAAGCGTGGCCAAAAACTCGCGCAGGAACAGCTCCTGACTCAACCCTTCGGCGAGCTCCGCGGACGCCAGCTGTTCCCGCAACTCGGTCGCCGGCTGCAGAGCCAGCTCTCCTTCTAGAAAGCGGTCGACCGCCAGGTCCAGATCCAGCTCGTGCTCGCGGCTCATCTCGCCCCTCGGTCCGGCCCGGAGCCGAGCCTCTCGCGCAGCTTTTTGCGGGCCCTGAAGATACGGGTCTTAACCGTGTTGACCGGCATGTCGACCGCGCCGGCCACCTCGACGTCGCTCAGCCCCTCGCGGTAGCGCAGCGTCAGCAAGGCCCGGTCCTGGGCCGGAAGCTCGTGAAAGGCCGCGCCGAGCAGCCGGTGTGCCTCGCGCGCGGCGACCTGCTGCTCGGGGCTCTCGACCCGGCCGTCCGGTACGTCGCCCTGCAGAGCGCGATCGGCGCGCGCGGCTTGTTTGCGCCCGCCCGACTGCAGGCGCCTCAGGCATACGTTGTAAGCGATGCGCGAAACCCAGGGCGCCAGGGTGCGCGTGGGGTCGTGGCTGCCAAAGGAGCGATGGACCCTCATGAAAACCTCCTGGCAGGCGTCCTCGGCCTCGACCGGGTCGCGGAGCATCCCCAGAGCCAGGCGGTAGACGAGCGGCGTCTGGCGCCGAATGAGCTCGCGCCATCCCGCGGGGTCTGCTTGCCGGCAACGTCGACTGAGCTCTGCATCCGTCCACCTCTGAGCCGTCGTCATGGTCCCTCGACCCCGTGGGTTGGTACGGTCGTTACCCGGCTCTCAATTTGGAACTATCCGCCGGAGGGCCTACCGGTTTCATAAAAAGGATAAAAATCGACAACGCTGCCGGACGCGAGGCAAAAGAAGCGGTTGTCACGTTATTATCACGGGAGCCCGTACGACACCGCCGTCGACCTGCAGCCGGGTATTGTAAAGAGATGCGGTAGGGCCGCAACGCGGCGCGGGTTTCGAACCGCCCCGCTACGAGGAGAGCCATGACACGCCTGGTGATAATCGGCGGCAGCGACGCCGGGATCAGCGCCGCTCTGCGGGCGCGGGAGCTCGACGGCGAGGCGCGGATCAGCGTGGTGGTGGCCGACAGGTTCCCGAATTTCAGCATCTGCGGTTTGCCCTTTTTCCTGAGCGGCGAGATCGACGACTGGAGGGATCTCGCCCATCGGACCGCGTCCGAGATCGAGAACGAGGATATCGACCTACGGCTGGAGCAGCGCGCCACCTCGATCGACCCGGGCGCTCATCGGGTCGACCTGGTCGCCGCATCGGGAGAGCGCTCCGCCTTGACCTACGACAAGCTGATCATCGGTACCGGCGGCGTGTCGTTGCGCCCGCCTATCCAGGGTGTATCGCTTCCAGGCGTCTTCTTCCTGCGCTGGATGCAGGACGGCTTCGCCATTCGCAGCTGGCTACAGGAGCGAAAGCCCGCGTCCGCGCTGGTAGTGGGAGGCGGCTACATCGGCATGGAGATGGCCGACGCGCTCAACCGCCGCGGCCTGTCGGTGACCGCGGTCGAGCTCGGCCCCGGCCTGTTACAGACCGTGGATGCGGAGCTGGCGGAGCTGGTACGGGCCGAGCTCACCGGAAAAGGAGTAGAGGTCGCCACCGGAGTAGGCGTCGAGAGCATATCCGAGGACGGGGAGGCGCTGCTGGTGACCGGCAGCAACGGATTCCGCAAGGCCTTCGGGCTGGTCATCGTCGCCACCGGTGTCGCCCCGGAAACCGCGCTGGCGCGCTCGGCCGGCATCGAGACCGGCGAGAGGGGAGCCATCCGCGTGGACCGGGCCATGGCCACGGGCACGGCGAACATCTACGCGGCCGGGGATTGCGCCGAAACCTATCACCGGCTGCTGGGCCGCAACGCCTATCTCCCGCTCGGCTCCACCGCGCACAAGCAGGGCCGGGCGGCGGGCGAGAACGCCGTGGGCGGAAGCGCCGAGTTCGCGGGCACGCTGGGCACCCAGGTGGTCAAGATCTTCGACCTGGTGGTGGCGCGCACGGGTTTGAGGGAAGACGAGGCTCGGACCGCCGGACACGATCCCCTCTCGGTCGACTGCGAGACCTGGGATCACAAGGTCTACTACCCGGGCGCGACCCGGATACGGGTGCGGATGACCGGCGACCGCCGGAGCGGACGGCTGCTCGGCGCTCAGTTGGTCGGGCACCACGGGGCCGAGGTCTCCAAGCGCGTGGACGTAGTCGCCTCGGCTCTGTTCAACCAGATGCGGGTCGAGCAAATGGCCGAGCTCGATCTCAGCTACACCCCGCCGCTCAGCAGCCCCTGGGACCCGGTGCAGATGGCCGCCCAGGCCTGGTCGCTGAAAAGGCGCCGGGGCTGAGGTACGAAGCCGCCGCCTTTCCGTGCGAGCCGGACCCCTGATATCCCCGGGTCACGGGGTACGTTCCCTATGCGCACGCAGCGCTTCCCTGGCATCGATTACCGCCCCGGTTGACTTTTTCAGTCCGGACATCGACCTCCAGCGCTCACCGCCGTCAACGCTCTCGATCACCCGCAGGTACCCCGGTTGACGCGCGGCGAGCAGGATGCGCTTGCCGTGCGTAGCGAGGTAGGGAACGCCGCACAGACCGCCGGAATGGGTCCAGCAGGCGGCCGGCGTGCGGACAGCGCCGAGCGGCTCACCGTTACGGTCGAGCCGTAGCAACCGGATCTGCGGGTGCTGCTCGTCTCCGGAAAATGCCACCTGGGTGATACGACCCGAGACGACAGCGTCGAAGAAGCCAACTCCTCGAGCCAACTCGCGAACAGAGCGGCAACTCACCGATCCGCCGGAGCCGTCGCAGGATACTACCACCAAATCATCTCGGCCGCCGGGCCGCAGTATAAGATGCGCACGCTCCTTCGTACAGAGCAGCCTGAACCGATCCAGGGCCGGGTTGTCCGCATCGGTAGCAGCGATCAACCCGAGTGCGACGGCTCTGGCTTGCCGCACCACGCCCTGCTCATCTACCCGGGCTAGCGACAGCGCTCGATCGGTGCCGTATGCGATCCAGTGCCCGCTGCTCGCCTCGCAGGAGGTGAGCCAGGCTCCCCGGCCCTCGAGCGGCGTCAGTCCGTGCGCCGGCTCGTTTTCGCCCCAGCGCGTGAAGAACGCTTCCACCAAGCCCTCGTTCTCCGTGGCGCACGCCACCGCTCCGTTCGTTCCGGAGAGCAGCGTGGCGTCGACCGGGACCGCTGACAGGGGCAGGGGAAGGCTCTCGACCGGGGAAACCGGGAGGCGATCCCATCTGGACAGGGCCGGCAGCGTAAAACGCCGCAAGACGAGTGCGCCGGCGGCGTCGTACAGGGCCAGCAGACGCACCCGGCCATCGGGTGCCAGGTGCATGACCCGATCCGGACGACCGGCCGGATGAGACTTCAACCAGATGGGCGCGGCAATTCTCTCGGCCTCACCGTCGAAAAAGGCGACACCGGTCGAGCGAAACGCGCAGCGATCTGCCTTCTGCCGGCAACGTTCGCGGGGCGTTGCCCATACCAGCAGGGTGCGGTCGTTGCCGGGAACGATCGCGCGCAACAGAGCGGGGCGGGCCATCCGCCGCCGTTCGAGCCTGCCGGCGGCCACTCGGGTCCAGTGAATCCCGGTCGCGTCCAGCGCCAGCGCCTCGACGCCATCTTTTCCGGCCAGCAGGTGCAGCGTGGCGGGAGTATCCGCGGAAAAGGGCACGTCCGCGGGTTGGATCACGACCGGCGCGCGGGTAAAGGCGATGGCATCGCCCTGCAGAGGCGCTTCATCCAGGGTAGCCCTGGCCAGCATGGCCACGGCCGCTTGAAGACGAGAGAGCGCCCTGAGGGGACGCGAGGGAATTGCGCCGCCCGGATGCTGGCGCGCCTTTTTCAGATCAACGAACTCCCTTTCCACCAGGGCGGCTGCAGCCCGGATATCGGCCTCGGCTCTCTTGACATTGGGCCAGAGAAAGGTCGCCTCGCGAGAAGCTATAGTGCGCAGCTCGACGACGCACCTATCGGGCCAGTCGTCGCCAGCATTCTGGGCCATGCCGGCGAACTGCTCCCGCTCACCGGCCGGGAGCCCCAGCCCCGGCGAGTCTAATGCCCGGGCGCCGAGCAGGCAGGCGGCGAAGCGGGCGAAGTTCTGCTGAGAGGCCCGCGATCGCAAAAACCCGCGCCCGAAGGGGATGCCGAGAAACACGGCGGCGAGACAGACGTTCACGATCACCGCCCTGAGCACGGGTCGCCGCTGTGTACGAAAACTTCTGGCGATCTGCTCTACCTGCTCGTCCTGTTCTCGAGACACCTTGATAACGTCTCTCCAGTTTCGGTAAGCGGTCGATCCAACAGACCAGATGACCTAAACCATATTCTACTTTTACTAGAGACTGCGCCCCACCCCCCTCGCCAGCAAACGCTGCCAGGTTGCCGGGCAGTGTGCCGGTATAATCATTATATCCGGATTGTCCCGCGCGAAGTCGCGTACGCGGCTCATGCTCCGCATCAGATCGGAGCGGCTCGACCAGATGGTGCCCACGATGCGCGAGGGCGGCCGTAGCTCGAGGTAGTTCTCGCTGATCCAGGCTGCATCGCCGATGAAGAGGAAGTCGCCATCGGCGGTATGCACCAGAAGCCCCATGTGGCCGGCCGAGTGGCCCGGCAGGGAAACCAGTCGTAGCGAGCCGTCGCCGTACAGATCGATGGTCTGCTCGAAGGGGCCGTAGGGGCGCCCCTGCTGCTCGAGGTCCACGGTCTCGATGGGGTTGGGGAGCTCCCAATAGAGGGATTTCAGGTAGCCCCGGAAGAGAAGCTCGAGCGCCGGCCCCTGCATGGCCTTCCATTCCCGGGCATCCGCGATCAACCGGGCCCGCGGGAAATCGGCCGCAGCGGTCACGTGGTCCAGGTGCCCGTGGCCCAGGATGATGGCCTGCACCTGCTCGGGCGCCACGCCCGCCCGCCCGAGCTGTCGGGCCGGATCGCTCTGCTCGTCCAGCTCGGAGGGCACCAGGTAGCGCGCGAAGCGATACGGATAGCGCCGGGTCTCGCGAAAGAAGCGGGTGCTGAAGCCGGTATCGTAGAGCAGCCCCCCCCGCTCGGGATGGCGGATCAGACCGAACAACACGGGCAGGCGGAAACGACCGCTGCCGCTTCCCGGTAACACGACGAACCTCGGGCCGTTCACCCATCCCGAGTTGTAGACTTCCAGCTCGACTTTCGTCCTTGCCGATTCGGCTTCGCTCATCATATAAATGCCTCCTGGACTCTTCCCGACGCTCTCTACCCCTCGGTGTTCACGTAACCGTTACCCGAGGATGACGTTCGGAAAATAAATACACCCTTTTATATATTGTAAAGAGCTTAGGCAGGCACCACTTCCTGCCGCGCCCAACGAAGGACGACGCAAAGCGCAGGGGGACGGGGGCGCAGGGGGACGCAGGCGCAGGGGGCGCAGGGGGACGTACCCAACTTAGGGCGCAGGGGGACGTACCCAACTTAAACAACTTACGTCACCGGAATCCCCGGGACGCAGGGGGACCGACGCAGGGGGACACGCAGACGCAGGGGGACGCAGGGGGACGGACGCAGGGGGACGTACCCAACTTAAACAACTTACGTCACCGGAATCCCCGGAACCCGCAAATCCCCCGTAAGTTGTTTAAGTTGGGTACGTCCCCGAATCCCCGTAAGTTGTTTAAGTTGGGTACGTCCCCGAATCCTAAGTTGTTTAAGTTGGGTACGTCCCCGAATCCGAATCGCCGAATCCCGCGAGATAGGGGTCAGGGTAGCCGGTAGCGTGAGAAGAACTCCCAAAGCACCCGGCCGGCCTGCAGGGAGCCGCCGTCATCGCAGCCGGGCGCGCCCGGCCAGCAGTGGCCCATGTCCTCGACCCGGCAATGGGCGACTTCGCCGTTTTCGCGGCATTTTCGCGGGCTGCTGCAATAAACCCGGTCGCTCGACAGCCAGACCCGCTCCCGGGTGTCGCAACCGTTCCGCCGGCGGAAGAAGGCCAGCACCTCGGGTACCGGCGGGTAGTCCAGGCCACGGATGGTCCGGCCGCCTTCGTAGGGAACGATGGCGTCGGCCGTTCCGTGGATGTGCAGCAGCGGCACCGGACGCGCCGGCCGACACTGTTTCCGGGGGATGAGCAGCACGCCGATCACCGGACCCACGGCGGCTACCAGATCCGAGGCCTCGCAGGCGAGCCGGTAGGCCAGGTGCCCGCCGTTCGAGCTGCCGGCGGCGTAGATTCGCTTGGGGTCGATGCAGGTCTTATTCGAGATATCCCGGACCAACGCCCGCACGAAGCCCACGTCGTCCCGCTCCGGCTGCTCGAAGGCGCAGCAAAGACCGCCGTTCCAGGCCCGGCCGCCGCCGGCGTTGGCGATCCCCTCGGGGTAGGCGACCGCGAAACCATGGCGGTCGGACAGGGCGTTGAACCCGGAGTCGACCAGCTGCTCCCGCGCGTCGCCGCCCAGCCCGTGAAAGGCGAGTACCAGCGGTACGCGTTTTCCGGCAGGCCGTTTCCCCGGCAGATGTACCAGGTACTCGCGCCGGACGCCCTCGTGTTCGAACGACAGGGAGTGTTCGCCGGCCGCGAGCCGGTCGGGGCAGAGCGGTGGGTTCGTCCTCTCGCCGGGGATGCATCCGAACGAAGCCAAGCAAAACAAGAGGCAAAGGGCTGCCTTTACGTTTGCCGCGCCCCGTACGAGCTGTCGTTCGATCCGTCGCCTCATCTGGTAGTAGACCGCGCGCCCTCTTCGCCCGCCTCTCCCGTAGTCTAGAACATATCTCGGGAAACCGGGACGTCGGTACCTCCGCGCGAGGCAGCAGGGGATGCCCCTCTCGCCCCGCACCGAATTCGCGAGAACGAGAAACGATGCGCTGAGGTGACCTCTGGAAAAAACGCGGCGGCTACCATCGCGGCGAAGACCGGTGGAAGGTCCGGGCTGGAACGAGGCGGCTCGTCGCGTTTTTTCCAGAGGTCACTCGCGGACAGGAGGGGGGATGCGGGGAGGCAGACGCTTTGACCGGCCGGTGGTTCCCGTATATCTATCGGCCATGGAATACCGCTCCCATTTCTCCTGCGTGGCCGGCTGCGAGGGCAGCTACAGCATCGAGGACGTCATCTACCGCTGCCCCAAGTGCGGGGAGCTGCTGGAGGTGCGGCACGACATCGACCTGCTGCGCCGCCGCAGCCCCTCGGCCTGGATCCAGCTCTTCGACGAGCGGGTGCGCACCAACCGCTGGCCCTACGGCAGCGGCGTGTGGGGAAAAAAGGAGTGGGTGGCGCCGGGGGTGGACGACGATTGCGTGGTCTCGCTGCACGAGGGGCACACCAACCTGTTCTGGGCCGAGCGCTTCGGCAAAAACCTTGGGCTTGACGACCTCTGGATCAAGCTCTGCGGCAACAGCCACACGGGCTCCTTCAAGGACCTGGGCATGACCGTGCTGGTCAGCGTGGTGCGGCAGATGATCAAGCACGGCAAGCCGATTAAGACCGTGGTCTGCGCCTCGACCGGCGACACCTCGGCCGCGCTGGCGGCCTACTGCGCGGCGGCCGGGATCCGCTGCGCGGTGCTGCTCCCGCGCGGCAAGGTCAGCACGGCCCAGCTGGTGCAGCCGCTGGCCAACAACGCGCTGGTCTGCGCCCTGGACACCGATTTCGACGGCTGCATGGCCATCGTGCAGCGGCTGGCGCTGGAGCCGGGCATCTACCTGGCCAACAGCATGAACTCGCTACGCCTGGAGGGGCAGAAGACGGTGGGCCTGGAGATCGTGCAGCAGTTCGACTGGGAGGTGCCAGACTGGATCATCATCCCCGGCGGCAACCTGGGCAACGTCTCCGCGTTGGGCTCGGGCTTCAACATGATGTGCGACCTCGGCATCATCGACACCCGGCCGCGCATCTGCGTGGCGCAGGCCGAGGCGGCCAACCCGCTATACCTGGCCTACGAGAAGGGCTGGGACAAGTTCGAGCCCATCACCGCCTCGCCCACCGAGGCCAGCGCCATCCGCATCGGCAACCCGGTCTCCGTTCGCAGGGCCATCCGCACGCTTAAGAAGTTCGAGGGCGTGGTGATGCAGGCCTCCGAGCAGGAGCTGGCCGAGGCCGCGGCCACGGCCGACCGCACAGGCACCTTCGCCTGCCCCCATACCGGCGTGGCGCTGGCCGCGCTGATCAAGCTCAGGCAGCAGGAGTTGATCAAGCAGAACCAGCGGGTGGTGGTGATCTCTACGGCCAGCGGCTTGAAGTTCGTGGACTTCAAGGTCCGCTACCACGAGGGGCGCATGGAGGGCTTGCAGGGCGCGCTGGCCAACCGTCCGGTGGAGCTGCCCGACGACTACGACAAGGTCAAGAACGCCGTGCTGGGGGCGCTGGATATCTCGTAATCCGGAAGCCCGAACGGGAGGGGGCAAGCCCCTCCCCTACGACTACGCGTCCAGCAAGCGCTTTAACGCTACGCGCTGCGCGCGGCGCAGGTCGACTAGCCGGACCGTCAGGTCGAAGCGCCCGTCTGCGCGGCGCTTGCAGCTCCTGGTCTTGCCCGAGAGCTCCAACTGCTCGTCGCCGGACCCGGCCGCGAAAACTAGCGGGGTACCGGGTGCAAAAGCCAATGAGGAGACGAGCCGGAGCATGTCCCCGTCGAGCGCGAGCGCCTCGCCCTCCCCTCCTGTCGCGAACCGTACCTCGTTCGCATTGCTCACTGCTTCACCCTCTTCATGGCCCGCCGCGCCTCCTCCAGGTCGATGCGCCTGCGGATGCTCTCGCGCGAATCGACCACCTTGAGCCCCTTGCCCAGACCCAGCTCTACCTTGGCGCGGCCCTCCCGGAAATAGACCCGCAAGGGTACCAGCGTGTACCCCTTCTGCGAGAGACTGCCGGTGAGGCGCTCGATCTGCCGGCGGTGCACGAGCAGCTTTCGCGGCCGCTTGGGCTCGTGGTTGAAGCGCCCAGCCTGCTCGTAGGGGGCGATGTGCATCTCGTATAGATAGAGCTCCCGCCGGTTGACCGCGGCATAGGAGCCGGAGAGATCCGCAGCGCGGTCCCGCAGGCTCTTGACCTCGGAGCCCCTTAGCACCATGCCGGCTTCCAGCCGCTCCTCGATCTGGTACTGGTGCTTAGCCCTGGAGTTGGTGCAGACGAGAAGCTCGCCGGGTGTCTCAGCCTTTTTTTTCTTGCTCTTGCCCATGTGGTCGCCCCGGGCGCGGTCGCCCGGGTCGAGGGGTGCGAGGTCCGGGTCGCGCGCGGGTGATCACTCGCAGGCGATGACCCACTCGAGAAGGTCCCACTCCTTGATCAGGGTCGAGAACGCTTACATCTCTATTAATAACGAGCATCTTCTTCCCTCTAATCGTCACGGTGATCCGAAATGAGGGCCGTGGATCGGCGCACCTCGCGAGATCAATGCGGAAACGGGAAACGGGACGAGCATAGCAGACGAACGAGGTAAGGACGATTTCGCGCGGACGAAGCATTCGCCATCTCGGCCGACTCAAGGCTCGGCGCGGGCCAGGGCCAGGGTGTAAACGCGCGAAGCCCCTGATTGCAGGAGCGCATCCGCAGCCGAGGCCAGGGTGGCGCCGGTGGTACGTACGTCATCTACCAGCAAAATGCGCGCGGGTCTGGCCTGCCGGATTGCACAGAAGGCGTCTTTCACGTTTGCAATCCTGCCGGCACGCGAGAGCCCGGCCTGCTCGCTCGTATCGCGCCGCCGCTGCAGCGAGCCGGAATCGAGGCGGACCGCCAGTGATCGCGACACGGGCCTGGCGAGATAGATGCACTGGTTGAACCCCCTCTTGCGCAAGGCGCGCGGGTGAAGGGGCATGGGAATGACCGCGTCCACGCGGCCGGCGTAGGGGAGCGCGGCGCGCGCCAGGATCTTTCCGAGCACCGGGCCGACCTCAGCTCGGCCGGCGTACTTGAGCCTGCGGACGGCATCGGCCAATGGACCGCCGTAGACGAAAATTGCAGCGGCTGCGGCCGGCGGCTGCAGAGCATCCGGCGATTTTTCGAGCAAAGGAGCGCAAGCCTCGCAGAATTCAGACTCGCCGGGCCGCAGCGGCAGATCGCATCCGGGGCAGTATGTGGGCGCCAGAAGCCCGAGGAAACCGTCTATAAGCAGGTAGCTCACGCCCCGGTTATCGGCCGCTCTCGCTCGCGGTTGCCTATATTTTAGGCCTTTTTTCGAGGCGCGATCGAGCGAAAGGTCCCGGTCACGCCCGCGCCTTCCGTGAGCCATCGTCGCCTACCCGAAAAAATTTAAAAAAGGGCGGCGGCTCCGAGGCGTGGGGGGGGGACACCTCAAGGGAGCCGCCGCAACCGGAATAACGCGGCAGCTCCGAGGCGTGGGGGGGGACACCTCGAGGGAGCGCCGCTGT
Source organism: uncultured Sandaracinaceae bacterium (assembly GCA_964450715.1). Classification (GTDB taxonomy): domain Bacteria; phylum Myxococcota_A; class Polyangia; order Polyangiales; family JAFGIB01; genus CAYVFC01. The sequence continues at coordinate 6,699 of CAYVFC010000104.1, read as the reverse complement.
CACTGTATATGCCAATATCGTGCCAACTCGATAAAACGGATTTTCAACTGGTTTTTGAGATTTGTCACATAACGGCATTTCAATCGGGAAAAGAAAGCGCGAATTCTATTTCAGAAATGAGATGCTCAAGCGGCTCGATCCAGTGCAGAAGCTGAAAAGCTGGAAAGGCTGTAACAGATCTCTCGTATCTAAACACAGGGGCACGAAACGAGTTAGTGGGAATAGGGCTCCCCGCGCAGAATAGTGAATCCCCTGTAAATCTGCTCGACCAGCACCAGTCGTACCAGGCGGTGCGGAAAGGTCAGGGGCGAGAGGGAGAGGCGGATGTCGGCGCTCGTCGAGACCTGTTTCGGCAGGCCGTAAGAGCCGCCGATAAGCCAGGCGACCGTTGCCACCCCCTCGTTCTCGCACCGCCCCATGAAGGCGGCGAACCGTTTCGTGTCCCAGCTCTCGCCGCCGGCTTCCAGCGCCACGGAACGTACGCGGTCACCCAGGGCCTTGCGAAAACCGGCGGCGACCTCGGCGGCAGGGCCGTCCCGGAGCTCGACCTCGTCGCAGCGCGCGTACCTGCGGATCCGCTTCAGGTACTCGTCGATCTCCGCCCTCAGGCCGGGCTGCTTGACCTTGCCGACAGCGACGATGGTGATTCGCACCGCGCCTAGCCTTCAGTCGACCGTGACGCGCGCCGCGTCGATCCAGAGCGACTCCAGATCGTAGTAGCCGCGCGTATCCTCGTGGAAGATGTGCACGACCACGTCCCCGTAGTCCATCAACACCCAGAGCCCGTGCGGCAGCCCCTCCACGCCCAGGCAGCGGGTACCATGCTCCCGCCCCACCTGCCCCAACAGGTGGTCGGCCAGGGCTCCCACCTGGCGGTCGCTGCGGCCGCTCATCACCACGACGAAATCCGCGTAATCGGACTTATTGCGCACGTCTATGATCTCGACGTTGAGCGCCTTCTTGTCCAGGCCGATTTCGGCGATGGCCAGGGCCAGGTCCTTCGAGCTCTGCTCGGCCGGGCGCCTTCGGACCGCGCGCCCGCGTTTGGCAGCCGCCACCTTTCCGGTCTGTTGATTGCCGCTCCTAGAAGGCACTTTCCTCGTTCGGTCGAGCGCTCCTGCGAACCGTCCTCGCTCCCGCTCTACCGCTACGCGGCCGACCTGGGCCGGCGCGTCTGGTAGCACTATAACACACGGGCGTACGGGTCGCATATTTCGTTCCCTGCTCTAATTCGCCTCTCCGGCCGGACCCGGTTAGGCTCTCTAGTCGTGGCTGAGTTTCTACAGGAACCGCTCGCCCCCTGGTTCGTCCGGGTCTTCGCCCTGGTATTCGGAGCGGCCTGGGGGAGCTTCTTCAACGTGGCCATCTACCGCTGGCCGCGCGAGCTGTCCGTGGTGACGCCGGCGAGCTTCTGCCCGGCCTGCGAGCGCCCCATCCCGGCCCGCCTCAACATACCGGTCGTCAGCTACTTCATGCTGCGCGGGAAGACAGCCTGCTGCGGGGCCAGGCTCTCGCCCCGCTATCCCCTGATCGAGGCGACGGGCGCCCTGCTCTGTCTCGGAGTCGCCGAGCGCTATCTCATCGGCGCTCCACCGGAAACGGGGCTGATGGAAGCGCTGATGATCGCCCTGAGCTACTTTGTCTTTGTCGGAGGCCTGCTCGTCGCCTCGTTCGTCGACCTGGATTTCATGGAGATCCCCGAAGAGGTCTCGCTGCCGGTCGCCGCCCTGGGCCTGGCCACGGCCACCCTGCGCGCGCCGGAGGCGGTCGATTCCATGGTTCTGGGAGCGGGCTGCGGGTACCTGCTGGTACAGTTGCCGTTCGTCTGGACCTACGAGCGGCTCACCGGCCGGCGGGGAATGGGAGAGGGGGACTCCAAGCTGATGCTCATGATCGGGGCGTTCGTGGGATGGCAGGGCGCGCTTTTCAGCCTGCTGGCCGGCGCCTCCCAGGGCATGTTGGTGGTCGTGATCGCCAAGATCCTGGGAAAAGAGCTGGCCACCGACCCCGAGGCCGAGCCAGAAGAGGAGGGGGAACCAAACGGCAATCCGGACGCGACCGAGGGGGCGGAGAGGGCCGGAGCAGCCGAGGCGCTCGCCGGGCAGGGCGAAGAGGCAGCGCGGACATCGGACGAGTACGGGCAGAGACCGGACGGACGGCTAGAGCCGCTGCCCCGCTACTTCGGCCACCTCAAGGTGCCCTTCGGCCCCTTCCTGGCCCTGAGCGCGGCCGAATACCTCTTTTTCGGCGACGGGTTGGTAGCGGCCCTGTTCCAGCCCTGGTAGTCGGTCCGGCTCACCCGCCTGTTATCGACTTGGCAGCCGCGGTCGCTCGTGCTAGGGACCGCATCCTGCATACCGGTTCCGTCCATCCTGCACCGCATCCTGCATACCGGTTCCGTCCATCCTGCATACCGGTTTCGTCGCGCCAGAGGTCGTCATGAAGAGATCGCCGCTACAGGAAGTGAAAGAGCGTTTCAACGACAAGGAGAGCCTGGTCAAGGCGGTCCGCGAGCTCGGCGCGGGCGAGCTCTGGATCGAGCGCCTGAACGAGGAAAAAGGCCTGGAGATGGTCTCCAACCGTAAGCTGCTGCACCTGCACGATCTGCTCAGGCAGGTAAAGGAGCGCTTCGGCTCGCGCACCGAGCTGATAGACGCGCTGCTCGGACAGGAGAACCGGACCAAGGATCAGGGGTATCGCACGCGGCTGGAGCGCTACCCGACGCCCCGGCTCTGGGAAATGCTGCGGGCCGGGGAAAAACGGCAGAAGCGGGCCTCGGCCGGCTGAAAAGGCAGCGGCGGAAGAGCGGCGCAACGGGCCCGCGGGTCTGGCGGCGAGCCCCGGGCTCTGGTACCAGTTCTAGGCGGCCATGGCATCCGACGCCGAGTTCGTACACCTGCACGTCCACTCGCAGTACTCCATGCTGGACAGCGCCCTGCGCATCCCCGATCTGGTAGAGCGCGCCAAGCGTTTCCGAATGCCGGCCGTTGCGTTGACCGACCATCACAACATGTTCGGCGCCGCGCGGTTCTACAAGGCGTGTGACAAGGCGGGCGTCAAGCCCATCCTGGGCAGCGAGGTAAACATCTGTGCGGATCGCACCGATCCGTCCCGGCGCGAGGCGCATCACCTGGTGCTGCTGGCCGCCAGCCAGGAGGGCTTGCGCAACCTGGTCCGGCTGGTCAGCCTGGGCTGGGTGGAGGGCATGTCCGGGGAGCGTCCGCGCATCGATTTCGCGCTGCTGTCCGAGCACCGCCGGGGTCTGGTCGGCCTGAGCGCCTGCCTGGGGGGCTACGCGGCGCAGCAGATCCTGCAACTGGGCGAACAGGCCGGGCGCGAGGCGCTGGGCAAGCTGCGCGACTGCCTGGAGCCGGGCGCCTTCTACGTGGAGATCCAGGACCACGGTTTCGACGAGCAAAAGGCCCTGAACCAGATCCTGATCGCTCTGGCGGACGATATGGAGCTGCCGCTGTTGGCCAGTAACGACGTGCACTTCCTGGAGCGCCGGCACGCCTACGCACAGACGGTGCTGCATTGCATCGCGGAGGGTTGCACCCTGCGGGAAATGGAGCAGAGCCATCACGGTTCCTCCGAGATGTACTTCAAGAGCCCGAGCGAGATGCGATCGGTTTTCGGGCGCAAGAGCCGGCTGCTGTCGCGGACGATGGAGGTGGCCGAACGGTGCGCCGGCATGGCCACGCCGCTGGCGGAAAAACCCGCGCTGCCGCGCTTCCCCGTGCCCGAGGGCATGGACGACAAGAGCTACTTCCGCGAGCTGGCCGAGCAGGGGCTGCAGGAGCGCTTCAACGAGTTCGTGGCCTCTGGCAAGAAGGCGGATATCGACCTTTACCGGGATCGGTTGCAGATGGAGTGCGACGTGATCTGCAGCATGGGGTACGAGGGCTACTACCTGATCGTGCAGGACTTCATCAACTGGGCCCGCAAGCGGGGCATCCCGGTGGGGCCGGGGCGGGGCTCGGGCGCCGGCTCGCTGGTCGCCTATACCATGCGGATCACCGACCTGGATCCCATCCCCTACGGATTGCTCTTCGAGCGCTTCCTCAACCCGGAGCGCGTCTCCATGCCCGACTTCGATCTGGACTTCTGCATGGAACGGCGCGACGAGGTCATCCGTTACGTGCGCAACAAGTACGGCAACACCAGCGTGGGACAGATCGCCACCTTCCACCTGCTGAAGAGCCGCAGCGTGGTGCGCGACGCGGGGCGGGTGATGGGCATGGCGCCCGCCGAGGCGGGCCGCATCGCCGCGCTGGTTCCGGAGCCGGTACAGGGCAAGAGCGTTCCGGTGGCCGAGGCGCTGGTGAAGGAGCCTCGTTTAAAGTCCCTATACGATGAGAACGAGCAGGTCCGGGATCTTCTCGACACCGCCATAAGCCTGGAGGATCTGACGCGCCACGCGGGCATGCACGCCGCGGGGGTGGTGATCAGCGACGGCGACCTCTGGGACCACGTACCGGTCTTCTGCCCGGAGCCGGGTCTGTACGTCACCCAGTACCCCAAGGACGACGTGGAAGCGGCCGGGCTGGTCAAGTTCGACTTTCTAGGCCTGAAAACGCTGACGGTGCTCGATATCGCCGTGCGCCTGATCAACCGCCGGCCGGACCGGGCCGAGGAACCGCTCGGTCTCGACCGGATCCGGCTCGACGACAAGGCCACCTACGCGCTGCTGCAATCGGGCGAGACCACTAACGTCTTCCAGCTGGAATCGAGCGGGATGCAGAGCCTGATGAAGCAGCTCAAGCCCGACTGCTTCGAGGACATCGTGGCGCTGGTGGCGCTGTACCGGCCCGGCCCGCTGGGCTCGGGCATGATCGAGGACTTCGTGGCCGGCAAGCGGGGACGGGCGGTCGTCAAGTACCCGCACCCCTCGCTGGAGGGCATCCTCAAGGAAACCTTCGGCGTCATGGTCTACCAGGAGCAGGTCATGCAGGCGGCTCAGGAGATGGCCGGTTTCTCCCTGGGCTCGGCCGATCTGCTGCGCCGCGCCATGGGCAAGAAGAACCCCACCGAGATGGCCCGGCAGAAGGTGGCCTTCGTCAACGGCGCCATCGGCAAGGGCCACGCGGCCGAGGATGCGCAGCGGGTCTTCGACCTGATGGACAAGTTCGCCATGTACGGCTTCAACAAGTCGCATTCGGCCGCCTACGCGCTAATCGCCTACCAGTGCGCCTACCTCAAGGCCCACTACCCGGTCGAGTTCCTCTGCTCGACGCTGACCGCGGACAAGGACAAGATCGATAAGGTAGTGCGTACCATGGCCGAGGCGCGGGCGCTGGGGGTGACCGTGCTGCCGCCCGACGTCAACGAGAGCGAGGTTGATTTCACCGTGGTATACGATCACGGTCCGCGACGCGGCGCCGCCGCGCGGCCGGACCAGCCGGTGGCCATGGGCGGCCGGGTGCGCGACTCCATGAACCCCAAGATCCGCTTCGGGCTGGGGGCGGTCAAGGGGGTGGGAGCGGCGGCGCTGGAGGCCATCTTCGAGGCGCGTTCAGGCGGCGCGGCGGCGCTGCCCGGGGAGGAGGATCCGAACAAGCAGCCTTTTACCGATCTATTCGATTTCACCTCGCGCGTGGATCTGCGGCGGGTCAACAAGTCGGTGATCGAGGCGCTGGTGCAGTGCGGGGCCATGGACGGCATGCATCAACCCACCGGCATCGGGCGGGATCGGGCCTGGGCGGCGGTGGAGGCGGCGGTGGAACAGGGCCGCAGGATGTCGCAGTCGCGCAGCACCGGGCAGACGGACATGTTCGACATGCTGACCGCCCCGGCCGCGGACACCAACCGGCCGGCCTCGGCCTCTTTCTTCCCGCGCCCGAAGGAGACCTGGAGCCGGCACGAACAGCTGCGGCGCGAGAAAAACACCCTCGGCTTTTACATATCGGGCCACCCGCTGGACGACTACCGGGCCGAGAGCGCGCGCTTCTGCGATGCCAACACCGAGAACGTGAGGAAGCTCAAGGAGAACACCCGGGCCTGCGTCGCCGGCGTGATCGAGGAGTACCGGGAGCGCACCACTCGCAACAACGACCGCATGGCCTTTTTTGCGCTAGATGATCCGGGAGGGAGGCTGGAGGTGCTCGTCCGCCCCGAGAAGCTGGAAAAGCTGCGCGAGCGCATCAGGCAGATCGTCGAAAGCGATACGCCGGTGCTCGCTACCGGCGCGGTGAAGTTCGAGCGCGAACGCGAGGGCTTCGGAGCGGGGCCGCCCGAGGACTACGGCAATGGCGGAGAGACGCCGGCCAGCGCCAAGCTGTTGCTGGACGACCTCTGCCCGCTGATGGAAGCGCTGCGCGAGCGCACCCGGTCGGTACGCGTAACCCTGCGCGTGGAAGCGGTGAACAGCGAACGGCTGACCGCGCTGCGGCGGGTGCTGGAGGCGCATCCGGGAAGCTGCCCGGTCACCATCGAGCTCCGCTCCTCGTCCGACCACTGGTCGGTCACGCTAGGCGCTCGCGAGCTGCTGGTCGACCCCAGTGCGGCCATGATCTTCAGCCTGGAGCAGCTGTTCGGAGAAAAGGTCTTCGAGTTGAGGTGAAAATGGGCGCTCTATAGGCGCCGATTTTCATCTCGAAGCGAAGCGAGAGATCTCGGAGCAGCGGCAGGGCGCAAGCCCGAACGGCAGCGGGCAAGCCCGAGCGGGAGCGGGCAAGCCCTGATGATTCTACACATCTCGTT